>CAZECM010000087.1:3641-12724 GCA_964510785.1 uncultured Cellulomonadaceae bacterium | reverse complement strand
CGGCGTGCCGAAGTGGCTCACGATCGTCAAGGTCGTGCTCCGCACGGCGATGCCGGGCATCGTCACGGGCATCATGCTCGCGATCGCCCGCGTCATCGGCGAGACGGCGCCCCTCCTCATCACCGTGGGGCAGCTGAACCAGATGAACTGGGACCTCTTCGACGGGCGCATGATGACCCTCCCCGTCTTCGCCTACCGCCAGTACGCCCAGGGTGGCGTCGGCATCGATCGTGCCTGGGCCGCCGCGCTCACGCTCATCCTCATCGTCATGGCGCTGAACCTCGTCGCGAGGTTCGTGTCCCGCTACTTCGCGCCCAGGGCGCGCTGAAAGGAGAACGCCATGCCTCAGGGCATCGTGGTCAAGGACCTCAACATCTTCTACGGCGACTTCCGCGCCGTGGCCGACGTCGAGATGGATATCGAGTCCAACTCGGTCACCGCGCTCATCGGACCGTCGGGCTGCGGCAAGTCGACCTTCCTGCGCACGCTCAACCGGATGCACGAGGTGATCCCCGGCGCGCGCGTCGAGGGCCACGTGCAGATCGGCGGCGTCGACCTGTACGCCAAGGGAGTTGACCCGGTCGCGGTGCGCCGCGAGGTCGGCATGGTCTTCCAGCGGCCCAACCCGTTCCCGACGATGTCGATCGCGGACAACGTGCTCGCCGGGATCCGGCTCAACAACCGCAAGATCTCCAAGTCGGACGCGGCGGACGTGGTCGAGCGCTCGCTGCGCGGGGCGAACCTGTGGAGCGAGGTCAAGGACCGGCTCGACCGGCCCGGCTCGAGCCTCTCGGGGGGCCAGCAGCAGCGACTCTGCATCGCCCGGGCGATCGCCGTCGAGCCGAGCGTCCTGCTCATGGACGAGCCGTGCTCCGCGCTCGACCCGATCTCCACGCTCGCGATCGAGGACCTCATCTCACAGCTCAAGGAGAGCTACACGATCGTCATCGTGACGCACAACATGCAGCAGGCCGCGCGCGTCTCGGACCGCACCGGCTTCTTCAACATCACCTCGACGGGTGAGCCGGGCCGCCTCGTGGAGATCGACTCCACCGCGACGATGTTCTCCAACCCCGGCGAGAAGTCCACCGAGGACTACATCTCCGGCCGCTTCGGCTGAACCTGCCAGGCCGGACGCTGCGCGTCGCGGGAAGGCCGACGACGACGGCGCACTCCGGCCGGTCGAGCCACCCCGCCGCAGCCACGGGTGAAAAGCGGGACAAAGCGATCCAGATCGTGTCGCTGCCTCCTACGATGGGCGCAGACGCGCCGCTGGGGCCGCCTACGGGGAGGTCGGCCATGAAGCGAGTCCTGGGTCTTGTCGTCGCCGTGGCGCTGGCAGTGGGCGGTGGCGTCGCCCTCGCCGGACCGGTCGGCGCGGAACCCACCTTGGCCATCACGATCTCTCCAGAACCTGTGGCGCCGGACAGCGTGGTGACAGTCTCGGGGACCTGCCCCAGTGCGTCTCCCGTGTTCCTCTCAGTCAGGGGGACGATGGCGGGGGGCCTTCTGACGGCTGCGGGTGCCACGACGCTCTCGGGAGATTTCGACGTCGACGTGGATCTGGCCAACTACTGGGACGGGGGTGGAGTCCAGGTCCGCTTCAACGCATTCTGCAGCACGTTCGAGGACTATGACGCGACGCACGGGGTCGCCTTCAGGACGTTGACGTTGCCCTCGCCCCCCACCATGGCACTGGGCTACTCGACGCCGCGGCAGGTCTATGGCTTGCCAGTGACCCTGACGGTCACCGTCTCGCCCGGCGCGATGGGCTCTCTCACCGCCACCGTCGGCGGCGCGAGCATCGAGTCCGACGAGATCTACTGGCTCGGTCACGCGAAGTACACCCTCCCCGCGGACCTCGCCGTCGGCACGCACCCCATCGAGGTGACGTTCGACCCCCTCGCCGAAGGTGACAACGTCACGGCGGAGAGCACCATTACCGTGGTCAAGGCCTCGACCTCGACGGCCCTCACGACCTCGGCGACCGGCTGGAGGTACGGCGCCACGCGGCCCACCGCCACCGCCACCGTCTCGCCCGCGTTCCCGGGCACGGTGCGGTTCACGATCGGCGGCAAGGCGATCGGCAAGCCGGTGGCCGTCGTCGGCGGCAAGGCGAAGGTGCGCCTGCCCGCGCGCACGGTGGGCAAGCACGCCGTCGTCGCGACGTTCGTGCCCGCCGCGCCGGGCAACGTCCTCGGCTCGAGGTCGGCCACCCGCAGCGTCAAGGTGAGCAAGGCGAGCGCGGTCGCCACGGTGAAGCCGTCGGTCAAGAAGATCACGCGCGGTGCGAAGGCGACCGTGAAGATCACGGTGAAGGTCAAGGGCGTGAAGGCGCCGACCGGGAAGGTCGCCATCTACGACGGCAGGAAGAAGATCAAGACCGTGACGCTGAAGGCCAAGCACCGGGGCAAGCTGACCGTGAAGGTCGCCGGGATCAAGAAGGTCGGCAAGCACAAGATCTCGGTGCGCTACCTCGGCTCGAAGAACATCAAGGCCGACCGCTCGCCGGCCAAGAACCTGCGCGTGGTGCGCTAGAGCGCCGCGAGCACCTCGGCGTACTCGGGCAGGGTGCCGTCGAGCACGGGGACGGTCGCGCTCGTCGCGCCCTCGCTCCCGCTCGAGACGGTGACCGCCATGGTCGTGCCCGGGCGGGCGTCCACGACGTCGAAACGCAGCGTGTCCTCACCCACGAACCGGAAGCTCTGGCCCGCCGTGAGGGGCACCTCGTGGCGCCCGGCGCCGACGACGTCGATCGTGACGACCGTGTCCTCACCTCCACGGTTCGTCACGGCACCGATGAGCGCGCCGGGCTCGCCCTGCGCGTTCGTGAGCACGATGAGGTTCTTCGCCTCGATCGTGTCGCCCAGCACCACGCGTGCGCCGTCGGACGCGGAATAGACGACCTGGGTCTGGATCGGGTTCGTCGCGGAGCAACCGGTCAGCGCGGCGGCCAGTGCGGCGGCGGCAACGATGCGGAGGGTGTTCATCTACAGGTGCTCCTTGGTGCAACGGTCTCGGCCGGCCTCAGCCTAACGGGCGCGCGCCGGCCTCGGGGCGAGGTGTTCAGTTCTCACCGCTGACCTGCGGAAACGATCACCCGGTGTCCAAACTGTATCGGATTGTCCGTGGTAAGATGCCCTCTTGGAAAGGGGCATCTCCACATGACATTCTCCGTAGGGGAGACCGTGGTCTACCCGCACCACGGTGCCGCGTTCATCGAAGAGATCAAGACCCGCACCATTCGCGGCGAGGAGAAGCTCTACCTCAAGCTCCGGGTCGCCCAGGGAGACCTGACCATCGAGGTCCCCGCCGAGAACGTCGACCTCGTCGGCGTGCGCGACGTCGTCGACACCGAGGGGCTCGAAGAGGTCTTCGACGTGCTCCGGGCGCCCCACACCGAGGAACCCGCCAACTGGTCGCGCCGCTACAAGGCCAACCTCGAGAAGCTCGCCTCCGGTGACGTGATCAGGGTGGCGGAAGTGGTGCGCGACCTCTCCCGTCGCGGCGCGGACCGCGGGCTCTCCGCGGGAGAGAAGCGCATGCTGTCCAAGGCCCGCCACATCCTCGTCTCCGAGCTCGCACTCGCCGAGCACACGGAAGAGGACAAGGCCGAGGCCATCCTCGACGGGGTCCTCGCGTCCTGAACGGGCGCCGTATGGAGGGGATCGTCGCGGCGATCGTCGTCGCCGCCGGTTCAGGCAGCCGCCTCGGGGCTGATCTCCCGAAGGCGCTCGTGCCGGTGGGCGGGGTCCCGCTCGTGACCCACGCGGTCGAGAACCTCCGTGCCGGTGGGGTCGCCGTCGTCGTCGTCGCAGCACCCGCCGCGCACCTGGACGCGGTACGGGCCGCCGTCGGGCACGCCACCGTCGTCGCCGGGGGGCCCAGCCGCCAGGCGTCCGTCGCGGCGGCGCTCGCGGTGCTCCCGGAGGCCGACGTCGTCCTCGTGCATGACGCCGCACGCTGTCTCGCCCCGCCGTCCCTGGTGGCCCGGGTCGTGGCCGCCGTCCGGGCGGGGCACCGCGCCGTCGTCCCCGTTCTTCCCGTGACGGACACGCTCGTCGCGTCCGCCGACGACGGACCGGTGGCCTCGTACGAGGACCGCTCGCGGCTGCGCGCCGTGCAGACCCCGCAGGGCTTCGAGCGGGCGACCCTCGAGCGCGCTCACGCCGCGGCGGCGGACCGGGCCGCCGAGGAGTCCGGGGCCGCGACGGACGACACCTCGCTCGTCGCCGCGATCGGGGAGACGGTGTGGGCGATACCGGGGGATGATGCGGCCATGAAGATCACGACGCCGCGCGACCGGGCCGTCGCGGAAGCGCTGTTCGCGGGGCGCCTCGCGTGAGCACTCCGAGGATCGGTACGGGCGTCGACGTGCACGCGTTCGCGGACGGCCGGGAGCTGTGGCTCGCGGGACTGCACTGGCCCGGGGAGCGGGGTCTCGCCGGGCACTCGGACGCCGACGTCGCCGCCCACGCCGCCGCGGACGCGCTCCTCGCCGCGGCCGGGCTGGGTGACCTCGGCTCGAACTTCGGCACCTCGGCCCCCGAGTGGGCCGGTGCCTCGGGCTCGGCGCTGCTCGGTGAGGCGGCGGCGCGCGTGCGCGCGGCCGGCTTCGAGATCGGCAACGTCTCCGTGCAGGTGCTCGGCAACCGCCCGAAACTCGGTCCCCGCCGGGCAGAGGCTCAGGCGGCGCTCTCCGCCGCGGCGGGCGCCATCGTGTCGGTCTCCGCGAGCACCACGGACGGCCTGGGACTCACGGGCCGCGGCGAAGGCATCGCCGCGATCGCCACGGCCCTCGTCGTTCCCCTCGACTGAGCCGAGGCTCAGGGGACGAGCACGACCTTGCCCGGGGCGTGCCCGGACACGACGAGCCCGTGCGCCTCGCGGATGCGCTCGAGGGGGAACACCTCGGCGATCCGGACGGTGATCACCCCGGCGGCAGCGAGCTCGAGCAGCGGGCGGCGCGCGGCGGCCCGCACCTCCTTCCCCGGGTCCATGCCGGGACCGTGCCCGAGCAGGTGGATCCCGAAGGCCGCCCCGTACTCGAGCCCCGCGACGGTCGCCACGTGCTCGCGGGGAACGAGCTCGACGGAGACGTCGATCGCCTCCTGGGTCCCGACCGTGTCGATGGCGGCAGTGACGGACCCGAGCGCCCGCACCCGGTCGGCGAGCCCGTCGCCGTACCGCACCGGCTCCGCCCCGAGGGAGCGCACGTAGTCCTCGTTGGCGGCGCCCGACGTCGCGATCACCCTCACCCCACGAGCGACGGCGAGCTGCACGACGACGGACCCCACGCCGCCCGCGCCGCCGTGGACGAGCAGGGCATGACCCGTCGGTGCTGTCGAGGCGAGCCCGAGGTGACCGTCGGACACGCCCAGCCCGACCGCGTCGAGCGCGTGCCACGCCGTCGTCCCCGCGAGCAGCAGCCCCGCGGCGGCTTCCCAGCCCAGGCTCGCGGGCTTGTGCTCGAGCACCCGTTCCGGGACGAGAACCTGCTCGGCGAAGGAACCACCCGCAGGGTGCGCGACCACCTCGTCCCCGACGGAGAACCGGGTGACGCCGGGGCCGACGGCGGCCACCACACCCGAGCCCTCGAGACCGACCCGGCGGGGCAGCGCCCCCGAGGTGCCCCACAGCCCGCCGTAGATCTTCCAGTCGGCGGGGTTGTACGCACCGGCGCGGAGGTCGACGAGTACCTCACCTCCCTCGGGGGAAGGAAGCTCGACGTCGACCACGTCAAGCACCTCGGCGCCGCCGTACGCGGTCGCCACCACTGCACGAGTCATGTCTGCCCGAACCCCCGACCCACCTGCGTCATTCCCCGAGCACGCGGCGCGTGTACGGGTTCGAGAAGAGCCCTTCCGGGTCGGCCCGGTCCCGCACCGCGAGGAAGTCCCCGAAGCGCGGGTAGAGCCCCGCGACATCGTCGGCCCGCAGGGAGTGCATCTTCCCCCAGTGCGGGCGCCCACCGACGCGACGGAAGATCGCCTCGGCGGCGGCGAAGTACCGCGTGTGACGCATCCGGTGGTACTGGTGCACGGCGACGTAGGCACTGTCCCGCTGGTACGCCGTGGACAGCCACACGTCGTCGGCCGCGGCGCAGCGCACCTCGACCGGGAAGGGCACGGGCTCCTTGGTGCGCCGCAGCCACGCGTCGAGCTCGTCGAACACGCCCCGCAGCTCCGCGCGCGGCACGGCGTACTCCATCTCGCGGAAGACGACGCTGCGCGGGGTGACGTAGACCTCGGCCGACGGCGCGACGTACTCCCGCCTGGAGAGGCCACGGGCGCTCACCGCGTTGAGCAGCGGGACGGCGCGGGGTATCGCGGTGGCCAGCCGGTTGACCCCCTCGAAGACGGTGTTGGAGAGCAGCTCGTCGTCCACCCAGCGCCGCGCGGAGGAGAGGCGCGGTCCTTCCGCCACGGGCACGCGCGTGTTGCGCTTCACCATCGCGCGGCGCGTGTGGGGGAACCAGTACAGGTCGACGTGGTCCTCGTGCTCGAACCACCCGTCCAGGGCGTCGAGTGCTTCACCGAGCTCGCACGGCTCCTCCCGTGCCCGCAGGGCGAAGGCGGGCACGACCCGCAGGGTGACCGCGGTGAGGATGCCCACCGCACCCAACGAGAGCCGAGCGGCCTCGAAGAGAGCGGGGTCGTGCGTCGCGGTGGCTTCCTTCGCGCCGTCGGCCCCGACCACGCGCACCCCGGCAACCTGCTGCGAGAGCCCGCCGAACCGTGCCCCCGTGCCGTGCGTGCCCGTCGAGATGGCGCCCGCGACGGACTGGAGGTCGATGTCACCGAGGTTCTCCATCGCGTACCCACGGACCGCGAGCTCGGCGTTCAGGTCGCCGAGCCTGATCCCGGCGCCGACGGTGACGAGCGCACCCTCCGCGAGGGGCTCGACGCGCTCCACGTCGCAGAGCCGGTCGAGGTTGAGCAGCACGCCGTCCGTCGCTGCGGCCGGGGTGAAGGAGTGGCCGCCGCCCACCGCGCGTACCGCGAGCCCCCGGTCGCGTGCGAAGGCCACGGCGGTGACGACGTCGTCCTCGTCGCGAGGGGCAAGGCGGTAGGCGGGCTGCGCGGAGGCCGTGCCGGCCCAGTTGCGCCACGGCCGTGAAGGGGTCACGACGGCGACTATCGGGCACCGTCGTCCGCACGTCAAGATGGGCACATGAACGACACCGCGACCCACCAGCCCTCGGGCCTCGCGAGCCGCCTCGCCGCGACGGACCACCTCGCAGCCCCGCTGCTCGCCGTCGACCTCCCCGCCTTCGACGCCAACGCGCGCGAGCTCCTGCGCCGGGCGGGCGGCCGCCCGCTGCGCCTCGCGACGAAGTCCGTGCGCGTGCCCTTCCTCGTCGAGCGGGCGCTCGCCCACGGGTTCGCCGGGCTCATGACGTACTCCCTCGCCGAGGCGCTGTGGTGGTCCACCCGTGTGGACGACGTCCTCATGGGCTACCCCACGGTGGATCGTGCGGGCCTCGCCGAGCTCGCCGGCTCGGCGGACGCCCGCCGCGCGATCACGCTCATGGTCGACGACGTCGTGCACCTCGCTCGCATCGCCGAGGCCCGCGACGCCGTGGCTGACCCCGACGGCCCGCCGATCCGCGTGTGCCTCGACATCGACGCCTCGCTTCGGATCGGCCCGGTGCACCTCGGGGTCCGCCGGTCCCCGCTGCGCACCCCGGAGCAGGCCGTGGCCCTCGCGCGGGAGGCCACCCGCCTCGGCCTCGCCGTCCGCGGCGTCATGTTCTACGAGGCGCAGGTCGCGGGCCTCCCGGACACCTCGCCGGCCGTGCGGCTCGTCAAGCGCGTGTCCCTCGCGGAGCTCGCTTCCCGCCGGAGCGCGGTGGTCGAAGCACTGGGTGGGGTGGAGCTCGTCAACGGCGGGGGCACGGGCTCGATCGCGGCCACGGCGCAGGATCCCGTGGTCACGGAGATCACGTCGGGCTCCGGGCTGCTCTCCCCGACGTTGTTCGACGGCTACCGCCTCCGACCGGGGGAACGGCCCCTCCGGCCCGCCGCGTTCATCGGCCTCGACATCGTGCGCCGGCCCACGGCGGGCATCGTCACGGCCTTCTCCGGGGGGTACGTCGCCTCGGGCCCCACCGGGAGGTCCCGGGCGCCCCGCCCCGTCCTTCCGGAAGGGCTGCGCCTCCTCGGTTCGGAGGGCGCGGGCGAGGTCCAGACCCCGCTGCGCGACGCGGGGCGCGGCCTGCGCATCGGCGACCGGGTCTGGCTCCGGCACGCGAAGGCGGGTGAGGTCATGGAGCGTTTCGACGAGGCCGCCCTCCTCGAGGGCGACGTCGAGGTGGTGCCCACCTACCGCGGCCACCACCTCAACTTCGGCTGAGCCGTTGGACCGGTAGCCTGCGGGGGTGACCCTGCGACTGTTCGACTCCGCCACGCGCGAGCTGCGCGACTTCGTCCCCCGTGTCCCGGGCGAGGTCGGCCTCTACGTGTGTGGTGCGACCCCGCAGTCGCCCCCGCACATCGGCCACCTGCGCACCTTCGTCGCGTTCGACGTGCTCGTGCGCTGGCTCACCAGAACCGGTCAGCGGGTGACCTACGTGCGCAACGTGACGGACATCGACGACAAGATCCTCGCGAAGGCCGCCGAGCACGGCGAGCCGTGGTGGGCGTGGGCCCTGCACCACGAGCGGATGTTCGGCGAGGCCTTCGACGCGGTGGGCAACGTGCGCCCCACGTACGAGCCTCGCGCGACCGGCCACGTCCCGGAGATGGTCGAGCTCATGGAACGCCTCGTCGAGCGCGGCCACGCCTACGTCACGGAGACCGGCGTCTACTTCGACGTGCGCTCCTACCCCGAGTACGGCGCCCTCACCAACCAGCGCCTCGAGGACCTCCCTCCCGCGAGCGACTCGCTCGTGCCCGAGGCCGCGGCCAAGCGCGACCCCAAGGACTTCGCGCTGTGGAAGGCCGCGAAGCCCGGCGAGCCCGCGACCGCGAGCTGGTCCACGCCCTTCGGGACGGGCAGGCCCGGGTGGCACCTCGAGTGCTCCGCGATGGCCACGCGCTACCTCGGCCCCGAGTTCGACATCCACGGCGGCGGGCTCGACC
>CAZECM010000087.1:619-3631 GCA_964510785.1 uncultured Cellulomonadaceae bacterium | reverse complement strand
GACCTGCGCTTCCCGCACCACGAGAACGAGCAGGCGCAGTCCCGCGCGGCCGGGGACCCCTTCGCGCGGTACTGGCTGCACTCGGCGTGGGTGACCCAGGGCGGGGAGAAGATGAGCAAGTCGCTCGGCAACTCCCTGCTCGTGTCGGAGCTCACCACCCGGATGCCGGGCGCCGCGCTGCGCCTCGGCCTCGTGCTCGTGCACTACCGCTCCATGATCGAGTGGGACGACGCCACGGAGCGCGACGCCCTCGCGACCTGGGAACGGTTCGCGGGCTTCGTCGCCCGGGCGTCGGAGACGCTCGCTCACGCGGTGACGGACGCCGACGTCGCGGAGGCCGAGCTCCCGGCCGCGTTCGTGGCGGCGATGGACGACGACCTCAACATCGCCGAGGCGCTCGTCGTCGTGCACGAGTCCCTGCGGGCCGGCAACACGGCGCTCGCGGAACGCGACCTCCCTGCGCTGCGCACGTCGTTGGTGGCTCTGCGGGCCATGCTCGACGTGCTCGGTCTCGACCCGGCGGGGCAGTGGGCCGACGCCTCCCACGACCGCTACGCCGAGGCGCTGGACCGCCTCGTGACCGCGGAGCTCGACGCCCGGGCCGCGGCACGGGCCGCCCGGGACTTCACCACCGCCGACGCGATCCGGGACCGGCTCGCCGCGGCCGGCGTCGTGGTCGAAGACAGTGCGAACGGCGCTCGCTGGTCGCTGGGAGGAAACTGATGGCAGGCAATTCACGGCGACGTGGGGCGACCCGCAAGCCCGGTTCGAAGAAGGGTTCGCGCGTCGGCACCGGCGGGCACAGCCGGCAGGGGCTCGAAGGGCGCGGGCCCACCCCCAAGGCGGAGGACCGCGAGTACCACCCCGCGGCCAAGAAGAAGGCCGCGGCGATCCGCAAGGTGGAGGCTGAGCCGGCGCCCCGGCGACCGGCCAAGTCGCGCACGCTGGGTGACTCGACCGAGATCATCGCGGGGCGCAACGCCGTGCTCGAGGCCCTGCGCGCCGGGGTCCCGGTGCAGACGGCCTGGTTCGCGCATCGTATCGAGGCCGACGAGCGCACTCGCGAGATCATCATCCTCGCCTCGGAGGCCAACGCCCCGATGCTGGAAGCCTCGAAGTCCGAGCTCGACAAGATCACGTTCGGTGCGTCCCACCAGGGCGTGGCGATCCAGGTCCCTCCGTACGACTACGCCGACCCCGAGGACCTCCTCGACGCGGCAGAGGCGTCGGGCGTCCCGCCCCTGATCGTGGCCCTCGACGGTGTGACCGACCCGCGCAACCTCGGGGCGGCCCTCCGCTCGGCGGGTGCCTTCGGTGCGCACGGGTTGCTCGTGCCGGAACGGCGCTCCGCCGGTGTCACGGCATCGGCGTGGAAGGTCTCCGCCGGTGCGGCGGCCCGGGTGCCCGTCGCGCGGGCGACCAACCTGGTGCGGGCGCTCGAGGACTACCGCAAGGCTGGGCTGTTCATCGTGGGGCTCGACGCCGACGGCGACGCCGCTCTCGACACGCTGTCTTTCGCGACCGACCCGCTCGTGCTCGTGGTGGGGTCCGAGGGCAAGGGGCTCTCTCGCCTGGTGGCCGAGAAGTGCGACGCGATCGCGTCGATCCCGATGGCCGCCACCACGGAGTCGCTCAACGCTGGCGTCGCCACGGGCATCGCCCTGTACGAGGTCTCCCGCCTCCGCCGCTAGGAGGGGTCGGGGGGCGGGGTGAGGAGTGCGCGCTCGTCGGGACGGTGGACGAGGACGTTCTTGACGTAGGACGTCACGGCCTCGGACATGGGGACGTCGCGCTCCTGCTCGCTCGAGATGAGCCAGCGGTGGTCGAGCAGCTCGTGGTAGATCTGCGCGGCCTCGAGCCGGCGCCGCATCTCTACCGGAACGGAGCGCACCGCGGGCTCGAAGATCTCGGTGAGCCAGTCGTGGGCCGCGAACTCCTCGTCCTCGCCCTGCCGGTCCGTCGCGGCACGGTACTCGTCGAGGTCGTTGAGCAACCGCCTGGCCTGGTTCTCCTGCACGTCGAGGCCCGTGAGGCGCAGGAGGCGTCGCGAGTGGTGGCCCGCCTCGACGACCTTGGGCTGGATGCGCACGGTGGTGCCGTCCACGTCGGTGGTGATCTCGAGCTCGCCGACGTCGAACCCCAGCTCGTTGAGCCGCTCCACGCGAGCGGCGACGCGCCAGCGGTCGGCCGAACCGAACGACTCCTCGTCGTGCAGGGCGTCCCACAGCTCGGTGTACCGCTCCACCAGGGTGGAACCCACCGCCACGGTGTCGACCTCCTCGTCGAGGAGCTCGCCCGCGACGAGGTCCATGAGCTCGCCGATGATGTTGACGCGCGCGATCTCGAGGTCGTAGGCGCGCTGTCCCCTCGTGAGCTTCGGGTGCAGGTCACCCGTCTCCGCGTCGACGAGGTAGGCGGAGAACGTCTCTGCGTCCCGCCGGAAGAGCGTGTTGGACAGCGAGACGTCGCCCCAGTAGAAGCCCACGACGTGCAGCCGCACGAGCAGCACGGCGAGCGCGTCGATGAGGCGCAGCACGGTGTCGGGTCGCAGCACTCGCGAGAAGAGCACGCGGTAGGGCATCGAGTACTGCAGGTGCTGCGTGACGAGCACGGCCTCGAGCCGCTCCCCGTCCGGGTCGTGGCGCCCGTTGATGACGGCGAGCGGGGTGACGCTCGGCACCCCGAGCTTGTTGAGGGCGCGCAGCAGCTCGTACTCGTTGTAGGCGACCGTCTCGCCGATCTCCTTGACCGCGATGACCTTGCCGCTGAGCTTGACGAACCGCACGATGTGGCGCGAGATACCACGAGGCAGCGCCGCGAGGATCGACTCGGGCCACTCCTCCAGCGGGACGTGCCACGGCAGGTCGAGCAGGGCCGGCTCCGGCTGGGCGGCGGTGATCTGGAGGTTCTGGCTCATCGATACCAATGATGGGGCATGATCCGCCGGAGACGGGCACAAAGAGGCGGGGCGGGCAAGAGCCCGCCCCGCCCCTTTTTGCCCGTCTCCCGCGG
>CAZECM010000087.1:0-609 GCA_964510785.1 uncultured Cellulomonadaceae bacterium | reverse complement strand
GGGGAATGACCCGCGGGAGACGGGCAAAAAGGGGCGGGGCGGGCTCTTGCCCGCCCCGCCTCTTGTTCAGATGTCGAACTCAGATGTCGAAGCGCAGGCCCGACGCGGCGTGGAACGCGTGCTGCTCGCCCTCGCGGACGCGGACCCAGATGGTCTCGCCCTTCGCGGGAACCCGACGAGGATCGACGCGGACGATGATCTGCGACTCGCCGGCACCGGACACGAGGCGGGCGCCGCCGAGGTCCTGCGTGAGCGAACCGTAGACGAACGCGTCCGAGCCGAGCTCCTCGACGATCTCCACGACCACGGGGAACGAGTCCTGCGTGCCGGCGGAGACGATGTCGAGCGACTCGGGGCGGAAGCCGAGCGTGATCTGGCCCTGGTCCTCGGCCTTGATGTTCGCGACGACGTCGCGAGCAAGGGCGACGTGCGCCTTGCCGAAGTTCGCGGTGCCGTTCGCCACCGGGAACGTCCCGAGGTTCATCGCCGGGGAGCCGATGAAGCCCGCGACGAAGACGTTGGCCGGGGTGTCGTACATGTCGCGCGGAGTGCCGACCTGCTGGAGCAGACCGTCCTTGAGCACGGCGATGCGGTCACCCATGGTGAGGG
>CAZECM010000086.1:0-12831 GCA_964510785.1 uncultured Cellulomonadaceae bacterium | reverse complement strand
CGACCAACGCGAAGGACTACGCGCTGATGCAGGGCGTCTTCCTCGTCCTCACGCTGTCCGTGCTGCTGGCGAACATCCTGGCCGACGTCGCGTACGCGTTCCTCGACCCCCGCACCCGCCAGACGGAGTCCTGAGCCATGAGCACAACCCCCCTCCTCGACGCGAACGCGGTGGAGCCAGAGGTCCCCGCCGGGGCCGCCCGCCCGGGCAGGCTGGGCGGCGCCTTCGCGATGTTCCGCAACGGCAAGTCCGTCGCCGGGCTCGTCATCCTCGGGTTCTTCCTCGTCGTCGCCCTGCTCGCCCCGTGGCTCGCGCCGTTCTCGGCCACGAAGATCAACGCCGCCGCCCGGCTCCAGCCGCCCTCGGCGGAGCACTGGCTCGGCACCACCCACCTCGGTGAGGACGTCTTCAGCCAGGTCATCTGGGGAACCCGCGGCGTCATGGTCGTCGGCATCCTGGCGACGGTCTTCGCGGTCACGATCGCGATCACGGTCGGCGTCCTGTCGGGCTACACCTCCGGCTGGCGCAGCGAGTCGCTGTCCGCCCTCGCGAACGTGTTCCTGGTGCTGCCCGGCCTGCCGCTCATCATCGTCGTGTCCTCGCTGTTCGTGGACCCGCCGCTGTGGATGATCGCGATCATCCTGGGCCTGACCGGGTGGGCATGGGGGGCGCGCGTGCTGCGCGCCCAGACCATGTCCCTGCGCAACCGGGACTTCGTCCAGGCCGCCAAGGCCAACGGCGAACCGTTGCGCCGGATCATCGCCGTCGAGATGCTCCCCAACCTGATGGGTCTGATCGCGGCGTCCGTCGTGGGCACCATGACCGCCGCGGTGATCGGTCTGACCACGTTGTCGTTCATCGGTGTGATCCCGGTCAGCAACTACAACTGGGGCACCATCCTCAACTGGGCGTCCGCCCAGGGCGCGTTCCAGCAGAACCAGTGGTGGTGGTACCTGCCGCCCGGCCTGTGCATCGCGGCCATCGGTGTCGCGCTGTCCCTGCTGAACTTCGGGATCGACGAGTACGTCAACCCGCGGCTGCGCTCGGCAGGGGAGCGCGCCCGGGCCATGAAGAAGCGCGGCATGGACGTCAACGCCTCGGTCACCCAGGTGCGCCGGATCGGCGGCGCCGACGAGGCCGCGGCGGTGGTCGAGATCGACCGCGAGGAGTCCCCCAAGTGACGACGTCCGCCACCACCGAGGACCTCGCGGCTCTGGTGGCCGCCCTCTCCCTGCCCGACAAGATCCGTCTGCTCACCGGCGAGACCGCCTGGCGCACGCACGCGATGGCCGAGATCGGTCTGCGCGGTGTGGTCATGTCCGACGGCCCGGTCGGGGTGCGCGGGACCGGGGAGATCCCCGGGTCGACGTCGATCCTGTTCCCGTCGCCGACGACGGTCGGTGCGACGTGGGACGACGATCTCGCCTTCGAGCTCGGTCGGGCCTTCGCCGTGGAGGCTCGGGCGCACGGCGTCGACGTCGTCCTCGCCCCGCAGGTCAACATCCAGCGCACCCCCGTGGGCGGGCGGCACTTCGAGTGCTACTCCGAGGACCCGGCGCTGACCTCGCGGATCGGCAACGCGGTGGTGCGCGGCCTGCAGGCCGAAGGGGTCGGCGCGTGCATCAAGCACTACGTCGCCAACGACGCCGAGACCGACCGCACCACGGTGATCTCCCGGGTGGACCCGCGCCCCCTGCGAGAGGTGTACCTCGTGCCCTTCGAGGACGCTGTCACCGCCGGCGCCTGGTCGATCATGGCCGCCTACAACCAGGTGAACACCGGTGCGGGGGCGCACCCGATGACCGCCCATCGCGAGCTCGTCGTTGACCTGCTCAAGGACGAGCTGGGGTTCGACGGCGTCGTCGTCTCCGACTGGGAGGCGACGCGGACCACCGTCCCGACCGCGCTCGGCGGGCTCGACCTCGTCATGCCCGGGCCGTTCGGACCGTGGCGCGAGCGGCTGCTCGCCGCGGTCGAGGCGGGGGAGGTGCCGCTCGAGGTCATCGATGACAAGGTGGCACGGCTTCTGCTGCTCGCCCGGCGCGTGGGGGCACTCGACGAGCCAGCCGCGCCGGTCCGCTACGACGGCGACCTGCGGGTGCTGGCCCGACGCATCGCCGCTCGCGGCACCGTCGTGCTGCGGGCCGAGGACCCGGTCTGGGACCGCCCCGCTCCCGTCACGATCGCCCTCATCGGCACCAACGCCGTCACCCCGCACGTGCTCGGCGGCGGCTCCTGCACGGTGCTGCCCGAGCACGTGGTGACCCCCGCCGAGGGCCTCGCCGCGCGGTTCCCCGACGCCGAGCTGACGGTCCTGCGCGGCGGCGACGCCCGGAGGTACCCGCCGGCCGTCGAGCCCGGTCGGGTCGTCGGCGGCTTCCGCGTCACCTTCCGGGACGCGGCGGACCGGGTGCTGCGGACACAGGTCCAGGACGAGTGGGAGGGTGGGGTGGCCAACCTGTCCGACGAGGTCGACGCCGTCGACCTCGTCTTCCAGGTCACGCTCGCCGAGCCCGGCCGCCACCACCTCGAGGTGGGCACCGTGCCGGGGTACAGAGTCACCGTCGACGGCTCGCTCGCGGGCGCGTCCGCCGAGCGTTGCGGCGTCGAGGTGATCCTCGACTCCTCCATCAACGTCCCCCCGGGGGTCGGCCTGGACGTGGACGTCACCGAGCCCCGGCAGGTCGAGGTCCGCGCCACGCTGCTCGTGGTGCGGGCGGAGGGCTACGGCAACCTCGTCCGCGCCGAGCTGCGCCATCGCCTTCCGGGACCGACGGTCGAGGACGAGATCGCCCAGGCTGTCCAGGCTGCACGCTCAGCCGAGCTCGCCGTCGTCGTCGTCGGCACGAACGAAGAGGTCGAGTCGGAGGGCTGGGACCGTACCGGGCTCGCGCTGCCCGGTCGTCAGGACGAGCTCGTCGAGCGCGTGCTCGCCGCCAACCCGCGTGCCGTCGTCGTCGTGAACGCAGGCTCACCGGTGCTCCTGCCGTGGCTCGACAAGGCCGGCACCGTCCTGTGGACCTGGTTCCCCGGCCAGGAGGCCGGGCACGCCCTGGCCGAGGTGCTCGCGGGCGACGTCGAGGCCACCGGGCGCCTGCCATGGACCCTGCCGGCGTCCGAGGACGAGGTCCCGGTACCCGACGCGAGGCCCGTGGACGGCGCGGTGACCTATGCCGACGGCGTGCACGTCGGCTATCGCGCATGGGAGCGCGAGGGCAGGCACCCGGCTGCCCCCTTCGGGCACGGCCTGGGCTGGACCTCGTGGTCGTACGACCAGGTCGACGAGCCCACGTGGTCGTCCGACGGCGGGCTCACGGTGGGCGTGCGGATCACCAACACGGGCGATCGTGCGGGCCGGGAGACCGTCCAGGTCTACCTGGAGCCTGACGTGGCGGACCCGGACCGCCCGGCGAGGTGGCTGGCCGGCTTCGGAGCCGTCGAGCTGGCCCCCGGGGCCACGGGGCGCGTCGAGCTGGCGATCCCGCGGCGGCGCCTGGAGGTGTGGGACGAGACCGTCCACGGTTGGGTCCTGGCCGCCGGTGGTCTCACCCTCAGGGTCGGTAGGTCGGTGAGGGACCTGCGCCTCGCCGTCGGCGTCCCGGACCTCCACCCGACAGCGAGGGCTTGACGGGCGAGGATCGTGCCGACACCGGGCGGATCTCAGGGTAGACCCTGATCCGCGATCGCCCCGCAGCCGCATACCCTGACGTGATGGACGCGCACGGACGCGTTCGCGCCACGACGGAAGGAAGCCGCGTGATCGAGCAGTGGGTCCAGACCCTCGAGGCATGGATACTCGCGCTCGCGGAGTCGTTCTGGGTGTTCCCGGCGCTCTACGTCTTCGCCACGATCGACGGCTTCTTCCCACCCATCCCGAGCGAGTCCGTCGTCATCGCCCTGGGCTCGCTCAACCGCTCGTCGGGCGTCCCCAACCTCGGGTTCGTGCTGCTGTTCGCCGCGCTGGGCGCCTTCACGGGTGACCAGATCGCGTACCAGATCGGCTCGAAGATCAACGTCCGCAAGCTGCGGTTCATGCGATCCTCCCGGGCGCAGGCCGCACTCGACTGGGCCGAGCGCTCGCTCGAGCACCGCGGCGCCTCCTTCATCATCGCGGCGCGCTACGTGCCCATCGGTCGGGTCGCGGTGAACATGACGGCCGGCGCCGTCGGGTACCACCGGCCGCGCTTCGTGGGGCTCACCGCCTTCGCCGCGGTGACGTGGGCGTGCTACTCCGCGCTCATCGGGATCGCCTCGGGCTCGCTGCTCGAGGGGCGGCCCGTGCTCGCGATCGTCGTGGGCGTGATCGGCGGCATCATCATCGGCTTCCTCGTGGACCGCGTCATCCAGTGGTTCACGAGCCGGTCCGGCAAGGGCGCCGCCGTCGGCGACGCGGGGTCGGACGACGACGCCGTGCCCGACGACGATGCCCTGCCCGATGACGAGAAGCTGCCCGACGACGAAACCCTGCCCGGCCATCCCGTGACGCCCGACGAGGAGGCGACCACCACGTGACCGAGACCCTGCACCGCAACGCCGTGCACATCCAGCACGTGCTCGCCGAGCTCGGGCTGCCGGGCAAGGTGCGCCAGCTCGCCGACTCCGCGCGCACGGCCGTCCAGGCTGCCGATGCCCTCGGGGTGCCCGTCGGGGCGATCTGCTCCTCGCTCGTGTTCCTGCTCGACGGCGAACCCCTGCTCGTGCTGACGTCCGGTGCGCACCGCGTCGACACCGCGCTGCTCGGCGCAGCCCTGGGCGGCACGATCACGCGCGCCGACGCCGACGCCGTGCGTGCCGCGACCGGGCAGCCGATCGGCGGTGTCGCGCCGGTGGGTCACCCGGCGCCCGTGCGGACCGTGGTCGACGTGGCACTCGGGGAGTTCGACGTCGTCTGGGCCGCGGCCGGCCATCCGCACGCCGTCTTCCCCACCACCTTTGCCGAGCTGGTCCGGGTCACGGGCGGCGAAACCCGCTTCGTCGGGGCGTAGGGCCGTCCGCACCGAGTCGTAGAGTTCGTTCGAGGTGTCGGGCTAGGTGGTCGGGGTGCGACCGCGACGAAGCTGGTGGGGCGTCGGTCGGGCCGTGACCACGGCGCCACAGTGCGACCGCAGCTCGTTCTCTACCCCACGGGGCACGTCCGCCGTGGTGACGAAGACATCGGCTCCGCTGAGCGCGCACACGCGGTTCAACCGTGCTGCTCCGATGGACGAGGCGAGGGCGAGGACGGCGAACCGCATGGTGCCCGCCTTGAACGCTGCTGCCACGTCCGACTCCAGGACGGAGTCCGTCGTGATGCCGCGGCGCAGGTCGGCTCCCCCGGCGGCGAAGAACGCGATGTCCGTGTTGAAGTCATGCACGGTGCGTACGCAGAGTGGCCCGACGAGTGCCCCGGACTCCGACGGCGAGCCTCCGGTGGCGAACACGACCGATCCCTGGGATCCGCGGTGGTGCAGGACGTCCACAACCGCCATCGAGTTGGTGATCACCCGGAGGTTGGGGATCTCCGTGAGCCATGTCGCCAAGGGAAGCGCGGCGGCACCGCTAGCGATCGCTACCGACATGCCGGGAAACACGAGAGATGCTCCGGCCCTGGCGAGCGCGGCCCACTCAGGCGACACGGCGGGAGCGCCGTGGGAAGTTCCTTCTGGAGGTGCGGCCGCTTCCGCGAGCAGCGCCCCGCCATGTACGCGACGAGCATGGCCGGCGGTCGTGAGGTTGTTGAGGTCGCGACGGATGGTCATCTCGGAGACGCCGTGCTCCTCGGCGAGCTCGACGACCTGCACGGCCCCGGACAGCCGGATGGTCTCAAGGATGCGAAGCCGACGGGCAGAGGTGGCTGACATGGCACCAGCATGTCACGAGAACGAACAATCAAACAATGGATATGTTCGTCGAGGACGGCGAGTAGTGCGCCTAGCAGGTCTCGAACGATCAGCTCGAGGGTGCTTCTTGAGAGAATCTGCACAGTTAGTGAGCGTATGTCGCCATTTTGGAGCAAGGCGTGTGCGACCGTCATCTTTCCGAGACCTGAGCGACTGTTCGATGCGCGCGCCGTATCTGCCGTCGCCGCCTACGTTGTGCGCCATGGAGAGCAACGACGTCACCGTTCCCGCCATGCCCCACGCACCCCGGAAGGTTCCCTCCGTCTCGGTCCCCGCTGAGCACGCAGGCGACTTCGACGTCGTGGTCGCGGGCGCCGGCTTCAGCGGCGTGGTTGCGGCGGTGGCAGCCGCACGTGCCGGCGCAAGGGTTGTGCTCATCGAGAGTCAACCCTTCATCGGCGGCAACGGATCTTTCGGTCTACCGCTGAGCTCCTACCGTGCTGCAACGAGCGAGCACCTCGTTGTCGGAGGGCTTCCGCTCGAGCTCGCGCAGCGACTGGAACGCCGCGGGGGAATCGACATGGCGCTCACCGACCACGACTGGATCATGGTCAACCCAGAAGCCGTCGAAGCCGAGCTGCTCGCAATGATTCGTGAGTCGGGGGTAGAGCTTGTCACGTACTCTCCGCTGCTGGCGGCGAGCACGTCAGGCGCTGGGATCGACGGTGTCTACGCCTACAACCGCGACGGCGCGGCCATGTACTTCGGCGGCAAGTTCTTCGTGGATGCCACGGGTGACGCACACCTCTCGCAACTGGCGGGCGTTCGTACCGTCATGGGGCGTCAGCGTGACGGCCTGACGCAGAGCATGTCGCTCGTGTTCACCATGGCCGGCGTCGACGAGAGCCACGCACCAGGCCCGAGCGAGCTTGCGCGGCTCTGGGACGAGCAGATCGATCGGGGTGTCGAGCGCAGGAACACTCGACGCTCACCGTCCTCGTCGAGAGTGGTGGGCAAGCCGGGGTGGCGGATGTTCATCGTCACCCGGATCCTCGTGGAGAAGGGCACGGACAATCGACTGCTCACTCAGGCAGAGATCGAGGGCCGCGCTCAGATCGACGAGTTCGTCGAGGAGTTTCTCAAACCCCATGTGCCTGGCTACGAGAGTGCGTATCTCGCTGGGATCGCGTCTCGCGTCGGGGTGCGGGAGACCCGTCGGCTCGTCGGGGTCTATGAGCTCGACGACGACGATGTGCTGGCGGGCCGTCGGTTCGAGGACTCCATCGCGTGCAACTCGATGTCGATCGAGAAC
Source organism: uncultured Cellulomonadaceae bacterium (assembly GCA_964510785.1). Lineage (GTDB taxonomy): Bacteria > Actinomycetota > Actinomycetes > Actinomycetales > Cellulomonadaceae > JAAYZM01. Next base: position 5,700 of record CAZECM010000086.1, on the reverse strand, counting down.
CACTCACCGGACTCGGGAGACGTCGAGTGGACGCACCTGGAACCGGGCTCCTACTACACGGTGCCCTATCGTTCACTGGTTGCCGCCGATGCGCCCAACCTTCTTGCGTGCGGGCGATGCATGAGTGCCTCTCACGAGGCGCTCGCTGCGGTGCGAGTTCTGACGATCAGCATGGCGACGGGGGAGGCCGCCGGGGCGGCCGCCGCCCTGTGCGCAACGGGTCACAGCGACGATGCCCGCAAGCTCGCCCCCGATCTCCTTCGGCGTCACCTCGTGGACGGGGGTGCCATCGTCGACTAGCGCGGGGAGGAGGTGGGCGTTCCCCAGGAGACAGCAACCGTACCGATCCCAACACCGTACAAAGGAGTGCGATATGCATCGCAGACACGGCATGAGCCGCTTCCGGCTCGCCGCCGCGGTACTGAGCGCTGGAGCCCTGCTGGCTACAGCAGCCTGCTCGGGACCTTCGGGGACCACGAGCTCCGAGAGCAAGACGTTGACCATCTGGAGCTTCGACTCGAAGCTCAGTGAGTCGCTCGAGACGATTCTCGCTGGATATACCGAGGAGCACCCCGACGTCGAGTTCACCTTCGTGAGTCACCCTGACTCCGACTACTTCCGCCTGCTCACGACCGCGTGGTCCGCGAACGAAGGCGGACCCGACCTCGCGCTCATCAAGGCCTACGGCGTCATCGAGTCCTTCATCGAGCCCGGTCATCTCGCGGAGGTTCCCCAGGACGTGATCGAAGGTTTGGAGCACTTCGCCGACTCGTCGATCCAGGGTGTGACCTCGGTCAACGACGGCAAGCTCTACGGCGTTCCGCTCGGGATGGAAGCGGGTCAAATCTACTACAACACGGAGATCTTCGCCGATCTCGGGCTGGAGGTCCCTCAGAGCTGGGAGGACTTCAAGCTCCTGGGTGAGGCGCTGCAGGATGGCGGGGTCACCCCGATCGTCTGGCCGGTGGGCGACGTGGTGCACGGCTCGCTCGCCGGTGAGATCTTCGGCAACGCTCGGCGAGGAGGGACCGAGTTCGAGAGTCGCTTCGTCTCCGGAGAGGTCGGGCTCGACGACGAGGCCTTCGTCACCGGCCTCCAGATGACTGCCGAGATGGCGCAGTTCACGGTCGACGCCCCGACGGCGATGAGTCGTGACGAAGCGACCGCGCTCTTCGCTTCGGAAGCCGCGGCGATGTTCGCTTCGGGTGCCTGGAATGTGGGAACTCTGCCCGATCTCAACGCAGACCTGAGCTTCGACGTCTTCGACCTCCCGGCCGACCCCTCGTGGCCGGTTACCACCGCGGTGACACCGAGCTGGTCCGACGGCGGCATGACGGTCTGGACCAAGTCGCCGCACGCGGAGATGGCGATGGATGTCTTGGCGTGGCTCTCTGCACCGGGGCCTCAGAGCGCCTACACCGAACTGACGGGCAAGCTCCCGGTGCGTGACGATGTCGACGTGAAGGACCCGGTGCTCGCGCAGATCGCGGCCAACGTGCGTGACCATGGCGTGAACCACTTCGTCAACGCCAACCTGCGCTACGGTTCCCCCTCCGGCACCGACCTCGTCGGCGAGGGGCTGCAGCGGATCCTGCTCGGGGAAGATCCCGTGGTGGTCGCATCAGACATCGACTCTGGTATTGCTACCTGGTTCACACCGAAGAGCAACTGAGCATGGGGAAGGTCACGAGCAAGCAGGCGGCGCACACGCGCCGGACGGCGCTGGGACTTGCCTTCGTCCTGCCTGCCCTCGTCTTGTTCGTGACCTTCCTCATCGGTCCGCTGTTGTGGATAGTCCTGGCGTCGTTCTTCGAGTGGACGTCAACGGTGCGAGGCGCGTTCACCGGGATCGGCAACTACGTCGCCCTGTTCAGCAGGGCTCCCTTCTCCACGGACGTCCCTCGGGCCTTCATGCACAACGTCAGCTACTTCGTCGGCGTCGTGATCCTGCAGAACGTGGTTGGGCTCTTCCTCGCGGTACAGCTGCAGCGCCTGACGAAGGCCAGGCGACTGTTCCAGGTCATCTTCGTCACGCCCTACCTGATCAGCCCGCTCGTCATCGGCTACCTCTGGATCATGCTGCTGTCGCCGTACTTCGGTCCCGTCGTGGCTCTTCTCGAGGAGCTCGGGCTCGGAGCGCTCGCGCACCCGTGGCTGGGCGACCCCCGGACAGCGTTCCCCACGGTGATCATCATCGGAGCCTGGCAGTGGATCGGCTTCCCCGTGCTGCTCTACGGCGCGGCCCTCGCGGGGATACCCCGCGAGTACGACGAAGCGGCCGTCATGGACGGAGCGAGCGGCTGGCGCCGGTTCTGGTCGGTGACCCTCCCGATCCTGAGCCCGGTCATCGGAACCGTCACCATCCTCACCTTTATCGCATCTATGGAGGTGTTTCCCCTGATCTATGCGATCGGAGGTCCGACCGGGACACCCGCCGGAAGCACCGATGTCCTGGGGCTGGTGTTCTATCGCACCTCCTTCCAGGCGGGAGCCAGCAACGCGCTCGGACATTCGTCAGCGTTGGGCGTGCTGCTCCTGCTTCTCGTCCTCGGGGGTGCTCTGGGTGCGCAACGCGTCTTCCGCAAGCTTGAGGAGCGACTGTCATGACGCTCGTCAAGGACCTCGCGCCCGTCCGCACCGCCCGCCGCCATCCTGCGCTCGTGCACTCACGCCCGGGTCCTGCGGTGTGGTTCGTCCTGATCGCGTACGCGGTGATCTCGCTGACGCCGCTGCTGGTCATGGTCCTGAACTCGTTCCGCAGCACTAGCGACCTCTTGACGAGCCCGTGGCCGATCACGCGGAGTCCGACGCTTCACGGCTACGTCGAGGCGTGGACGACGGCGTCCTTCGGCCAGTTCGCGCTCAACTCGCTGCAGATCACGTTCGCCGCCGTCGCGTTGTCGACCCTGGTCTCCGTGCCGGCGGCCTACGCCCTCTCGCGATGGGAGTTCCCTTGGCGTCGGGGGATCGAGTCGCTGTTCGTGCTGGGTCTGCTGATTCCGCTCATGCTCGCGGTGCTACCGATCTTTCACCTGATGAACACGCTCGGTCTCATCGACAACCCGGTCGGGCTGGTGCTGGTGTACGCGACGAACGGGATCCCTTTCTCGATCTTCGTCCTTGGTGCCTTCATGCGTCAGCTTCCCCGCGAGCTCGAGGAGGCGGCGATGCTCGACGGGGCCGGCCCGGTGCGCACCTTCGTGTCGGTCATGATGCCGCTGGTCCGACCCGCCATCGCGACGATTGCAGTCTTCCGGTTCGTGCCGATCTACAACGACTTCCTCTTCCCCTTGGTCCTGATCAAGTCGCGGGAGAAGTCGACGATCAGCGTCGGGTTGATGCAGTTCTTCGGAGAGAACTCGACCAACTGGGGCACGCTCTTTGCCGGGCTCGTGCTGGCGTCGCTTCCGTTGCTGCTCGTGTTCATCGTGGCGACGCGCCAGATCATCTCCGGTCTCACCGCCGGCATGGGAAAGTAGGGAGCGGTCGATGCTCATCAGCAACACGGTGGAGGGGTCTTGGCGGTGAGTGAAGAGCGTGCGAGACCCACGACCATGGCGAACGAGGGCCGAGTCGCGCTCGTCACTGGCGCCGCGCGGGGCCAGGGACGCAGTGCTGCGCTCGCCCTCGCCGCAAGCGGCTGCGACGTCACGTTGCTGGATGTGGCGCGGCAGCTCGACTTCCCTGGCTACTCACTCGGTACTCAGGAGGAGCTCGACGCGCTCGCTGGCGAGATCGAAGCCATGGGTCGTGCCGTGATCCCGGTGCGGGCTGACGTGCGTGACGTCGAGGCGGTTCGCGCGGGAGTCGCGCGCACGCTGGATGAGCTGGGTGGCGTCGACATCTTGATCAACAACGCGGGCATCAGGGCTTACGCGTCGATCGACACGATGTCAGATCTCGAGTGGCGCGCCATGATCGATATCAACCTCACCGGGCCCTTCAACGTGACACGTGAGGTGGTTCCTCACATGCGTTCTCGGGGGCGGGGGGTGATCATCAACAACGCGAGTGTGCTCGCCTTCCACGGAGGTGACCGTCTCTCCCACTACGCCGCGTCCAAGCACGGGCTCCTGGGCTTGACCCGCGCGTGGGCGGTGGAACTTGCTTCCGCGGGGATACGTGTGATGAGCATCAGCTCCACGGGGCTGGTGATGCCGGGCTATCCCGAGCACCCCGCAGTGGCAGACATCGGTGAGCTCTTGCTCTACCTGGTCTCCGAGAGCGCAGGAGCGGTGACGGGGGCGGACTACCCGCTCGACACCGGGCTGACGCACTTCGAGTCGTTCGGCTCGGGGGGACGCCGCCGCGGATAGCTCCTTCTGCTCATGCCTCGAAGCAGTCTCGATCGGCACCGGTTCGGGATCGCGTCGACGACGGTCGTGAACCGGGCGCGGGAGGGGAGCGCCCATCACGCCTGCAGGGTTGCCACCTGCCGGTAGTCGAGGATCGCGGGGTCGCGCGTCACGAGAGTCGCCGGTGTGCGGATCGCCTGGGCGACGAGCAGGCGGTCGAACGGGTCGCGATGCTCCCACGCGAGGGATCCAGCGAGGATGCCGTGGTCGGCGCTGACGGCGAGTTCCTCGGCTCCTACCGCCCCCAGAGTTGACGCCCATCCCGTGACGAGTGCCTGACCATCGAGCTTGCCGAGCCGGGTCTTCGTGGCGATCTCCATCGCTGAGGCCGCGGACACGAGCACGGTGTTCGTGGGGTCGGCGAGCGTGGCGACGACCGCATGGGGGAGACGGTTCGGGTCCGACATGAGCCACAGCAGGGCGTGGGTGTCGACGAGATAGGTCGAGCTCATTCCCACGCAGCCAGCTCGTCGTCGGGTAGTGGCGCGTCGAAGTCATCGGGGACGACCAACCCGGACAGGATGCCGAACCGCCTGGACGGAGCAGATGTCGGTGCCACGGGGACGAGGGTCACCACGGGACGACCCGCCCGGGCGAGCGTGACCACCTCGCCGCGCTCCGCTGCGGCGATGAGCGCGGACAGATGCGCCTTCGCCTCCTGGACGTTCACGACGGTACCCATGTGCCTAGTCTAGGCGGACCAGACTAGTTGGTCCAGGCTGAGTGGGCAGGTGTGTGGCTCGCCCTCGGCCACCTCACGTCTTGCGCAGGCGCACGCGCTGCACGGTGTGGTCCGCGCCTTTGGTGAGCACGAGGGTCGCCCGGGAGCGTGTGGGCAGGATGTTCTCGCGCAGGTTGGGGGCGTTGATCGAGTCCCAGATGTGTTCCGCGGTCGCCACGGCCTCGTCGTCGGACAGTGCCGCGTAGCGGTGGAAGTAGGACTCGGGGCGGGAGAACGCCGTCGTGCGCAGCGACAAGAAGCGGTCGACGTACCACTGGCGGACGTCGGACTCGCGGGCGTCGACGTAGATCGAGAAGTCGAAGAAGTCGCTCACGGCGAGGCTCGAGGGGTGCTCGGCGGTGGGCCGCGCGGGCTGGAGCACGTTGAGGCCCTCGACGATGAGGACGTCGGGCTGGCGGATCACGGTCCGCTCATCGGGCACGATGTCGTAGACGAGGTGCGAGTACACGGGGGCTGTGACCTCGGGGCGACCCGACTTCACCTTGGACAGGAACCGCACGAGCGCGCGGCGGTCGTAGGACTCGGGGAAGCCCTTGCGCTGCATGAGGCCGCGGCGCTCGAGCTCGGCGTTGGGCAGCAGGAAGCCGTCGGTCGTGATGAGCT
>CAZECM010000085.1:617-13068 GCA_964510785.1 uncultured Cellulomonadaceae bacterium | reverse complement strand
AGTACTTGATGTTGTCGAAGTCGATGCCCGTGAGGTCGGAGCCCCAGTTCGGCATCGGCTTGCGCTCGAAGAGACGCAGCGCCTTGAGGCGCGTCTTGAGCATCCACTCGGGCTCGTTCTTGAGGGCGGAGATGTTGCTCACGACCTCCTCGTCGATGCCGCGACGGGCACCCGCACCGGCGCTGTCGTCGTCGTGCCAGCCGTAGCCGTAGCTACCGATCGAGGCGATGATTTCCTCGTCCTGGGTCATCGGCGTGGCGCTATCGGTTGGTGCACTCATGCCGTCGCTCCTTCCGTTCGGGAGGTGGTCGGTGTCAGGGGGATGTTCGTGGTGCAGACGTGGCCGCCGCCCGCGATCGTGGCGAGCCGCTGGACGTGGACGCCCAGGAGCCTCGAGAACGCGGCCGTCTCGGCCTCGCAGATCTGGGGGAACTCGGCCGCGACGTCCTGCACCGGGCAGTTGCCCTGGCACAGCTGCAGGGTCGCCGTCCCGTCGACGGGGCGTGCGCTCGCCGCGTAGCCGTCCTGCGCGAGCTGCGCCGCGAGGGCGTCCGCGCGTGCCAGCGGGTCGTCTCCTGCGGCACGCAGCGCGGCGCCGTAGCGCTCCTCGAGCTGCGTCGCGCGGTTCTGGGCAAAACGTTCGACGCCTTCGGCCCCGGCGACCTGGGCGAGGTAGCCGATGGCCTGCGCCGCGATCTGGGCGTAGCCCGTGGGCAGCACGGCGTGACCGCGGCCCGTCACGACGTAGTGCTTGGCGGGCCGGCCCCGACGCACGGGCTCGGCGGCGCGGGACACCTCGTGCTCGGCGATGTAACCGTCCTCGAGGAGCTCACCGAGGTGGCGACGCACCCCGGCACGGGTCAGGCCGAGGCGGTCCGCGAGCGCGGGCGCCGTCGTCGGACCGGTCGAGGCGACGAGCTGCAGCACGCGGGCGCGAGTCGTGTCATCGATCTCGAGGGGCGGGTGGGCGTCGAGCACAGACATCGCGCGACCACCGCCCTTCCGTAGATTCCGACCGGCGGGGCGCGCAGCGCGCGACTCCGGGTACCGGCCCTCAGGTATAGACAACATCGTCGTTGCCTAAATGCTTCCACGCAAGCAAGGCGAACCTCACTGTCGCCTACACTCGGCTCCGTGCCCGAAGCAGCCGTCGACATCCGCGACCTCGTCAAACGCTACGGCTCGACGCTCGCTGTCGATGGCCTCACCTTCGACGCCGCGTTCGGCCAGGTCACTGCCGTGCTGGGCCCCAACGGTGCGGGAAAGACGACGACGCTCGAGTCGCTCGTGGGTCTGCGACGGCCCGACGGCGGCACCGTGCGTGCCCTCGGCCTCGACCCCCACCGCGACGCCACGGCGCTCCGCGCGCGTACCGGGGTCATGCTGCAGGACGGCGGACTGCCCCTCGGCGCCCGTGCCGGGAATGTTCTTCGTCACATCTCCTCCCTCTATGCCGAGCCGCGACCCGTCGACGACCTCGTGGAGCGACTCACGCTCGCCCCGTTCCTGCGCACGCCCGTGCGTCATCTCTCGGGCGGGCAACGCCAACGCCTCTCGCTCGCCGTGGCGCTCGTGGGCCGTCCCGAGCTCGTGCTCCTCGACGAGCCGAGCGCGGGCATGGACCCGCAGTCACGCCGCGTCGTGTGGGACTTCGTGCGCGAGCTGCGCGACGACGGGGTCGCGGTGCTGCTGACGACCCACCTCATGGACGAGGCCGAGGCGCTCGCGGATGCCGTCGTCGTCGTCGACCACGGCACCGTGATCGCACGGGGCACCGTCGGCGAGCTCACCCGCTCCACGGGGCTCGTGCGGCTCACCGTCCCCGAGGGGCTCGACGGCGCGGCACTCGAGGCCGCCACGGGCACCCCGGTCCGCGAGACGGGACCGGGCCAGTACGTGGTCGACACCCAGGGAACTCCCGAGACCCTCGCGGCACTCACCGCCGCGTGCGCGGCCCAGGGCGCCCAGCTCACGTCGCTCGACGTCGGGCGACGCACCCTCGAGGACGTCTTCCTCGACCTGACCGGGAGGGAGCTGCGATGAGCGCACCCGCATCCGCGCCACGCCGGATCGTGGCCCAGGCCCGCTTCGAGGCGCAGGCGCTCCTGTCCCGCAGCGAGCAGGTGCTGCTCGCCCTCGTGCTGCCCGCGCTCGCCCTCGTGCTGCTGAGCGTGACGGACGCCGTCGACCTCGGCATCGGTGACGAGCGGCGCATCGACGCCATCGCCCCCGGGGTCATCGCCCTCGCCATCATCGCGACCGCGTTCACGGCGCAGGCGATCATGACGGCGTTCGACCGGCGGGCCGGCGTGCTCCGGCTGCTCGCGACGACCCCGCTCGGGCCCGGTGGGCTCCTTGGGGGCTCCGTCGGTGGTGTGCTGGTCGTCCAGGTCGTCCAGGTCGTGCTGCTCGGCGGGCTGGCACTCGGGCTCGGCTGGCGTCCGGATCCGGTGGGTGTCCCCGCGGCGGTCCTCGCGATCGTGCTCGCCACCGCGACCTTCACCGCGCTCGCCCTCCTGCTCGCAGGCACGCTGCGCGCCGAGGCCGTGCTGGGCGTTGCGAACCTGCTCTTCGTGCTCCTCGCTGCGGGTGGGGCCGTCCTGCTCCCCGCCGAGAAGCTTCCCGGTCCCCTCGCGGTGATCGCGCCGCTGCTGCCCTCCGGCGCGCTCGGCGAGGCACTACGCACATCGCTCGGCGCGGGCGCGTTCCCCGCCCGCGACCTCGCCGTCCTCACCGTCTGGACCGTCCTGGCGGCCCTCGCGGCACGCCGCTGGTTCCGCTGGTTCTAGCCCCGCGAGCGACTCGCCCGCTGCGGGCGTCGGCCGCACCGCGCGCACCCGCACGCCCAGGAGCACACCGCCCAGGACGAGGGCGGTCCCGAACCCCTGACGTGGCCCGAAGAGCTCTCCCGCGAGGAGCGTGCCGAGCACGACGCCCGTCACCGGGTTGAGCAGGCCGACGACGCCCACCGTCGCTGCCGGCAGGTGCCGCAGCCCGGCGAACCAGCACACGAACGCGAGCGCCGTGGCGACGACGGTCACGTACGCGAACCCGGCGAGCGTCGAGAGGTCGAGCGCGGGAGGGGCACCTTCGACCGCGAGCGCGAACGGCACGACGAGCAACCCTCCGCCCAGGAGCTGCCATGCGGTGACCGCGACCACCGGTTCGCGCGACGCCCACCGCGTCGTGAGGAGGTAGCCGAGCGAGGACATCGCCATGGCCCCGAACGATGCCGCGATCCCCCACGGCGAGACGACCGGTCCACCGTCGAGGAGGAGCAGGCACACGCCGGCGAAGCCCACCGCTGCCGCGACGAGGCTCCCCCGTGCGGGTCGGTCACCGAGGATCGGCCAGGCGAGCAGCATCAGCACACCGGCGGAGGTGGCCATCGTGGTCGCCGCGACGCCGGAAGGCAGGAGTTGTGAGGCGACGTAGACGAGCGGGAAGAACGCCCCGACGTTGAGCGCGCCGAGCACGAACGACTTCCACCACCATGCGCCCCGCGGGACCTGGCGGGCGACGATCAGCACGATGATCCCCGCAGGCAGCGCACGGAGCACCGCTCCCCACAGCGGAACGTCGGCCGGCAGGAACTGTCTCGTCACGAAGTAGGTCGATCCCCACGCCACGGGGGCGACCGCGGTGACGAGGGCCCAACGCCATTTGGCTTCCATGGAAGATATAATACCTTCCTCGGAAGGTACACTCTCGCCATGAGCTCAGACGACGACCACGTCGCACGGATCCAGGCCGCATGGCGGCGGGAGCGCCCCGATCTCGACGTCGCACCGCAAGGCGTGATCGGCAGGCTCCACCGGCTCGCGGCCCATCTCACCCGAGAGCTCGTCGCGGTCTACGAGCGCTACGGCCTCGGTGAGGGCGAGTTCGACGTCCTCGCCACGCTGCGGCGCACCGGCGTCCCGTTCGAGCTGGCCCCCGGTGATCTCGCCGAGCACACGATGGTCACCAGCGGAGCGATGACCAAGCGCATCGACCGGCTCTCCGCCGACGGCCTCGTGGAACGGCGCAGGGCCGAGGGCGACGGCCGACGGCGCATCGTCGCCCTCACCCCCGCGGGGGTCGATCTCATCGACGCGGCCTTCACCGAGCACATGGCGAACGAGAAGCGGCTCGTCGACCAGCTCTCGTCCGAGGACCGCGGCGCGATCGAGGGGGTCCTCACGCACTGGTTGCACCACTACGAGTCCGAGGCGGGCTGACCCCGGGGTCCGCACCGGCGGGTCTTCGGGCCGGACGGACCGTGGCCCTCGAGGCACTACGGTGGACACGTGACCGCAGCACCGTTCTCCCCGCCGTCGGACCCCGTCGCACCGGACGGCGCCGACCGCCCGTCACCCTGGACGCGCCGGGCCCTGTGGGCCAACCTCGTCGCCCAGATCGGCATCATCGTCACGGGCGGCGCCGTACGCCTCACGGGCTCGGGCCTCGGCTGCTCGACGTGGCCGCAGTGCGAGCCGGGCGAGTTCACCCCGCAGTTCCACGAGGCGATGTCGATCCACTCGCTCATCGAGTTCGGCAACCGCACCCTGACCGGGGTGCTCGCCGTCATCGCGCTCGCGGTCGTCCTCCTCGTGCGCCGTGAGCAGTGGCGCCCCCGCTGGTTCCAGCGGCTCGCGTGGGTGCCGCTCGTCGGCGTCGCCGTGCAGGGTGTGGTCGGTGGGGTCACGGTGCTCGTCAAGCTGCACCCCGCCGTGGTCGGCGTCCACATGCTCATCAGCGTCGGGCTCGTCGCGGTCTCCGCCGTCCTGCTCGCGACGGACCGGCGCACAGCGCCGGGGGCCGACGACGGCGCCTTCGTGCCCCGTGCGCGAACGCTCACCCTCGCCCGCCTGCTCCTCGGTGCGGGCGCCGTCCTCGTGATTCTCGGCATCATCGTGACGGGCGCAGGCCCCCACGGCGGCGACGACGAGTACGCCTACCGCTACGCGCTCGATCCCGTGCTCGCCGCCAAGGCCCACGCGTGGGCCGCCTGGGTGTTCGTGGCGCTGCTCGTCACGGTCCTGGTGCTCCTGCTCCGCGAGCGTGCCCCGAGGCCAGCGCGTCGTGCCTGGTGGGTGCTGCTCGGTGTGACCCTGGGCCAGGGGTTGATCGGCTACGTGCAGTACTTCACGGGCCTGCCCGAGCTCCTCGTGGGCGCACACATGCTCGGCACCGGAGTGCTGACGGCATCGCTCGCCTGGGCCTACGCGTCGTTGCGACCCGTGACCACCTCGCGCGACGCGCTCGAGGGGTCGGTCGCGGCCCGGGCCGTCACGCCCAGCCCTGCCGGGTGGCGACGACCACGAGCTCACTGATGTTGACCCCGGCGGGCTGAGCGACGGCGAAGGTCAGCACCTCGGCGAGGTCCGCCGGCTGCAGGACGTCGTCGTCCGTGAAGCTCCATTCCGCGCGGCGATATGCCTCGGGCACGTCCCGGGCCATCGCCGTGTCGACGTAGCCGGGCGCGCAGTGCTTGATCCGCACGCCCTGAGCACGGTACTCACCACGCAGGGCGGCAGCGAGGCTCTCCACCGCTGCCTGGGCCGCTCCGTGCACGGCGAGCTCGCGGAACATGGTGCGCCCGACGATCCCTCCGACCAGCACGAGGTCGTTGGGCCGGCCCGTCGAGGCGGCGCTCACCAGGTCGGGCAAGAACTCGTGGGCGGTGTTCAGGCTCCCCGTGAGGTTGGTGTCGACGATGCGGGCCCACTCGGACGCCGGGCGCGCCCCGAACGCGGACACCTCCATCGCCCCGGCGGCTGTCACGACGAGGTCGACGGTGCCGGCGGCGGCCGCGACGGAACGGTGCGCCTCGGCGAGCGCCTCCGGGTCACGCACGTCGGCCCGGAGCCAGGTGATGCCTTCGGCGTGCCCCCGCTGATCGACGAGGTCGATCCCGAAGACCTGTGCGCCCTCGCGGGCGAACCGGGTGGCGAGCGCGCCGCCGATCCCGCCGGCCGCGCCCGTCACGACGGCGACGCGACCGGTGAGCCGTGGTGTCTTGGTGCTCATGGCGTCCTTCCCTCTGCTGCTGCGAGCCGTTCCTCGAGTGCCCCGATCAGTCCGCTCGCGGTGCCGGGGCCGTCGTAGATCTCACCGTCGACGAAGAAGCGTGGCGTCGAGCTCAGGCCCATGGACTGCGCATCGACGTCGTCCTCGTGGACCCTGCTGACGTAGGCGCCCCGCCGGACTCCTTCCTCGAGCCGCGCGAGGTTCACGCCCACGGTCACGGCCGCGCGCCGGAGCTCACGGGGGTCCAGGTCCCGTTCCGCGCTGATCCGTGCGAGCTGTTCGCGCATCGGCCAGAGGAGGGCACCCGCCTGGGCTGCGGCGGACTCCAGGGTGGCGGCGGCCTGGCCCGCGGTCACGTCACCGAGCGTGTTGTGCCGGAACACGTAGGCGAGCCGCTCGGCGAAGTGGTCACGCACCTCGTCGATCATCTCGAGGTGGAGCGAGTCGTCGGGGTCGCCGAGCCGCCCGTACTCCACGAGCGACAGCGGGGCGTCCGACGTACCGAGCTCGTGGTCGCGGGCGGGGTCCACGGCACGCACGAGCCGTGTCCGGGCGGGAGCGTGGGCGCGGTCATAGCGCGTGATGCCGAGGAAGGCGATGACACCGAGCACTGCTGCCACGAGGGAAGCCGCGAGCACCCCGAGGCGCGCCTGCGACTGCAGCTCGGGATCGTCGAGCGCGAGGTCGACGATGAAGAGGGAGATCGTGAAACCGATCCCCGTGAAGAGCGCGCCGCCCGCGACGTGCCGGTAGCCGAGCCCGGGGCCGAGCTCCCCGAGGCGCAGACGGACGACCAGCGCGGTAACCCCGACGACACCGACGAACTTGCCGATCACGAGGCCCGCGACGATGCCCCAGGTCAGGGACGAGGCCAACGCGGCTGCGAGGGTCTGCTGCGTGATGAGGACCCCCGCGTTCGCGAGAGCGAAGAGCGGCACGATCACGAGGGTGACCGCCGGGCTGAAGAGGTGGTGGAACCGCTCGCTGACGGAGACGGAGCGCATGATGCCGTCGGCCGCGTCCTGACCGCTCGCCGCGCTGGGTGCGCGCCGGAAGGCCCGCGTCAGCTCCTCCGCCTCCAGGACCCGATGTCGCTGTGGCGGGAAGACGGGAAGCAGCAGGCCGACGACGACGCCCGCGATCGTCGCGTGCACGCCGGACGCGAACACGGCGAGCCAGACGACGATGGCGCCCGCGAGGTAGACCGGGCCCCGCCACACCTGCCACCGCTGGAGGACGAAGAGCGCTCCGGCCGCGACGGTCGCGACGCCGAGCGCAGGCAGGTGGATCTCGTCCGTGTAGGCGAACGCGATGACGGCGAGCGCGCCGACGTCGTCGACCACGGCGAGCGTGAGGAGGAAGGCGCGAAGCTGTGCGGGGATCGCGGAGCCGAACACCGCGAGCAGGCCGACGACGAACGCCGTGTCGGTGGAGATGACGACGCCCCACGCGGTCGCGGCCTCCCCGGACGGGTTGAGCTGCAGGAAGACGACGGCCGGTACCACCAGGCCGGCGACCGCCGCGACGACGGGCGCTGTCGCACGTCGGAAGTCGCGCAGCTCGCCCATCGCGAAGTCCCGCTTCACCTCGACGCTCACGAGGAAGAAGAACGTCATCATGAGGGCGTCGTTGACCCAGTGCCTCAGGTCGAGGTCGAGCGCCTGGTCACCGAGGGTGATCGCGAAGCGCGTGTGCCAGAAGACCTGGTACGCACCGGCGCCGACGTTGGCCCAGACGAGGGCGACGACCGTCGCGAGGACCAGCAGCGCGGCACCCGTCACGTCCGAGTGCGCCGCACCGCGCACGCGCTCGCCGAGGACCTGGAGCCGATGGCGCACGCTACTCCACCTCCGTCGGCTGGATCGTGACCTCGGCGAGATTCACGTGGGACGGCAGTGCGCAGGTGAACGTCACGAGCTCGGCGACCCGCGCGGCGGGTATCCATCTCGCTCGGTCCCGCCGCTGTTCGGTGAGCGCCCGCTGCTCGTTGTCGAACACGCGCGTGCCGAGGCGCGACTCCGCGTAGTGCGGCATCACGGTGCGGACGCGGACGCCGCGGGGACCGAGCTCGGTGCGGAGGTGTCGGGCGAGCTGGGCCACCGAGGCGTAGACGGCCGAGTAGACGGCGTAGTCCCGCTCGAGGCGCCCCGCCGTGCGCGAACCGATGAGCACGAGGTCCGCGCACCTGCCTCTGCCTGCCGCCGCGACGAGGTCGGGCATGAAGGTCTGCGCGGTCTGGAGCAGCCCCTTGAGGTTGGTGTCGATCATCGCGTCCCACTCGGCCGGGATCGCGTCCTCGAAGGGCGAGCTCGCGAAGACGCCCGCGCTGACGACCACGAGGTCGGCCACGCCGAGCCGCTCGTGCACCGCTTCCCTGGCCTCGACGAGCTCGAAGGGGTCCGCGACGTCGGTCGGCAGCGCCACCACCCGCTCCGGGCCGTCGAGCCGCCGGGCGATGGCCTCGAGCCGTCGCCGACGACGGGCGAGCAGGGCGACGCTCGCGCCGTGCTCGTGCAGCGCCGTCCCGATCGCCTCGCCAAGGCCCCCGCTCGCGCCGGTGACGACGGCGACGCGGCCGGCGAGAGGTGCGGCTGCTGTTCCTGGCATGCCCTGGTCCTTCGGTCGTGATGGCACGGCGGTGCTCTGCGGGGCACGGCCCGGTTCAGAGGTGGTATCCGCCGGAGGCTTCGAGGTCCTGCGCGGTGATCCAGCGCGCGTCGTCGGACGCGAGGTAGGCGATCACGGCGCCCACGTCACCAGGTTCGCCGATGCGACCCAGCGCCGTCTGCGCCGCGATCGGAGGGATGAGCTCGGGGTGCCGCGCGAAGGCGTCGTTGCCGAGGCGTGTGCGGGTGACGCCGGGAGAGACCGAGTTCGCACGGATGCCGCGCACGCTGAGCTCCTTGGCGAGGTACCGGGTGAGCACGACGAGCCCGGCCTTCATGGCGCCGTAGGCCGAGTAGCCCGGGGTGAGCCCCGTGGCCTGCGTGGACGTGCTCGTCGTACTGACGATCGCGCCACCGTCCTCGAGGAGCGGGAGCAGGGCCTGGGTCAGGAAGTACGGCCCCTTGAGGATGACCCGGTGCAGGCGGTCGTAGACCTCCTCGGTCATGTCCTCGAACGGTGCCGCCTCCCCGATGCCCGCGTTGTTGACGAGTGCCGTGAAGGTTGCGACACCCCACGTGTCCGCGAGCGCCGCCGAGACCGCGTCCCGGAACGCCGGGAACGAGGCGGTGTCTGCCACGTCGAGCGGGAGTGCGACGGCCTCGCCGCCGAGCCGCCTGATCTCGGCGACCGTCTCGTCGGCACCCTCCGGGTGGCTGCGATAGGTCACGATCACGCCGAAGCCCCGCTTCGCGAGCTCGACCGCCGCACCCTGTCCGATTCCCGCGCTTCCCCCGATGACGATCGCGACAGCCACGATTCCCTGCCTCTCCGACGGCGCCGCCGTCCCGGTCCGGCAACGGATCCGCTGCCTCTTCGAGTGAAGCAGCGCGACTCCGCCGGACCTAGGCGGATCCTGGCGAACCCTTGCCTATTCCTGGCACGAACGACAGCAACAGGCTTGAGCGCCGCTGCCGTCGTGATTGAATCGCGTCATGATGCTCACCGAGCTGCGCGAGCTGATCTCCCGGCATGCGGGTCATGCCACGACGACCATCGCGGACGGCGTGGTGATCTCGGGCGAGGGGCATCCCGGGCCACCGGAGTACTCGACGACCGGGACCGTCATGGTGCTCATGGTCCAGGGCGCCAAGCGCATGGCGATGGGTGACCACGTCTACGACTTCCACGCGGGCCAGTGCCTCGTGACCTCCGTCGATCTTCCGGTGACCGGTCACTTCACGGACGTCACGCACGCGCGGCCGGCACTCGGCTTCGCCCTGACGCTCAAGCCCGCGATCATCGCCGAGCTGCTCCTGCACCCCGCGGCCGCCCAGTTCCCGCGGACGGCCCGCGGCAGCGGTGTCGCCGCCGGGATCGTGGTCAGCGACGCCGCCGAGGAGATCGTCGAGGCGGTGCTGCGCATGGTGCGACTCCTCGACCGGCCGCGTGACCTTCCGGTGCTCGGCCCCCTGGTCGAGCGGGAGCTCCTCTGGTTGCTGATGCGCAGCGAGTTCGGTGCCACCGTGCGGCAGCTCGGCCTGGCCGACGGCAACCTGAGCCGCGTCGGCCATGCGGTCCGGTGGATCCGGGAGCACTACGCGGACGCCGTCCGGGTCGACGACCTCGCCCAGCTCGCGTGCATGAGCGCCTCGACGTTCCACCGGACGTTCCTCGCGGTCACGTCGATGAGTCCCATCCAGTTCCAGAAGCAGATCCGGCTGCAGGAGGCGCGCATCAGGCTCGTCGCCGACCCGCACGATGTCGCGGGTGCCGCCTACGCCGTCGGCTATGAGAGCGCCTCCCAGTTCAGCCGCGAGTACCGCCGCCGCTTCGGCGCGTCGCCCGCGCAGGATGCGGCGCGGCTCAGGGAGAAGGTGAGTCCCTGACGACGTAGGCCCAGCGCGGTAGCGTCGCACCATGCCCGACTCCGGCCGCACAGACCCGCCCCTCGCAGCGGACGAGGCGACCACGCTGATCGCGTTCCTCGACTTCCACCGGGACACCCTGCGGTGGAAGACGACGGGGCTCGACGCCGCGCAGCTCGACCAGCCGCTCGCTCCATCGGACATGACGCTCGGCGGGCTGCTCAAGCACCTCGCGGTCGTCGAGAACAGCTGGTTCTGCGAGGTGCTCCTCGGCGAACCGCTCATGGCGCCGTTCGACACCGCGCCGTGGGACGAGGACCGGGACTGGGAGTGGCACTCTGCCGCTGCCGACTCCCCCGAGCACCTCCACGGGCTCCTCGACGAGGCGATCGATCGGTCGCGGCGCGCCACGGCGCGGTGCCTCGACACAGAAGGCCCCGACGCCGGCGGCCTCGACACCCTGTCCGTGGGGCGCGCCCGCGGCGACGACGAGCGGTACTCGCTGCGCTGGATCCTCGTGCACATGATCGAGGAGTACGCGCGCCACAACGGGCACGCCGACCTCATCAGACAGTCGATAGACGGGGCCGTCGGCGAGTAGCGGGAGGCGGAGAGCGCGACGCCTCAGTACGCGCGCCCAGCGCCCTTCTGGGCGGCGGCCAGGATCCCGACGACGGCGGTCGGCGAGTGCAGGCGCCCTTCCAGGACTCCCGTGACGGCCTCGTCGAACGGCACCCACACCGGCTCGAGGTCCGCCTCCTCCTCGGTGCGCTCGTGGCGCTCCGCCTCGGGGACGGGCCGCAGGTCGCGCGCGAGGTAGACGACGATCTCCTCGCTCGACCCGCCCGGCGTCGACCGGAACGACACGAGGTGCTCCCACGAGTCGGCGATCAGGTCCGCCTCCTCCGCGAGCTCGCGGCGAGCGGCATCGAGCGGATCCTCGCCGACGACGTCGAGCAGCCCGGCCGGCGGCTCCCACAGGTAGCCGCGCACCGGGTGCCGGTACTGCTTGAGCAGCAGCACCCGCCCTTGCGGGTCGATCGCGATCACGGCGACGGCCCCGGGGTGCGACACGAACTCGCGGCGCACCACGGAGTGACCCAGGTCGACGTCCTCCGCGACGATGTCCCACACCCGGCCGGAGAAGATCTCCTCACGGGCGAGGACCGGCTGTGCACGGAACTCGTCCGCGACGACGACGTCCTCCGGGCGGCTCAACCGACGGCCGCCGCGTCCTCGGCCGGGCTGGCGTCGGGCGCCGCGACGGCGTCCTGCCTCTCGAGCGCGGCCCCGACGAGTCCCGCGAAGAGGGGGTGCGGGCGCGTCGGGCGCGACTTGAACTCCGGGTGAGCCTGCGTCGCGACGAAGTACGGGTGCACGTCGCGGGGCAGCTCGACGAACTCGACGAGGCTGCGGTCGGGCGAGAGCCCGGAGAAGACGAGCCCCGCTTCCTCGAGCCGTCCACGGTAGGAGTTGTTGACCTCGTAGCGGTGCCGGTGGCGCTCCGAGACCCGCTCCGACCCGTACACCTCGGCGGTGATCGAGCCGGGAGCGAGCACGGCGTCGTAGGCGCCGAGCCGCATCGTGCCGCCCATGTCGCCGTCGCCCGAGACGATGTCCTGCTGCTCTTCCATCGTCGCGATGACGGGGAACTTCGTGTCCGGGTCGAACTCCGAGCTCGACGCGCCCTCGAGCCCGAGCTCGCTGCGCGCGTACTCGATCACCATGGCCTGCAGGCCCAGGCAGATGCCGAGGATCGGCGTACGGGTGCGGCGCGCCCAGCGGATCGCACCATTCCGAGTTGTAGCGCATCTCGGTGCGGGCCGGGTCCAGCACCAGACTGGCCTGCGCGTAATAGGTCTTGGCGTTTTCCTGGATCTGTTCAGGCGTGAGCGGCGGGCGCGTGCTGTTGCGGCCGCTGGGATCGCCGATCATGGAGGTGAAGTCGCCGATCAGGAAAATGACGG
>CAZECM010000085.1:0-607 GCA_964510785.1 uncultured Cellulomonadaceae bacterium | reverse complement strand
ACCCAGCGGATAACACCGAGCTAGCCCTCGATGCCACGCAAGCCGAAGACACCGGGCACGAGCACCGCGTCGACGCCGTCGAGCGCCCGCGTGGCGCCGTCGTCGCTCTCGCAGTCGTCCGCCGGGACCCATCGGATCGAGACCTTGGCCTCGTGGGCGAAGCCACCGGCGCGCAGCGCCTCGGAGACGGACAGGTACGCGTCGTGCAGGTCGACGTACTTGCCCACGAGCGCGATCTCGACGGAACGCTTGGGGTGGTGGACCCGCTGGGTGAGCTGGTTCCAGGTGTCCCAGCCCACGTCCCGGAACGGCAGGTCGAGGCGGCGCACCACGTAGGCGTCGAGCCCCTCGTTGTGCAGCACGCGCGGGATGTCGTAGATGCTCGGTGCGTCCGCGGCAGTGACGACGGCCTCCGTGTCGACGTCGCAGAACAGCGCGATCTTCGCCTTCATGGAGTCCGGCACGTGACGGTCGGCGCGCAGCACGAGCGCGTCGGGCTGGATGCCGATCGAACGCAGCGCGGCCACGGAGTGCTGCGTCGGCTTCGTCTTGAGCTCGCCCGACGGGCCGATGTAGGGCACGAGCGAGACGTGCAGGAAGAACACGT
>CAZECM010000084.1:0-13237 GCA_964510785.1 uncultured Cellulomonadaceae bacterium | reverse complement strand
GAGCAGGCTGCGGACCTCGTCAAGGTCGACATCCTGCTCCAGGGCGAGCAGGTCGACGCCTTCAGCGCGATCGTGCACAAGGACAAGGCCTACGCGTACGGCGTGATGATGACGGCCAAGCTCCGCGAGCTCATCCCGCGCCAGCAGTTCGAGGTGCCGATCCAGGCCGCCGTCGGCTCCCGCGTCATCGCGCGCGAGACGGTGCGTGCCCTGCGCAAGGACGTGCTCGCCAAGTGCTACGGCGGCGACATCTCCCGCAAGCGCAAGCTCCTCGAGAAGCAGAAGGAGGGCAAGAAGCGCATGAAGACGATCGGCCGGGTCGACGTCCCGCAGGAAGCCTTCATCGCGGCCCTCTCGAGCGACGCCGCCGCCCCGAAGGACGCCGCCAAGAAGTAGCGCTCCCGCCGCCCCTCCGCGGGGTCACCAGCGGTGGGGGTGCGGTTCGAAGTCGCCCCAGCCGTCGTCGAGGAAGTAGGGGACGACGACGTCGCGAGGGCCGACGACGGCGTCCACCGCCGCGAGCGTCCCCTCGTCGAGCTCGAGCTCCACCGCCTCGAGCTGCTGCGTGAGCTGTTCGACGGTGCGGGCGCCGAGCACGAGGCTCGTCACGCCCGGCCGTGCCATCGTCCAGGCGAGGGACAGCGCTGTGAGCGAGGTGCCGGCCCGGTGGGCCACGTCGCGGAGCGCGTCCACCGCGGCGTGCGCCGTCGGGCTCAGGTGCTTGTCACCCCACGCGTTGCCCGCGGTGAGCCGGACGTCCGCACCGGCCGGGACCGCGTCGTCGAGGTACTTGCCCGTGAGCAGGCCGCCCGCGAGCGGCGACCACACCGTGAGGCCGCTGCCGAAGCTCTGCAGGGCGGGCACGAGCTCGCTCTCGGCGCGCCGGTCGAGCGGGTGGTAGGACGCCTGCTCCACGACGGGCCGGTTCAGGCCGAGCTCCTTGGCGGCCCACAGCGCCTCGACGTGCTGCCACGCCGCGAAGCCCGACGTGCCGATGTAGCGCACCTTCCCCGCCCGCACGAGGTCGTCGAGGGCGCGCAGGGTCTCGTCGATCGCCGTGCGTCCGAACGGTCGGTGCACGTAGTAGATGTCGATGTGGTCGGTGCCGAGCCGGCGCAGGCTCGCCTCGCACTCCTTGATGACGGTGTAGCGCGAGGTACCGCCGCTGTTGGGCTCGTCGTCGTCGAGCGGCACGGCGAACTTGGTCGAGAGGACCAGCTCGTCCCGCCGGGAGGCGAGCAGGCGGCCCACGATCTCCTCGCTGTGCGTCGCGGTGTAGCAGTTCGCCGTGTCCACCGCGTTGATACCCGCCTCGAGCGCGCGGTCGAAGATCCGGGCCGCCTCGGTCTCGTCGACCTTCTCGCCGAAGTCCATGCTGCCGAGGGTCAGCGGGCTCATGCTCAGCCCGGTGCGGCCCAGAGTTCGTCGTTGCATCCTGCGTCCTTCCGGGGGTCTGTGCGCGACGGGCGGCGCGCCCGGGGATGGGGGTGCGCCGCCCGTCGGGTCGTCGGGATCAGGCCGAGTCGAGCGCTGCGAGGTGCTCGGCGCTGAGCTCGATGTCGAGCGCGGCGGCCTGCGTCGTGTACCGATCGAGCCTCGACGAGCCCAGCAACGGGATGCGTCGGGGGTCCTGCTGTGCCACGAGCCACGCGACGACCACCTGCGTCGGTGTCGCACCGAGCTGCGCCGCGACGTCGTCCAGGACTGCGAGCCGCCGGTTCGAGTGCTCTCCCGCGTACCGCTCCGCGTAGTTCCACTGTGCCTCACGCTCGGCCGCGGGCAGGTCGTAGACGCCCTTGAGCACGGGAGAGTAGGCGACGAGCGTCACGTCGGGGTGCTCGCGCAGGTAGTCGAGCTGCTCGTCGTCGACGATCGAGGCGCTGCCCAGCCCCGGACGGCGCTGCAGGTAGCTGTGCTCCTGCTGCACCGCGACGGGGTGCGGCCAGCCGTAGCGGTCGCACAGCTCCCGGATCGTCGCGAGCCGCCACGCGCGCACGTTCGAGTAGCCGTAGTAGCGGATCTTGCCCTCGGCGACGAAGGACGCGAGCGCCTCGAGGGTCTCGGTCAGGGGCACCGACCGGTCGTCCACGTGCACGAAGTACAGGTCCACGTGGTCCGTGTCGAGCCGTTGCAGCGAGGCGTCGAGCGAGTCGCGCAGCACCTGCGCCCCGGCGCCCGCCCACTGTCCGGGAACCTTGTCCCAGCTGGGCTCCTCCTGGCCCGCGGGCCAGATGCCCGCCGGGTCGGTCCACCACGCGGAGCCCTTCGTGGCGAGGAAGACGTCGTCGCGGTTGCCGCGCGCCGCCATCCACCGCCCGAGCAGCGACTCGCTCTGCCCGCCGGGCGTGCCCTGGGCCCACCACGCGGAGTACACGTCGGCGGTGTCGACGAACGTGCCGCCGTCGGCCACGAAGCGGTCGAGCAACGCGAAGGACGACTCCTCGTCCGCGAGCGTGCCGAGGGGCATCGCCCCGAGCGCGATGGCGCTCACCTGCTGGCCGGTGGTGCCGAGCTCTACGGTCTTCATGCGTTGCTCCTGTCCGGGGCGGCACCGGAGGCGACGATGTCGCGGTCCCCGGCGAGGATGCCCGTGTAGATGTCGATCTTCATGTCGATGGCGTCGAGGTAGCGACCGAGCTCGGTGAGCCGGTCGACGAGCTCGTCACGGTGGGCGCTCAGCACCTCGACGCGAGCCGCGATCGTGTGGTCGCCGGCACGCGTGAGCTCCACGAATCGCTGCGTGTCACGGATCGACATCCCGGTGCGCCGCAGCAGGGTCAGGAACCGCACCCAGCCCAGGTCGTCCTCGCTGTACCGCCGGTGCCCGCTCGCCGCGCGCCCCACCGGCGCGAGCAGCCCGATGCGCTCGTAGTACCGCAGCGTGTGCCGCGACACCCCGGTGACTTCCGCAGCCGCCTCGATCGACAGCCCCTCGCTCGTATCCGTCATGCCCACCACGCTAGAAGTTCGACCGCACTCGAAGTCAACCCCCACCCACCTTCCCGCGACGTAGGTCTGGCGGCGTCGAGGTAGGGCCGCCACGCCACTACTTGGCGCGCTCGGACCTACGTCGCGGGGAGGGGTGGGAGGATGGGCGGGTGAGTCCAGCGCTTCCAGAGGGGCAGGTCGCGCCCGACGACGGCGCGCTACCGGCCGGCGTCGCCGACGGCGCGATCGACCGTGACCTGGGCGTCTACCTCCACGTGCCGTTCTGCACGGTGCGCTGCGGGTACTGCGACTTCAACACCTACACCGCCGCCGAGCTCGGCGGCGGGGCGAGCCAGTCCTCGTACGCGGACACGGCGCTGCGCGAGATCGACCTCGCGGCTCGGGTGCTCGACGGCGCGGGACTGCCGCCGCGCGAGGTCGCCACCGTCTTCGTCGGCGGCGGCACGCCTACCGTCCTGCCCGCCGGCGACCTCGCGCGCATGCTCGACGGCGTGCGCGGGGCGTGGGGGCTCGCACCCGGAGCCGAGGTCACGACGGAGGCCAACCCTGACTCCGTGACCCCGGCGAGCCTCGCCGAGCTCGCCGCGGCCGGGTTCACGCGGGTGTCGTTCGGCATGCAGTCCGCCGTGCCCCACGTGCTCGCGACGCTCGACCGCACGCACGACCCCGAGCGCATCCCCGACGTCGTGGCGTGGGCGCGCGACGTGGGGCTCGAGGTCTCGCTCGACCTCATCTACGGCACGCCGGGGGAGAGCCTCGAGGACTGGCGCACGAGCCTCGACGCGGCTCTCGCGACGGGCGTGGACCACGTCTCCGCGTACGCGCTCGTCGTCGAGCAGGGCACGAAGATGGCCGTCCAGGTGCGCCGCGGTGAGCTGCCCGCGCCCGACGGCGACGACGAGGCCGCGAAGTACGAGCTCGCCGACGACGTCCTGACGGCGGCCGGGCTGCACTGGTACGAGGTGAGCAACTGGGCGCGCACGCCGGAGCAGGCGTGCCGGCACAACCTCGCCTACTGGCGTGGCGACGACTGGTGGGGCATCGGCCCCGGCGCCCACAGCCACGTGGGCGGGGTGCGGTGGTGGAACGTCAAGCACCCGCGCGCCTACGCCCAGCGCCTCGAGGCCGGCCTCTCGCCCGCCGCGGGGCGCGAGCTCCTCACCGAGGAGGACAAGGCACTCGAACGCGCGCTCCTGGGGGTGCGGCTCGCGGAGGGGCTGCCCTTGTCCGACGTCGGCCCCGCGGGTCGGACCGCCGTGGCGGGGCTCGTCGCGGACGGGCTCGTGGACGGGCGCGCCGTCGTGCGCCGCGAGGACCCCCGCGTGCTGCTCACGCGCCGCGGCCGCTTGCTCGCGGACGCCGTCGTGCGTGCGCTGACCGCGTAGTGCCAGGCTGACACACGCTCGAGGGCGCCCACCGGTGATCGGTGGGCGCCCTCGGACGCGACGACTACTTGATGAGCTCGAGCGAGAACGGGTACTTGTACGCCGTCCCGCGCTGCACGGCCTGGTAGCCGAGGATCGAGAAGACGAGGCTGACGATCCACAGGAAGCCGTTGAGGAACGGGAAGTTGAGGATCACGCCGAGGATGCCGAGCGCGATCCCTGCGATCACGAGCGTGATCTGGAAGTTCAGGGCCGTCTTGGCCTCCTGGCCGACGAACGCGCTGCGGTCCTTGTAGATCAGCCAAATGATGAGCGAGGGCAGGAACCAGAGGATGCCGCCGAGGTGGGCGAAGCTCGCCCACTGGCGCGTCTCGTCGTCCGAAAGCGGGGCGCCGGCCTGGGGCGTGGGCTGGTCAGTCATGATGTGCCTTTCCGAGCTGTGGAGGGACTCGCATCCAGAGGGGACGATTCGAGCCTGTCGGTGGCACACTAGCGAACCCCCGCCCAGCGTGGCGGGATCTGCCCAGGTGATTCCTCAGCGCGTCACGCCGTGACGAAGTCGATGAGCTCCTCGACGCGGCCCAGCAGCGTGGGCTCGAGATCGGCGAACGAGCGCACCGAGCCGAGGATGCGCTGCCACGCGCGGGCGACATCCCGGTGGTCGGCGGCGGGCCAGCCCAGCTCGCGCAGCACGCCGACCTTCCACTCCGTCCCCCGGGTGATCTCGGGCCACGCGTCGAGCCCGACGCGCTGCGGGCGCACGGCCTGCCACACGTCGACGTAGGGGTGCCCGAGCACGAGGAGCGTCCCCGGCGCGGCCACGCGCATCGCCTCCGCAGCGATCCGGGACTCCTTCGATCCGGCCACGAGGTGGTCCACGAGCACGCCGAGTCGGCGGCCCGGTTCTGGGACGAAGTCCCGCACGGCGGCGGCGAGGTCGTCCACGCCGTCGAGCGGTTCGACGACGACGCCCTCCACACGCAGGTCGTCACCCCACACCTTCTCCACGAGCTCGGCGTCGTGCCGCCCCTCGACCCAGATGCGGCTGCCCCGCGCGACGCGGGCCTTGGCACCCACGACGGCGCGGCTGCCCGAGGCGGTCCGGGCCGGCGCCGCGGGCGCGCGGTGCGTGACGGGGGCGACGAGGACGACGGGTTCGCCGTCGACCCAGAACCCCGGCCCGAGCCGGAAGGTGCGCACGCGCTCGCGCCGGTCCTCGAGGACGACGACGTGCATCCCGCCCGACTTCTCGACGCGCACGACGGCGCCCACCCAGCCCGTCTCCACCTCTTCGACCACGAGCCCGGGGTCGGCGGCGACCTCGCGCACCGTCGCTCGGGCGTTGGACCGGGCGCCGGCGGACAGCGGGTCGGCGTCGTACCTGTCGAAGCTCACCCAGGCAGCCTGCCAAGGCGGCGCTCCGCACACCCGCCGGACACGCCGCGTAGGATTGGCACTCGACAAGTCCGAGTGCTACCTGAGGTGCCGTGGGAGGTGCGATGGCGGAGGACCGCAAGCTCGACGTGCTGCGCGCCATCGTCGAGGACTACGTCGTGACCCGCGAACCCGTCGGATCGCGCGTGCTCGTAGAACGCCACAACCTCGGCGTCTCCTCGGCCACGATCCGCAACGACATGGCCGTGCTCGAGGACGAGGGCTACATCGCCCAGCCGCACACCTCCGCCGGACGGGTGCCGACCGACAAGGGGTACCGGCTCTTCGTCGACCGGCTCGCCGAGGTCAAGCCGCTCTCGGCACCGGAGAAGCGGGCGATCGGGCAGTTTCTCGACGGGGCCGTCGACCTCGACGACGTCGTCGACCGTGCGGTCCGCCTGCTCGCGCAGCTCACCCAGCAGGTCGCCGTCGTGCAGTACCCGAGCCTGCGGACGGCGGCACTGCGGCACGTCGAGCTCGTGGTCGTGGACGAGTACCGCCTGCTCGTCGTCATCATCACGGACACCGGTCGCGTCGAGCAGCGCACGATCGCGGTGGACGCCTCGCTCGACATCTCCGTCGTCGCCGAGCTGCGCGCTCGCGTCAACGCCGCGACGGCGGGGATGCGGCTCGCGCAGATCCGGGCCCAGTTCGACGCGATGCCCACGCAGTTCCGGCTCGAGGACCAGCCGCTCGTGCGCGCCGTGACGGCCGCCGTCTCGGAGACCCTCGACCAGGAGGGCGAGGAGCGGATCGTGGTTGCCGGCACCGCCAACCTCGCGCGCACGGGCGGGGACAGCGCGACGACGCTGACCCCCGTGCTCGAGGCGCTCGAGGAGCAGGTCGTGCTCTTGCGCCTCCTGACGGAGATGGCCCAGGACGCGTCGGACTTCGCGGTGCGCATCGGTCACGAGACCCAGTACGAACCACTGGCCGGGGTGAGCATCGTCTCCTCCGGCTACGGCGGCGAGACCGCCGTGGCCCGGATCGGCGCGCTCGGCCCGACCCGGATGGACTACCCCGCGACGATCGCGTCGGTGCGTGCCGTGGCACGCTACCTCTCGCGCATCCTGGCGGGCTGAACCGAAGGCGACTGTGAGCAACGACTACTACGAGATCCTCGGCGTGCCGCGCGACGCGAGCGCCGACCAGATCAAGAAGGCGTACCGCAAGCTGGCGCGCGAGCACCACCCCGACGTGGCCGGTGCCGAGGGGGACGCGGACCGCTTCAAGGAGATCACCCGCGCCTACGAGGTGCTCTCGAACGCCGAGAAGCGCCGCTCCTACGACATGGGCGTCGACCCCAGCTCTCCCGGCGGTGGGGCGGGAGCGACGTTCGGCTTCCAGGACATCTTCGAGACGTTCTTCGGTGCCGCGGGCGGAGGTTCGTCCCGGGGTCCGATGCCTCGCGCCCGCCGCGGGCAGGACGCCCTGGTGCGCATCGAGCTCGACCTCGCCGAGGCGGCCTTCGGGACGCACCGCGAGCTCCAGGTCGACACGGCCGTGGTGTGCCCCACGTGCGCCGGGACGTGCTGCCGACCGGGCACCTCGCCGCGCACGTGCGAGGTGTGCCAGGGCCGCGGCCAGACGCAGCGCGTCGCCCGCTCGTTCCTCGGTCAGGTCATGACGACGCAGCCGTGCGCCGCGTGCCACGGCTTCGGGACCGTGATCCCCGAGCCGTGCTCTGAGTGCTCGGGGGAGGGCCGCGTGCGTTCGCGGCGCACCCTGAGCGTGGACGTGCCCGCAGGCGTGGACACGGGTACGCGCATCAAGCTCACGGGCCAGGGCGAGGTCGGCCCCGCGGGCGGCCCGGCCGGGGACGTCTACCTCGAGGTGCGCGAGAAGCCGCACGAGACGCTCGTGCGCCGCGGCGACGACCTGCACGGCACGCTCGAGGTCCCGATGACGGCGGCGGCGCTCGGCACGGTCCTCGAGATCGACACGCTCGACGGCAAGCAGGAGGTCGACCTGCGCCCCGGCACGCAGCCCGGGCACGTGCAGACCCTGCGGGGGCTCGGTGTCGGCCACCTGCACGGCACCGGACGCGGCGACCTCCACGTCCACATCGAGGTCGCGGTGCCCACCGCCGTCGACGACGAGCAGGCCGAGCTGTTGCGCCAGCTCGCCGCGCTGCGCGGGGAGGAACGCCCCGAGTCTCGGCTCGCCGCGGCCAACCCGGGCGTGTTCGCCAAGCTGCGCGAGAAGCTCGCGGGTCGATGAGCGCGCCGGTCTTCCTCGCGGGGCCGGGCACCCTCGACGGGATCGAGGCCGGGCACACGTACCTGCTCGACGGCACCGAGGGGCGCCACGCCGGGGTGGTCCAGCGCCGCGGCACGGGCGAGCGGATCGACGTCGTCGACGGTGCCGGGGTGCGCCTGCACACCCTGGTGGAGGAGGTGGGCGGCCACGGGCTGACGCTGCGCGTGACGGCTCGCGAGGTCGAGCCGGTGCCCGAGCCCGCGCTCGTGCTCGTCCAGGCGCTCGCCAAGGGGGATCGCGACGAGCTCGCGGTCGAGGCGGCCACCGAGCTCGGCGTCGACGTCGTCGTGCCGTGGCAGGCCGACCGGTCCGTCGTCGTCTGGCGCGGGGAGCGCGCCGCGAAGAGCCAGGCACGCTGGCGGGCCACGGTGCGCAGCGCCGTGAAGCAGTCCAGGCGGGCACGCGAGCCCGTCGTGGAGGACGCCGTGGACACCAAGGCGCTCGCCACCCGCGTGGCGCGCACGATCGCGGGCGGGGGCGTGGCCCTCGTGCTGCACGAGTCCGCCGACGACGGCCTCCCCGGTGCCCTCGCCACGGCCGCGACGGCGCGTGGCGAGGTGCTCGTCGTCGTCGGCCCCGAAGGCGGGATCACCGACCGCGAGCTCGAGGCCCTCACCGCGGCCGGGGCGCGCCCCGTACGTCTCGGCCCCCACGTGCTGCGCACCTCCACCGCGGGCCCCGTCGCCCTCGCCCTCCTCTCCCACCACCTGAACCGCTGGTGACCACGCCCGCCTCGCACCCGCCCGGTCTCGCGAGTTCGTGAAAACTCCCCGAGTTCGTGAGGCCAGACCCACGAACTCGGGGAGTTTTCACGAACTCGGCGAGGAGTCAGCGGGAGTCGGCGGAGGTGACCTCGACGGCGGCCCGGCCGGCTTCGAGGCGGGCCACCGGGACCCGGAAGGGTGAGCAGGACACGTAGTCGAGGCCGACGGCGTCGAAGAACCGGATCGACTCCGGATCGCCGCCGTGCTCCCCGCACACCCCGATCGGCAGGTCCGGGTTGGTGGACCGCCCCTCCTCGACCGCGATCCGCACGAGCCGCCCGATGCCGTGCGCGTCGATCGTCTCGAACGGGGAGATCGTCAGCACGCCGTTGGACAGGTACTGCGGGAAGAACGCTCCCTCGACGTCGTCGCGCGAGAAGCCCCACGTGGTCTGCGTCAGGTCGTTCGTGCCGAAGGAGAAGAACTGCGCGACCTCGGCGATCCGGTCCGCCGTGAGCGCGGCGCGCGGCAGCTCGATCATGACCCCGATGGGCAGGTCGAGCTCCTGGCCCGTGGCTGCGCCCACCTCGGCGAGCACCTCGCGGGCCTCGTCGCGGATGATCACGAGCTCCATGACGGAACCCACGAGCGGCACCATGATGGCCGGCCGCGGGTCGAGCCCCTCGGCGCGCAGGGCAGCGGTGGCCTCGCCGATCGCCCGCACCTGCAGCGCGAACAGCCCCGGCACCACGAGCCCGAGGCGCACGCCCCGCAGCCCGAGCATCGGGTTGGCCTCGTGCATGTGACGCACGGCGGCGAGCAGACGGGTGTCCTTCGCCTCCTCGGGGTCGGGCTCGCCGCCCCCCTCGAGCTCGCGGCGCTGCGCGGCGAGCGCCACCCGGACGCTCAGCTCGGTGAGGTCCGGCAAGAACTCGTGCAGCGGCGGGTCGAGCAGCCGGATGGTCGTCTCGAGGCCGTCCATCTCGCGCAGCAGGGACGTGAAGTCCTCGCGCTGCAACGGCAGGAGCGCCTCGAGCGCCGTCTCGCGGGTGGCGTCGTCGGCCGCGAGCACCACCTGCTCCACGTACTGGCGTCGCTCCCCGAGGAACTGGTGCTCCGTGCGGCACAGCCCGATGCCCTGCGCCCCGAGCCGGCGGGCACGGCGGGCGTCGTCGGCCGAGTCGGCGTTGGCGTGCACGTGCAGCCGGCGCACCGTGTCCGCGTGGGTCAGGATCCGGTCGACGGCGCGCACGAGCTCGGCGACCTCGCCGTCGTCGTCCGTGCGTGCGAGCGAGGCCTCGAGCCCCTCCTCGAGGTAGGTCGCGACGGGGGAGGGTTCGACCGGGACCGAACCGGAGAAGACCTCGCCGCTCGACCCGTCGATGGCGATCACGTCGCCCTCCGCGAGCGTGTGGCCGCCCACGCGCACGACGCGTGCTGCGTAGTCCACGTCGAGCTCGTCCGCCCCGACGACGCACGTACGCCCCATGCCGCGGGCGACGACGGCCGCGTGGGACGTCTTCCCGCCCCGCGCGGTGAGGATGCCGACGGCGGCCACCATGCCCCCGAGGTCGTCGGGGTTCGTCTCGCGGCGCACGAGGACGACGTCGGCGCCCTGGGCGGCGAGCTCCTCGGCGCGCGCGGGGTCGAGCACGACGCGCCCGACGGCGGCGCCCGGCGAGGCGGCCATGCCGCGCGTCAGCAGCGTGCGCGACGCGTCCCGCGCGAACTGGGGGAACATGAGCTGGGAGAGCTGCTCGCCGCTCACGCGCGAGAGCGCCTCGTCGAGCGTGATGAGGTGCTCGTCGACGAGCTGGCCCGCGATCCGGAACGCGGCGGCCGCGGTGCGCTTGCCGACGCGCGTCTGCAGCAGCCAGAGCTTGCCGCGCTCGATCGTGAACTCGATGTCGCACAGGTCCCGGTAGTGCGTCTCGAGCGAGCGCATCGCCTGCCGCAGCTCGGTGTGCGACGCGGGGTCGAGCTCGGCGAGGTCCGCGAGCGAGAGCGTGTTGCGGATGCCGGCCACGACGTCCTCGCCCTGCGCGTTGGCGAGGTAGTCGCCGTAGACGCCGGTGTGGCCCGTGGCCGGGTCGCGCGTGAAGCACACGCCCGTCCCCGAGTCGTCGGAGAGGTTGCCGAACACCATCGAGCACACGTTGACGGCGGTGCCCAGGTCGTCCGGGATGCGCTCGCGTCGCCGGTAGATGCGCGCGCGGGTCGAGTTCCACGAGCCGAGCACGGCCTCGATCGCGAGGTCGAGCTGCTCGCGCGGGTGCTGGGGGAACTCCCGCCCGGTCTCGGTGCGCACGATCGCCTTGAACGACTCGACGAGCTCACGCAGGTCCTTGGCGTCGAGCTCGGTGTCGCTCTCGTAGCCGTGACGTGCCTTGAGGGCGTCGAGCTCGTCGGCGAACAGGTCGCCGTCGATGTCGAGCACCGTCTTGGCGAACATCTGGATGAGTCGCCGGTAGGAGTCGAGGGCGAACCGCTCGTCGCCGCTCCAGGCGGTGAGGCCCACGACTGACGCGTCGTTGAGGCCGATGTTGAGGACCGTGTCCATCATCCCGGGCATCGAGAACTTCGCGCCCGAGCGCACCGAGACGAGCAGCGGCTCGCGGTAGTCGCCGAGGCGCCGGTCGAGGGTGTCCTCCATGCGGCGCAGCGCCATCGTGACCTCGACGCGCAGCTCGGGCGGGACGTCACCGGTCGCCATGAAGTGGCGGCACGCCTCGGTCGTGATCGTGAATCCGGGCGGCACGGGCAGCCCGAGCCGGGTCATCTCGGCAAGGTTCGCACCCTTGCCGCCGAGCAGGTCCTTCTGATCCTTGTTCCCCTCGGCAAAGTCCTGGACGTAGCGAGCCATGGCGGCCTCCCTGGAGGGGTCCCAGAAGGCCCCGTTGCCTCCTGGGTACCGTGTCGAGTCTCCGCCATCTGAGTGGACTTCGCAGGGGACCAAGGGCCTCCGGCGCCCGGGCTACTCCACCACGAAGGTCACGGCGACGAGGTCGATCCGCTCGGGACCGCCGGCCTCGCCGTCGGACATGTCCGGCGCCCACACCTCCG
The DNA here is from genome assembly GCA_964510785.1 of uncultured Cellulomonadaceae bacterium. Lineage (GTDB taxonomy): Bacteria > Actinomycetota > Actinomycetes > Actinomycetales > Cellulomonadaceae > JAAYZM01. The sequence goes on along the minus strand of CAZECM010000084.1, from coordinate 1,443 downwards.
CCTGGTACACGCCGGGGGTGAGCTCGACCTCGAACTCGAACGGACCGATCTCACCCATGGAGCCGCCCATGGTGAAGTCCTCGGCGACCACCTGGTCCGTCCCCGCGACGACCACGCGCCACAGCAGCGTGGCCTCGAACGCCGTGCCGATGCCCGTGACCCGTACGAGCGGTCCCGTCACGGTCGCGCCGTCGGCGGGCTCCAGGAGCGTGTTGGCGCCCGACGCGGTCGGTGCGACGGCCTCCGGGAGCGGCTCGGGCTCGGTGGCCTCGGGCGTGGGGGCGGTGGAGGGCGTGTCCGACGGCGCGGGGCTCTGGCTCGGTGTCGCCGTGGGCGACGACGTCGGGCTCGCGGGCGCTTGCGGCGAGCTCTGGCAGCCCGCCACGAGCAGGACGCCGACGGCGGCCCCCAGCGCTGCGGTGACAACCCGGTGCGTCATGGTCTTCCCCCTAGTCTCGGCCCGCCACCTCGAGCGGGAACCTCTTCCTAGTGAACCTCGGATCACGGCGGGCGGTCTACCCTGGGTGCATGTCATCGACCGTGACCGACTGTCTGTTCTGCCGGATCGTCGCGGGCCACCTGCCCGCCGAGATCGTGGCGCAGAGCGAGTACGCGGTCGCCTTCCGGGACATCGACCCGAAGGCGCCCGTGCACGTCCTCGTCGTGCCCCGTGAGCACTACGGGGACGTGACCCAGCTCGCCCAGGCGGACCCGGACCTGCTCGCGCACGTCGTCGCGCTCGCCGACGAGGTCGCGGCGCAAGAGGCGAGCGGCCAGTTCCGACTCATCTTCAACACCGGGCCGCACGCCGGTCAGTCGGTGTTCCACGTGCACGGCCACGTCATCGCCGGTCCCGGCGCGCTCGGCTGGAGCCCCGCCTGACATGACACAGCCCGCGATGCAGGGCCCGGCGCCGTCCTCGAGGGTCGAGCACCGCATCTCCGTGCCGAGCCACGTGCCCATGATCAGCCTGCTCGGTACCGGGGACGAGGTGCTGCGCGCGATCGAGGACGCCTTTCCCGCCCTCGACATCCACGTGCGCGGCAACGACATCACGATCACCGGTCCCACGGGCGAGGTCGCGCTCGCCGAGCAGCTCATCGACGCGCTCGCCGAGGTCGCCGTGCGTGGCACGCCGCTGACCGCCGACGTCGTCGAGCGCTCGGTCGCGATGCTCGCGCAGTCCGGGCCCGCGAGTCCCGTGGACGTGCTGACCTTCGACATCCTGTCGAGCCGGGGACGCACGATCCGCGCGAAGACGGCGGGCCAGAAGGAGTACGTCGAGGCGATCGACCGGCACACCGTGACGTTCGGCATCGGCCCGGCCGGCACGGGCAAGACCTACCTCGCGATGGCGAAGGCCGTCCAGGCGCTCCAGGCGCGCAAGGTCAACCGCATCGTGCTCGCCCGCCTCGACCGCGGGGCGGGTGAGCACGATGCGGT
>CAZECM010000083.1:9234-13283 GCA_964510785.1 uncultured Cellulomonadaceae bacterium | reverse complement strand
GCCGGGCTCGATGACGAGCCCGGCAACAACGCCGTCATCGACATGACCCTGACCTCGGCGGCGTGCCCGTTGACGGACGTCATCGAGGACCAGACGGCCCAGTGCCTCGACGGGCTCGTCAACGGCTTCCGCATCAACTGGGTGTGGATGCCGCCGTGGGGTCCCGAGAAGATCACCGACGACGGCCGCGAGCAGATGCGAGCCCTAGGCTTCAACATCTAGGCCCAGACCGACCGGCGGACGCTACAGGGTGGCGGTCTCGAAGGTGTCGCAGGCTTCGAACGAGCCTTGCTCGTAGCCGATCGTGAACCACCTCTGGCGTTGCTCGCTCGAGCCGTGCGTCCACAGGTCCGGGTTGATGCCGCCGCCCGACGAGGACTGGATGTGGTCGTCCCCGACGGACTCGGCCGCGGAGAGCGCATCCCGGAGCTCTTCGACCGTGATCGGCTCGAGGAAGATCACGCCCGTGTCCGGGTCCGGCACGGTCGCCGCGTGACCCACCCACATACCGGCGAGGCAGTCCGCCTGCAGCTCGAGACGCACCGAGTCGGAGTCCTCGCCCGAGCCGGAGCGGTCCGCGCGGTCGAAGTAGCCCGTGACGTTCTGGATGTGGTGCCCGTACTCGTGCGCCACGACGTACATCTCCGCGAGCGGACCGCCAGAGGCCCCGAAGCGTGACCGCAGCAGGTCGAAGAACGCCAGGTCGAGGTAGATGCCCTGGTCGGGCGGGCAGTAGAACGGGCCACCTTCACGAAACGTCATAAACGTAAGGTAACGCCCGAAGTCACTCCCCGAGACCTCGAGCGGCCAGGGCGTCGCCGACGGCGTGGGCCCGCGCGACCGTGCGTACGGCCGTCGGGACGAGGACGGCGCGCGGCTGGCGGTCGAGCCCGCGCGCCCGCGCGGCGTCCCGCGCCTCGTCGAACACCTCGAGCAGCGCGGGGATGGTGCGCAGCATGAGGGCCACGGCGAGCGCGAAGACCTCCGGGTCGAGGCCGAGCCGCGCGAAGGGTCGTGCCCCGCGCACGAGCAGGTCGACGAGCCGGTCGCCCGGCGTGGTCGCCGTGAGGAGGGTGCCCGCGAGCACGAGAGCGAACAGCGAGGCACTCACCTGGACGGCGACCTCCCAGCCGCGCTGCCACGTCTGGAACGCGGCGACGACGGCGAGCACCACGAGGATCGGCGCGAGCCCGCGCGCCGACTCGCGCCACCGCAGCCCCGCGAGCAGCGCAACCGCGACCACGAAGGTGAGCGCGCCGGCGGCGACCTGCCAGCGCGGCCACACCACGAGCGCGACACCGAGCGCGGCGAGCGCGGCGAGCTTGGGTCCCGCACCGAGCCGGTGGACCGGCGTCGCGCCCGGTTGGTAGAGCCCGAGCGGCACGGACCAGCGGCTCATCGCGCCTCCCGCCCGCTCACAGCGCGGCCATCCGCTCGGCGTAGTGCGCCACGGCGGCCGCGGGCTCGCCGTCGAACACGACGCGGGCGTCGTCGACCACGAGCACCCGGTCGGCGCGCCCGGCCGCAGCGAGGTCGTGCGTCACGAGGAGCACCTGCGCGTCGAGGGAGTCGAGCAGCTCGTCGACCACGCGCCGCCAGCGCAGGTCGAGCAGCGTGGTCGGCTCGTCGCACACGAGCACCTCGGGGCCCGTCGCGAGCACCCCCGCGAGCGCGAGGAGCTGCTTCTGCCCGCCCGAGAGCGCATGCACGGGCGCGTCGACGTGGCCCGCGAGCCCGAACCGGTCCAGCACCTCACGGGTGCGGGCCGCCCGCTCCCCGGCGTCGGGCACGGTGCGCCGCAGGGACAGAGCGACGTCCTCGCCCGCGGTCGGCATGACGAGCTGGGCGTCCGGGTCGGTGAACACGAACCCGACCCGCGCGCGCACCGCCGCACCCTCCCTGGCGACGTCGAGCCCGAGGGTGCGCACCCGGCCCGTGGTGGGCAGCCGCAGCCCGTTGACGAGCCGCGCGAGCGTGGACTTGCCCGAACCGTTCGCCCCGATCACGGCGACCCGCCGCTCGGTCAGCACGGCCGAGAACGGTTCGAGGATCGTCCGGGCGAGGGTGCGCCCCGGCGCGGCGGGGTCGGCGGCCTGGACCACCACCCCTGCGCCGTCGAGCTCGATCACGGCGTGGGCTCGATCACGACGCCGCGGGCTCCCGGCGGGGGCCGAGCAGCTCGGGGAAGGCGCGGTGGATGCTCGCGGCCACGATCGCAGCGAGCACGAGCTTGATCACGTCGAACGGCACGAAGGTGAGGTTGGCGACGAACGCCTCCTGGAGCGTGAGTCCCAGTCGCGCGGCCATGACGGGCACGCCGATCGCGTAGACGACGAGCGACCCGACCACCCCGGCGCCGATGATGAGCCCCGTGCTGAGCGCCCACGAGCGCGCCCGGAACCGCTCGACGAGCAGCCCCACGACGAGTGCGGCGAGCGGGAAGGCGAGCAGGTAGCCGAGCGAGGGGCGCCCGAACATCGCGGGACCACCGAAGCCCTGGGAGAAGATCGGCAGCCCGGCGAAGCCCACGGCGAGGTAGAGCAGGACGGCGAGCGCCCCGCGACGCGCCCCGAGCACCGCACCGGCGAGCAGCACCGCGAAGGTCTGCAGGGTGATCGGGGTGGAGATCGCGGCCACGGGGATCGCGATGATCGAACACACGGCCACGAGGGCGGCGAACGAGGCGATGAGCGCGAGGTTCGTCGTCGTCGACGTGTGCGCGACGGGGACGTCGACGGCGGCGGGTCCGGGCTGGTTGGTGCTCACAGGGCCCCCAAAGGCTCGTGGGGCGTGCGTGGACTCGCACGCTCTGGGTCACTCTCGGTCGGCGATCACGCTAGCCGGTCCTAGACTGGCCCGCGCTGGTGGGCGCTGCTAAGTCTGCCTACCCCACTTCGGAGGAAACCTCAGTGATCACCGCCCAGGGCGTCGAGCTTCGTGCCGGCGCCCGCATCCTGCTCGACTCGGCGACCTTCCGGGTCGCCCCCGGCGACCGCATCGGCCTCGTGGGCCGCAACGGCGCGGGCAAGACGACCCTGACGAAGGTGCTCGCGGGCGAGGGGCAGGCCGCGGCGGGCACGGTGTCGCGCTCGGGCGAGGTGGGCTACCTGCCGCAGGACCCCCGCACGGGTGACCTGACGATGCTCGCGATGGACCGGGTGCTCTCCGCACGGGGCCTCGACGAGATCGTGCGCGGCATGCGCGAGACCGAGGGCGCGATGGCGAGCGCCGACGACGAGACCCGCGAGGCCGCGATGGCCCGCTACTCCCGTCTCGAGGGCCGGTTCACGGCCGCGGGCGGGTACGCGGCCGAGAGCGAGGCGAGCCGCATCGCCGCGAACCTCGGCCTCGACTCGCGCGTGCTCGGCCAGGAGATCGGCACCCTCTCGGGTGGCCAGCGCCGCCGCGTCGAGCTCGCCCGGATCCTGTTCTCCGGCTCCGAGACGCTCCTGCTCGACGAGCCCACCAACCACCTCGACGCCGACTCGGTCGGGTGGCTGCGTGACTACCTGCGCACCTACTCCGGTGGCCTCGTGGTCATCTCCCACGACGTCGAGCTGCTGCGCGTCGTGGTCACCAAGGTGTTCCACCTCGACGCGACGCGCGGCGAGCTCGACCAGTACGCGATGGGCTGGGACTCCTACCTCAAGCAGCGCGAGACGGACGAGCGACGCCGCAAGCGCGAGCGCGCGAACACCGAGCGCAAGGCCGCCACGCTGCTCGCCCAGGCCGACTCGATGCGCGCCAAGGCCACGAAGGCCGTCGCAGCGCAGAACATGGCCCGCCGCGCCGAGCGCATGCTCGCGGGGCTCGAGGACCAGCGCGTCGCCGACAAGGTCGCCAAGCTGCGGTTCCCGACGCCGGCACCGTGCGGCAAGACGCCGATCACCGCGACGGGCCTGAGCAAGACCTACGGCTCGCAAGAGGTGTTCACGGACGTCGACCTCGCGATCGACCGAGGCTCGCGCGTGGTCGTCCTCGGCCTCAACGGCGCGGGCTCGACGCCGCCCAGCAGCCGCAGGAGCGTCGTCTTGCCCGCGCCGTTGAGG
>CAZECM010000083.1:0-9224 GCA_964510785.1 uncultured Cellulomonadaceae bacterium | reverse complement strand
ATGTCGAGCGTGTCGTGCTCCTGCGGCTGCTGGGCGGCGTCGAGCCGGCCGACACGGGCACGGTCGACGCCGGCCACGGGCTCAAGCTCGGCTACTACGCCCAGGAGCACGACACGCTCGACATGGACGCGACGGTGCTGCAGAACCTGCGGGCCGCCGCGGGCGACCTCGACGACACCCGCGTGCGCTCCGTGCTCGGTTCGTTCCTGTTCTCCGGGGACGACGTCGACAAGCCCGCGCGCGTGCTCTCCGGCGGGGAGAAGACGCGCCTCGCGCTCGCGACCCTCGTGGTCTCCGCCGCGAACGTGCTCCTCCTCGACGAGCCCACCAACAACCTCGACCCCGCGAGCCGCGCCGAGATCCTCACGGCCCTGCGCGGCTACGAGGGTGCCGTCGTGCTCGTGACGCACGACGAGGGGGCCGTCGAGGCCCTCGACCCCGAGCGTGTCCTCCTGCTGCCCGACGGCGCGGAGGACCTGTGGAGCACGGACTACCTGGACCTCGTCTCGCTCGCCTGAGCGTCGATGAGGGCGTCCTCCTCCTCCTCGGCCGTGGGGCGTCGCGACCGGCGGGGCTTCGCGGGAGAGGTGGGACCGGCACCCGGGGCACGGGTCGGTCCGGCGGGCGCCGTCGTCGTCGGTGCGCCGTCGTCGGCGTCCTCACCCTCCGACCTGGGCCCGCGCCACTCCCGGAAGGCGAGCATGCCGAAACCGCCGAGCGCTCCGAGGGCGAAGACCCACCACTGCATCGCGTAGGAGCGGTGCGGGCCGTAGTCCGTGCTCGGCGACGCGAGGGCGCCGGGGACGACGGCGGGTGGCGGGGACTCCGCCACGAGGGAGCCGTACACGTTGGCCACGGCGGACCCGGGATCCAGGGCGGCCGCCGTCAGGACCGGGACCGGCGCGATCGAGTGGGCCTGACCCGACGGGGCGTCCCGGGTCGACGCCCGCTCGGCCGGGCGCAGCCGCACCTCGACCGTGACGGTGCCCGGCGGGGGCTCGGGGACGCTCGCCGCGTCTGACGCATCCGCGCCGATCGGCACCCAGCCGCGGTCGACGACCAGCACGGCACCGTCGAAGGGGGAACCGGGCACCGTCACGGTGAAGGGCGCGAGCAGGTGGAACGACGGGGTGCCCGCGACGGGGCGGTTGCGCAGCAGGATGGTCGAGCCCTCGACATAGGCGCCCGTGAGCGTCACGGGGCGCCAGGTGTCGGTCGGCGCGAGCGTCGCGGCGGGGGAGTCGAGCAGCGCGTCGATCGCGACGGGCTCGGCCGAGTAGTTTTCGACGAGGATCTGGACGGCCCGTTCGCGGTCCTCACCGCGGTGCCACTGCCAGAAGCCGGCGAACGTGCACCCCACCGCCACGGCGACGGCGGCGACGACGAGGCCCACCGCCCGGCGCGCCGAGGAGCTCACGGCCCCTCCGCGCGCGGCAACGAGTCCGCGGGGACGGTGTCCTTGAGGAAGGAACGCACGCCGAGGTACTCCGTCAGGTAGGCGAGGTGCTCGTCGCACGCGAGCCACACCTTGCGGCGCTCGGGCGTGTGGATCTTGGGGTTGTTCCACAACAGCCCCCACGCGGCGTCGGCACGGCACCCGCGGGCAGAGCACACGAGGCGCTCGCCGTCGACCGTATCGGCGAGGATGCTCACGAGGTGCCTCCCGGCAGGTGCTCGGTGGTGGGGGCCGCGCCGAGCTGGCGGGCCGGTACGTCCGTGGCGGCACCGCGCGTGACGCTGGCCTCGTTCGCGAACAGCACCGCGGTGTAGGGCAGGACGACCGCACCCACCACCAGGACGAAGGAGAGCCACATCGGCACGTGCCCCCACGTGGCGACGGTCGCGACGAACGCGGCGACGCGCACCCCCATCTGGATCAGGTAGACCTTCTGGCGTCGCGCGATGTCCTCGGAGCGCGGCACGGGGGCCGAGGTGATCGACTGCACCTCGGGCGCTCGATCCCGCTCACGATCCCGCTCCCGCCTCACCCCACGATCCTAGTTCCCCACGTCGGGGCCCGTGCCCCGCGGTTGTGGGGGGTGGACAAACGTCCGTGGGGATCCTGTCCGGCGTGTAACCAGCGCCGCCCGGCCCACTTGGGTAGCGTCGTGCGCGGCGGTGCACGAGGTGCCGCGTGAGACGGGAGGTGGCGTGGGCGAGCCGCGCAGTGTGCTGGTGACCGGGGCCAACCGGGGGATCGGACGGACGATCGCCGAGCGCTTCGTCGCTGCGGGCGACAAGGTCGCCACGATCTACCGCAGCGGGGACCTGCCCGACGGCGTCCTCGGAGTCAAGGGCGACGTCACCGACACCGCCGCCGTCGACGCCGCCTTCACGCAGATCGAGGAGGCGCACGGCCCCGTCGAGGTGCTCGTCGCCAACGCCGGTGTGACGCGCGACGGCCTGCTCATGCGGATGAGCGACGAGGACTTCGAGACCGTCATCGACGTCAACCTCACGGGCGCGTTCCGCTGTGTGCGCCGCGCGAGCAAGGGCATGATCCGGCTGCGCCGCGGCCGCATCGTGCTCATCTCCTCCGTCATCGGCCTGTACGGCGGGGCCGGTCAGGTCAACTACGCCGCATCGAAGGCCGGTCTCGTGGGCATCGCGCGCTCGCTCACCCGGGAGCTCGGCTCGCGCGGCATCACCGCGAACGTCGTCGCCCCCGGGTTCATCGAGACGGCCATGACCGCCGAGCTCCCCGAGGCCACCCAGGCCACTTACAAGGCCGCGATCCCCGCGGGCCGGTTCGCGACGACGGACGAGGTCGCCGGCGTCGTCCACTTCCTGGCGTCCGACGACGCCGCCTACATCTCCGGCGCCGTCATCCCCGTCGACGGCGGCCTCGGCATGGGCCACTGACACCGCACGCACCCCAACCACGAACGAACGGAAGACGACTCATGGGTCTCCTCGAAGGCAAGAAGCTGCTCGTCACGGGCGTGCTGACCGACGGCTCGATCGCGTTCCACGTCGCGCGGCTCGCACAGGAGCAGGGCGCCGAGGTCGTGCTCACCTCCTTCGGCCGCCAGTTCCGGCTCACGCAGGCGATCTCGCGGCGGCTCCCCCACGAGGCCCCCGTGGTGCAGCTCGACGTGACGGACACCGAGGACCTCGCGGCGCTCGCGGACCGCGTCCGTGAGCACGCCGACCACCTCGATGGCGTCGTGCACTCGATCGGCTTCGCGCCGCAGTCCGTCATGGGCGGGAACTTCCTGGCCGGCGAGTGGGCCGACGTCTCGACCGCGCTCGAGGTGTCCGCGTTCTCCCTCAAGTCGCTCGCCGTCGCCGCCAAGCCGCTCCTGACCCGCGGTGCGGGGATCGTCGGGCTGACGTTCGACGCGAGCTTCGCGTGGCCCGTGTACGACTGGATGGGTGTCGCCAAGGCGGCGTTCGAGTCGACGTCCCGCTACCTCGCGCGTGACCTGGGCCCGGACGGCATCCGCTGCAACCTCGTCTCGGCGGGCCCGATCCGCACGACGGCGGCCAAGTCGATCCCCGGCTTCGAGGCGATGGAGGGCGGCTGGCCCGACCGGGCGCCACTCGGCTGGGACGTCACGGACCCCGAGCCCACGGCCCGCGCCGTCGCTGCGCTGCTCTCCGACTGGTTCCCCGCGACGACGGGGGAGATCGTGCACGTCGACGGCGGCGTGCACGCGATGGGCCAGTAGCCGTGAACCCGCACGCCGACCGGACGCGCCGCCTCGTCCTGCTGCGCCACGCGAAGGCGGAGCAGGGTTTCGACGGTCCCGACGCGCTGCGGGCCCTCACCGGTGCGGGGAGGACCCAGAGCGCGTGGGTGGGCCGGTCCCTGCTCGGGGCCGGTCTCGTGCCGGAGCTCGCGCTCGTGTCCTCGGCGGTGCGCACCCAGCAGACGTGGCTGCACCTCGCCGACGCGTTCGACCCGGTCCCCGAGACCGACCAGCGCGACGAGCTCTACTCCGCGAGCCCCGGGACGGTGCTCGAGGTGGTGCGCGGCGTGGACGAGCGCGTGCGCACGGTGCTCGTCGCCGGCCACGAACCGACGATCTCCCGCACCGCAGCACTGCTCGCGTCGGCGGCTTCCGACGCGACGCTCGTGGACCGCGTCGTGTGGGGCGTGCCGACGGCCACGTACGCGGTGCTCGAGCTCCCGGGCCCGTGGGCGGAGCTCGATCCCGGAACCGCGCGGCTCGTCGACGTCGTTATCGCCCCGAAGTAGCGAGGACCGCCCGACGCCTCAGGCGGGCGGGTGCGCGTCGATGATCGCGAGGACGGCGTCGAGCCGGCCCGTGACCTCGAAGTCGACCTCCGCGCACACGAGCGGCTTGGCGTTGAACGCGATGCCGAGCCCCGCGGCGCCGAGCATGTCGAGGTCGTTCGCGCCGTCACCGATCGCGATCGTGAGCTCGAGCGGCACCCCGAACGCCGCGGCGTACTCGCGCAGGGCACGCTCCTTGCCGGCCCGGTCCACGATCTCGCCCGTGACCCGCCCCGTGAGCAGGCCGCCGGAGACCTCGAGCCGGTTCGCGCGCACGTGCTCGATCCCGAGCGACGCGGCGAGCGGCTCGACGACCTCGGCGAACCCGCCCGAGACGAGCGCAAGGGGCCAGCCGCGGGCCTGCAGCTCCGTGACGAGCTCGCGCGCGCCGGGGGTGAGCTCGACCTCGGCGAGAACCTCGGTGAACACCGACTCGGGCAGCCCTTCGAGGGTTGCGACGCGCTCGTGCAGCGAGGCAGCGAAGTCGAGCTCGCCGCGCATCGCCCGTTCCGTGATCTCGGCGACCCGTTCCCGGGTGCCCGCCCGCGCGGCGAGCAGCTCGATCACCTCGGCCGTGATGAACGTCGAGTCGACGTCGGTCACGACGAGGCGTCGGGGCGGGGCGTTGTGGTCCACGCGGGCAGGGTATCGCCGCCGACGGCGGTGCCTCGGTCCTGTCCGTCCGATGGCTCGTCAGCTCGAGACGACGGTGCCCTTCGGCACGACGGTGATGCCGGACTCGGTCACGGTGAACCCCCGTGCGCGATCGTGCTCGGGGTCGAGACCGATGCGTGCCCGCTCGGGCACGATGACGTTCTTGTCGAGGATCGCCCGGTGGATCTGCGCGTGGCGGTGCACCTGCACGCCGTCCATGAGCACCGAGTCCGAGACCGAGGCCCACGAGTGCAGGTAGATCCCGGGGGAGAGGACCGAGCCGGAGACGGTCGCCCCGGAGACGATGACGCCGGGGGAGACGAGCGAGTCGGCCGCGTAGCCCATGCGGTCCGGCCCGCCGTGCACGAACTTGGCCGGCGGGAGTCCCGTGTAGCCCGTGTAGAGCGGCCAGCGGTCGTTGTAGACGTTGAACACGGGCGTGACGGAGATGAGGTCCTTGTTGGCCTCGAAGTACGAGTCGATCGTCCCGACGTCGCGCCAGTAGTTGCGGTCGCGGTCCGTGGAGCCGGCCACGTCGTTGTCCTTGAAGTCGTAGACGGCGGCCGTGCCCCGCTCGACGAAGTACGGCACGATGTCCCCGCCCATGTCGTGCTTCGAGTCCGGGTTCGCGGCGTCCCGCGTCACGGCCTCCACGAGCGCTTCGCGCGAGGCGACGTAGTTGCCCATCGACGCGAGGATCTCGCCGGGGTTGTCCGCGACCGGGACCGGGTCGACCGGCTTCTCGCGGAACGCCGAGATGTGCAGGGGGTCGTCCGGCGTGGTCTCGATGACGCCGAACTCCGTCGCGAGCGCGATCGGCTGGCGGATGGCCGAGACCGTGAACTCGGCGCCGGTGGCGATGTGCTGGTCCACCATCTGCGAGAAGTCCATGCGGTAGACGTGGTCCGCGCCGACGACGACCACGATGTCGGGGCGCTCGTCGTCGATGATGTTGAGGCACTGGAAGATCGCGTCCGCGCTGCCCAGGTACCAGTGCTTGCCCACGCGCTGCTGCGCCGGGACCGGTGCGACGTAGTTGCCGAGCAGCGTCGACATGCGCCACGTCTTGGACACGTGGCGGTCCAGGCTGTGCGACTTGTACTGGGTCAGCACGACGATGCGCAGGTAGCCGGAGTTCACGAGGTTGGACAGCGCGAAGTCGACGAGCCGGTAGATGCCCCCGAACGGCACCGCTGGCTTGGCCCGATGCGAAGTGAGCGGCATGAGCCGCTTCCCCTCGCCACCAGCAAGGACGATCGCAAGTACACGCGGCGTTGCCATGACCTGACCTTAGGACGCGGACGCGTGCTCTGCCAGGGGCAACGCCGGAGAAGTGCCCGCAGGTGTGCGCCGGGACGATACCGTCAGTGCCGTGAGAGTCGATCTGGTCACGCGCGAGTACCCGCCCCACATCTACGGGGGCGCCGGCGTCCACGTCGCCGAGCTCGCCGCGGTGCTGCGTCGCGACCTCGACGTGCGGGTGCACTGCTTCGACGGCCCGCGCCTCGCGGGTCAGGCCGGGGCCGACGACGGCGTACGCGGCTACGCGGCCCCCGTGGGACTCGCCGGAGCGAACCCGGCACTCGTCACCCTCGGCACGGACGTCGAGATCGCCGCGGGCCTCGAGGGCACCGACCTCATCCACTCCCACACCTGGTACGCGAACTTCGCCGGACACCTCGGCGCGCTGCTGCACTCGGTGCCCCACGTCGTCTCCGCCCACTCCCTCGAGCCGTTGCGGCCGTGGAAGGCCGAACAGCTCGGCGGCGGCTACGCCGTCTCGAGCTGGGTCGAGCGCACCGCCTACGAGGCGGCCGACGGTGTCATCGCCGTCTCGGGCGGCATGCGCGAGGACATCCTGCGCTGCTACCCCGCGATCGAGCCGGAGCGTGTGCACGTGGTCCACAACGGGATCGACCTCGACGCGTGGCGCCGTCCCGAGGGCGAGGCGGCCGAGCGGGGGCGCGCCGTCGTGCAAGGGCTCGGCATCGACCCCGACCGCCCTGCCGTCGTCTTCGTCGGCCGCGTGACCCGCCAGAAGGGGCTGCCGTACCTGCTGCGCGCGGCCGAGCACCTGCCGCCCGACGTCCAGCTCGTGCTGTGCGCGGGGGCGCCCGACACGCCCGAGCTCGCCGCCGAGGTGAGCGAGCGCGTGACCCGCCTCCAGGAGCGCCGCCGCGGTGTCGTGTGGATCGAGCAGATGCTGCCCCGCGACGAGCTCATCGCCGTCCTCGCCCACGCGACGGTGTTCGCGTGCCCGTCGGTCTACGAGCCCCTCGGGATCGTCAACCTCGAGGCGATGGCCGTCGGGGTGCCCGTCGTCGGGACCGCCACGGGCGGCATCCCGGAGGTCGTCGTCGACGGCTCGACGGGACTGCTCGTGCCGATCGACCAGGTCGAGGACGGCACGGGCACACCACGCCACCCCGACACCTTCGTCGCGAACCTCGCCGCGGCCCTCACGGCGCTCGCCGACGACCCGGCGCGTGCCGCCGTGATGGGTGCCGCGTCTCGCCGCCGGGTCGAGGACCACTTCTCGTGGGACGCCGTGGCCACCCGCACCCGGGAGGTCTACGCCCAGGTCCTCGCCGACTAGGGTTGGGACCATGACGGACGTGCTCGACCTGCAGGGTGTCAGTCTCCGACGGGGGACGACGACGATCCTCCACTCGATCGACTGGACGGTGCGCGAGGGGGAACGCTGGGTCGTGCTCGGCCGCAACGGTGCGGGCAAGACGACCCTGCTGCAGATCGTCTCGGGCCGGATGCACCCGTCGTCGGGCACCGCGGACATCCTCGGCGAGCGGCTCGGTCGCGTCGACGTGTTCGAGCTGCGCCCCCGCGTGGGCCTGTCGAGCGCGGCGCTCGCCGACCGGATCCCCGCCGGGGAGGTCGTGCGCGACGTCGTCCTGACCGCGGCCTACGGCGTCACGGGTCGGTGGCGCGAGGCCTACGCCGACGTCGACACGGCGCGTGCCGCGGACCTGCTCGCGGCGTTCGACGTCGCACGGTTCGCCGACCGGACCTTCGGGACGCTGAGCGAGGGCGAGCGCAAGCGCGTCCAGATCGCGCGCTCCCTCATGACAGACCCGGAGCTCCTGCTGCTCGACGAACCCGCGGCGGGGCTCGATCTCGGGGGGCGCGAGGAGCTGGTCGCCGCGCTCGCGGAGCTCGCCGGTGACGAGCGTTCGCCCGTGCTCGTGCTCGTCACGCACCACGTGGAGGAGATCCCGCCGGGCTTCACGCACGTGCTCCTGCTGCGCGACGGCACGGTGCACGCGGCGGGACCGATCGGCGAGACCCTGACGGCGGCCAACCTCTCGGGGACCTTCGGGCTCGATCTCGCTCTCGAGCGGCACGGCGACCGCTGGTCGGCGCGCGCGGGCGGGTAGAGCGTTAGGTAGAGTGAGGCAAAGCGTCGGCAAAGCGCTCCGCCGGCCGACGTGAGACGCAGGGAAAAGGGGAAGGTGCCATGAACCCGTTGTGGTGGATCGCGATCGCAGTGCTCTTCGCACTCATCGAGGTGCTCTCGCTCGACCTCGTCCTCATCATGCTCGCCGGTGGGGCGCTCGCCGCCGCGGGCGTCGCCGCCTTCGACACGCCGATCTGGCTGCAGATCATCGTGTTCCTGCTCACCTCGATCTTCCTGCTCGCGCTGCTGCGGCCGTGGCTGCTGCGCAACTGGCGCGAGCGGGTGCCGCTCGTCGAGACGAACACCGCGGCGCACGTCGGGCGCACGGCCCAGGCCGTCTCCGCCGTCGACGCCGTGACCGGGCGCGTGAAGCTCGCCGGCGAGGTGTGGAGCGCGCGCACCGAGGGCACCGACCAGCAGATCCCCGAGGGAGCCGAGGTGCGCGTCGTGCGCATCGACGGTGCGACCGCCGTCGTCGAACCCCTCGCCTGACCGTTCCGCACGACCCGACCTCAGTCCACCGCACAACCCAACCTTGGGAGAGACATGGGCGAAGAACTCAGCCCCTCGACCGTCCTCGGATACATCGTCCTGGGAATCCTGGTCATCTTTGTCATCGTCACGCTGGCCCGGTCGGTGCGCATCGTGCCGCAGACCGTCGCGCTCATCGTGGAGCGGCTCGGCCGCTACTCGCGCACGATGGACGCGGGACTGCACCTGCTGATCCCGTTCGTGGACCGCGTGCGCGCGGGCGTGGACCTTCGTGAGCAGGTCGTCTCGTTCCCGCCGCAGCCCGTGATCACCTCCGACAACCTCGTGGTGAGCATCGACACGGTCATCTACTTCCAGGTGACCGACCCGCGTTCCGCGGTGTACGAGATCGCGAACTACATCACCGGTATCGAGCAGCTGACCGTC
>CAZECM010000082.1:610-13291 GCA_964510785.1 uncultured Cellulomonadaceae bacterium | reverse complement strand
CGATCTCGATGCCCTCGGCCTCGAGATCGGCCCCTCGCCGACCGACGCTGCTCTCGCCGCGGACCTCGCGCTCCCGGTCGAGGACCTGCAGCTCACGATCCGCGCGTACAACTGCCTCAAGCGCGAGGGCATCCACACGGTGGGTGAGCTCGTCGCCCGCAGCGAGCAGGACCTGCTCGACATCCGCAACTTCGGTGCGAAGTCGATCACCGAGGTCAAGGAGAAGCTCGTACAGCTGGGCCTCTCCCTCAAGGACAGCCCCGTCGACTTCGACCCGTCGGCGTACTACACCGACACGGACGACGAGTTCGCCGACACCGAGACCTACTGACGCTGGGGACGCGGCGGGTCGACCGCCGTTGTCCAACCTGGACACCAAGGAGTTACTGACATGCCTACCCCCACCAAGGGTCCCCGGCTCGGTGGCGGACCGGCGCACGAGCGGCTGATGCTGGCGAACCTCGCCACGAGCCTCTTCGAGCACCGCCGCATCACGACGACGGAGACGAAGGCCAAGCGCCTGCGCCCCCTGGCCGAGCGCCTCATCACGTTCGCGAAGCGTGGCGACCTGCACGCGCGCCGTCGCGTGCTGACCGTCGTCCGCGACAAGGCCGTGGTCCACGAGCTCTTCACGGAGATCGCACCCGCCATGGCCGAGCGCCAGGGTGGCTACACGCGTATCACCAAGATCGGCCCCCGTAAGGGCGACAACGCCCCCATGGCGGTCATCGAGCTCGTGCTCGAGCCCGTGAGCCCGAAGCAGGCCGTCGTCCGCGAGGCGACCAAGGCGACCGAGAAGTCGGCCGCGAAGAAGGCCGCCGCGCAGGTCGAGGAGACCGTCGAGGAGACGGCTTCCGCCGAGTCGACGGAGTCGGCTGCGTCCGCGCCGTCGGCCGAGTCCGCGCCGTCTGCGCCGTCCGCGGAGGAGCCCGCCGAGGGCGACGCCGAGAAGGCCTGAGCCAGACGGCTCGAAGACCCCCGCACCTGCCTCCGGGCCGGGTGCGGGGGTCTTTTGCGTGCTGTCCGACGGGCGTACGGTGCGAGGCATGACGGTGCCGGTCCTCTTCGTGCACGGCGTGCGTACCTCGCGCACGATGTGGCGCGCGCAGGTCGAGGTGCTCGAACAGCTCGGCCACCGGACGCTCGCGGTAGACCTGCCCGGTCACGGTGCGCGGACCGGCGAACGCTTCACGCTCACGGCGGCGGCGGCCACGGTGCACGCGGGATTGCGTGAGCTAGCCGAGAGCGGTGGTGGGCCCGTCGTCGTCGTCGGCCTGTCGCTCGGTGCCTACGTGGCGCTGCACGCGGTAGCGAGCGACGCGACGGGGGTGGGTGCCGTCGTCGCCGCGGGATGCTGCACACCGCCCGCCTCGGCCGTGCTGCACGGCTGGGCCCTGCTCGCCCGGGGGATCGTCGCGACACCCGACGGCGGAGCGCGGCTCAATCAGTTCATGGTGGACCGCACGCTGTCCCCGCAGGCCGCCGCCGACATCGCCGCGGGCGGGTTCGCCCTCGATGTCATGGACGACGTGCTGCGGGAGATGGCGGGCGCGGACCCTCTTGCCGAGCTCGCGGCGATCGAGGTCCCGGTGTGGCTCGTGAACGGCCGGTACGACCACTTCCGGACGCGCGAGCGTGCCTATGCGCGGGCGGGCCGTGACACCCGGCTCCGCGTGGTGCGCGGTGCGAAGCACCTCGTGAGCCTCGACGCGCCCGTGCGGTTCACGCGGGTCGTGCTCGAGGCGGTGGCGAAGGTCGAGGCGCGGGCGGCCGTCCAGGCCCGTGGAGCCGTCGCGCCCGGTCGACCGGTCAGCCGCGGCGCAGGCTCCAGGCACGCACGCCGCCGACCACCCCCGCGGAGTTGGGCACGATGACGACGTCGTCCCCGAGCCGCTCGAGGATCTGCGGCGTGATGGACCGCGCGTTCCCTCCGCCGAGATAGAGGCGGTCCCACCACACCACGGGCCGCAGCCCGTCGACGACCTTGCGCACGCGCCGTGACCAGCGTCCGTCACCGAGTCGCTCGCGCTCGGCCTGGCCGATGTACTCGTCGTAGGAGGTGCCCCAGCGCACGGGGGCGTGGGACCACTCGAGGTGCGGGGCGATGCGGCCGCCGTCGAAGAGCGCCGAACCGAGCCCCGTGCCGAGCGTGAGGACGAACTCGACGCCCGCACCGGAGACCACCCCGGCGCCGTGCACCTCCGCGTCGTTGAGCACGAGCGCGGGCGCGTCGAACCGGTCGGCGAGCGCGGTCTGCAGGTCGAATCCCGCCCACGCCTCGGCGACCTCGGGCACGATCTTCGTGTGCGGTCCGGAGCGGTTGACGTAGTGCGGGGTGTGCACGACGACGCCGTGGCGCACCATGCCCGGCAGGCCCACGGTGATCCGGTCGAACGGCGGGAAGTCCGCCGCGAGCCCGGCGATCTCCTCGACGAGCCGTTCCGGGGGCAGCGGGTACGGCGTCGCGATGCGCACCTTGGGCACGTGCATGGTGCCCGCGGCGTCGAGCACCGACGCCTTGATGCCGGACCCGCCGCAGTCCACCGCGAGCGTCGTCATTCCCTGGGCGTCCACGTCACCCAACCTAGACCTCTGCCCGGGGCGCAAGGGGAGGATCGGGGCCGATAGCGTGGTGACCGTGACGACTGTGCGCATCCGGCTCGACCTGTCCTACGACGGCTCAGACTTCCTGGGCTGGGCGCGCCAGCCGGAGCTGCGGACGGTCCAGGGCACGCTCGAGGACGCGCTCGCGATGGTCCTGGGCACCGAGCGGCGCGGGCTGCCCGTCCCCAGGCTCACCGTGGCGGGGCGCACCGACACGGGGGTCCACGCGCGCGGCCAGGTCGCCCACGTCGACATCGACACCGAGGCGTGGCGCGCCGTCGTCGGCCGTTCTGGGCTCCGCCCCGAGGAGTCCCTCGTGCGCCGGCTCGCGGGCGTGCTGCCACGAGACGTCGTCGTGCATCGCGCGGTCGTCGCCCCCGAAGGCTTCGACGCACGCTTCTCCGCGCTCGACCGACGCTACGTCTACCGGTTGTCCGACGACGCCGCGACCCGCGACCCCTTGCGCCGGTCCTCCGTGACGTGGCACCAGCGAACGCTCGACGTCGCCGCGATGTCCCTCGCCGCGGAACCGGTCGCCGGCCTCCACGACTTCGTGACGTTCTGCAAGCCGCGCGTGGGCGCCACGACGATCCGCACGCTCGCCCGCTTCACGTGGGAGCGACCGGTCGAGGGGGCCGACGCCGGCCTCGTGATCGCGACCGTCGTCGCGGACGCGTTCTGCCACCACATGGTGCGCGCGCTCGTCGGGGCGAGCCTCGCCGTCGGGGAAGGGCGCCACGACCCGGGCTGGCTCGCCACGCTGCTCGTGGGCGAGCGCGGGGACCTCACGGAGGCGCTCGCCCCGCCGCACGGCCTCACGCTCGAGTCGGTCGCCTACCCCTCGGACGCCGAGGTCGCCGTGCGCGCTGCGGCGACCCGAGCCCGGCGCACGACGGCTCAGACCCGGAGCGGCTCGGCGCCTGTGTAGAACCGCCGAGCGCAGCTCAGCGCTCGCAGGCGATGCCGTCCTTGTCCCGGTCGAGACCCTTGTTCTTGGCGTAGAGCTTCTTGTGCACCTTCGGCCGGTACTTCGACTTCGCCGCGACCTTCTTGCCCTTGACCACCTTGGTGTTCTTCACCTTGGAGCTCTTCGCGACCCTGCCGGGGTACTTCTTGTTCAGCGCGGTGCAGTTCTTGAACTTCTTGACGGCAGCGGGGGTCGTCACCGCGGCGGCCGTCGCCTGCTCGGTCGGCTGCGCCCCTGCCGCGGCTCCCGCCGTCACGCCGAGGGTGAGCGCGAAGGCCGCGAGTCCGGTGAAGAGCGCGGTGCGTGTGGAACCTGGACGTGTCGACATCGTTGGTAGCCCCATCTCCTTCTTCTCGGTATGACACGGTGAGGGCTTGAGCGTCTGCGTTCACCGTCACCGCGCCGGCGCGCAGTATTCGTTCGCCGTCGCGCGCGGGGCGGGGGAGACTGGACCCCCGTGGGACACATCGACATCGCGGGCGTCGCGTTCGCCCTTCCCGACGGCCGGCCGCTCCTGGGCGACGTCTCGCTCCGTGTGGCCGACGGCGCCAAGGTCGCGCTCATCGGCCCCAACGGCGCGGGCAAGACGACGCTGCTGCGGATCGTCATGGGCGAGCTCGACCCGCTCGAGGGCGTGGTCACCCGCTCCGGCGGCGTGGGCGTCATGCGCCAGCTCACGGGGCGCGAGGACGACGGTCGCACCGTGCGCGACCTCCTGGTCGACCTGGCCCCGGGGCCGGTGCGGGACGCGGCGCGCGAGCTCGACGCCGCCGAGCACGACGTGATGACGGTCGACGACGAGCCCGCACAGATGCGTTACGCGCACGCGCTCGCCGAGTGGGCCGACGTCGGCGGCTACGACGCCGAAGCGAGCTGGGACCTCGTGACCGACGCCGTCCTGTCGATCCCCTTCGAGAAGGCGCAGTGGCGTGAGCTGTCCACCCTCTCGGGCGGCGAGCAGAAGCGACTCATGGTCGAGGCGCTGCTGCGCGGCCCCGAGGAGGTGCTCCTGCTCGACGAGCCCGACAACCACCTCGACGTGCCGACGAAGCGGTGGCTCGAGGAGCAGATCGTCGCCTCGCCCAAGACCATCCTGTTCATCTCGCACGACCGCGAGCTGCTCGCCCGTGCGGCCACCCACATCGCGACGCTCGAGCCCACGGCGGCCGGGGCGATGTGCTGGGTGCACGGCGGCGGCTTCGCGTCGTACGGCCGCGCCCGCGAGGACCGGCTCGCGCGGCTCGCCGAGCTGCGCCGGCGCTGGGACGAGGAGCACGCCAAGCTGCGCACCCTTGTCGCGACGCTGCGGGTCCAGGCGGCGTCGAGCGACAAGATGACCTCGCGCTACCACGCCGCACAGACGAGGCTGCGGCGCTTCGAGGACGCCGGCCCCCCGGAGGAGACTCCCCAGCGCCAGCACGTGCGCATGCGGCTCGCGGGCGGGCGTACCGCGAAGCGCGCCGTCGTCTGCACCGGGCTCGAGCTCACCGGGCTCATGCGGCCCTTCGACCTCGAGGTGTGGTTCGGGGAGCGCGTCGCGGTGCTCGGCTCGAACGGCTCGGGCAAGTCGCACTTCCTTCGGCTGCTCGCCGGTGGCGGCACCGACCCCGCTCCCGAGCAGCGGCCCGACGGCGACGTCCCCGTCGATCCCGTCACGCACGCGGGCACGGTGGTGCTCGGCGCTCGGGTGCTGCCCGGCTGGTTCGCCCAGAACCACACCCACCCGCAGTACGCGGGGCGCACGCTGCTCGAGATCCTGCACCGGGGCGAGGGAAGGCGCGGCGGGCTCTCGCGCGAGCCGGCGAGCCGCGCGCTCGACCGCTACGAGCTCGTCGCGGCCGCGCAGCAGACGTACGACACGCTCTCGGGAGGGCAGCAGGCGCGGTTCCAGATCCTGCTGCTCGAGCTCGCCGGCGCGACCCTGCTGCTGCTGGACGAGCCGACCGACAACCTCGACCTGCACTCCGCCGAGGCGCTCGAGGCGGGTCTCGACGCCTTCGAGGGCACCGTCCTCGCGGTCACGCACGACCGGTGGTTCGCGCGAGGCTTCGACCGCTTCCTCTCCTTCGGGGCCGACGGCGAGGTCCGGGAGACCGACGGGCCCGTGTGGGACGCCGAGCGGGTACGCCGGGAGCGCTAGTCAGCGCTGCTCGTCCGCGTCGTCGAGCTCGGTGTCGTCGAGGCCGTCGTCGTCCTCGGGAATGACGTGCATCGCCGCCTCCTCGGCGCTCGCGGCCCCGCCGGCGATACCGAGGTCGTCGGCCAGCAGGTGCTGCGAACCGGCGCCGGTGGGGTCGGTGTCCTCGTCGTCGTCCACGGCGAGCCTGCCGGTGCGGTCCTCCTCGGAACCGGCGGGTGCGCGGTGCTCCGGGTCCCAGAGCTCGGGCTCCTCCTGCGTGAGCCGCAGGTCGAGGCTCTCCCCGAGCGACTCCTCGAGCGGGGTCTCGCCCCAGCGGTTGGTCCGGGGTCGGTCCGGCGGGGAGTAGCCCTCGTCGAGCAGGTCGTCGACACCGCGGGCGACGAGCGTGTCCTCGAGCGGGAGCTGGTCGGAGTCCGGCTCGGGGGCGTCCGGACGCGAGGGTTGGTCGGAGTCGCTCATACCTCCACAGTGGCACCGCGCGGGCCTGGTGGCGACCGGACGGCGAGGGCCCGCGTAGAGTGGCCATCGGCGCGAACCGCGGTTTTGACCAGGTGGCACGGCGGCAGGTACTCTTGGGGGTCGTTGTGCGCTCTCTGCTGTAGCCGCGGATCTCTCTGCGGGCCCTGCGAGAGCAGCACACGCCAGCACCGAAACCGCATCGGCGCGTCAGCCCTGCGGCTGACGGTCGCTGCGGACCACATTCAGAACCACGACACGAAGGCAGCACCGTGCGCACGTACACCCCCAAGCCCGGCGAGGTCGAGCGGACCTGGTACGTCATCGACGCTACCGACGTCGTCCTCGGCCGTCTGGCCACTCACGTCGCGACGCTTCTGCGTGGCAAGCACAAGCCCACCTACGCTCCGCACGTCGACACGGGCGACTTCGTCATCGTGATCAACGCGGGCAAGGTTGCGCTCACCGGCAACAAGCGGGAGACCAAGCTCGCCTACCGCCACTCGGGCTACCCGGGCGGTCTGCGCGCGGTCAAGTACTCCGAGCTGCTCGAGAAGCGTCCCGAGCGGGCCATCGAGAAGGCCGTCGGGGGCATGATCCCCAAGACGACCCTCGGCCGTGGTCAGCTCAGCAAGCTCAAGGTCTACGCGGGCCCCGAGCACCCGCACGTGGCGCAGCAGCCCGTTCCCTTCGAGATCAGCCAGGTCGCGCAGTAGGCCCCGCGGCCACCGCGATCACCCCAAGACAGGACGCGAGGACACCCGTGAGCGACACGACCGTCGACACCGAGCTCGAGGGCGAAGCCCCCACGAGCTACACCACCGAGACCGTGGCCCCCAAGGCCGACCGTGGCCAGAGCCTCACGGCTCCCGGTCAGGCGCTCGGCCGCCGCAAGGAGGCCGTCGCCCGCGTGCGTCTGGTCCCGGGCACCGGCCAGTGGAAGATCAACGGCCGCACGCTCGAGGAGTACTTCCCGAACAAGCTGCACCAGCAGCTCGTCAACTCGCCCTTCGTGCTCGTCGAGGTCGAGGGCCGGTTCGACGTCATCGCCCGCATCACCGGTGGCGGCACCTCCGGCCAGGCCGGTGCGCTTCGCCTCGGCATCGCCCGTGCGCTCAACGAGATCGACTCCGAGCACAACCGCGCCGCGCTCAAGAAGGCGGGCTTCCTCACTCGCGACGCTCGCGCCGTCGAGCGCAAGAAGGCCGGCCTCAAGAAGGCCCGCAAGGCGCCCCAGTACTCGAAGCGCTGATCCGACTCCCTCGGTCTACTGCCACCGATGGGTCGCCTCTTCGGCACGGACGGGCCTGGCCAACCGTGATCTCACGGCTGAGCTCGCCCTGGACCTCTCCGTCGCTGCCGCGCACGTCCTCGCCACGAGCGGGGCGTTCGAGGGTCATCGTCCTCGCGCCGTCGTCGGCCGGGACCCGCGCGCCTCGGGGGAGTTCCTCCAGGCCGCCGTCGTCGCCGGTCTCGCGAGCGCCGGCGTCGACGTCACCATCCTCGGCGTGCTGCCGACCCCCGGGGTCGCGCACCTGACGGACCGGATGAACGTCGATCTCGGGGTCATGCTGTCCGCCTCGCACAACCCCATGCCGGACAACGGGATCAAGTTCTTCGCCCGTGGCGGGCACAAGCTCGACGACGCGCTCGAGGACCAGATCGAGCAGCGCCTCGGCGAGCCGTGGGACCGGCCCACGGGGGCCGGCGTCGGCCGCGTGACCGTCGACACGGGCAAGGGCGGCGACGCCTACGTCGAGCACCTCGTCGGATCGATCGACATCTCCCTCGAGGGGCTGCGCATCGCGGTGGACTGCGCCAACGGCGCCGCGAGCGAGGTCGGGCCCGCCGCACTGCGCCGAGCGGGTGCCGACGTCGTCGTCATCAACGCGAGCCCCGACGGGCGCAACATCAACGAGAAGTGCGGCTCGACGCATCCCGAGCAGCTCCAGGCCGCCGTCGTCGCGGCCGGTGCGGACTTCGGGGTCGCGTTCGACGGCGACGCCGACCGCTGCCTCGCCGTCGACCACACGGGCGCCCTCGTCGACGGCGACCAGATCATGGGCGTGCTCGCCGTCGCGATGGCGGAAGCGGGCACGCTCTCCGCGCGCACGCTCGTCGCGACCGTCATGAGCAACCTCGGCCTGCGCCTCGCGATGGCCGAGCAGGGCATCACGGTGCACGAGACCGGGGTGGGGGACCGCTACGTCCTCGAGGCGATGCGCACCGGCGGGTTCACGCTTGGCGGCGAGCAGTCGGGCCACCTCATCATCGCCGAGCACGCCACGACCGGCGACGGCGTCCTCACCGCGCTCCAGCTCGCCGCTCGCGTCGCGGCGACCGGCACGCGGCTCGCAGACCTCGCCGCGCCCGTCACACGACTGCCGCAGGTGCTCGTCAACGTCGCCGGGGTCGACAAGTCTCGCTCGGCCACGGATCCCGAGCTGCTCGGCGCGGTGGCCGCAGCCGAGGCGAGGCTCGGCGCCACGGGCCGGGTGCTGCTGCGCCCCTCGGGCACCGAGGCGCTCGTTCGCGTCATGGTCGAGGCGGCCACGGGCGAGACGGCGGAGGAGATCGCGGACCAGCTCGCGGCCGTGGTGCGGGAGCGGTTGGCGCTGTGAGCGCGGGCCAGGGGGCCGGCCGGCTTCGTGACGCCGTCGCGGAGCTCGTCCAGCTCGACGTGGCCCCGATCGTCCAGGCGGGCGAGCCGGTGCTGCGCCACGGCGCGCTGCCGTTCGACGGGCAGCTCGACGACGCGGAGCTCACGCAGCTGCTCGCCCTCATGACGCGCACGATGCGCGCCGCACCCGGAGTGGGGCTCGCGGCCCCGCAGATCGGGTTGCCGCTCGCGATCGCCGTCGTCGAGGACCCGGGTCCCACGGATCCCGACGTCGCGGAGGCACGCGAGCGGGTGGTCTATCCGTACCGCGTGCTCATCAACCCCTCGTACGAGGCCGTCGGCGAGGAACGGGCCGCGTTCTACGAGGGGTGCCTGTCGGTCCACGGCTGGGCCGGTGTCGTCGCCCGTTCCCGCACCGTGCACCTCACGGGCCTCGACGAGCGGGGAACGGCCCTCGACGAAGAGGTGACCGGTTGGCCGGCACGGATCGTGCAGCACGAGACCGACCACCTGCTCGGCGTGCTCTACATCGACCGCGTCGAGACCCGCTCGCTCGCCTCCGGGGCGGCCGCCGCGCACTGGGCCAACGAGCCTCACCCGCACGCCGCCGCCCGCGCGCTGGGGTTCGAGCCGGGCTGAGGTGCCGCGCCCAGCCTGCCGGGAAACCATCGAGGCCCCGCGGCCCCGAGCGGGTCTCAGTCGCCCAGCGGCGAGGGCGGCCAGTCGGACCGGGGCCCGAGGGGTGAGGTGGTCGGCGCGACGACGGCCGAGGCGACCGCGTCGATGGCGAATGCCGTGGCCTCGGCGAGGTCGACGGCGTCCGGGTCGAGCAGCCACTGGATCTGCAGCCCGTCCATCGCGGCGAGGACGGCCGCCGAGCCGTTGGCGATCGGTCCCGGGTCGGTGACGCCGAGCTCGTGGCACCACTCCTCGAAGGCGCGCGCCACCTCGCCTCGCAGCTGCTCGTAGCGGCCCACGAAGTACGCGCGCCCGGGGTGCCCCTCGGTGACCGACTCCGCGGACAGCACGGCATAGGCCTGGACGATCCCGGCCCGCGTGGCGTTGAGCGCGGCGGTGCGCACCAGGTGGCGGAACAGGTCCACGCCGTCGGGGATGTGCTGGCCCTCGAGCAGGGCGACGTCGGACCTGTCACGGTAGTCCAGGACCTCGAGCAGCAGCTGATTCTTCGAGCCGAAGTGGTGGAGGATCCCGGCGTGGGTCATGTCCGCCTGCTCGGCGATCTCGGTGAGCGGTCCGTTGTAGAAGCCCTTGCTGCCGAAGGTCGCCAACGCGGCCTTGAGGATCTCCTCGCGGCGCCGGGCGGTGGCCTCGCGCGGCCGAGGTGCACCGTTCCTGGTCCTGCCGGTCGCCTTCGCCGTGCCGTTGGCCTTGCTCATGTCGCTCACTTCTCTCGGTCGTGCCCGGGTCCGGGGGCGCGGTAGGGATCCTATGCGCTGTGCACCCTGGGGCCGGGTTGTGTCGCACCATGTCCAGGTCCCTGGACAACTTGCTGACAGGACAGTAACTTATCGTTCGAGCACCGCACCCGTGGTGGTCCGTTTCCCTCCAGGAGGAGTCAAGCAATGTCGCTCACCTCTGCTCCCCGACGTGTGTCCAGGAAGGCCGCCGTGATCGCCACGGCCATCGCCCTCGGCGCCATGTCTTTGACCGCCTGTGACTCGGCGGAACCCAGCCCGTCGCCGTCGGACACCGGTACGGTCGGCTCGGGGGACCCGACCACCGACCCGGGCGCCGAAGGCGTCGACGGGCAAGGCACGGTCGCCATCACGATCGCCAAGCCCGACGGCGCCATCACCACGGAGTCGCACAACCCGTTCCTCGGAGACTCCGCGGCCTCGAAGTACAGCTACGGCTCGGTCATCTTCGAGCGCCTCGCGCTCAAGAACCCGACCGGCGACCTCGGCACCACCCCGTGGCTCGCCGAGTCGGTCGAGTGGAACGACGACTACACCGCGCTCACCGTGGTCCCGCGCGCCGGTGTCACCTGGAGCGACGGTGTCGCGTTCACCGGTGACGACATCATCTTCACCTTCGGCATGCTGCTCGACGGCTCTCTGACCGACGCGTCCGGCATCAGCTACCTGGGCTATGACCAGGACGGCGACGCGATCACGCTGAAGTTCGCGAACTCGATGTTCGTCCGTCAGACGGCCGTCCTCCACCTGCCGATCGTGCCCAAGCACATCTGGGAGAACATCGAGGACCCGGACACCACGCCGCTGACCGGCGAGGGCGAGCTGGTGGGCACGGGACCGTACGTGCTGTCGAACTGGTCGACCGAGTCCGTCACGCTGACGGCCCGCGACGACTGGTGGGGCGGGGAGCTTGCCGTCCCGACCCTGCACTACATCTCCTACGGTGACAACGCGGCCCTGACCTCCGCCCTCATCGCGGGCGACGCCGACTGGGCGCAGGCCTTCATCCCGCAGATCGAGGCCTCCTTCCTCGCGGCCGACCCGGACCACAACTACTTCTGGCCCGCCTCGACCACCGGGGCCGCCACGGTCTTCATGAACCTGCAGACCAAGCCGTTCAACGACGTCGCGTTCCGCGAGGCGATGGCCCACGTGCTCGACCGCCAGGCCTACGTGGACATCGCCCGCGAGGGCGCTTCCGAGGCGATCTGGTCCAAGACCGGGCTCGGCGCGGTGCTCGAGGACGAGATCCTGCCCCCGTTCCAGGGCGAGGACTACACGGTCGACGTGGCCAAGGCCCGTGAGATCCTTACCGACGCCGGCTACACCTGGGCGTCCGAGAAGCTCGTCGACCCCGACGGCGACGAGGTCACGTTCTCCCTCTCCGTCCCGGCCGGCTGGTCCGACTGGAACACCCAGCAGGCGATCATGGCCGAGGAGCTGCGTGAGCACCTCGGTGTCGAGGTCACGATCGACAACCCGGACTGGGGTGGTTGGGACGCCGCCCGGACCGAGGGCACCTTCCAGGCGATCATCCACTGGCTCGAGGACTCCGGCAACGCCTACGGCCTCTACACCTCCGCCATGGACACCCGGTGGATCGTGGACGACCGTGCGGCCTTCAACTTCGGCCGTTACGACAACCCGGAGGTCACCGCGGCGCTCAACCAGTACGCGAACGCTTCGTCCGACGACGAACGACGTGCCGCTCTCGAGGTCATCCAGACGGCCTTCGTCGCCGACGTCCCGGTGATCCCGCTGGGGGCGCACCCGCTGCTTGGTCAGTACAACACTCGCAGCTACGTGGGTTGGCCGAACGACGCGAACCCGTATGCCTCGGCTGACCCGACCCAGCCGGGCTCCGTCCTGGTGCTGCAGAACCTGAGGGTTGCCGGCTGACCTGACCGGTCACCACCGTCATCGTCGGGGGGCGGGTACGCCTGGCGTGCCCGCCCCCCGACCCAGCACCATGACCACGGAAGCGAACACTCGACGATGAGCGACACCCTTCTGTCCGTCCGGGGCTTCTCGGTGATGTACGACGTCGACCCGCCCGTGCGGGCCGTGCGTGACGTCAGCGTCGAGCTCCGGCGCGGCGAGATCCTCGGCCTGGCCGGCGAGAGCGGCTGCGGCAAGACCACGCTGGCCTACGGGATCCAGCGGCTGCTGAGGCCCCCCGCCGTCATCACCGGGGGCGACATCACCTTCCACGACGCGTCGGGGGTGGACATCGACATCGACCGGCTCGACGCGGAGCAGATGCTGCGCTTCCGCTGGGACAAGATCTCGATGGTGTTCCAGGGAGCGATGAACGCGCTCAACCCCGTCGCCCCGATCGGCAAGCAGCTCGAGGACGTGTTCGTCGTCCACCGACCGAAGCTCTCCAGGGCCGAGCGCCGGGCCGAGGTGACCGAGCTCCTCGAGATCGTCAAGGTCGGGGCCGAGCGCGCGCGGTCCT
>CAZECM010000082.1:0-600 GCA_964510785.1 uncultured Cellulomonadaceae bacterium | reverse complement strand
CGAGCTCTCCGGCGGCATGCGCCAGCGGGTCATGATCGCCATGGCGCTCGCCCTGCGCCCGCAGCTCATGATCATGGACGAGCCGACGACCGCACTCGACGTCCTGGTCCAGCGCGAGATCCTCCGCCAGATCTCCGCCCTGCGCCACCAGTTCGGGTTCACCGTCGTCTTCATCACCCACGACCTGCCGCTCCTGCTGGAGATCTCGGACCGGATCGCCATCATGCGCGAGGGCGAGATCGTCGAGCTGGGCACGTCCGAGCAGATCTGGACCGACCCGCAGGACGACTACACCAAGACGCTCCTCGCGTCGTTCCCCCGCCTCACGGGCGAGAAGGGGGTCGTGGCACGATGACCACGCTGGAGCTCAAGCACGTCACCAAGATCTACACCGTCCGGGGAGCCGGCCAGATCAAGGCCCTCGACGACGTCAGCTTCCCCCTGGAGTCGGGGCGGACCATCGGCCTCGTCGGCCAGTCCGGCAGCGGCAAGTCCACGATCGCGAAGATCCTCACCCACCTCGAGACGCAGACCACGGGCGAGGTCCTCTACGACGGTGAGGTGATCCCCCGCGGGGGCAAGCGGCTGCGCCGGTACCGG
>CAZECM010000081.1:6687-13371 GCA_964510785.1 uncultured Cellulomonadaceae bacterium | reverse complement strand
GTCGAAGTCGAGCTGCTCGAGCTCCTTGAGGCGCTGCAGACGCTTGTGGACCGTCGTGAAGTTGGTGAGCATGCCACCGAGCCAGCGGTGGTTGACGTAGGGCATGCCGACGCGCGCGGCCTGCTCGGCGACGGGCTCCTGCGCCTGGCGCTTGGTGCCGACGAAGAGGATGGTGCCGCCGCGGGCGACGGTCTCCTTGACGAACTCGTACGCGGTGTCGATGTACGTCAGCGACTGCTGCAGGTCGACGATGTAGATGCCGTTGCGCTCGGTGAAGATGAAGCGCTTCATCTTGGGGTTCCAGCGGCGGGTCTGGTGCCCGAAGTGGACACCGCTCTCGAGCAGCTGGCGCATGGTCACGACGGCCATGGCACGTCCTTCCGGCGCGGCCCAGCGGGGTCCGCGCTCTTGCAGGCAGCCCCGCTCGCGCGGCGGCTGCATTCCGGTTGTCGGACCGGGCCGGTCGGCCCGCTCCCCTGGCGACCCGTCAGGTTCGGCACCGGGCTGTGCCCGGACCACGGCCGACTGACTGCCCGTAACCCACCGAGGCGGGCGTCGAGGCACAAGGACGCGCGAAGTCGCCCGGCCTGGGCCGGACGCGGCGACCAGTCTAGCGGATGCCAGCGCTCGCCGGTCCACAGGCGTGCCGTGCCCGACGACGGCTCTCGGCCGTGCGAGGCCACCGTGGGGCGATGCGACTTCTTGCGACCTGCTGCGCGGCGCTGGCACTCACCGCGATCCTCTCAGCTCCGGCGACCCCCGCCGCGCACGCCCCGGAGTCGTGGACGGCACCCTCCTACGTGCCGCCGCTTCCCCGGCCCCTCGTCCTGCACCGCGGCTTCGAGCGGCCGCCGCAGCCCTGGGCGGCGGGTCACCGCGGCGTGGACCTGCTCGCCGACGTCGGTGCCACGGTCCGCACTCCCGCCCCTGGGACCGTGAGCTTCGCCGCCGACGTCGCGGGACGCGGCGTGGTCACGATCGTGCACGAGGACGGGCTGCGCTCCTCCGTCGAGCCGGTGGCTGCAGCGGTGGACGTCGGCGCGACCGTCGCCGGGGGCGAGGCGGTCGGTGTCGTCGAGGCGCGATCGGGCCACTGTGCGCCGTCGTCGTGCCTGCACTGGGGCGTGCGCGACGCGCACGGCTACGTCGACCCGTTGCTCCTGCTCCGTGGTGGCCCCACGGTGCTCCTGCCCGGCCCGTGACGGCCCTCAGTCGCGGTCGGCCTCGATGAGCTTGGAGCGCAGCCGGATCATGGCGGCGGTGTGCATCTGCGAGATGCGCGACTCCGTCACGCCGAGCACGCGACCGATCTCCGCGAGCGTCATGCCCTCGTAGTAGTAGAGGACGAGGACGATCTTCTCGCGCTCGCCGAGCTGCTCGATCGCACGGGCGAGGAGGTACTTGGTCTCCTGTGCCTCGAAGGCACCGGCGGGGTCCTCGGCGGTCGCGTCCTCGAGCGTGTCGAGCAGGGCCACCGCGTCGCCACGGTCGCTGCCGGAGCCGAGGAGCTCGTCGAGCGCCGCGACGTTGACGGTGGAGAGCTGGGTGAACACGGCACGCAGCTCGTTGAGTCCGATCTCGAGCCGCGCGGCGACCTCGGTCTCGCTCGGCGTGCGGTGCAGCTCGCCCTCGAGGTCGGCGTAGGCGCGGTCCACGGCGCGAGCCTTCGTGCGCACGGAACGCGGGATCCAGTCGATCGCACGCAGCTCGTCGATGATCGCGCCGCGGATGCGGGCCGTCGCGTACGTCTCGAACTTCACGGCACGGTCGAGCTCGTACTTCTCGATGGCGTCGATGAGACCGAACATCCCGTACGAGACGAGGTCGGCCTGCTCGACGCTGCTCGGGAGCCGCATGCCGACCCGGCCGGCGACCCCGGTCACGAGCGGGGCGTAGTGCAGGATCAGCTGCTCACGCAGGGCTCGGGAGCCCGAGAGCTTGAACTCCGACCACACGAGGGTGATGTCGACCTGCGGCTCGAGCTCGAGGAGGTCCTCCTCCTCGAGCAGCTCCGCGAACGCGTCGTCGACGTCCAGCGGTGCCGCTTCGGCGTCGCGCGCCGGACCGGCCTGGCTCGGGATGAGGGCCGCCGGCTCGACGTCGGTGTCGCGGACGGTCCCTTGGGTCTGTGATGACATGACGGTTCTCTTACCTGCCTCAGGCCCGGGGGTGGGCTTGCTGATACGAGCTGCGGAGGCGTTCCGCAGAGACGTGGGTGTAACGCTGGGTCGTCGCGAGCGACGAGTGGCCGAGTACTTCCTGGACGGTACGAAGGTCGGAACCGCCCTCGAGGAGGTGGGTCGCCGCGGTGTGCCGCAGCGCGTGCGGGGACAGGTCTTCGACGCCGGCGATGGCGGCGACGCGGTGAGCCACCTCACGGACCTGGCGCACGTCGACGCGACTGCCGCGTCGACCGAGGAACAGCGCACGCGCCGACTGCGCACCCACGAGCTCCGGGCGACCACGGTCGAGCCACGCGCGCAGCGAGCGTGCCGCGGGGATGCCGAAGGGGACGACCCGCTCGCGCCCGCCCTTGCCGAGCACGCGCATGGTGTTCGCGTCGAGGTCGATGTCGTCGACGTCCGCGCCGACGAGCTCGCCCACGCGCACTCCCGTCGCGTAGAGCAGCTCCATCGCGGCCCAGTCGCGCAGGTGCACGGGATCGCCGTCGTCGACCCGTTGCCGGGCGGCCTCGAGGAAGCTCGCGGCGTCCCCCGTCGTCAGCACCGTCGGCAGCGTGCGATCGGGACGGGCGGAGACGAGGCGGGCGGCCGGGTCGGTGGGAACGTGCCCAGCGCGACAGGCCCAGTCGAAGAACGTCCGCACCGCCGCGCCGCGCCGCGCGAGCGTGGCCCGGCTCAGTCGCCGAGCACTCATCGTCGCGAGCCAGTCCCTAAGGAGGCCGAGGTCAATGCTCGCGAGCTCCCCGACACCGTGTGCGCGAGCAAAGTCGAATAGCTGGCCGAGGTCGCCTCGATAGGCCCGAACGGTGTGCTCAGAAAGGCGTCGCTGCGCACGCAGATGTGAATCGAAGTCCGCGAGTGCGGACTCCAGACTCACGCGCTGAGGTGCGACGACGGACTGACCCATGGGGGAAGAGTGACGCGTTCGGAACGTTCACACAAGGGTGTTGTGCCTCTCTTCTGCGGAGCCCTTGCTGGTATGTCCGATTCGTCCTTCTAAACGAAGTTCTGTGGCGTGCCTCACGCCCAAATTCACCCGCACGGCGTATCAAGAAGATCGTTTTAGTCGACCCGCCTGACCCACCTGTCGCCCGATCGGCGCACGTGCCCACCGAGCTCCAGGAGGCCGAGCGCGCTGCGCCCCTCACGATCCCCTACCCCGGCGGTACGGAGCACCGACTCCCCGCGTGCCCCGCGGCGCACCGGAACGGCGTCCAGCACGCGCCGGGCGACCTCGTCGAGCAGGTCCGTCGCGACGAGTGGCGCTGCCGCCTCCTCCAGGACGTCGCTGCCGACCGCGCCGACCAGCTCCGCGACCTCCGCCGCCGTGGTGACACACATCGCGATGCCGTCGCGCAGCAGGCGATGGCAGCCCGCCGACGCCATCGAGGTCACGGGACCCGGCACCGCACCGACGGGCCGGAGGAGTGTCGCCGCGTGGCGAGCCGTGCTGAGCGCACCCGAACGGAGCGCCGCCTCCACGACCACCGCACCGCGCCCCATGGCCGCGATGAGCCGGTTGCGCAGCAGGAACCGGTTGCGCATCGGTGCCCAGCCGAGCGGCACCTCCGAGACGAGCGCACCGCCGTCGGCCCGGACCACGTCGAAGAGCCTCGCGTGCGCCGTGGGATAGGGCCGGTCGACTCCCCCGGCGAGCAGCACGACGGTCCGCCCTCCCCCGGCGAGCGCACCCCGGTGGGCCGCGGCGTCGATGCCGAACGCCCCGCCGGAGACGACAACGAACCCCGCCTCGGCGAGCTCGGCGCCCAGCTCGGCGGCGATCCGCTCGCCGTAGGCCGTGGCGGCCCGCGAACCGACGAGCGCCACCGAACGCCCCGAGAGCGCTGCGCCGTCGAGCTCGCCGCGCACCCACAGGCACGGTGGCGTCTCGACACCCAGGTCGTCCAGGCCGTCCGGCCAGCCCGCGTCGCCCGGGCACACGAGCCGGCCGCCCAGGCCACCGAGCAGATCGAGCGCCTGGCGGGGGTCGGCGGCGTCGGCCCTGCGTCGCCAGCGGCCCACGGCGCGGTGGATCGCCTCGTGGTCGAACGTCCCCACGGTGACGGCGAGCTCGTTCAGCAGAGCGGCCGGGGCGCGGTCCCCGTCCCCGGCCGCAGCGCGCCGTGCCCAGTCCAGAGCGCCGCCGGCCCCGAGCGCACCGCGCAAGGCACCCGCGGTCGGGTCGCCCGGCTCGGTGAGGAGCGACCATGCCGCCCGGGCGAGCCGCTCGTCGGCGACGACCTGCGCCGGGATGCTCATCGGGCCCCCTGCCGGGTACGCATCGCCATCGCGCGTCCCACGTCGTCCGGCCCCGGGGCGGGTCGCCCGTCGAGGTCCGCGAGCGTCCAGGCGACCCGCAGCACACGGTCAGCCCCGCGCATCGTCAGCACCCCACGGCCCGTCGCCTGGTCGAGCGGGGCGAGCACGCGGTGCGACCCCCGCAGCGCGTCGCGCAGCCAGCGCCCGGGAACCTCGGCATTGGTGCGCCACGGTGTGCTCGCGAGCCGTCCCGCGGCGGCCCTGCGAGCGTCACGCACCCGCGCGGCGACCACGGCGCTCGTCTCGGGGGGCCGACCAGAGGCGAGCTCGGCGCGCGAGACGGCGTTGACGTCGATCTGGAGGTCGACCCGGTCGATGAGCGGACCGGACAGTCGCGCGAGGTACCGGCGCAGCTGTGCGGGCGTGCACGAGCACCCCTCCCCCTGGCCGATCCCGAGCCCGCACGGGCACGGGTTCGCTGCGAGCACGAGCTGGAAGCGGGCGGGGTACCGGGCGGTCCCGGCGGCGCGGTGCAGCACGAGCTCGCCGTGCTCGAGGGGCTGGCGCAGCGTGTCGAGCACCTTGCTCGCGAACTCCGGCGCCTCGTCGAGCAGCAGGACGCCGCGGTGTGCCCGCGAGGCGGCGCCGGGGCGCGGTATCCCCGAGCCACCGCCCACCACGGCGGCCGCCGTCGCCGTGTGGTGCGGGTCCTCGAACGGTGGGCGCCGCAGCAGCCCGTCGCTCGGGTCGAAGCTGCCCGCGAGGGAGTGGACGGCCGTGACCTCGACGGCGGCACGGTCGTCGAGGTCCGGAAGGATGCCCGGGAGCCGCGAGGCGAGCATCGTCTTGCCCGCGCCCGGCGGGCCGACCATGAGGAGGTGGTGCCCACCAGCCGCCGCGACCTCGAGCGCCTCGCGCGCCTCGGCCTGGCCGATCACGTCCTCGAGGTCGCCGGGCACCGCGCGCTCGAAGCTGTGCACCACGAGCGGCACGGGCTCGACGTCGGACGGCGGCGCGATCTCCGCTCCGTAGGCATAGGCGACCTGGGCGAGCGAGTCCGCACCCCGGACCATGACCCCGGGCACGAGCCGCGCCTCCTCGGTGTTGGCGGAGGGGACGACGAAGCGTTCGAAGCCGGCGTCGACGGCCGCCTTGACCGCGGGCAGCACTCCTCGCACGGGCCGCAGCCGTCCGTCGAGGCCCAGCTCGCCGAGGTGCACGACCCCGGCCGGGTCCCGCTCGAGCATGCCGGCGCCCGCGAGGAGGGCGACGGCGATCGCGAGGTCGTAGCTCGCCCCCGTCTTGGGCAGCGACGCGGGCGAGAGGTTCACGGTGATCTTGCGCGGCGGCAGGCTCAGCCCGCTCGAGGTGAGGGCCGCGCGCACCCGGTCGCGCGACTCCGAGAGAGAGGCGTCCGGCAGCCCGACGAGCGTGAAGCCCGGGACCGAGGCCGCGAGGTAGGCCTCGACCTCGACGACGTACCCCGACAGCCCCACGAGCGCGACCGACCTCGTGCGCCCGAGCCCCACCTAGACCACCCCCACGAGGTGGTCGACCTGCGCCGCGCCCTTGCGGGGCAGCACGATGCCGACGACGTCGATCCGCACGGCGGCCACCCGTGCGTCGTGCTCGGTGAGCCACTGCCCCGCCAACCGGCGCAGCCGCGTGAGCTTCCGGAGCGTGACGGCCTCCGACGGGAACCCGAACCCGGTCCCGCTGCGCGTCTTGACCTCGACCACCACGAGGGTGGCGCCGTCCATCGCGACCACGTCGATCTCCCCCGCCTCGCCGCGCCAGTTGCGCTCGACGATCCGCCAGCCCTTGTCCACCAGGTGACGCACGGCGAGATCCTCGCCGTACCTTCCCACCGCATCCTTGGCA
Source organism: uncultured Cellulomonadaceae bacterium (assembly GCA_964510785.1). Taxonomy (GTDB): domain Bacteria; phylum Actinomycetota; class Actinomycetes; order Actinomycetales; family Cellulomonadaceae; genus JAAYZM01. Next base: position 7,048 of record CAZECM010000081.1, on the reverse strand, counting down.
CGCACCCGACCACCTCCGCGAGGAATGCTGCCCCGCGGCCGCCGGGCACCCTCGGCGGCCTCGCCCGACCTGTGGAACGCCGGGTGCCACCCGGCCGGGTAGCGTCGGACCATGCGCCGACCCACCCGCTGGGAGTCCAAGACCCAGGCCGATCCGCAGCACTCGCACTGGTACGTCGAGCGGTTCCGCACGATGGCCGCCGAGGGCAAGGACCTCGCGGGCGAGGCCCGCCTCGTCGACGCCATGGTGGGTCGCGGTGCGCGCATCCTCGATGCCGGGTGCGGGCCGGGCCGCATCGGCGGGCACCTCGCGACGCTCGGGCACGACGCGCAGATCTCTGGTTACGTGCGCGAGGTCCAAC
>CAZECM010000081.1:0-6677 GCA_964510785.1 uncultured Cellulomonadaceae bacterium | reverse complement strand
GCTCGGGCACGACGTCGTGGGCGTGGACGTCGACCCCGTGCTCGTCGCCGCGGCGCAGGAGGACCACCCGGGGCCCGCGTGGCTCGTCGGCGACCTCGCCGAGCTGGACCTGCCCGCCGTCGGCCACCCCGAACCGTTCGACCTCGTCGTGTGCGCGGGCAACGTCCTGACGTTCCTCGCTCCCGGCACGGAGGTCGAGGTGCTGCGCCGCATGGGTGCGCACACCCGGGCCGACGGTCGCGTCGTGGTCGGGTTCGGGGCCGGGCGAGGCTATGCGTTCGAGGACTTCTTCGCCGACGTCGACGCCGCGGGACTGCGGCTCGACTCCGCCTTCGGGACGTGGGACCTGCGCCCCTTCGGCCCGCGCGCGGACTTCCTCGTCGCGGTGCTCGCGCGCGTCGGCTAGGCCCGCGCGACCGTCAGGACCGGAAGCCCGCCTGGTCGCCGAGGTCGAGCTCCGCCTTGGCGAGCTCCTCGACGTTGACGTCCTTGAACGTCACGACGCGCACCGTCTTGACGAAGCGCGCCGAGCGGTAGACGTCCCACACCCACGCGTCCGTGAGGGTCAGCTCGAAGTAGACCTCGCCCGCCGCGGAGCGCACCTGCAGATCGACGTTGTTCGCGAGGTAGAACCGGCGCTCGGTCTCCACGACGTAGCTGAACAGGCCGACGACGTCGCGGTACTCGCGGTACAGCGCGAGCTCCATCTCCGTCTCGTAGTTCTCGAGGTCCTCCGCGCTCATGCCCCCATCATCCTCCATCCCGCGCCCCGGCAGGGACGCCGACACCGGGCAGGCGCCACGACCTGCGGTGCTGGGGCGACGGTCCGTGGGCGGCGAGCGCGGCGAGGTGCTCCGGCGCGCCGTAACCCTTGTTCTGCTCCCACGCGTACTGCGGGTGCTCGCCGTGCAGCGCGACCATGAGGGCGTCCCGCTCGCACTTGGCCAGCACGCTCGCCGCGGCGACCGAGGCGCACGAGCGGTCGGCCCGGGCCTTCGTGACGACGCGCGGGCGGCTCGCGACGTCGTCCTCGACGCTCGAGAAGAGGTCCGGCGCCGGCCCCGTGAGCCAGTCGTGCGTGCCGTCGAGGACGACGACGTCGACCACCCCCACCTGGTCCCCGACGGCGGCCAGGGCACGTGTCCCCGCGATGCGCAACGCACCGATGATGCCGAGCTCGTCGATCTCCGCGGGGCTCGCGTGGCCGACGGCGCGGGCCAGCCCCCACGTGCTGAGCGCCGGGAGGAGCGCCGTGCGCGCGCGGGCGGTGAGGAGCTTGGAGTCCGCGACGCCGCGCGGTCCGGAACGGGTCTGCAGGTCGAGCGCGACCGCCCCGACGCTCACGGGTCCGGCGAGGGCGCCGCGACCCACCTCGTCCATCCCGACGAGCACCCGGGCACCGTCGCGCAGCAGCACGCGCTCGAGGCGCAGGCTGGGACGCTCGGTGGCCATCAGCGCCCCGCGGCGTCCGTCGGCTCGGGGACGTCGGCGAAGGTGGCACCCGGGTTGCGCATCGTCGACCAGCGGCTCACCGGCCAGATCTTGACGAAAGCCACGCCGACGACGTTCGCCACCGGGACCGAGCCCCCGCCGGGGTTGCCGGGGTGGTAGCGCGAGTCCTCGGAACGTTGCCGGTTGTCACCCATGACCCACAGGCTGTTCGCCGGGACGGTCGTGGCGAAGTCGAGCTCGCTCGGGATCGCGCCGTCGGCGAGATACGGCTCGTCGATCGCGACCCCGTTGACGATGACACGTCCCTCGTCGTCACAGCACTCCACGACGTCGCCCTCGACCCCGATGACGCGCTTGATGAGGTGCTCACCGGCGTCCGCCGGGACGAGCCCGACGAAGACGCCGACGTTGTGCAGGAGCTCCGCGACCGGGTTCGCCGGTTCGTCGAACGAGGGACCGAGCCAGCCGCCCGGGTCCTTGAACACGACGACGTCGCCGCGGTGCACGTCGAGCGGCCCGGGGGCGAACTTCGTCACGAGCACGCGGTCGCCCACGAGCAGCGTGTCGCCCATCGACTCGCTCGGGATGAAGAACGGCTGGACGAGGAACGTCTTGATGAGGAACGAGAGGGCGAGCGCCGTCACGACGATGACGGCGGTCTCCTTGAGCGCGGAGAGGGCACCGCGACGGCGCGAGACCGACCGGTGCTCACCGACGTCGGGCTCAGCGGCCTCGCTCACGCGATCACCGTGCCACTGCATCGCCATCGCTGCGCGAAGGCCACCCCGCCCCCCGCAACCTACTTGGCGGGAAGCGCGTCGCGCTTCTCCTTGATCTTCGCCTTCTTGCCTCGCAGCGCGCGCAGGTAGTACAGCTTCGCGCGGCGGACGTCACCACGGGTGATGACCTCGATCGTGTCGAGCGACGGGGAGTGCACGGGGAAGGTTCGCTCGACGCCCACGCCGAACGAGATCTTGCGGATCGTGAAGGTCTCGCGCACCCCGGCACCGTTGCGCGCGATCACGACGCCCTGGAACGCCTGGATACGCGAACGCGTACCCTCGACGACCTTGACGTTGACCTTGAGCGTGTCTCCGGAACGGAAGGGCGGGATGTCGGAGCGCAGCGATGCTGCGTCGACCGAGTCGAGCGTGTTCATGTCAGTCACTTCCCCGCGCTGCCTCAGGTCAGGCACGTGATCAGCGGCGCAGGTGCGCCCTGGTGGTCTGGATCGTGGTGTCCGCGGCCTCGAGGCCGACTCCCCTGAGGCAGAGTCGTCACCGGCCGGGCACCAGCGCACAAGTTTGCCACACGCGGAGGTCCGACGCCGAATCCTGCCTAGGACCGTGCGCGCCGGGGCCCCTCAGGGGTGACCCGCCAGCCGAGCGGGCCGAGCACGTCGGCGTCCCCGTCGTCGACCTCGTCCGCCGTGAGCCGCTCGAGCAGGTCGGGCCGGCGCTCCGCAGTGCGTCGCAGCGCCTCGTCACGCCGCCACCGGGCGATCTTCGCGTGGTGCCCGCTCAGCAGCACGTCGGGGACGTCACGCCCGGCCCACGAAGGCGGCTTGGTGTAGACGGGGTACTCGAGCAGCCCGTCCGCGCCGTGGGACTCCTCGGCGAGCGACTCCGGGTTGCCGATCACCCCGGGCAGGAGCCGGACGACGGCCTCGACGAGCACGAGCGCCGCGACCTCTCCCCCGTTGAGCACGTAGTCCCCGATGGAGAACTCCGTCACGGTGACGTCCCCGCGCGCCGCGTAGTGCTCCGCGACGCGCGCGTCGATCCCCTCGTAGCGTCCGCACGCGAGGACGAGGTGCTCGGCGCGCGCGAGCTCGCCGACGAGCCCCTGGGTGAGCGGCGTGCCCGCGGGGGTCGGGACGAGCAGGTGCGAACCGGGCACGAGCGTCGCGTCGAGCGCCGTGCCCCACACGTCGGGGCGCATGACCATCCCGGCACCGCCGCCGAAGGGCGTGTCGTCGACGGTGCGGTGACGGTCGGTGGCCCAGTCGCGCAGGTCCGCGACCCGGACGTCGACGAGCCCCGACTGGCGTGACTTGCCGATGAGCGACAGCTCGAGGGGCGCGAGGTACTCCGGGAAGATCGTCAGGACGTCGATGCGCACGTCAGTCCTCCTCGGGCGCCGCGACCTCGAGGTGCTCGGCGTCGGCCGCGAGCAGCCCGCCCGGCGGGTCGAGGACGACGAAGCCGCCCGCGACGTCGACCTCGGGCACGAACGCCTCGATGAACGGCACGAGCGTGCGCTCCCCGCCCAGCTCGCGCAGCACGAGGGCGTCCTGAGCCGGGAGGTGCTCGACTCCCTCGATCTCGCCGAGGACCGTGCCGTCGGTCCGGCGGGCCTCGAGACCCGCGATCTCGTGGGGGTACCAAGCGTCGGACTCGTCGCTCACGTCGACCTCGACGACGAGCTCGGTGCCGCGCAGCGCCTCGGCCGCACTGCGGTCGGTGGCCTGGGCGAACGTCGCGAGGAGCTGGCCGGAGTGCTCACGCGTGGCGACCACCTTGAGGGGGCCGGCGTCGGCCGGGTTCGTGCGCAGCACGGCTCCCGGGGTGAGGCGCCGCTCGGGGGCGTCGGTGCGCACGTCGAGCACGACCTCCCCACGCAGTCCGTGCGCTCGCGCGATGCGGGCGACGACGAGTTCCACGGCGGCTCCAGGTTCGAGGGTTGGGGTGAGACGGGGCGAGGCCCGGTCCCAGGATAGGGACCGGGCCTCGCCCGTGGCGCGCGCCGGGTTCAGCGGCCGTCGACGTTGAGCACGTCGACGCGCACGGAGCCCTGGGGCGACAGCGCGGAGATGACGGTGCGCAGCGCCCGGGCGGTGCGACCACCACGGCCGATCACGCGGCCGAGATCGTCCGGATGCACCTGGACCTCGAGGAGCTCCCCGCGGCGCAGCGTGCGGGACTCCACCTGGACGTCGTCCGGGTGGTCCACGATGCCGCGGACCAGGTGCTCGAGCGCGTCGGCGAGCATCAGGCCTGCTCGTCCTGCGCGGGCGTCTCCTCGGCAGCGGCGTCGACAACGGGCTCCTCGGCGGGCGCCTCGACTGCTGGCGCCTCGTCGGCGGCCTTCTTCTCGGCGGCCTTGGCCTTGACCTTCTCGGCCGCGTCGGAGGCAGCCTTGATGGCGTCCGCGGCGTCGACCTTGTCGCCCTTGGTGCGCAAGGTGCCTTCGGCACCCGGCAGGCCCTTGAACTTCTGCCAGTCACCCGTGACCTTGAGCAGCGCGAGCACCTGCTCGGTCGGCTGTGCGCCGACACCGAGCCAGTACTGCGCCCGCTCCGAGACGATCTCGATGAGCGAGGGCTCCTCGGTCGGGTGGTACTTGCCGATCTCCTCGATCACGCGACCGTCACGCTTGGTGCGCGAGTCGGCGACGACGACGCGGTAGTACGGCGCGTGGATCTTGCCGAGCCGCTTCAGACGAATCTTGGTTGCCACAGTGGTGGTCTCTCCTGGGTATGTGAGGGTGGCCATGCCGGACGGTCCCGTGGGGATGGGTGTCGGCCGGGCCGGTTGACGCGGAGTCCGGCGGCTAGAGGGTCCGCCGGGTCCGGGTACAGCCGAGCATTCTGCCAGATCCGGGGCCGCTCCCCCAACACGTCGCCACCGGGGTCAACCGGTGACCGTGCCCCGCAGCACGACGGCCGACGGCGCGGCGAGGGCTGTGATGTCTTCCCTGGGGTCGGCGGCGTAGACGACGACGTCCGCGGGAGCCCCTTCGGCGATGGACCCGAACCCGAGGTAGTCGCGCGTCCGCCAGCTCGCGGCGGCGACGACGGCGGGCGCCGGGACCCCGGCACGCACCAGCTCGACGCACTCGGCGGCGATCTGGCCGTGCTCGATCGTGCCGCCGGCGTCCGTGCCGACGAGGAGCTGCACACCGGCCTCGAAGAGCTCGCGCACCTGCGTGTAGCGGCGCTCGTGCAGCGCACGCATCCGGGCGGCGAACACGGGGAACTTCGCCTCGCCCTGCGCCGCGATCTGGTCGAACTGGCCGATCTGCAGCAGCGTGGGCGTGACGGGGATGCCGCGCTCGACCACGACGTCGATCAGGTCGGGGCTCAGCCCCGTGCCGTGCTCGATGCAGTCGATGCCAGCCGCGAGGAGCCCCGGGAGCGACTCGGTCGAGAACGCGTGCGCCGTGACTCGCGCGCCCGCGGCATGGGCGGCGGCGATCCCCTCGGCGAGCTGCGCGTCTGTCCACAGCGGCCGCAGGTCGCCGTCGGCCCCGAGGTCCCGGTCGATCCAGTCCGCGACGAGCTTGATCCAGCCGTCGCCGCGCGCGGCCTCCTCGGTCACGGCCACGGCCAGGTCGGCAGGGTCGGCGAGCTCGCGCCCGTAGTGGCGCAGGTAGCGCTTGGGGCGGGCGAGGTGAAAGCCGGAGCGCAACAGCCGCGGCAGCGCGTCGTCGTCGTGCACCCAGGCCGTGTCCGACGGCGAGCCCGCGTCGCGCACGAGCAGCACCCCGGAGTCACGGTCCGCGAGCGCCTGCGCCCTGGCCGTGGGCCGGTCCACGGGGCCGTCCGCCGCGAGGCCCACGTGGCAGTGCACGTCGACGAGCCCGGGGAGCACCCAGCCCTCGAGCACACCGTCGACGTGCGCGGGCCGGTCGAACGTGAGCCGGTCCCCGAGCACCCACGCCCGGTCCACCTCTCGCTCGCCGTCGAGCACGATCCGACCGCGCAGCTCGAGCGACATCAGCGCAGGAACTTCTCGAACTCGCTGAGGTCGATGTCGCCGCCCGCGGGCTGGTCCGACTTCGCGGGCTGACCGAGCCCGAACGCGCTGCCCGCGGGCGCGGGGGCGGTCCCGGAGGTCCGCTCGAGCGCGGCGCGCTCCTGGGCGGCGCGCTTGGCGGGGTTGCCGGACTTGCCCTTCTTCGACTTGGGCGGGGGCGCCTGGCGTCCGCGCGACTTCTTGCCCATGCCCGGCATCGCCCCCATGCCGGGCATGCCACCGCCCTTGGCCATCTGCTTCATCATCTGCTGGGCGCCGGCGAAGCGGTCGAGGAGCTGGTTGACGTCCGTCGTCGTGGTCCCCGAACCCTTCGCGATGCGGGCGCGGCGCGAGCCGTTGATGATCTTGGGGGTGCGGCGCTCGGCGGGGGTCATCGAGCGCACGATGGCTTCGATGCGGTCGACCTCGCGCTCGTCGAAGTTGTCGATCGCGTCGCGCATCTGCCCCATGCCCGGCAGCATGCCGAGC
>CAZECM010000080.1:10683-13644 GCA_964510785.1 uncultured Cellulomonadaceae bacterium | reverse complement strand
CGGCCCGACCCTGAGCCTGCGCGGCATCGACAACGCCGCGTACTACCGGCTCGTCGACGACGACCTCGAGCACTACTACGACACGACCGGCACGGGGAACTCCCTGCTCATGCGCTCGCCGCACGTGCTGCAGCTGATCATGGACTCGCTGCGGTACTGGGCCACCGAGATGCACGTGGACGGGTTCCGCTTCGACCTCGCGGCGACCCTCGCCCGGCAGTTCCACGAGGTCGACCGGCTCTCGGCATTCTTCGACCTGGTCCAGCAAGATCCCGTGATCTCGCAGGTCAAGCTCATCGCGGAGCCGTGGGACCTCGGCGACGGCGGTTACCAGGTGGGCGGGTTCCCGCCCCTGTGGTCGGAGTGGAACGGCAAGTACCGCGACACCGTGCGCGACTACTGGCGCGGCGAGCCCGCGACGCTCGGCGAGTTCGGCAGCCGCCTGACCGGGTCCTCGGACCTGTACGAGCACACGGGCCGCAAACCCATCGCCTCGATCAACTTCGTCACGGCGCACGACGGTTTCACCCTCGCCGACCTCGTCTCGTACAACGACAAGCACAACGAGGCGAACGGTGAGGGCGGGCAGGACGGCGAGAGCCACAACAGGTCATGGAACTGCGGGGTCGAGGGTCCCACCGACGACGGCGAGGTCCTGGAGCTGCGCGCCCGGCAGCAGCGCAACTTCCTCACCACCCTCCTGGTGTCGCAGGGCGTGCCGATGCTCGCTCACGGCGACGAGATCGGGCGTACGCAGGGCGGGAACAACAACGGCTACTGCCAGGACAACGAGATCACGTGGGTCGACTGGGACCTCGACGCCGAACAGTCCGCGCTCCTGGAGTTCACCCAGCGCCTCATCGCGCTGCGACGGACCCATCCGGTGCTGCGCCGACGGCGGTTCTTCGCGGGTCACGCCGGCCACGGCGGCGCGTCACCGTTGAGCGACCTCGTGTGGCTCGACCCGGCGGGTGAGCCCATGGGCGAGGAGGCGTGGACGACGCCGTCGTCCGGCGCCGTCATGGTGTTCCTCAACGGCGAGGCGATCGCCGAGCCGGGGCGCTACGGGCAGCGCGTCGTCGGCGACGACGTGCTCATGCTCTTCAACGCACAACCCGAGCCCGTGGCGTTCACGCTGCCCGACGCCGAGTTCGCGGCCACCTGGCGCTGCGAGGTCGACACCGCGCTCGAGCGCGCTCCAGGGACCCTGTGGGCCGCCGGCACGCAGGTCACGCTCGTGGAGCGGTCCGTCCTCGTCCTGTGCTGCTCGACTCGCACCGGCCGGTAGCCTGCGAGCACACCGCCGCGCGCACCCAGGAGGACAGCATGGCCAAGCGTTGGAGCTCCCCGGCATCCGAGTCGCTGCGGGTGCGTCCCGGCTTCGACCTCTCGACCTTCGACACCGCGGGGACACCCGGCTGGGGCAGCAGCCGCAAGAAGGCCGAGGAGCTGACCGCGGACAACGGCGAGGAGATGTCCGAGCTGCAGGAGCGTCTCCACGCCCACGGCAGGAAGGGCGGCACCCGGTCGGTCCTGCTCGTGCTGCAGGGCATGGACACCGCGGGCAAGGGCGGGATCGTGCGCCACGTGCTCGGCATGGTGGACCCGCAGGGCGTCCAGCTCACGTCCTTCGGCAAGCCGACGCCCGAGGAGCTCTCCCACCACTACCTGTGGCGCATCCGCAACGCCCTGCCCACCCCGGGCCGCATCGGCGTCTTCGACCGCTCGCAGTACGAGGACGTGCTCGTCGTGCGCGTCAACGAGCTGGTCCCTCCCGACCAGTGGGAGCCACGCTACGAGGAGATCAACGAGTTCGAACGGGAGCTCGTCGAGGCCGGCACCGTCGTGATCAAGACCGCACTCGTGATCTCCCCCGACGAGCAGAAGGCCCGGCTCCAAGAGCGGCTCGAGCGGCCCGACAAGTACTGGAAGTACAACCCCGGAGACATCGACGAGCGGCGCAAGTGGCCCGCGTACCAGGAGGCCTACCAGGCCGTGCTCGACCGCACGAGCACCGAGCACGCCCCGTGGTACGCGATCCCGGCGGACAACAAGTGGTTCGCGCGCCTGGCAGTCGCCGAGCTGCTCCTCGAGGCGCTCGAGGGCCTCGGGCTCGACTGGCCGCCCGCGGACTTCGACGTCGACGCCGAGCTCGCCCGGCTCGACGCGAGCTAGGCCCCCGCGGCTTCGGCGCCCGCGGCCGCGCGACCCCGCTCGGCGAGCTCGCCGAGCCGCGAGAGCGCCCGCAGGTACTTCTTGCGGTACCCGCCGGCGAGCATCGCGTCGGTGAAGAGCGCGCCGGGTCCCCCGCCGCCGAGCAGCACCGGCACGTCCCGGTCGTAGAGCCGGTCGACCAGGACGACGAGACGCAGCGCCGCGGACTGGTCCGGCACGGGGCCAACGCCCGTGACCCCGACGAGCGACACCTCGTCGAGGAGCGCCCCGAACCTCGAGGGGTGCACGTGCGCGAGGTGCGCCAAGAGCTCGTCGAAGCGATCGAGGCTCGCCCCGGGTGTCGCGCGCGCGAGCCGGGCCACGTCGTCGGCGGCGAGCGGTTCGGTCTCACCCGCCCCGGCCCGGTGCCGAAAGTCCTCACCCTCGATCCGCACGATCTCGAAGCGCGCGGCGAGCGCCCGGATCTCCCGCAAGAAGTCCTCGGCGTCGAAGCGCCCCTCCCCGAGCGAGTCCGGCAGCGTGTTCGAGGTCGCGGCGAGCGACACGCCCCGGTCCGTGAGCTCGCGCAAGAGGCGGGACATCACCATCGTGTCGCCCGGGTCGTCGAGCTCGAACTCGTCGATGCACACGAGGTCGCGCCGCGCGAGGGCGTCGACGGTCGCTGCGAAGCCGAGCGCGCCCACGAGGTGCGTGTACTCCACGAACGTGCCGTAGGCGGCACGCTCGGGCCCGACGGCGTGCGCGAGCGAGGCGAGCAGGTGTGTCTTGCCGACGCCGAAACCACCG
>CAZECM010000080.1:0-10673 GCA_964510785.1 uncultured Cellulomonadaceae bacterium | reverse complement strand
CGTCGAGGTAGAGGCCACCGCTCGCCGTCCGACGCCGCGACCAGCGACGGCGGGGCTGCGCGACCTGGGAGGCGAAGGCCTCGAGCCGGGCGAGCGCGGTGGCCTGGCTCGCGAACGCCGGGTCGGGCCGGTAGGTCGCGAAGGACTCCCCCGCGAAGTGGCGCGGCGGCACGAAGGCGCCCAGCAGCCGGTCGGCGGGAACCACGGGGAAACGGTCCGTCAGCGACGCCGGTTCGGCGTGGGGGGCGGCGCTCTCGGTCACGATGGTCCAGCGTACGGGCAGTAGCGTGGAGCGATGGAGCGCTGGACACCCTCGGGCACCCTGGACGACGACGACCTCCTGCGGCTCTACGCCCATCCCGCCGGCCGGGTGCGCGCCAACTTCGTGGCGACGGTGGACGGCGCGGCCACCGGGGACGACGGCCGCTCGGGCACGATCAACGACGCGGCCGACCTGCGGGTGTTCGAGGCCCTGCGGGCGCTCGCCGACGTCGTGCTCGTCGGGGCGGGCACGGCACGGACCGAGGGCTACGAGGAGATCGGTGTGCCGGAGCGCCTCGCCGCGGCACGCGGCACGCTCGGGCTCGCCCACGAGCTCGAGCTCGCCGTCGTCACACGGTCGGGGATCCTCAGCGAGCGCCTCCTCGGTGCGAGACGCCCGCCGTTCGTCATCACGCACGAGGGGTGCCACCATCTCGCGGCGCTGCGCGAACGGCTCGGCCCGGGGCGGGTGCTCGTGCACGGCACCGACGAGGTGGACCTGGCGGGCGCCCTCGCGAACCTCGCCGCTCGCGGGCTGACCCGGGTCCTCACGGAGGGCGGGCCCCACCTCTTCGCGACCCTGCTCGGCGCCGGCCTCGTCGACGAGCTGTGCCTCACGACCACCCCGCAGCTCGTCGGTGGTCATCCCCCGCGGATCGTGGCCGCCCACGAGTGGTTCTCCCCACCCCGCACGACGCACCTCGAGCACGTGCTCGCGGAGGGTTCGACCGTGTTCGCCCGCTGGTCGCTGGACCGTTGAGCCCCGGCCCTCAGGCGGTGCGGACCCGCTTCCCGGCACGCGCGACCGTCGCGCGGGCGAGGACGTCGAGGGAGTCGACGTAGAGCGGGTCGGCGAGCAGCTCGGCGTCCTGCGCGACCACGGACAGCTCCGTGCAGCCGAGCAGCACCACCTGGGCGCCGTCGTCGGCCAGTCTGCGCACCACGGAGCGCAGCGCCTCGAGGTCGACGGGCCGCCCGGCCTTGACCTGCTCGTAGATGATGGTCATGACGGCGTCCTGGTCGGCCTCGCCCGGCGAGACGGGCTCGATCCCCCGCTCGGCGAGCGCCCGGTGGTAGACCCCGGAGCGCACCGTGCCGGTCGTGGCGAGGATCCCCGCGCGCGCGAGCCCGGGCACTCGGCGCTGCGCCTCGTCGATCGTCTCCCCCACGATGCTGAGCAACGGGATCGTCACCGCCCGCGCGATCTCTTCGGTGAACGTGTGGGCCGTGTTGCACGGCAGCACGAGGAACTGCGCGCCGAAGGACTCGAGCCGCCGCGCGTCGTCGGCCATGACCGGTCCCGGGTTCGCCGCCGACTCGCCCACGACGAACGCCGTCCGGTCGGGGATCGACGCGTGGTTGAACACGACGAGGTCGACGTGGTCCTGATCGCGATCCGCGTCGGTCAGCCGCACCACCTTGTCGAGGAAGTAGGCCGTCGCGAGGGGCCCGACGCCCCCGATCACCCCGACGAGCTCGCTCATGCGCGCCATTGTGCCCGCTCGAGCGCGCTGAGCGGGTAGTGGCGAGAGAACTTGCGGAACTGGTTGACCTGGTTCGCGAGCACGTACGCGATACGACGCGGGTTCCGCTCCGCGGCGTACCACAAGGGGTTCGAGACCCGCCGACGGCGGTACAACGAGCGGGTGCGTGCGCGCAGCTCTCTGTCGAAGACGTACCGCAGCAGGAGTGGCCGCGGCAGCACGGTGTACAGGTGCGTCGTCTGCTGCTCGGCGAGCCCCCCGGCGTCGTCGGGCTCGAGGCTCTCGCGCTGCTCGAGGTACTCGTGCACGTAGGCGAGCGCGGTGTTCCGACCGGCGGCGGTCACGTAGTAGTTGGAACGGCCGAGCCGCGGGTTGAGCTCGAAGAACACGGTGCGCCCGTCACGCGGGTCGACCTTGAGGTCGAAGTTCGAGTACCCGGTCCAGCCGATGTGCTCGAGGAGCCGTACCGCTTGCCGGACGACCGCCGGGTTCGGCTCGGTGATGATCGCCGCAGGGTTACCCAGCGCACCCGGGGTGTGCTCCTCGAGCAGCACGTGGCCGAACGACGCGAACCGCACGGCACCGCTGCGGTCCGAGAAGCACGTGAGGATGCGCATCTGGGAGTCGTCGCCCGGGATGAGGTCCTGCACGAGGAAGGTGCCCTCGTAGCCGCTCGCGGCCACCCGGTCGAGCAGCTCGCCCAGCTCGGCGGGCGAGTCGACCGTGAAGACCTTCTTCTTCCCGGGGAACTCCACGAGGTGGTAGCCCGCGGTGCTGCCGGCCTTCACGATCACGGGGAAGGTCAGGGCCGAGGTGTCGAGGTCCTGGTGACCTCCGACGTCGACCACGATCGTCTGCGGGTGCGCGATGCCCAGCTCCGTGCACAGCTCCGAGAACCCGGCCTTGTCCGTGACCCGGTCGAGGACGTCGAGCGGGACGTACGGCACCACGTAGCGCTGCTCGAGCCGGTCGCGGTTGACGACGACGGCGCGCACGAGCCAGTCGGCGCTCCCGAGCAGGATGAGCTCCCGGCCCGGGTGCTCGTCCGCGATGCGCAGGAGTCGCGCCACGAGGACGTCGTCGTCGTCCATCCGCGGTTCGACGACGGACGTGAGCACGCTCGAGTAGCGCACGAGACCGGTCGAGGCGCTCGACACGACGACGGAGCGCACCCCGTAGGCCTCGTGGAACGTGCGCGCAAGGCTGTACGCCCCGATGTCACCGCCGAGGATGACGGGCTGGAACCGGGACCCGTCGTCGGCCCTCACTCCTCGGTCTCACCACGGTCGCCGGTCCACTCGGTGTGGAACGTGCCCTCGCGGTCCACCCGGCGGTAGGTGTGGGCCCCGAAGAAGTCGCGCTGGGCCTGGACGAGGTTCGCGGGGAGCCGCTCGGCACGCACGCCGTCGTAGTAGGCGAGCGAGGACGAGAACGCGGGGGTGGCGACCCCGTGCAGCGCGGCCTGCGAGACGACCCGGCGCCACGCGGCCACACCCTTGCCGACCTGCTCCGTGAAGTACGGGTCGGCGAGCAGGAGGGCGAGGTCCGGGCTGCGCTCGTACGCCTCGGTGATCCGGTCGAGGAAGCGCGCACGGATGATGCAGCCGCCGCGCCAGATGCGAGCCATGGCGCCGCGGTCGATGTCCCAGCCGAACTCCTCGCTCGCCGCGGCGATCTGGTCGAAGCCCTGGGAGTAGGCCACGACCTTCGAGGCGTAGAGCGCGAGCCGCACGTCCTCGACGAAGGCGGCACGGTCCTCGACGGACCACGGTGCGGCGTCGGCGACGAGGGTGCCGCTCGCGGCCTCGCGCTGCGGGGTCGAGCCCGACAGCGCCCGGGCGAACGTGGCCTCGGCGATGCCCGTGATCGGCACACCGAGGTCGAGGGCGCTCTGCACGGTCCAGCGTCCCGTGCCCTTCTGCTCGGCCTGGTCGAGCACCACGTCGACGAACGGCTTGCCCGTCGCGGCGTCGGTGTGGGCGAGCACCTCGGCGGAGACCTCGATGAGGAAGGACTCGAGGTCGCCCGTGTTCCACTCGGCGAAGATCTCGCCGATCTGCGGGGCGCTCGCCCCGGTCCCCAGGCGGATGAGGTCGTAGGCCTCCGCGATGAGCTGCATGTCGGCGTACTCGATGCCGTTGTGGACCATCTTGACGAAGTGACCCGCGCCGTCGGGCCCGACGTAGGTGCAGCACGGCACACCGTCGACCTTCGCGGAGATCTTCTCGAGGATGGGGCCGAGCCACTCGTAGGACTCGCGCGACCCACCGGGCATGATGCTCGGACCGAGCAGCGCACCCTCCTCGCCGCCGGAGACACCCGTGCCGACGAAGTGCAGGCCCCGGGCGGCGAGCGCGGCCTCGCGGCGGCGCGTGTCGGGGAAGTGGGCGTTGCCCGCGTCGATGACGATGTCGCCCTCGTCGAGCAGCGGCACGAGCTCGTCGATGACGGCGTCGGTGGGCCCGCCCGCCTTGACCATGATGATGATCTTGCGCGGCCGCTCGAGGCTCGCGACGAAGTCCTCGATCGACTCCGACGGCACGAAGGTCCCCTCGTCCCCGTGGTCCGCGACGAGCGACGCCGTGCGTGCGAAGGATCGGTTGTGGACCGCGACGACGAAGCCGTTGCGCGCGAGGTTGCGGGCCAGGTTTCGACCCATCACGGCAAGGCCGGTGACGCCGATCTGTGCGGACGCGGTAGACATCGAGTCGAGCTCCTTCAACGAGGGTGGACGGCCTCCCCGGCCATCCGCGAGTCTATCGCCGCCTCCCCGCCGCCCGCCTGGACGTCGGGTGCGTGAGACGCCCTTCGGCGTGCCTGCGCGCCCAGGTATCCCCGGACGCCTACGCTCGCCACGTGACCGAGACTGATCTCAGCGCGGTTCCAGAAGACTTCGTGCGGGTTCTCCACAGCCTGCGCGAGGCCCGGCTGCGTCCCGAGGTGCTCCTCGAAGAGGTGCCGGCCCCGGGCCGCATCGCCCCCTACTCCGTCGCGCTGACGGGCGAGGTGCACCCCCGGCGTGGCGGCGAGCCCGACGAGCTCGCCTCGGGCCGGTTCGTGGTGCTGCACGACCCGGCGGGCCAGGATGCCTGGCAGGGCACGTTGCGGGTCGTCACCCTCCTCCGTGCCGCGGTCGAGGACGAGCTCGCCGTCGACCCCTTGCTCTCGCACGTCGCGTGGACGTGGCTCGAGGACGCGCTCGAGGAGTCCGGAGTGGCCTATCGCGCCCTCGGCGGCACCGTCACGCGCGTGATCTCCGACACGTTCGGCGTGCTCGTCGAGCGCAAGGGCGACGTCGAGCTCGAGCTGCGCGCCTCGTGGACGCCTCGCGATCCAGAGCTCGGCAACCACCTCGAGGCATGGGGCACGCTGCTGTGCACGGGCGCCGGGCTGCCGCCGCTCCCGGAGGGTGTTACCGCCCTCGCACCCCGTCGCTGAGCACGCGGCCCCGCCCGCACGCTCAAGTCACCGGGCCCATCTCCCGAAGTAACTCAAGGAAGAGCTGGACGCCTGCCTTGAGGATGTGCCCCATCGTGACCACCACGGATGTGCGCGGCCGCACCTATGCGCCGACGGCCGGCCGGGTGGGGGCGGCGCGCCCGGGAAGCATCTGCATCGTGGTCCCGCAGATCGGCGCGGGCGAGGGTAACGCCATCGCCCGCAACCTGCGGCGTCACGGCAACCACCAGGCACTCGTGCTCGCCCGACGCAGCGAGGCACGCGAGCTCGTCCAGCTTCTCGCCGGCGGGGTCCGAGGGGCGGTCGCGATCGAGCAGTCCCGTGACCTCGCGGCCCACGGCCGAGACCTCGAACCTGCCACCCCGACCCCCTTGCCGCTCACGGCGCGCGAGCTGTCCGTCCTCGCCCTCGTGGCGGAGGGGCAGTCGAACCGCAACATCGGCGAGACGCTCGAGCTGTCCGCACTGACCGTCAAGAGTCACCTCGCGCGCATCGCGCGCAAGCTCGGCACCGGCGACCGGGCGGCACTCGTCGCGGTCGCACTACGCCGCGGCCTCATCTAGCCGCGCCTGCGAGGGGCATGCCGCGCGACGAACTACCGTGGTAGTCATGCACGTCCTGACCGACGACGAGGTCCCGGTGCCCGATGACGGCGCCGGGCCTACGATCGTCCCGCTGACCGAGCCTGCGGACGGCATCCCTCCCGTCGTCGCCACCCCGGCGGCGCTCGCCGAGGTCGTGAGCGCGTTCGCCGCGGGCACCGGCCCCGTCGCGAGCGACGCCGAGCGCGCTTCGGGGTACCGCTACGGCCAGCGCACGTACCTGATCCAGCTGCGGCGCCAGGGCGCCGGGACGGCACTCATCGACCCGATCGGGGTGCCCGACCTCTCGGAGCTGAGCCGCGCGCTCGACGGTGTCGAGTTCGTGCTGCACGCCGCCTCGCAGGACCTCCCGGGGTTCACCGAGCAACAGCTGCTGCCCGCCGCCGTCTTCGACACCGAGCTCGGGGCACGCATCCTCGGCCTCGAGCGGGTGGGGCTCGCCACGGTGGTCGCGGAGCTGCTGGGCCTCGGGCTCGCCAAGGAGCACTCGGCCGTCGACTGGTCGATCCGCCCCCTGCCCGAGGAGTGGTTGCGCTACGCCGCGCTCGACGTCGAGGTGCTCGTCGAGCTCCGGGACGCGATCGCCGAGCGGCTCGCGGACGCCGGCAAGCTCGACTGGGCCCTGCAGGAGTTCGAGGCGGTGCGCACCGCGCCACCGCCCGCTCCCCGGATCGATCCGTGGCGGCGCACCTCGGGCATGCACGCCATCCGCGAGAGCCGCCGGCTCGCCGTCGTCCGCGAGCTCTGGCTCGCCCGGGACGAGTCGGCGCGCCGCCGCGACATCGCACCCGGCCGCGTGCTGCCGGACCGGGCGATCATCGCTGCCGCGAAGGCGATGCCCGCGTCGCTCGCGGAGCTCGTCGCCCTGCCGGAGTTCTCCGGGAAGGGGACACGGCGGCGGGCGGAGCTGTGGCAGGCCGCCGTCGACCGTGCACGCGCACTCCCGGACAAGGCCCTGCCCTCGCCTCGCGGACCCCGCAACGGTGAGGCCGTGCCGCCCGCACGCGCCTGGCCCGACCGCGACCCCGCGGCGGCCTCCCGGCTCACGGCCGCCCGCGCCGCGCTCGCCGAGGTCTCGAACCGGGTCGAGGTCCCCGTCGAGAACCTCGCGCTCCCCGAGCTCGTGCGACGCCTGTGCTGGGCACCGCCGTCGAGCACCGATGTCGCGGGGGTCGGCGACTTCCTCGCCGCGGGCGGCGCGCGGCCGTGGCAGGTCGAGCTCACAGCAGGTCCGTTGTCCCGTGCGCTGAAGGGCTGAAGCCATGATCGAGACCGTCACGCACGTCCTCACGCGCGACGTCGCGCTGCCCCGAGGCGCGGGTCTCGTGGCCCTGCTCACCTTCGACAACGGCTCGGACGGTGCCCGGCCCGCGACGATGGGCGCGGCGGGCCTCGCGGAGCTGCGTGACGCCCTGCTCGCCCAGCGCGAGCGTGCGGCCGCGGGCGAGATCGTCGCGGTGGCCGTCACGGGAGTCGGGGACTGCTTCCTCGCGGGTGCGGACCTGCGCGTCGTGTCGGGCCTGCGCACGGCCGCCCAGGCGCGCGAGGTGGCGGAGGCCGGTCACGCCACCCTGCGGATCCTCGGCGAGCTCACGGTGCCGACGTTCGCCCTCGTCAACGGGCTCGCCCTCGGTGGTGGCCTCGAGGTCGCGCTGCACTGCACGTACCGCGCCGTCGCCTCGGACGTGCGGCGCCTCGCCCTGCCCGAGGCGCACCTGGGGCTCGTGGCCGGCTGGGGCGGGACCTACCTCGCCCCGCGACTCCTCGGGATCCAGGGTGCCATCGAGCTCGCGCTCGAGCGGCCGCTCGCCAACAACCGGCCCACCGATGCGCGCACGGCCCTCGCGACGGGGCTCGCCGACGCCGTGCTCGACCGCGAGACCCTGCTCGACGACGGCCTCGACTGGATCGCCCAGGTGCTCACGGGCGAGGTCGAGGTACCCCGCCGCCCCCTCGACGACGCGCCGACGTGGCAGACCGCCGTGACCGCGGCACGCACGCGGCTGGACGCGCGGCTGCGCGGCGCCCGCAAGGCGCCCTACCGCACTCTCGAGCTGCTCGCCGCGGCGTGGGAGAACGACAAGGACACCCACTTCGTCGCCGAGGACGAGGCGCTCGAGGAGTTCCTCGTCTCCGACGGGCTGCACGCGGCGCTCTACGCGTTCGACCTCACGACGCGCTCGGCGAGGTCGCCGCTCGGCGCCCCGGACCTCGCCGCCGCACGGCCCGTGCGCTCCGTCGGGATCGTCGGGGCCGGCCTCATGGCCACCCAGCTCGCCGTGCTCGTCGCGAGCAGGCTCCGGGTGCCCGTCGTCCTGCGCGACCTCGACGACGAACGGGTCGCGGCCGGCCGGGCCGCGATCGACGCCCAGGTCGAGTCGCTGCGCGCCAAGGGCAGGATGTCCGACGACGACGCCGCACGCCTGGCCGCCGCGTGCACCGTCACGACCGAGCTGAGCGCCCTCGCCGGTGTCGATCTCGTGATCGAGGCCGTCACGGAGGTGCTCGCCGTCAAGCAGCGGGTGTTCGCCGAGCTCGAGCCGCTCGTGGGCCCCGACACGATCTTCGCGACCAACACGTCCGCCCTGTCCGTCACGGCGATGGGTGCACACCTGGCCGACCCGGGGCGCGTCGTCGGCCTGCACTTCTTCAACCCCGTGGCGCAGATGCCGCTCATCGAGGTCGTGCACACCGAAGCCACGACGCCGGCCGTGCTCGCGACTGCCTTCGCGGTGGCCCAGGCGCTCGGCAAGACGGCGGTGGGTGTCGCGGACCGCCCTGGCTTCGTGGTCAATCGTCTGCTGCTGCGCATGCTCGGCGACGTCGCGGCGACCGTCGAGACGGGCACTCCCGTGGAGGTGGCCGACCGTGCGCTCGACCCGCTCGGGCTCCCGATGCGGCCCTTCAAGCTGCTCGACCTCGTGGGAGTCGCCGTCGCGCTGCACGTGCTCGAGACGTTGCACACCGAGCTGGGCGAGCGCTTCCCGCTCTCCCCCGGGCTCGCCGCGCTCCGCGACCAGGGCGCGCGGCTCTCGCTGCGAGACGGCGCGGTCGATCCCGCGATCCAGGCGGCGTTCGGCACACCCACCGCGGCGGCGCTCGACGAGGACGGCGTGCGCGCCCGCGTGCTCGACGGCCTCGCCGAAGAGGTCGGAGCGATGCTCGACGAGGGCGTCGTCGCCGACGTGAGCCAGATCGACCTGTGCCTGATCCTCGGCGCGGGCTGGCCCATCGCCAACGGTGGCATCGCGCCGCTCCTCGACCGCGAGGCGGTCTCTGAACGCGTCCTCGGCCGTCGCCTCCTCCCGGACGGCGTCGCCAACGTGTCCCGCGAGGTAGGGCCGGGCGCCGCGGGGTAGGTCCGTGGGGTGCGTACTCGGTACTACGTCGCGCCCTCGGCACTACGTCGCGGGATCAGTAGACGGTCAGGCCTCGGTCGCGGAACTGGGCGCGGACGCGCTCGACGAGCTCTGGGGTCGGTGGTTCGGTGCTGCCGAGCTCGTAGCGGATGCCGAGCGAGTCCCACTTGTCCGTGCCCATCTGGTGGAAGGGCAGCACCTCGACGCGCGTCACGCTCGACAGCGAGGCGGCGTACTCCGCGACCTTGGCGACGTTCTCGACGTCGTCCGTGAGGCCCGGCACGAGCACGAAGCGGATCCACGTCTCGATGCCCCGCTCCGAGAGCCGCCGGCCGAAGTCGAGCGTGGGCTGCAGCCGTTGGCCGGTGACCTTGCGGTACGTCTCGGGGTCGCCCGACTTCACGTCGAGGAGCACGAGGTCGAGGTTGTCGAGCATCGCGTCGGTGCACGACGCGCCGAGGAAGCCCGAGGTGTCGATCGTGGTGTGGATGCCGAGCTCCCTGGCGGCCGCGAGCACGCGACCCACGAACGCGGGCTGCTGCAACGGCTCACCGCCCGAGATCGTCAGCCCGCCCCCGGTCGCGGAGAACACGCCGCGGTACCGGGCGATGCGTGCCATGAGCGCGTCGAACTCGACAGCCTTGCCGTCGCGCATCTTCCACGTGTCGGGGTTGTGGCAGTACAGGCAGCGCAGCGGGCAACCGGCCATGAAGACCGTGAGCCGCGTGCCAGGACCGTCGACGGCGGTGACGAGCTCCCACGAGTGCACCGAACCGATCTCGCCGACCCGCATGCGGGCCAGCAGCTCGCTGCTGCGAGCCATGTCGACCGCCCCGAGCCCCGCGGTACCGGCGCCTGCGCGCCTGCCCGAGGGCAGCTCGAGCGGCACGTCGACCCACGCGGTGGGGGGTGCCGCCGTCGTCGTCGTCATCTCGTGTCCTAGACGGATCCGTGGAAGGTGCGGGACAGGACGTCGAGCTGCTGCTCGCGTGTGAGCCGCACGAAGTTCACCGCGTAGCCGGAGACCCGGATGGTGAGCTGCGGGTACTTCTCGGGGTTCACCATCGCGTCCTCGAGCGTCTCGCGGTTCAGCACGTTGACGTTCATGTGATAGCCGGCGGAACCCATGTACGCGTCCAGCAGGCCGGTGAGGTTGTCCACCTGCTCCTCGCGCGTTCGGCCCAGCCCGCTCGGCACCACGGTGTTCGTGAGCGAGATGCCGTCGAGCGCCTGCTCGTACGGGAGCTTGGCCACCGAGAGCGCCGAGGCGAGCATGCCGTGCGTGTCACGGCCGTTCATCGGGTTCGCGCCCGGGGCGAACGGCTCGCCGGCACGGCGACCGTCGGGCGTGTGGCCCGTGGCCTTGCCGTAGACGACGTTCGACGTGATCGTCAGGACCGACTGGGTGTGCACGGCGTCGCGGTAGGTGGGCTGCCGGCGCACCTTCTCCATGAAGTCGGTGACGATCTCGACGGCGATCTCGTCGGCGCGGTCGTCGTCGTTGCCGA
>CAZECM010000079.1:0-13727 GCA_964510785.1 uncultured Cellulomonadaceae bacterium | reverse complement strand
CTTCCCCGAACCCGCGACCCTCGACGAGATCCCCAAACCCGACGAGACACCGAAGAACGACACCTCGTAGGACCAGCGCGCCGATGTGGCGCCCATTCACGCTCGGGTTCGGTGCCAGACCTGGCTCGGCTCGGCTCGGCTTGGTGATGCCCACGCCTAGCATCGGGTCATGCGCGTGACCTGGTCGGTGCACGCCGTCGACACCGCGACGGATGAGGTACTCGTAGACGAGCGCGGTGATACGACGCTGCCGTGCGCGAGCGTCGGCAAGGTGCTCGTACTGATCGAGGCGGCCCGACGCTTCACCGCCGGCACGCTCGACCCGACTCTGCCGCTCACGCGAGCACCACGAGAGGCCGTGGCCGACTCGGGCCTGTGGCAGCACCTCGCGACGGACTCACTACCCGCCGCAGACCTGTGTGTGCTCGTCGGGGCGGTGAGCGACAACCTCGCGACCAACGTGCTGCTACGCACCCTCGGGCTCGACGCCGTCCAGGACACCGCACGAGAGCTCCGACTCGGAGACGTGGCCCTGCACGACAAGGTCCGCGACCACCGCGGTCCCAAGGATCCACCGCAGCTCGCCACCGCGAGCGCTCGAGCCCTCGCCCACCTCTTCGCCCGACTGCATCGCGGGGAGCTCGTCTCACCCGCCGTGTCGACCCTCGTCCGCGGCTGGCTGGCGGGCAACACCGACCTGTCGATGGTGGCAGCCGCGTGGAGCCTCGACCCCCTCGCACACCGGCCAGCGGACGCGCCGCCGATCGAGCTCGTCAGCAAGACGGGCACGGACGCCGGAGTGCGGTCCGATGCGGGTGCCGTCGTCGGGCACGGCCGTACGGTCGCCTACGCGGCCCTCGCGCACTGGGCTTCCGGTCCAGCCCACAGAACAGCGGGGACGACGGGACCACCAGAGCTACCGCACGGGTCAGGAGCGAGTGGTGCGCCAGGGCAGCCGGACCTCGCACCGCAGGTCCTGGCACGGATGCGGGAGATCGGCGCGGACCTGCTCAGCCTCGCTGCGGCAGCACGGTGAGCACGCGCTCGACGAAGATCGCGAACTCCGCCATGAAGGTGCGCAGGAACTCCTCGGTGCCGGCGTTGGTCAACGGTCCGCCTGCGGCACTGGCGCCGCAACTCGACGCGACCCGGTCACCTTCGAGAGTCGCCGAGTCCCGCCGCCAGCTCGAGCACCACGTCTGCGGCGCGCCCTGCATCGTCCGCCGTCGTGCGCCAGGAGGAGACGGAGATGCGCATCGCGGGCTCGCCGCCCCACACGGTAGGCCCGCACCAGAGTCGTCCGTCGGCGTGCACGGCCGCGAGGAGCGCCGTCGTCGTCGGCCCGTCCTTGGCGCGCACGAGCACCTGGTTGAGCACCACCTCGTTGAGCACTTCCAGGCCACCTGAACGCAGCCGGTCCGCGATGAGCCGGGCATGAGCACTGGACTCCGCGACGAGCTGCGCGACACCGTCACGCCCCAACGAGCGCAGCACGGCCCACACCTCGACCACCCGGGCACGCTGCGAGCTCTGCGGCGTGTGGTGCATCGCCTCGAACTCCCCCTCGGGCGGGAGGTAGCCTGCGGTCGCCCGGAACGACCGGCCCAACGCACCCGGCTCGCGCACGAGCACGAGACCGCAGTCGTAGGTGACGTTGAGCCACTTGTGGGCGTCGGTCGCCCAGGAGTCCGCCCGGTCCAGCCCCCGAACGAGCGCGGCACGGCTCGGGTCGGCGAGCGCCCAGAGCCCGAACGCCCCGTCGACGTGCACCCACGCCGAGCGCGCAGCCGCCCAGTCGGCGATCTCCTCGAAGGGGTCGAACGCCCCCGTGTTGACCTCGCCTGCCTGCGCGCACAGCAGCACCGGTCCGTCGAGCTCGGGCAGCAGGTCCGCTCGCAACCGCCCCTCGGAGTCCGCGGGGACGACGTGAGTCCGATCCCTGCCCAAGCCGACGAGGCCGAGCGCCTTGAGCAGCGTCGTGTGAACACGTTCACCGACGACGACGGCGATCTCCGGCGCCCCGAACAACCCGCGGGACTGCACGTCCCACCCGTCATGGGCGAGCAGGGTGTCGCGGGCCACCGCGAGCGCCGTGGCGTTGGCCATCGTCGCACCCGTGACGAAGGAGACCTCGGTGGCATGCGGAAGCCCTAGCAGCTCGGTGACCCAGCCGCGCACGACGCCGTGCAGGTGCGCCGCGACGGGTGACATCACGGGCAGCGCCGCGTTCTGGTCCCACGCGCTCGTGAGCCACGCGGCACCGAGCGCGGCCGGGTAGGTGCCACCCGTGACGAAGCCGTAGTAGTCGGCACCGTTCGACGCGACGGTGGCCGGGCTACCCGCCTCGTGCAGGAGCCGGAGCGTCTCTGCCGGGTCGCTCGGGCCGGCGGGCAGCGGCTCGTCGAACGCGCTCAGGCCAACGAGAGCTGCGTCGTCGGGAAAGACCCGGCGTCCCGGCACAGAGGCGGCGTAGTCGACGGCGGACAGTGCAGCCTCGCGCAACGCGTCGAGGTGGTCGGAAGTCATGGCGTCCAGTGTGGCGCCCCGTGTGGCTCAGCGTCCCGCGGCGAGCTCCTCGGCGACCGCGGTGTACGAGGGCTTGATGCCGAGCTCCTCGTCGAGCAGCGTCGCCGCGCCCTCGCCCGCGAAGAAGAACGGCACCCACGAGAACGCGTCGCTCAGCCCCCACACCGTGAACGACCGGCACGTCTCGACCACCAGGCACGCGTCGACCATCACCCGGAAGTAGTCGGCCTGCACCGCGAGATCATCGGCCGAGGCGACGCCGTCGTCGTCCACCGGGATCCGGACGTCGGCCTCCGTGACCGCAACCTCGAGACCGAGTGCCGCGAAGCGCGCGAGGTTCTCGGCCATCCCACCCGGCTTCGCGTACTGCGTGCTCAGGTGCCCCTGGAAGCCCATGCCGTGCAACGGCACACCGTCGGCGAGCAGTTCCTCGGCGAGGGCGAGGTACGCGTCCGCCTTCGGCCCACCACCCTCGATCGCGTAGTCGTTGAGGAACAGCAGCGCGTCCGGGTCCGCCTCGTGCGCCCAGCGGAAGGCATCCGCGACGATGTCGATGCCGAACCGCGCGAGGAACGGGTTCTCGCGGGTGCGGAGCGCGGCATCGTCCCCGAAGATCTCGTTCGCGACGTCCCACTGCGCGACCCGTCCCGCGTAACGACCCACGACGGTCGTGATGTGCTCGCGCAACACCTCGCGCAGCTCGTCGTCCGAGAAGCTCCCCGCCGTGAGCCAGCTCGGGTTCTGCGAGTGCCACAGCAGCGCGTGACCGCGCACCACCTGGCCGTTCGCCTCGGCGAACTCGACGATCTCGTCGGCCACCTCGAAGTCGTACCGGTCCCGCTCCGGGTGCACCCACTCCCACTTGAGCTGGTTCTCCGGAGTCACCGAGGAGAAGTTGGCCGCGAGGAGCCGTGCGTAGGTCTCGTCGGCGAGAGGGCTGCCCGTGCCGAGCGGCGTGTCGACGTGGTGGCCGCCGCCCGCGACCGCCATACCGATCACGAGGTCCGTGGGGGCGGCAGCGAGCAGCTCGCCTTGGGGAAGGACCGGGGCCGACGACGGCGCACCGCTGGGCGCGGTCTCCCCCGCGCCGCTGTCCGTAGCGGTGGCCTCGCTCGACGTCGCACTCGGCACCTCCTCACCCGCCGGACCGGTGCACGCTGCGAGGAGGAGCGCGACGGCGGCCACCCACGCCCCTACGGCGCGGCGATGCAGGCGAGGGCTGGTCCGAAACCGAGAGTTTCGACGGAGCGACATGGATCGATCCTAAGACGATCCCGCCGTACCGGTCCTGACCCGTTCAAATCGCACCGATAGTTTCGATGCTCAGGATGCCGCTCAGCCCGACTCGACCGGTTCCACGATCCGGGAGACGATCGCCGGCAACCAGTCGCCGAGGAGCCGCCGCACCTCGACGGCGTGGTCCGGCGCGCCCAGGAGCAGCGCGTGCTTCGCCGACACGGAGTACCCGGCCATCAGGAGGGCGGTGGCGTCCCGCGAGTCGATCACGAAGCGCTGGCCGAGCGCCGCGGCGACGTCGTCGAGCACGGCCGCGATCTCCCGCACCATCTGCCGCTCGTAGGCGAGATACCTGGGAGCCACCTCGGGCTGGCGCAGCGCGAGCAGCTCGAACTGCATCGTGATGAGGAACCAGTCGCGCTCCGAAGGCTGGTTGCCGAGCACACGCTCCACGATCTCGGTCACCTGCTGCGCCGAGAGCTGCGGCGTGCCTCGGGGCGGCGTCTCGCGCAGCGCCAGCACCGCGGTGCGCAGGTACTCCAGCCGACGGCGGTGCTCCCGCTCGATGAGGGCGAGGAACAGCTCCGTCTTGGTCTCGAAGTTGGAGTAGAACGCCCCACGGGAGAAGCCGGCGGCCTCGCAGATCGCCTCGACCGAGGCGCCTTCCAGGCCGTCGCGCGCGAGCACCTCGTACGCGGCATCGAGGAGTCGGTCCCGTGTCTGGCGACGCCTGCTCGTCATGCCACCGTGCTCGTCCGACAGTGGCTGCTCATCCGACTCCGCGTGCTCGCCCGACACCGGCTGCTCGTCCGTCACCACACCTCCCAGTCCACCACGTGCATCTCAACCCGGACGTGACCTTCGCCACCCACCAGTGCGATACAGAAGTGTATCGAATACAGTTCCGTATCGGGACTACGCGGTCCCCGTCCCCTTCCCCTGCCCCGACCTGGAGTCCTGGGTGTCCTCGTTCCTGTACCGGCTCGGCAAGCGCGCCGTCGTCGCGCGACGCGCCATCATCTCTGCCTGGCTCGTCATCCTGCTCCTCATCGGCGGCGTCGTGCTCGTCGTCGGCGGTTCGCTCGATGACAACGTCTCGATCCCCGGCACCGAGTCCCAGGCCGCGCTCGACCGGCTCGCCGCGACGTTCCCCCAGGTCAGTGGCGCCTCCGCGCAAGTGATCGTCGTCGCGCCCGAGGGCGGGCGGGTGACCGACCCCGCGGTCCGCGAGGCGATCGAGGACACGGGCGCGCGACTCGCCGAGATCGACCGCGTCGCCGGTGTCGTGACCCCCTTCGACGAGCTCGTCTCCGGCACCACGAGCGAGGACGGCCGCGCCGGGCTCCTCTCGATCCAGCTCGACGGCACCTCGACCACGATCCCGGACGCCACCAAGGACGCGCTCCACGACCTCACGGCCGAGCTCGACGCCGCGCTGCCGGACGGCGCCCGGGCGAGCCTCGGCGGCCAGCTCTTCAGCAACGAGTTCCCCGAGATGTCGCTCGCGGAGGGCACGGGCGTGCTCGTCGCCCTCGTCGTCCTCGTGATCGCGCTCGGCTCGCTCGTCGCCGCCGGGATGCCGCTGCTCAACGCGCTCATCGGCGTCGGGATCTCCGTCGGGCTCATCTTCGCGGCGGCCGCCGTCGTCCCCATCGCCTCCTCGACCCCGATGCTCGCCCTCATGCTCGGCCTCGCCGTCGGCATCGACTACGCGCTCTTCATCGTCTCCCGTTACCGCGAGCTGCTCGGCGAAGGGTTGTCGGTGCCGGAGTCCGTGGCACGCGCGACCGGGACCGCAGGCTCGGCCGTCGTGTTCGCGGGGCTCACCGTGATGATCGCGCTCGTCGGGCTCGGGGTCGCCGGCATCCCGTTCCTCACCACGATGGGTGTGGCCGCTGCCGTAGCCGTCGCGGTCGCCGTCCTCATCTCGCTCACCCTCACCCCCGCCCTGCTCGGCGCCGCCGGCGAACGGCTGCGCCCCAAGAACGCGCGGGTGGCCGGGGCTGCAGGGGCGGACGACGACGAGCCGGGCACGGCCGACGACGGCGACACCGCTCCGACCGTGGCCACCGCCGCTGCCTCGCCCGCGCCGACGAGCCGGGGCGCACGCTTCTTCGACGGCTGGGTGCGCGCCATGACGCGCTTCCCCGCCCTGACGGTGGCCGTCGTCGTCGCCGGGCTCGCGCTCCTCACGCTGCCCGCCGCGGACCTGCGCCTCGCCCTGCCCGACGCCGGTGCCCTCCCGCCGGAGAGCTCGGCCCGCCAGACGTACGACCTCGTGAGCGAGCACTTCGGCCCCGGCGCGAACGGGCCGCTCATCGTCACGGGCTCGATCGTCACGAGCACCGACCCGCTCGGCCTCATGGCCGACCTCGCGGACGAGATCCGCGCCATGCCCGGCGTCGCCTCCGTCCCCCTCGCGACCCCCAACGAGTCGGCCGACACGGGCATCATCCAGGTGGTCCCCACGACCTCCCCGGAGTCCGAGGAGACGGCCGCGCTCGTCCAGGCGATCCGCGACCGGCACGACTTCTTCGAGCAGACCTACGGGGTGGACCTCGCGGTCACCGGGTTCACCGCGGTGGGCATCGACGTCTCCGCGAAGCTCGGCGGGGCGCTCGTGCCGTTCGGCCTCGTCGTCGTCGGCCTGTCCCTCCTCCTGCTCACGATGGTGTTCCGCTCGGTCGCCGTGCCCGTCAAGGCGACGCTCGGCTACCTGCTCTCCGTCGGCTCGGCGTTCGGCGTCGTCACGCTCGTCTTCGAGCGCGGCTGGTTCGCGGGGATCCTGCACGTCGACCACCTCGGACCCGTCATCAGCTTCATGCCGATCGTCGTGATGGGCGTGCTGTTCGGCCTCGCGATGGACTACGAGGTGTTCCTCGTCTCGCGCATCCGGGAGGACTACGTGCACGGCGGGGACGCACGCCGTGCGATCGCCTCCGGGTTCCGCGGCGCGGCCGGGGTCGTGACGGCGGCGGCCGTCATCATGTGCGCCGTCTTCATCGCGTTCGTGCCGGAGGGCGACTCCAACATCAAGCCGATCGCGCTCGGTCTCGCCGTCGGCGTGGCCGTCGACGCGTTCGTCGTGCGCATGGTGCTCGTCCCCGCCGTCCTGCAGCTCCTCGGCGACAAGGCGTGGTGGATGCCGCGCTGGCTCGACCGCGTGCTGCCCTCCTTCGACGTCGAGGGCGCCGGTGTGCGCCGCGAGCTCGAGCTCGTCGACTGGCCCGAGCCCGGCGCCGACGACGCCGTCGCGGCCGAGCTGCTCCGGGTGCCGGGCACGGGACCGGCCGTCTCGCTGCGACTGCCACGCGGTGGCGTGCTGCTCGTGCACGGCGCCGAGGTGGGCGACGTCTCCGCGCTCCTGCTCACCCTGACGGGTCGGCTCGAGCCCGTCGACGGACGCCTCAAGGTCGGCGGGCTCACGCTCCCCGAACGCGCCGCGACCGTGCGCCGCCAGGCGAGCTACGTCAACCTCGACCTCGCCTCGACCGACGCCGTCGCGGAGGCGGTGTCGGAGGGACCGCGGCTCCTCGTCGTGGACCGCACCGAGCTCGTGGGAGACCCGGCCCGCCGAGCCGCCCTCGGCGCCTCGCTCGCCCGGGCGCGCGACGAGCTCGGGTGCACGCTCGTCCTCGGCGCCGTCGGCCCGGCGGGTCCAGCGGGTCCAGCGGGTCCAGCGGGCGCAGCGGAGCTCGGCGCCCTCGTCGACCTGGTTCCTCCGGGTGCGCCCACCCTGGCCCTGTCGCTCCGCCCCGCACCCGCGCACCTCGCCGAGACCAACCCCACGCTGTCGGGCCCCACGCCGTCCGACCCCACGCCGTCCGACCCCACGATGACCGCAGCACGCTGATGCCCGGCCCGAAGGACTCCCCCATGTCTGCCACCGCCACCGCCCGGCGCGGGCGCTCGCCGCTCACGACCATCGGCGTCGTCGCCCTGCCCGTCGCGCTCCTCGCTCTCCTGCTCTGGGGGCTGTGGGACCCGGCCGGCCGCCTCGACACCGTGCGCGCCGCGGTCGTGAACAACGACGAACCGGTCACCGTCGACGGTCAGATCGTCCCGCTCGGCCGCCAGCTCGCCGCCGAGCTCGTGGGTTCCGACGCCGCGGGCAACCTCGCGTGGGAGGTCACGGACGCCGACGGCGCGACGCAGGGGCTGCGCGACGGCACGTACACCGCCGCCGTGACGATCCCCCCGGAGTTCTCCGCCGCGGCCACCTCCTTCGCCAGTGCCGACAGCGGGGCCGGTACCGGTGCCGACAGCGGGGCACGGCAAGCGACCGTCCAGGTCACGACCGCGACGGGCGGCCGTGACGTCGACGACCTCGTCGCGCGCGCCGTCGCCGCGGGCGCCACGACCGTCCTCGGCGCGCAGCTCACCCAGACGTACGTCGACAACGTCCTGCTCGGTTTCACGACCCTCTCCGAGCAGCTCGGCGCGGCGTCCGAGGGCTCGAACCAGCTCGCCGCAGGGGTGCGCGAGCTCGCCGACGGCACGGAGCAGCTCTCGGACGGCTCGAGCACCTTCGCGGACGGTGCGGGAGAGCTCGCCGGCGGCGCCTCGGCCCTCGCGGGGGGCGTACGCACGCTGCACTCGGGCACCGGGGAGCTGCTGATCGGCGTCCGTAAGCTCGACGGTGGCGCGGGTCAGCTCGCAGACGGCGCGGCGGGTCTCGCCGAGGGCGCAGGAGCGAGCGCGAAGGGCGCGAAGCGGCTCGCGCAGGGCACGAGGTCCCTCGCGGACGGTGTCGACGGGCTCGCGACGGGGGCCGACGGGCTCGCCGAGGGCGCCCAGGGGCTCGCTGACGGCACGGGCGAGGTCGCGACGGGCGCCGAGGCGCTCGCCGAAGGCACCGACGGGCTCGCCGCGGGCGCGAACGAGCTCGCCGCGGGGGCCGGTGCCCTCGCCGACGGCGCCGAACAGCTCGCGGGAGGCCTCGCTCAGCTACGCACCGAGACCTCGACGCTCCCGGCGCAGGCCGGTCAGCTCGCGGCAGGCGCGAGCGGGGTCGCCGACGGCATCGCCCAGTTCCTCGCCGCGCTCGAGGGGCAGGCGGCGGCACTCGGTTGCGACACCGCGACTCCCGTCGACCCCGCCACGTGCGCGGGCCTGACCGCCCAGATCGACCAGCTCGCTCCGCTCCTCGAAGGGGCGGAGGGTGTCGCCACGGGCACCGCGGCCCTCGCTGGCACACCGGGGACGACGACGGCACCCACGGGTCTGCACGCCCTGGCCGCCGGGATCGACCAGATCACCGGGGACGCCGCGTCAGGTACCGGCGCGGCGGGCCTCGCCGGTGGGGCACGCGCCCTCGCCGACGGCACCACCGAGCTCGCGACCGGGGCCGGCTCCCTCGCCGAGGGCGCGGGGCAGCTCTCGGGCGGCGTCGGTCGGCTCGCGACCGGGGCGGGCGAGCTCGCCACGGGGGCGGGTCAGCTCGCCCAGGGCACTGGTCAGCTCGCCGAGGGCGCGAGCGAGCTCGCTGACGGCACAGGGGAGCTCGCGGGGGGGCTCAAGCAGCTGCGCTCGGGTGCCACGGCGCTCTCGGGCGGCGTCGCGGGTCTTGCCGACGGCACCGGCGAGCTCGTCACCGGCGTCGGACGGCTCGACGGCGGCACCCAGGACCTCGCGAACGGTGCCGGGAGCCTCGCGGACGGCGCGGGCCTCCTCGCCGACGGAGCAACCGAGCTCGCGGACGGGATCGGCCAGGCCACGGGCGGGGTCGGACGGCTTGCCGGCGGCGCGGGCGAGCTCGCGGGCGGCCTCGGCCAGGCGGTCGAGCAGATCCCCACGTACGACGACGACTCCCGGGCCGCCGTCGCCCAGACCGTGGCCACGCCGCTGGCGACCGAGACGGCCGAACGCGTCTCGGGCACCCCGGCGGCCCTCGCCGTGCTGGCCCTGTGGCTCGGCGCGCTCGCGACGTTCGTCGTGCTGCCCGCCGTGCCCTCGCGCACGCTCGGCTCGACCCGCAGCTCCGCGAGGCTCGCGCTGCGCGCACTGCGGGTGCCCGCCTCGCTCGCCGTGGCACAGGGTGCCGTCGTCGGCCTCGTGCTGGGGCGCGTGGCCGGGGTCGGGTTCGGCACCCAGCTCGGGCTCGTGGTCGCCGGTGCGCTCGTCGCGATCGCCTTCGCGGCCGCGAACCAGGCCGCCGTCGCGCTGCTGGGCAACCTCGGGCGAGCGGCGGCTCTCGGTGTCGCCGTGCTCGTCGTGGCGACCGCCGTCGTCGCGACCGTCCCGGACGCGCTCCTCGACGCCCACGCGCTCCTGCCCGTCGGACCGGCCCAGCTCGTCCTCGCGGGGGTGCAGGGCGCGACCGGCTCGGTCGGCTGGCCCGTCGTGGCGCTGCTCGCGTGGGCCGGGCTCTCCTTCGCCGCGACGGCTCTCGGTGTCGCCAGGTCACGCCGGGCGCTCGCTCGCGCCGTCGTCGCCCACGCACCTGCCGGCACTGCGCCTGCTGGCAGTGCGCTCACCGGCACTACGCTCGCGGTCTAGTCACGGCCGAGGGCCCGACGAGTTCTGGCGCCGGCGCGAGTCTTGATGGTGAGTGGTGCGCCACCGCGCACCACCAAGGTTGCACCAGACGCCGGAGGAAGTCACGATGTCGTTCCAGGCCTACCTCGACACGATCGAGGACCGTACCGGGCTGACGCCCCGCCAGCTGCTCGAGCTCGCGCACGACCGCGGCTTCGACTCGCCGTCGACCAAGGCAGGCGAGGTCGTCGCGTGGCTCAAGGACGACTACGACCTCGGGCGCGGGCACGCGATGGCCCTGTGGCACGTCATCAGGAACGGGCCGGGTATCAGCGACGAGCACGTGGGCTCCTCGGGTGCGCACCGCGACGAGTCCGACACGCTCTGGCTCGACGGGAAAGCGACGAGACCCACGGCCTAGCACCGAGCACCGCGCACTGAGAACCGAGCACTGAGACCAGGGCTAGGGCTAGGGCAACGCGTCCGGCAGCTCCTCGCCGGCGTGCGCGTCGGTGGTCGCGAGCAGCACGAACACGTCGCCGTCGAGCGCATAGGTCGCGATGCGGCTCGGCCCGTCGGCGTCGCACCGGTACACGAACTGGAACTCGGGGTAGCCCACCTCGTCCGGCGCCGGCGTGAGCGAGACGAGCACGAGCTCGGCGAGGACCGACGCGGCGGGGCGGGCCGTCCACTCGACGTCGGGGTTGTCCGGGAACGCACCGACCGCCTCTCCGGGCGCCCGCAGCAGGGAGGAGTCGCCACAGTCCATCGAGCCCGTCCCTGGCTCGGACGACGACGCGGTTCCCCGGAGCGACGTCGTCGGCTCCGAACCACCCGGCCCGGCGCATCCGCCCACGACGCCGAGCAGGGCCGTGACGACGAGCAGCTGCGCGGTGCGGAGCACCCGAGGGGTCATGCCCCGATGGTAGGGCGCCCCACCGCCGAGCGTCGGCGATTGCGCGCCCCAAATGGCGCACCGCCACGATCGGTCGCCGCCCCCGTGGCACCCGGCCTTGTGGCTCGCGCCCGCATCGAGTTGAGTGACCATGACGGACCACCCGACCCTGGAGGAACCATGGCTCAGCTCGACCGCGTGGCTGCGGAGCACCTCGCCGCGGCCCAGGCATCCCCCAACGGGCGCAGCGCGGAGCTGCTCGTGCACGACGGCGTGCTGCGCCAGTCCGTGCTCGCCCTCACGGCCGGGACCCAGCTCGCCGAGCACAACTCCCCGCACGCGGCGAGCCTCCAGGTGCTCGTCGGCACGGTCACCGTCACGGGCTTCGAGGCGACGGCTCCCCTCGTCGCGGGCGAGCTCACCGTGCTGACCCATCACCGGCACTCGGTGACCGCCATCGAGGACTCGGTCTTCCTGCTCACGACCGTCACGGGGGTCCCGCAGGACGGGCCCCCCGAACGCGCACGCTGACCAGCGGATCTGTCGAACCGCAGCGTGCTGTGCCAGCATGGTGCGCGATGCGAGAACTTCCCCACCCGCAGGATGTGTCCACCGATCGGTTCACCAGGACCGTGATGCAGCGCTGTCTCGGGCTGTCCCGACGCCTTGGCGTGGCCCTCACGGCGGTGCTCGTCGCCACCCTCGCCGCCGTCGTCCCCGCAGCCCCCGCGGCCGCCGCAGACGCGAGCGACTTCGACCCGGGCAACATCATCACGGACGAGGTCTTCTTCGACCGTGCGGCCCTCACGGCGGGCCAGGTCCAGGCCTTCCTTAAGCTCAAGGTGCCGAAGTGCCTCGCCAAGGCGGGCAGCCCGGACTGCCTCAAGAACTACCGCATGAAGACGCCCACCCGGGCGGCGGACGCGTACTGCAAGAAGTACCCGGGTGCCGCCAACGAGCGCGCCTCGGGGATCATCGCGAAGGTCGCCAAGGCGTGCGGCGTCTCCGCGAAGGTGCTGCTCGTGCTCCTGCAGAAGGAGCAGTCGCTCGTCACGACCACGGCGCCCACGACGTACCAGTACGAGCGCGCCACGGGCTTCGCGTGCCCTGACACCGCACCGTGCGACGAGCAGTACTTCGGCTTCTTCAACCAGGTGTATCACGCGGCCCGCCAGTACCAGCGCTACGCGGACCCGAGCATCTACACCTGGCGCTCGATCGGCACCAACAAGATCGCGTACCACCCGAAGTCCGCGTGCGGCACCGTCGAGGTCGACGTCAAGAACCAGGCGACCCTCGGCCTGTACTTCTACACGCCGTACGTCCCCAACGCCGCGGCGCTCGCCAACATGTACGGCACGGGCGACTCGTGCTCCTCCTACGGCAACCGCAACTTCTGGCGCGGCTTCACGGACTGGTTCGGATCGACCAGGATCGCCGTGCGCGCCGACATCCAGCGGACGTGGCTCGCGGCGGGTGGTCTCGACAGCATCGTCGGTGTGCAGCGCGCGAAGCAGGTGTGCCACACGAACGGCAAGTACTGCGCGCAGCGCTTCACCCGGGGCACCGTGGCCCAGGCCGGCAGCAGGGGCTTCGTCATGACGGGCCCGCTCGAGAAGGCGTGGCGCAAGGCCGGTGCCCAGAAGAGCACCCTCGCCTGGCCGTACTCCGCGGCCTCCTACCGCAAGACCGACAAGTCCACGATGCAGCGCTTCACCGGTGGCTACCTCGTCGAGTCGGCGAAGTACGGCACCCGCCAGGTGCTCGGCAAGGTCGCGCAGGTCTGGCGCTCGAACAAGACCCGCACGGGCTCGCTCGGCCTGCCCCGGGGCAACGCGTCGTGCGCCGGTGCGAAGAAGGACCGCTGCGTCCAACGCTTCGTGGGGGGCTACGTCAGTGCCCACCCCAAGCTCGGCAGCTACCCCGTCACGGGCAAGATCGCGACGTACTGGAAGAACAAGAAGCTCCAGAAGGGCTGGCTCGGCTACCCCACCTCGAAGGCGACCTGCCCCAAGGTCAAGGGCGTGACGACGTGCCGCCAGTCCTTCGGCACGGACCGCGTGGTGTCGAGCACGAAGCTCCCCACCCGGGTGGTCCGCGCGGAGATCGCCAAGGTCTGGGACGCCAAGCGCACCACGGTCGGCAACCCCGTGAAGAACCGCTCGTGCAGCACGAAGGGCAAGGGCGCCAAGAAGCAGAAGATCTGCACCCAGCAGTTCACGAAGGGCTGGATCTCGTCGAGCTCGAAGCTCGGCACGTTCTACGTCTCCGGGGCGTTCGGCACGCTCTACACGAAGAACAAGTCGAAGCTCGGCACCCCGACGTCGAACCGCAAGTGCACCAAGAAGTCGGGCACGAAGACCTGCACCCAGACCTTCACCAAGGGCAAGATCGTCAAGAAGGGCACGAAGAAGCCCAAGCTCCACACCTGAGTCGCTGGCAGAATCGCCGCATGGATGCCGACGTCGTCGTCGTGGGTGCCGGCCTCGCCGGCCTCGTCGCCACGGCCGAGCTCGTCGAGGCCGGGCGGCACGTCGTCCTCGTCGACCAGGAGGGCGAGCAGAGCCTCGGCGGCCAGGCGTTCTGGTCGTTC
>CAZECM010000078.1:0-13793 GCA_964510785.1 uncultured Cellulomonadaceae bacterium | reverse complement strand
CTCTGGTGTGCCAGTTGTTCCGCCAGGAGCACGGCTGGTTGGCTACGTTCGGAAGAGATAACCGCTGAAAGCATCTAAGCGGGAAGCTCGCTTCAAGATGAGGTTTCCAAGGGCTTCGGCCCGAGAGGCACCCGGCTAGACCACCGGGTTGATAGGCCGGATGTGGAAGTGGGGACTAAAGACCCACGGAGCTGACCGGTACTAATAAGCCGACAACTTGACACATACTTTAATGCATGCACGCGTCCACTGTGCGGTTCCCGAGATACGGTCGGGAATCACCCGCAACATCTCAATAGAGTTACGGCGGTCATAGCGAGGGGGAAACGCCCGGTCCCATTCCGAACCCGGAAGCTAAGCCCCTCAGCGCCGATGGTACTGCACTGGAGACGGTGTGGGAGAGTAGGACGCCGCCGGACATTCTTTCACGATGGGCTCACCCGCAAGGGTGAGCCCATCGTCGTTTCTGGGTGCGATAATCGTGCCCGACGGAAGGAATACCGGTGGGATCAGACGAACAGCGCCCACGGCGCTCAGGCCTGCAAGACAGCCGTGACAAGCGCGACGGCGCGCGCGACAACCGCGTGGGCGCACCCCGTCGCGACGAGCGAGCGCGCCCGTCGAGGCCGCCACAGGACGTGCGCGAGGACCGGGTACCCGCTCCCGACATCGATCCTGACGTGGTGTTCTCCGACCTCGACCGCAGCGTCAGGGGTCGGCTCCGCGGGCTGTCGAAGGAGAATGCCGAGCAGGTGGGTCTCCACCTCGTCATGGCGGGTCGGCTGCTCGACACCGACCCCGAGCTCGCCTATGGGCACGCAGCCGCTGCGGTTCGTCGCGCCGGGCGCATCGACATCGTGCGAGAGGCCGCGGGGATCACCGCGTACCGCACGGGTCGGTTCGCCGAGGCGTTGCGCGAGCTCCGTACCGTCCGCAGGCTCAACGGTTCCTCCGAGCACCTCCCGCTGATGGCGGACTGCGAGCGGGGCCTCGGCCGACCCGACCGCGCCATCTCGCTCGCCGTCTCGCCCGAGGCGGCCGAGCTCGACGAGGTGGGCCGCATCGAGCTCGCCATCGTCGTCAGCGGCGCACGCCTCGACCTCGGCGAGCCCGACGCGGCTCTCGCAACGCTCTCGGGCCTGACGAGCGCGGACCGGATCACCGCCGCGCGCATCGCGCAGGCACGCGCCGGCGCGCTCGAGGCGCTCGGTCGACTCGACGACGCCGCGCAGGCCGTCGCGGGGTTCACCGCTGACGAGCTGCGGGACTCCGCGGGTGAGATCGATGAGCAGGTCGTCGCGTACGACCTCGCCGAGTCGGACGAGACGGACGAGGTGGCCGGGGAGGGCGACGAGTGAGCGCACGGGGACTCATCGGTACCACCGGGCCGCTCTCGAGAGAGTTCGATCTCGCGCTCGTCGACCTCGACGGCGTCGCCTACCGCGGTCACGAACCGATCGACCACGCGGCCACGTCGCTCGTCGCGGCACGGGACGCAGGGATGTCGCTCGTCTTCGTCACGAACAACGCCTCGCGTGAGCCCGAGGAGGTTGCCGCCCAGCTGACGGAGCTCGAGATCCCGACCGTCGCGGACGAGGTCCTCACCGCCGCACAGGCCGCGGCGGTGCTGCTCGCGACGCGGCTCTCGCCGGGGGACAAGGTGCTCGTCGTGGGCGGCAAGGGCCTGCGGACAGCAACCACGCAAGCGGGGTTCACGGTCGTGGAGGGGGCGGACGACGCACCGGTCGCCGTCGTACAAGGCTTCAGCCCCGATCTCGGCTGGCGTCAGCTCGCCGAGGCGGCCTACGCCGTGGCCGGCGGTGCCTGGCACGTCGCGAGCAATCTCGACCTCTCGTTGCCGACCGACCGCGGCTTCGCTCCGGGTAACGGTGCCCTGGTGGGGGCCGTGGTCCACGCCACGGGCATCACTCCCGACAGCTCGGGGAAGCCGAGCCCGGCGATGTACGAGCTCGCGATCAGCCGGCACGGCGCTCGCGCACCGCTCGTGGTCGGCGACCGCCTCGACACGGACCTCGCCGGGGCGCGCGCTGGTGGCATCCCGGGGCTGCACGTCTTTACCGGGGTCAACAGCGCACGTGACGCCGTCCTCGCCGGGCCGCACGAGCGTCCGCACCTGCTCGGTGCGGACCTTCGGGCGCTGCTCGAACCACACCCGGAGCCCGTCGCGGGTCCCGAGGGCTGGTGGGTGTGCCGCGACGCCGCCGCTCGGGTCGGCGACGGTCGGCTCGAGCTCGACGGCGCCGGGATCGACCTCGCGCGCGCGGCGTGCGCGGCCGCCTGGGCAGCGGCGGACCACGGCGCGCCGGTCGACCCCGCGCACGTCGCGGAGCTGCGCGTCTAGGGTGCACGATCCGGTGGGTCGCCGCTGCTCGGCGCGATGGCGCACCACGGTCCACAGGTGTCCGGGCTCCGTGGCTCCGGGCCGGTAGCGTGGGGAGTGTGGAGCACATGGAGAGCATCCGGCCTGACGAGACGGGGCGTGAGCCTGCCGTGGCCGAGGCCACCGCGGCCGGCCCGACGGGCGACCAGGTGGTGGACGAGGCTCTCGAGGCGCTCGACGACCTCGAGGGTCGGCCGCTGCGTGAGCACGTCGCGGCCTTTGAATCGGTGCACGCCGGTCTGCAGGACCGGCTCGCGGACGGCCAGCGGTAGCGCCGTGGCTCGTCAACGGCTCGACGTGGCGCTCGTGCGGGCGGGGCTCGCGCGCTCGCGCAACCATGCCGCCGAGCTCGTGGGCACTGGCCGGGTGCGCGTCGACGGCGCCCCCGTGGCAAAGTCCGCGCTGCCGGTGGCACCCACCCAGCGCCTCGACGTCGCCGCGGGCCCGGACCACGTCTCGCGCGCCGGACGCAAGCTCGCCGGCGCCCTCGACGCGCTCGAGCCCCTCGGTCTCGCCGTCGCGGGACGCACGGTGCTCGACGCGGGGGCCTCGACCGGTGGGTTCACCGAGGAGCTGTTGCGGCGCGGCGCCGGGCTCGTGCACGCGGTGGACGTCGGTCACGGCCAGCTGGCCGCCCCGTTGCGCGCCGACCCGCGCGTGCGGGCGGCCGAGGGCATGAACGTGCGCTACCTCGCTGCGGGCGACCTCGACCCGGTGCCCGACCTCGTCGTCGCCGACCTGTCCTTCATCTCGTTGCGCCTCGTGCTCGCGCCGCTCGCCGCGGTCGCCGACCAGGACGCGGAGCTGTTGCTGCTGATCAAGCCCCAGTTCGAGGTCGGCCGCGAGCGGCTCGGTTCCGGGGGAGTGGTCCGTGACGAGCGCGAGCGGCGCGCCGCCGTCGACACCGTGCTCGCGGATGCCGCGGCGCTCGGCTGGACGCTGCGTGACGTGCGCGAGAGCGTGCTGCCCGGCCCGAGCGGCAACGTCGAGTACTTCGCCTGGTGGCAGGCGACGGAAGGTGCCTCATGACCCGCACGGCACTGCTCGTCGCGCACCCCTCCCGCCCCGAGGCGCTCACGGCGGCCCGGGAGGCCGAGGTCGCGCTCGCGCGGGCGGGATTCACCGTGCGCACCGACGCCGATGCGATCTCCGAGGCGGAGCTCGCCTCCGTGGAGGTCGCCGTCGTCCTCGGCGGCGACGGGACCATCCTGCGCACCGCCCAGCTCACGCGGGGCACCGACGTGCCGATCCTCGGTGTCAACCTCGGGCACGTGGGCTTCCTCGCCGAGTCCGAGCGTGAGGACATCTCCGCCGCGGCGGCCCGCCTCGCCGCGGGGGACTACGAGGTCGAGGAGCGCGGCACGCTCGACGTCGTCGTGACGCACAACGGCGACGAGCTCGCGAGGGACTGGGCGCTCAACGAGGCCACCGTCGAGAAGGCCAACCCCGGGCGCATGCTCGAGGTCGCGGTCGAGGTCGACGGCAGGCCGCTGTCCGCCTTCGGGTGCGACGGGGTCGTCATGGCCACGTCGACCGGCTCGACGGCCCACGCCTTCTCGGCCGGCGGCCCGGTCGTGTGGCCCGACGTCGACGCCATGCTCCTCGTGCCGGTCTCCGCGCACGCGCTCTTCGCCCGGCCGCTCGTCGTCGGACCGCGAAGCGTGTTCGCCGTCGAGATCCTCGCGCGGTCCGCGACGCCCGGGACCATGAGCTGCGACGGCGCGCGGGGCAGGGACCTGCCCATCGGTGCCCGCATCGAGGTCCGGCGCTCGCCGGTTCCCGTCCGGCTCGCGCGACTCAGCCCCGCGCCGTTCACGGACCGGCTCGTCGGCAAGTTCTCGCTCCCCGTCGCCGGCTGGCGCGGCCGACCGAAGGAGGGCTGAGGTGTTCGAGGAGATCCGCATCGAGAACCTCGGCGTCATCGCGTCCGCGCGGTTGCCGCTCGGACCCGGCCTGACGGCCATCACGGGTGAGACGGGTGCGGGCAAGACGATGGTCCTCACGGGACTCGGCCTGCTGCTCGGCGCGAAGGCCGACGCCGCGACGGTCCGTGTGGGGCAGGCCTCGGCGGCCGTCGAGGGACGCGTGCTTCTCGTACCTGGGTCCGCGGCGGCCGAGCGGGCGCGTGACGCGGGGGCCGAGCCCGACGACGACGGATCGCTCGTGCTCGTGCGCACCATCGTGGGCGGCCGGTCGCGCGCCGTGGTCGGGGGGCGCAGCGTGCCGCAGGCCGTGCTCGGCGAGATCGCGGACGAGCTCGTGACCGTGCACGGTCAGGCCGAGCAGGCCCGGTTGCGCACCCCGTCGCGGCAGCGCCACGCCCTCGACGAGTTCGCCGGGCGCGAGCACCTCGGCCGCATCGAGGAGCACCGCGGGGCGTGGGCGGAGCGAGGCCGGCTGCAGGCCGAGCTCGACGATCTCGTGGGCCAGGCGCAAGAGCGTGCCCGCGAGGCAGAGCTGCTGCGCCTCGGCCTCGCCGAGATCGAGCGGGTGAACCCGCAGCCGGGCGAGGACGCAGAGCTCGCGGCCCTCGCGACGCGGCTGGCGAACACCGAGGACCTGCGCACGGGCGTCGGTCTTGCTCACACGGCCCTCGTCGGTGAGGACGACGGCGTCGCTCTGGGTGCGGCGAGCGGTGTCGAGGCGGCGCGCCGAGCGCTCGAGCAGGTCGCGGTGCACGACCCCCGTCTCGCCGAGCTTGCTTCGCGCGTGGGTGAGGTCGGCTACCTGCTCGTCGACCTCGCCTCAGAGCTCTCCGGGTACTCCCAGGACGTGCAGGCCGATCCCGCCCGGCTCGAGCAGGTCGAGTCCCGCCGGGCTGAGCTCGGTCGGCTCACCCGCAGCTTCGGCCCCGACCTCGACGCGGTGCTCGCGTGGGCGCAGACCTCCGGGCTCCGCCTCGTGGAGCTCGACGGCGGTACCGAGCACGTCGACGCGTTGCGTGAGCGCCTCGCGCTCCTCGACGGGCGACTCACGGAGCTGCGAGAGCGGATCTCCACGGGTCGACGCGCGGCCGCCGAACGCCTCGGCCAGGTCGTGAGCACCGAGCTCGCCGGCCTCGCGATGGACGGTGCCCGCCTCGAGATCGGCGTCGACGCCGAAGATCCGGGGCCGCACGGGGCCGACGTCGTCGAGATGCGCCTCGCCTCGCACGAGGGGGCGCCCGCCCGGCCGCTCGGTCACAGCGCCTCGGGAGGCGAGCTCTCGCGCATCATGCTCGCGATCGAGGTCGCTCTCGCGACGGCGGAGGGGTCGGGTGCGGTGCGGCCCGCGACCTTCGTCTTCGACGAGGTCGACGCCGGTGTCGGTGGCAGGGCGGCCGTCGAGGTGGGGCGTCGTCTCGCTCAGCTCGCCACGACCGCGCAGGTCGTGGTCGTCACGCACCTCGCCCAGGTCGCGGCCTTCGCCGATCGCCACCTCGTCGTCGCGCGGCAGGATGCCTCGGGCGACGCCGTGACCGAGTCCGACGTCGTGCCCGTCGAGGGGTCCGAGCGGGTGCGCGAGCTCGCCCGCATGCTCTCCGGGCAGGAGGACTCCGAGGCCGCCCGCACGCACGCCGCGGAGCTGCTCGAGCAGTCCGGCACGGGACGGTAGGAGTGCCGCAGGGGACGACGCCGTCGTGAACACGACCCTGAGCGGGACGAGCGCGGCGTTGCGCGCCGTGCGCGTCTGCATCGCGAGTGTCGTGGTGGTGACGTGCCTCGTCGCGTGCGGCTCTGGTGGCGTCCCGATCGGCGACGCGGCGACGGACGGTCTCGTCGCGACGAGCGACGCACCAGCGACGGAGTCGCCAGCGAGCCAGCCTGTGGCTGAGCCGGCCCCGTCGCAAGGTCAGGCACCACCCGACGTCGCCCCGGAGCTCGAGGCGCTCGAGCGAGAGTTCCAGGCCCGCGTCGGTGTGGGTGCGCTCGACACCGGGACGGGGGCATCGGTGGAGTACCGGGCGGGGGAGCGTTTCGGGTACGCCTCGACGATCAAGGCGTTCGTCGCCGCGGAGTTCCTCCGTCAGGTGCCCGTCGTCGAGCGCGACGCACACGTCACCTGGACCCGTGAGGAAGTCGAGGCAGCGGGCTACTCGCCGGTCACGAGCGAGCACGTCCAGGACGGGCTCACACTGGCGCAGCTCGCGGAAGCAGCGGTGCGTCAGAGCGACAACGCGGCGACGAACATCATCCTCGGTCGGATCGGCGGACCCGCGGGGCTGGGCGCCGGGCTCGCGGAACTCGGAGACACGGTCACCCACGTGGTCAACGACGAACCGGCTCTCAACCAGGTCGATCCGGGATCCACGCACGACACCACCACACCAGCGGCATTCACCGCGAGCTTCACCGCGCTGCTGGAGCCGCAGAACCTCGACGCGGAGGACCTCGCCGTCCTGCTGGAATGGATGCACGGCAACGCCACCGGGGACGCGCTCGTCCGGGCGGGCGCGCCCGACGGCTGGGCCGTGGCGGACAAGTCGGGTGGCGCCGGGGGCATGCGGAACGACATCGCCCTCGTCACTCCGCCCGACCGTGCGCCGATCGTCATCACCGTCCTGACCGAGAAGATCGACCCCGCGGCCAGGTACCAGGACGAACTCGTGGCCAGGGTCGCCGAGGTGGTGCTCTCCGCCCTGGGCTGACCCGGCACAGCGCGGGCTCGCACGGTGTCCGCCACGTGGCTCGTGACGCCTCTCGCGCTCTCGCTCCCGGCGACCTCGTTCCACGCCGCGAGGCCAGCCGGGCTCGAGCGCCCCGACGTGGGACGATGGTGGCGATGAGAGCCCGTCACCGCAGCGCCCCCGAGCTCAGCGGCATCGTGGCACCGGTCCGGGTCGACACCCGGACGAAGAACCTGGTGCCCCGGCTGCAGCCCGGAGAGGTCGCCGTCATCGACCACCTGGACATCGACCGAGTCGCGGCCGAGTCCCTCGTGGAACGTCGTCCTGCCGCCGTGCTGAACGCCGCACGCTCGATCTCCGGGCGCTATCCCAACCTCGGCCCCGAGATCCTCGTCGCGGCCGGTATCCCGCTCATCGACGACCTCGGCAACGACGTCATGGGCCTGCGCGAGGGGCGCCGCGTGCGCATCGACGGCGGTCAGGTGTTCGAGGGCGACACGCTCGTCGCCGAGGGCACGGTGCAGGACACCGAGTCGATCGCCGTAGCGATGGTCGAGGCCCGCGAGGGGCTGTCCGTCCAGCTCGAGTCGTTCGCCGCCAACACGATGGACTTCCTGCGTCGGGAGCGCGAGCTGCTCATCGACGGCGTCGGCGTGCCCAAGATCACCACGAGGCTCGAGGGGCGTCACGCCCTGATCGTCGTGCGCGGGTACCACCACAAGGAGGACCTCGCCACGCTGCGCCCCTACGTCGTGGAGTACCGTCCCGTGCTCGTGGGGGTCGACGGCGGGGCGGACGCGATCCTCGAGGCCGGGTGGAAGCCCGACCTCATCGTGGGAGACATGGACTCTGTCTCGGACAAGGCGCTCACGAGCGGTGCCGAGATCGTCGTGCACGCCTACCGCGACGGGCGCGCACCGGGCCTCGAGCGTGTGGAACAGCTCGGCATCGAGCATGTCGTGTTCCCCGCCGCCGGGACCTCCGAGGACATCGCGATGCTCCTCGCGGACGACAAGGGTGCCGAGCTCATCGTCGCCGTCGGCACGCACGCCACCCTCGTGGAGTTCCTCGACAA
Organism: uncultured Cellulomonadaceae bacterium; assembly: GCA_964510785.1. GTDB lineage: Bacteria > Actinomycetota > Actinomycetes > Actinomycetales > Cellulomonadaceae > JAAYZM01. Next base: position 5,711 of record CAZECM010000078.1, on the reverse strand, counting down.
GGGGCGCGCTGGCATGGCGAGCACGTTCCTGACCCGGCTGCGGGTGGGCGGCAAGCTCGTCGACGCCAAGGGCGTGTCACGGCTGTACCGCCAACGCATCTCCAACCTCCAGCTCACGCTCCTCGTCATCGCGGGCCTGCTCGCCCTCGGCGTGGCCCTCGCGGTCACCCCGGCCGGGCAGACGTTCTTCGGTCTGGTCGCGGCCCGCTTCGACGACTGGTTCTCGTGGGTGTCCTCACTCATCGGCGGCCTGTGGTGAACCGCGCCCGCCCGGACCGAGAGGCCCGCCCGTGATCGACTTCCGTTACCACCTCGTCTCGCTCATCTCCGTGTTCCTCGCCCTCGCCGTGGGTATCGCCCTCGGTGCGGGTCCGCTCAAGGAGTCGATCGGCGACACGCTCACCGGGCAGGTCAGCCAGCTGCGAGAGGAGAAGGACGCCCTGCGGGCCGAGCTCGACGGCGCTCAGGTGGCCGTCGCCGACAACGAGCGCTACCTCGAGGAGATCGCCGGCTCGCTGCTCGACGGCGCCCTCGCGGAGCGTCGCATCGCGTTCGTCCTGCTCGACGACGTGCCCGACGGCGAGCTCGCCGACCTCGAGGAGACGTTCGTCGAGGCGGGAGCGAGCGTCCCGACCCGCGTGCAGCTCACCCCGCGGTGGACGGCCGAGGAGGACCAGGTGTTCCGCTCGGCCCTCGCCGCACGGCTCGTGGAGTACCTCGAACCCGCCGTCGACCTGAGCGCGAGCGCGGACGAGATCCTCGCTGCGGCACTCGTCCAGTCGATCGCGGGCAAGGACCCGGCCAACCCCGTCGCGCGTTCCGCGAACGCCGAGATCCTCGGTGGCCTGCTCGCGGCGGAGGACGGTGGGCTCATCGAGGCCGAGCTCTCGGACGGCGGGCCGGTCGACGCCGTCGTCGTCGTCAGCCGTGCGGACCTCCCCGAGGTCGGCGAGGGCCAGGAGCAGAGCGCGTCCCCCTCGGACGCCGAGGCCATGGCACGGCTCGCCGAGGGGACGCTGCGCGCGCAGGCGGCCGTCGTCCTCGCGGCGCAGCAGCGGTCCGAGGGCGCGATCCTCGTCGTCGACGAGTACGCCGACGGCGACCTCGTCTCCTACGTGCGCGGCTCGGAGCTGTACGCGGAGCGGCTCAGCACAGTGACCAGGTTCACCACGATGTCCGGTCGGCTCTCGACGGTGCTCGGCCTCGGTTCGCGCATCGCGTTGCGCGTGGGCCACTACGGATTCGACCCCGGGGCCGACGCCGCGGCCGCCCCGCGGGTCGAGCTGCCGCCGGTCGACCGGACGCCGGTGCTCAACCCCGAGGCCCCGGGCATCGACGACGAGACGGACGGTGAGCCGGACGACGCCGACAGCACCGACGGTGACACGACCGGCGACGACACCGATGGCGGCTCCACCGACGACGCGGAACCGACCGGGGACACCGACGACGGCGGCGGCACGGGGTGACCGCGCTCGGGCGCGCCGTCGCCGCCGCGCTCGCCGCGGGAGCCGTGGCGAACCGGGTTCGCGCCGGGCTCGCGGAGGACGCGCCGGGCGGGCACGCGGTGTGGCTGCGGACCAACCATCGCGGCGAGCACGTGAGCCTGCTCGAGGGGCCCGCGGTCGCCGCCGGGCTTCTCGGCGGGATGCTCGCGGGCGGGGAACCGGTCCGGTCGAGCATCGCCGCAGCCCTCGCCACGAGCACGGGTGCGGCCTTCGGGCTCATCGACGATCTCGCCGAGGACACCGCGACACGCACGAAGGGGCTGCGTGGGCACCTGGGGGCGCTCGCGCAGGGCGAGGTGACGACGGGGGGCCTCAAGGTCCTCGGGATCGGGGCGGGCGCGTTGCTCGCGGCCGCCGTCGGCACCCGCCGCACGGGATCGGGCGGCGCGTGGCTCGGCGATGTCCTCGTCAACGGCGCGCTCGTCGCGTCGAGCGCCAACCTCGTCAACCTGCTCGACCTGCGCCCGGGGCGTGCGCTCAAGGCGAGCCTCGTCGTCGCGGGTGGTGCGTGCGCGACGGGGGTGTCACCCGGGATCGCCGGCGCGGTCCTCGGCGCCGCGACCGCGGCGCTTCCCGAAGATCTCGCGGAGCACGACATGCTTGGCGACGGCGGGGCGAACGCGCTCGGTGCGGCCGCCGGTGCCGCACTGGCGTTCGGTGCACCACGTGCCGTGCGGCTCGCCGCCCTCGCCGTGACGGTGGGCCTCACGCTCGTCAGCGAACACGTCTCCTTCTCCGCGGTAATCGCCCGCACCCCGGGGCTGCGCGAGCTCGACGGTCTCGGGAGACGGGCGTGACCTCCCGGCTGCGGCTCGCCGCGGGTGGTCTGCTCGGGGCGGCGGCGCTCATCGCCGTCGTCACCGTGGTGAGCCGCGTGCTCGGCTTCGTGCGCAGTCTCGTGTTCGGTGCCACGGTGGGGTTTGACGCCGTCGCCGACGCCTACAACGCCGCGAACACGCTGCCCAACGTCGTGTTCGAGGTCGCCGCCGGAGGAGCGCTCGCCGGTGCCGTCATCCCCGTGCTCGCGCTGCCGCTCGCCCGCGGGCTGCGCGGTGAGGTGGACCGCACGGCCTCCGCGCTCGTCGGGTGGGTGCTCGCCGTCCTCGTCCCGGTCGCCGCCGTGCTCGCGGCGCTCGCCCACCCCCTGGCCGGGATCGTCTCGCGTGACCCCGCGGGCCGCTCGCTCGTCGCGGGGCTGCTCGCCGTCTTCGCCCTGCAGGTGCCGCTCTACGGGCTCGCCGTCGTGCTCTCCGGGGTCCTGCAGGCGCAGAAGCGCTTCTTCTGGCCCGCGTTCGCCCCCGTCATGTCGAGCACGGTCGTGATCGGCTCCTACCTCGCGTTCGCTGCCGTCGCGCACGGCAGCCAGACGGACCCGGCGGCACTGCCCCCGTCCGCCTTCGCGTGGCTCGCGTGGGGCACGACGGCGGGGGTCGCGGCGCTGAGCCTGCCGCTGCTCGTCCCCGTGCACCGCTCCGGGGTGCGCCTGCGCCCGACGCTGCGGTTCCCGGACGGCACCGGGGCGCGGGTCCGTTCCCTCGCGCTCGCGGGACTGGGCGGGCTGCTCGCCCAGCAGGCCGCCGTCCTTGTCGCGCTGCTGCTCGCCACGAGGTTCGGCGAGCGCAGCACGTACTCCGTGTACGTCGCCGCGCAGCAGGTCTACCTCCTGCCGTACGCCGTGCTCGCCGTCCCGCTCGCGACGAGCACGTTCCCGCGGCTCGCCGAGCGGGCGGGAGCGACGAGCCGCAAGCCCTTCGCGGATCTCGCGGCCCGATCGACGCGCTTCGTGGTGGTGGCCTCGCTGCTCGGGGTCGCCGCGGTCGTCGCGGTGTCGGACGCCGTGGCCGGGGTGTTCGTCGGCATCGGCATCGGCGAGGCCGACCGCATCGCCGCGATGGGTCCGGCGCTCGCCTGGACGGCGCCCGGGCTGCTCGGGCTCGGGCTGCTCTTCCACGTCTCGCGTGCGCTCTTCGCCCTCGAGCGAGGCCGGCTCGCCGTCGCCGCCACCACGGCCGCGTGGACCGGTGTGGCCGTGGCGTCCGCCGTCGCCTGCCTCGTGCTCGTCGGCGAGACCCCGGACGGCCCGCGGACCCTCGTGGCGCTCGGTCTTGGTGCGAGCGTCGGGATGACCCTCGGTGCCGCGGTGGTCCTCGTGGCGCTGCGCCGGGCCGCGGGGCCCGCCGCACTGGCCGGGGTCGCCAGGACCCTCGTCGTCGGCGTCGTCGGTGCGGCGATCGGCGCCGTCGCGGGCCGGTGGACCGCCACGACGGTTGCCGACCTCGTCGGGGAGGGCGTCGTGACGTGGGTGCTCGCGGGCGGTGGTGGCGCGCTGCTCGCCGGGGCCGTCGTGCTCGCGACCTGCTGGCTCGGCGACCGCAGCACGTTCGCCGGCCTTGGGGCGCGCCTCGAGGGGGTGCGCCGTGGCTGAGAGGCCGCTGCGGGTCCTCATGGTCGTCGGCCCCGCCACGGGCGGCATGGGTGCCCACGCCGCCGCGCTGTCCGGGGACGTCGCCGCCGCGGGAGCGACGGTCGCCGTCGTGTGCCCCGAGGTCACGGCCGCGCGCTTCACGTGGCGGGTGCCCGTCGAGGTCGTGTGGCCCGTGGGTGGGCCGTGGACCCGGTGGCGGCGCTGGCGGCGCCTGCGCGAGCTGGTCGCCACGACTGACGTGGTCCACGCCCAGGGCCATCAGGCGGGACTGCTCGTGCTCGCGGCGGCAGCGCGGACCCGCCCGCGACCCGCCGTCGTCGTCTCGTGGCACAACGCCGTGCTGGGCGCCGGGTGGCGCCGCCAGGTGCTGGCGCTCGGCGAGCGGATCCAGGCCCGGCGCGCAGACCTCGTCACGGGCGCCTCGCTCGACCTCGCCGAACGGGCCGCGCAGCTCGGGGCTCGTGGCCCTGAGCTCGCACCCGTGGCCGCCCCGCGTGCGGGAGAGGCACCGACCCACGACGCGCACGACGCCGCGGCCGACGCCGATGCCACCGAGGTCCGGCGGCGGCTGCGTGCCGACCTGGACCGTGACCTGGGCCTCGACCCGAGCGCGCTGCTCGTCCTGACCGTCTCGCGCATCGCCCCCCAGAAGCGGCTCGACGTGCTGCTCGACGCCGCGCGGATCCTCGGTGAGGACGCCGACGCCGCGCGTCGGGTCGGTGCACCCGTGACCTGGCTCCTCGCGGGCGACGGTGACGAGCAGCTCGAGACCGTGCTGCGCGCCCGGGCGGCGCGAGGCGGCGCGGACGTCCGGTTCCTCGGGGCACGCACCGACGTGCCCGCCCTGCTCGCTGCGTCCGACGTGTTCGTGCTCACCAGCCGGTGGGAGGCCCGCGCCCTCGTGGTGCAGGAGGCGATGGCCGCGGGGGTGCCCGTCGTCGTCGCCGGTGTCGGAGGCCTGCCGGAGCTCGTGGGGGAGTCGGGGCTCCTGGTGCGGGACGGGGACGCCCTGGGCTTCGCGACCGCCGTCGGCGACCTCCTGGGCGACCCGGCACGCCGGGTACGACTCGCCGCGGCGGGGCACCGGCGCTTCGTCGAGCTGCCCGGCGCCGCAGACATCACCCGCTCGTGGGGGACTCGCTATGCCCGACTCGTACGATCCGCCCGCGGCCTGAGGTAGATTGGAACCCCGTGGTAGAGCACTCGCATCGGCTCCCCGGGCGGTCGGAACACGTGACCCGGCAGATCTTCGTCACCGGAGGCGTCGCCTCCTCTCTCGGCAAGGGGCTCACCGCCTCGAGCCTCGGACGGCTCCTGCGAGCGCGCGGCCTCACGGTCGCCATGCAGAAGCTCGATCCGTATCTCAACGTCGACCCCGGCACGATGAACCCCTTCCAGCACGGTGAGGTGTTCGTCACGGAGGACGGTGCGGAGACCGACCTCGACATCGGGCACTACGAGCGCTTCCTCGACGTCGACCTCGGCGCGACGGCGAACGTCACGACGGGTCAGATCTACTCCTCGGTGATCGCCAAGGAGCGCCGCGGGGAGTACCTCGGGGACACCGTGCAGGTCATCCCGCACATCACGGACGCGATCAAGGCGCGCATGCGCGCCCAGGCGCACCCCGAGCACGGCGAACCGCCGCACGTCATCATCACCGAGATCGGCGGCACGGTGGGCGACATCGAGTCGTTGCCCTTCCTCGAGGCCGCCCGTCAGGTTCGCCACGACATGGGCCGCGACAACGTGTTCTTCCTGCACGAGCGAGACGTGCA
>CAZECM010000077.1:0-13804 GCA_964510785.1 uncultured Cellulomonadaceae bacterium | reverse complement strand
CCAAGGAGCTCGACATGACCCCGGAGAAGGTCGTCGAGGTCCAGAAGTACGGCCGTGAGCCGATCTCCCTGCACACGCCGCTCGGCGAGGACGGCGACAGCGAGTTCGGTGACCTCATCGAGGACTCGGAGGCCGTCGTCCCCGCGGACGCGGTGAGCTTCACGCTCCTGCAGGAGCAGCTCCACCAGGTGCTCGACACGCTCTCCGAGCGCGAGGCCGGCGTCGTCGCGATGCGGTTCGGGCTGACCGACGGTCAGCCCAAGACGCTCGACGAGATCGGCAAGGTCTACGGCGTCACGCGTGAGCGGATCCGGCAGATCGAGTCGAAGACGATGTCGAAGCTTCGCCACCCGAGCCGGTCGCAGGTCTTGCGCGACTACCTCGACTGAGCGCGGCAGCAACCATGGCGCAGCTCGTGCGCGGCGACCACGCGCTCGTTCTCGGGGGCTCGGGGTTCATCGGTGGACACCTCGTCGAGCTCCTCGTGTCGCGGGGCATCACCGTCACGAACTTCGACCTCTACCCCCCGTCTCGCCCGTTCCCCGAGGGAGTCGCCACGACGGTGGGCGACGTCCGCGACGTCGCGGCGCTCGCCGCGGCCGCCGCGGGTGCGACGGCGATCATCAACCTCGCGGCAGCGCACCACGACTTCGGCATCCCCACGGACGTCTTCGAGGCCGTGAACGTCGACGGTGCGCGCAACGTGTGCCGGGTCGCGGAGGACGCCGGGATCACGAACCTGTGCTTCTACTCCTCGGTTGCCGTCTACGGCAGCGCGGGCGCGGCACCGGACGAGGACTCGGTGCCCGAGCCGGAGAACGACTACGGGCGTACGAAGCTCGCGGCCGAGACGGTCTACGAGCGGTGGCGCGAGGCGGTACCCGGGCGACGGGTGCTCGTGATCCGGCCGGCCGTCGTCTTCGGCCCCTACCACTTCGCCAACGTGTACCGGCTCACGCGGCAGATCGACCGGCGCCGCTTCTGGCCCGTCGGTGCAGGCACGAACCGCAAGTCGATGTGCGCCGTGGAGAACCTCGTCGCCGCGACGTTCGCGCTCTGGAGCGCTCCGGCCGCGCGCGAGGACGAGGTGTACAACTTCGCCGACAAGCCGGACCTGCGCAGCCACGAGGTCGTCGAGACGATCTATCGCACGCTCGGGCGCCGCTCCCCGCGCCCGCACGTCCCCGAGGGGCTCGCGGTCGCGCTCGCCAAGCCCTTCGACGTGCTCGGCCGTGTGCTCGGGCGGGACCTGCCGATCACGTCGGCCCGGATCCGCAAGCTCTCCTCCGCGGAGACGATGTTCACGGCAGACCGGGTGCGCGAGACGGGGTTCGAGCCCGAGATCACGCTCACCGAGGCCCTCGAGGCGATGGTGCGGTGGTACCGCGCCGAGGGCAAGGACCTCGAGCCCGTGGTGCACATCCCGCCGCGCTGGGACGGTCCGTGACGACCGTCAGCGTCGTCATGCCCGTGCACGACGCCGAGGACACGCTCGCAGCCTCGATCGCCTCGGTACGGGACCAGACCCACACGGACTGGCGGCTCGTTCTCGTCGACGACGCCTCGAGCGACGGGTCACGAGAGGTCGCCGAGACCGCGGTGCTCGACGACGAGCGCATCGAGCTCGTGCGGCTGCCCTCCCAGGGTGGCGCAGCGGTGGCCAGAAACACGGCGATCGAGCGTGCCCAGGGTCGGTACGTCGCGTTCTGCGACGCGGACGACCTGTGGCTCCCGCGCAAGCTCGAGCACCAGCTCGCGTTCGCCGAGGCCACGGGAAGCCCTCTGACGTTCACGTCCTACGCCAAGATCCACGGCAGCGACGAGGTCGACCCCGCCACCTGGTCCAGCGGCGAGCGGGTGGTCCACGCGCGGGGCTCCGTGACGTACCGCGACCTGCGGCTGCAGAACTACATCGGTTGCTCGACGGCGATGTACGACACCGAGACGTTCGGGAAGCGGTCGATGCCGCTCATCGAGCGTCGCCAGGACTACGGGCTGTGGCTCGACCTGCTGCGCGACGGCGCCGTCGCCCGCGGCCTCGACGAGGTGCTCGTGCTCTACCGGGAGGGTGGCAAGGCCAGCCTGTCGAGCAACAAGCTCAAGGCCGCGACGTTCAACTGGCGCATCTACCGCGAGGTCGAGGGCTGGTCGCTCCCCGTCAGCGCCTTCGCCTTCCTCAACTACGCGGTGCGCTCGGCCCTGAAGTCCCGTATCTAGACGACGCTCGGGGCGCCGTGCTCCTCGAGGAGCTTGTCGGTCTCGTCCTGGATGTGGACGGCGACGTCGCGGAGACCCTCGGCGTGGGCGCGGGAGTGGTGCCCGCAGAAGAGCAGCTCGCCGACGGGCAGGACGACGCGCACGTAGGCCTGCGCGTTGCAGCGGTCGCAACGGTCGGCTGCGGTCAGCGGGGCGGAAGTCGTCGTAGTCACATGGGTATACAACCATCCGGCGCCGACATTCTTCCCAAGGAAGGGCGGGAGTTCGCTACCCGCGTAGTCCCGCGTGGCGGTGCGGGAGGGCCGGGAGGGCCGGACTAGTCTTCGTTCGTGACTGCCGTGACCGCACAGAACAGCTATACCGCGCGCCACCTCTCCGTCCTCGAAGGCCTCGAGGCGGTCCGCAAGCGACCGGGCATGTACATCGGCTCGACCGACTCCCGCGGCCTCATGCACTGCCTGTGGGAGATCATCGACAACGCCGTCGACGAGGCGCTCGGCGGCCACTGCACCCGCATCGCGGTGACGTTGCACGACGACGGCTCCGTGACGGTCGCCGACGACGGCCGCGGCATCCCCGTCGACATCGAGCCCAAGACCGGCCTGACCGGCGTCGAGGTCGTCTTCACGAAGCTGCACGCCGGGGGCAAGTTCGGCGGTGGCTCGTACACGGCGTCGGGTGGCCTGCACGGTGTCGGCGCGAGCGTCGTCAACGCTCTCTCCGAGCGGCTCGACGTCGAGGTGGACCGCGGCGGCAAGGTGCACCGCATGAGCTTCCACCGCGGAGAGCCGGGCACGTTCGCCGACCCGAAGAGCGGCCCGACGCCCGGTGCGACGTTCTCGCCGTTCGTCGACGCCTCCGCGCTCGCCGTCGTCGGCAAGACCGCACGCACGGCTTCCGGCACGCGGGTGCGGTACTGGGTGGACCCGCAGGTCTTCCCCAAGAGCGCGAAGTTCGCCTTCGACGAGCTCGTCTCCCGGGTGCGTCAGACGAGCTTCCTGGTGCCCGGCCTGCGCCTCACGCTGCGCGACGAACGCCGCCTGCCCGGCACCCCGGGGGAGGCCGGGCCCGTCGAGGAGGAGTTCGTCCACACCGGCGGCACGGTGGACTTCGCGGACTTCCTCGCGCCGGACACCGCGCTCACCCAGACGTGGCACCTCACGGGCACGGGCAGCTTCACCGAGACCGTGCCCGTGCTCGACTCGCGCGGGCACATGAGCGCCCAGGCGGTCGAGCGCGAGTGCGAGGTCGACCTCGCACTGCGCTGGGGGACGGGCTACGACACGACCATGCGCACGTTCGTCAACATCATCGCGACGCCCAAGGGCGGCTCGCACCTGGCCGGATTCGAGGCGGGACTGCTCAAGACCGTCCGCAAGCACGTCGAGGCGAACGCGCGCCGGCTCAAGATCTCCGCGAAGGAGGCCGTCGACCGCGTCGAGAAGGACGACATCCTCGCGGGCCTGACCGCCGTGCTCACGGTGCGCCTCGCCGAGCCCCAGTTCGAGGGGCAGACGAAGGAGGTGCTCGGCACGGCGCCGGTGCGCGGCATCGTCGCCAAGGTCGTCGAGACCGAGCTCGGCGCCTTGTTCACCTCGCCGAAGCGCGACCACAAGGCGCAGACCTCGCTCTTGCTCGACAAGGTCGTCGCCGAGATGCGGGCGCGCGTCATGGCGCGCAAGCAGAAGGAGATCTCCCGGCGCAAGAACGCGCTCGAGACCTCGTCGCTGCCCGCGAAGCTCGCGGACTGCCGCAGCGACGACGTCGAGCGCAGCGAGCTGTTCATCGTCGAGGGTGACAGCGCGCTCGGGACGGCCAAGCTCGCGCGGTCGTCGGACTACCAGGCGCTCCTGCCGATCCGCGGGAAGATCCTCAACGTGCAGAAGGCCAGCGTCGCCGACATGCTCAGGAATGCCGAGTGCGCCTCGATCATCCAGGTGATCGGCGCCGGTTCGGGCCGGAGCTTCGACCTCGAGGCTGCGCGCTACGGCAAGATCGTGATGATGACGGACGCCGACGTCGACGGCGCGCACATCCGCACCCTGCTGCTGACGCTCTTCTTCCGCTACATGCGTCCCCTCGTCGACGCGGGGCGCGTGTTCGCGGCGGTCCCGCCCCTGCACCGTGTCGAGGTGATCGGTGCGGGGCGCACCCCGAACGAGTACATCTACACGTACTCCGACGCCGAGCTCGCCGCGACGCTCAAGAAGCTCGAGCGGGCCGGCAAGCGCTACAAGGACGACATCCAGCGCTACAAGGGCCTCGGCGAGATGGATGCCGATCAGCTCGCGGAGACCACGATGGACCCCCGACGACGCACCCTGCGCCGGGTCACGGCGGCCGACGCCGAGGTCAGCGAGAAGGTGTTCGAGCTGCTCATGGGCTCCGAGGTGGCGCCCCGCCGTGACTTCATCGTCGCGGGCGCGGCCGGGATCGACCGGGCACGGATCGACGCGTAGCACTGCCCCGCGACCGCTAGCATCCCCGCATGACGACGACGTCCCGCGAGGCCGGGCGCACCGGCTCACCCGCCCGCGTCGCCTCGGGGGTCGCCTACGGCGTCGTCGTCGTGATCCACCTCGTGGCTCAGGTCGCCGGGCCCGAGTGGCTCCGTGTGGGGACCCAGGTCGCGGCCATGCCGCTGCTCGCCCTCGCCCTGCTCGCACGGACGCGAGCTCCGCGGGGGCACCTCGTGGGCTGGCTGCTCGCCGGGCTCGGCCTGTCGTGGCTCGGCGACACCGCGCCGAAGCTCGCGGGCGACAGCTCGTTCCTCGTGATGGTGGGCTTCTTCCTCCTCGCCCAGGTGGCCTACGTCGTCGCGTTCTGGCCGGAACGCGCCAGGTCGGTCCTGCGCCGGGGATCCCGAGCCTGGCCGGTTCCCCTGGTGGGGTACCTCGTCGTCCTCGCACTTCTCATGGTGTGGTGCGTCCCGGGCGCCGGCGCGCTCCTCGTCCCGGTCGTGCTCTACGGGCTCGTCCTCGTCGCGATGGCGGTGCTGTCGACGGGTGTGCACCCGCTCACCGCGGCGGGCGGTGCGCTCTTCCTGGTCTCGGACGGCCTGATCGCGCTCGAGGCGTTCGCAGGCTGGTACACGCTGACAGGGCACGGCGTCGCGGTGATGTCGACCTACCTCGCTGCCCAGGGGCTGCTCGTGGCCGGGGTCGTCGCGCGCGGCGACCGCCCGTCCGGGCACGGGCGGTGACGGGGCGGATCAGCCGTCGCGGAAGTCGTCGGCCGGGTAGACGCCGAGCAGCTTGACCTCGGTGGTGAAGAACTCGAGCTCCTCGAGCGCGTTCTTCAGCGGGGGATCGTCGGGGTGGCCGTCGACCTCGGCCAAGAACTGGGTCGCCGTGAACTGGCCGTCGACCATGTAGCTCTCCAGCTTGGTCATGTTCACCCCGTTGGTCGCGAAACCCCCGAGCGCCTTGTAGAGCGCGGCCGGCAGGTTGCGCACGTTGAAGATGAACGTCGTGACGACCTTGCCGGCGCCGCTAGGCGCGCTGTCGAAGTCACGGGAGAGCACGATGAAGCGCGTCGTGTTGTGGTCCTCGTCCTCGATGTCGTTGCGCAGGACGTCGAGGCCGTAGATCTCCGCGGCCAGCGGTGGTGCGATCGCGGCCCGGGTCGGGTCCTGGGCCTCGGCGACCTCGCGCGCGGCGCCGGCCGTGTCACCGGAGACCACCGGCGCGAGCCCGAGCTCGCGGATGACGCCCCGGCACTGTCCCAGCGCGTGCACGTGGCTGTGCACGGTCCGGAGCGTCGAGACGTCCGTGCCAGGCGTGACCATGAGCGCGAACTGGATGCGCAGGAACCTCTCACCGACGATGTGCAGGCCGCTCGAGGGCAGGAAGTGATGGATGTCGGCAACGCGACCCGCGATCGAGTTGTCGATCGGGATCATGGCCAGGTCGGCGTCGCCGGTCTCCACCGACGCGAACACGTCCTCGAACGAGGCGCAGGCCACGGGCTCCCACTCGGGGTAGTGCTGCTGGCACACGAGGTGGGAGTTGGCTCCGGGCTCGCCCTGATAGGCGATCCGCTTGCGGGGGAAGGCCGGGGAAGCTGTCACGGCTGCGATCTTGCCACGTGCGGCGGGGCCGGCCGTCGTCGGGGCCATTTTCGCTTGCCGCCCGCCCGTCGGGACCTTCACAGTGGAGGCATGAGTCCCCTCGCGCCCATCGCCGATCGTGCCGAGGCGCCGACGAGCCTCGAGCTGCCGCCGTCGGACCTCGGTCTCACCTGGCGACCGCTGACCCCCACCGATGCCCCCGAGCTGACGGTGCTCGTGCAAGCGGTGGAGACGGGAGACGGGCTCCCGTTCCGGACCGCCCTGGAGGAGGTCGCCGAGTACTTCGACTCAGCGACCCTCGACGCGGCGCGCGACACTCTGATGGGTCTCGACCCCGATGGCGTCATGCGCGCGTACTGCTTCGTCATGACGTACGCGGGTGACGCGAGCCTCGTGCGGGCGATACACCTCGGCGGCGTCCACCCGCAGTGGCGTCGGCGCGGCGTGGGCACGGCGCTCGTCGCGTGGGCCAACGGGCGGGCACGCCAGCTCCTCGCGGCCTCGGGCAAGGACGTGCCCGGACGGATCGCGGTCTACCTCGACGAGGGGCAGCGGGACGGCGAGCGGCTCTTCCTCGGTGCCGGCTACACCCCGATCCGCTACTTCGCCGAGCTCAAGCGGCCTCTCGACGACTCGCTCACCGCACCGGTCCTCGCCGCCGGGCTGCGCATCGAGCCCTGGCCCGACGACGACGAACCCGTGCGGCTCGCGCACAACGAAGCCTTCGCCGACCACTGGGGGAGCCAGCCGCGCTCCGTCGAGGACTGGAACGGCTCTCGCTCGATGTTCGCCCAGCCGTGGAGCTTCGTCGCGGTCGATGCCACGGCGGGACAGGTCGTGGGCTATCTCGAGGCGGCCAGGTACGAGCAGGACTGGGAGCTGTCCGGGTACTCCTCGGGATACATCCACCTGCTCGGCGTGCTGCGGCCCTGGCGCGGGCGAGGCGTCGCGAAGGCGCTGCTCGCCGCGACGATGCTCGCGCAACGCTCGGACGGGATCGAGTACGCGGAGATCGGCGTCGACACCGCGAACCCCTCGGGGGCGCACGGCCTCTACGCCGGGCTCGGATTCACACCGTTCCGCGCCGAGACGATGCTCTCGATCGAGCTCTAGCCCGGACGCCGGGCCCGTCTAGGCGTCACCCACGGTCCCCACCGCGCCGCACTCGTAGGCGAGGATCACGGCCTGCACGCGGTCGCGCAGGCCGAGCTTGGCGAGGATCCGTGTGACGTAGGTCTTGACCGTCGCCTCGCTCAGGAAGAGCTCGGCGCCGATCTCCGCATTGGACAGGCCGCGGGCGATCGCGCCGAACACCTCGAGCTCGCGCTCGGTCAGGGCATGCAGCGCCTTCGGGGTGCCTTCGCCGGAGGCGGGGCGGCTGACGAAGGTGCGTACGAGCCGTTCGGTCACGGACGGTGCGAAGATCCGGAGCCCCTCGTGCGCGTCCCGGATGGCCGCCGTGAGCTGTTCGGGCGGGGTGGTCTTGAGCAGGAAGCCGCTCGCTCCGGCCCTGAGGGCGCGGAAGACGTAGTCGTCGACGTCGTACATCGTCAGCATCACGACACGAGCCTCCGGCCGGGCCGAGGCGGTGGCCGCGAGGCCCTCGAGCCCGTCGGTCCCGGGCATCTGCACGTCCATGAGCACGACGTCGGCCTCCGCCGTCCGGGCCAGCCGCGCGGCGTCGTGCCCGTCGCACGCCTCGCCCACCACCACGAGGTCGGGCTCGGCGTCGATGATCGCGCGCAGGCCCGCGCGGATCAGGTCCTGGTCGTCAGCGACGACGACGCGGATCACTCCTGGCCCGCCGACCGGACGCCGTCGGCGGGGAGGCGGACCTCGATGCGGAAGCCGCCGTCGGGCGCCGGCCCCGCCGTGAAGGACCCGTCGCACGCGAGCACCCGTTCCCGCAGGCCCGCGAGCCCGAAGCCGGCACCTCTGGCCCGCGAGACGCCCGGCCCGTCGTCAGTCACCCGTACAACGTAGCTGCCGTTCTCGAACGTCGTGGCGATGGCGACCACCTGACCGGGGGCGTGGCGGGAGGCGTTGACGAGCCCCTCGTGCGCCACGCGGTACGTCGTCGCGGTCAGCGCGGGCGACGTGGGGAGCGCCCCGAGCTCGGTGCTGATCGACATCCCGCCCTCTCGCATCGTCGCCACGAGGTGCTCGAGCGCCGTACGGAGCCTCCCGGGACCCGCGTAGGCACGCGCCGCCTGGCCGAACTCGCCCGCGTCGAGGGTCGCGAGCATCTCGTCGACGTCGAGCAGTGCGCCGTCGCCGGTCTCGACCACGGTCTGCAGCGCGGCCCTGGCACCCTCCGGGTCACCGCTGCGCAGGGCACCCGCCGCCCCGGCCTGCAGCACCATGGCCCCGACCGAGTGGCTCGCGACGTCGTGCAGCTCCCGGGCGAGCCGGAGCCGTTCCGCACGGACCGCCGTGGCCGTCGCCTCGTCCAGGCGGGCCTGCAGCCGACCGGAGCGTTGCTCGGCGTCGCGCAGGATGCGGTCCCGCTCGCTCCACGCGAGCCCCGCCAGGGCGGCTGCGCCGATGACGAACAGGACGAAGCCGGTGCCCCGCGGACCGTAGACCGTGCTGAGCCAGATGCCTGCGCCCGTGAGCACGCCGAGGCTCGACCAGGCGAGACGGGTCGGGCGCACGGCCACGGTCCACGCCGCGATCGCGTACGCGGCCGCGCCAGGGAGCAGCGTCTCCGGGACGACGGGCGGGCTGGCGGCGACGACGATGCTCGCGGCCGCGAGGGCGAGGCACGCGAGAGCCACGAACGTCCCGGCCGGTATCCGTGGTGCACGCCGGGCACGTCCGACGTCGGGTTCGTCGACGAGCGGGGGTGTCGGCTCTCGGAGCAGGCCCAGGAGTGCCCGGAGCTCGTCGACGGCGACGGCACCACGCTCGTGCACCTCTCGGATGACGGACTTGTCGAGGTCCACGGCCGCCTGGCGCGCGGTGGACCGCATGCCGACGATGGCCGTGCGCAACGCAAAGATCGCCTGCTCCGCGAGCCGGCTGCGTTCCTCGACGGCGAGCCGCGCCCCCGTCATCGCCGGGTCCTGCCCCGCGAGCAGCGCGGCACGCGAGACGGCCGCGTGTGCACGCTCGGCACGGCGGCGCACGATGACCCCGAACGCCCAGATGGTGCCGTACAGCAGGAGCGTGACAGCGATTTTCTCGAGGGCGAACCCTTCGCGGAGCGCGCTTCCCACGGCGCTGAGCGCGACTGCTACGAGGCCGTGGACCCATCGACCCGTGGCCCTGCCGAGGGCGAAGAGTGCGACGGCGAGCGGCACGATCATCTCGACGTTGCCCCAGCCGGCACCCGTGAGGAGCGTCACGAAGCCGGCCATGACCACGAGGGCCGTGCCGATCTCCACCCGTCGCGGGAGCAGGAGTACGCCCACCAGGACGAACGGCACCGCAAGGAGCACGGCGCGCGGCTCGTCCCACGAGAAGCCGACGACCCACGCCGCGCACAGCACCGCGACAGGCCAACGCACGCGCTCGACCTGGGGCATGGCGTCGAGGCTAGTGCCCGGCGGCTGCCCGCTGGGGCTGGGTGGGCCGGTGCGAGCCGGCCCACCCGAGGTGGTGGCTACTTCACCTTCTTCGTGTAGGAGGTGTACACGGCGGCCTTGGGGTAGCCGGTGCGCTTGGCGGTGACCTTGACGCGGATCTTCTTGCCGCGGTCGGCCTTGGTGACCTTGTAGCTGGACTTCGTGGCGCCCTTGATGGCCTTGGTGCCGCGGTACCACTGGTAGGAGTAGGACTTCGGCTTGCTCTTCCAGGTGCCCTTGGAGACCTTGAGGGTCTTGCCGACCTTGGCGGCGGGCTTCGAGGCGATCTTCGGCTTCTTGGTGTTGTACAGGGCGACGGCCTTGGCCTTGCTCGTCGCGGACGCCTTGGTGTATCCGGAGCGGGTCGCGGTGACCGTCACCGTGATCGTGGTGCCCGCGTCGGTCTTGGTGAGCTTGTAGCTGGACTTCGTGGCGCCCTTGATCGCGTTGCCGTTGCGCTTCCACTGGTACGTGACCTTCGTGGGCGCCGGGCTCCACGTGCCCTTGCTCGCCGTGAGCGTCTTGGCGACCTTCGCCGTCCCGGAGATCGCGGGGGCCTTCGAGACCTTGAGCTTCGACGTCGGTGTCGGCGTGGCGGGCTTCGGCGCGCGGTACGCCACCTTCGACCAGCTCGGGTTCGTCCCACCGGGGATGCGCAGGGCCGGCTGGATGCTGATGCACTCCGTCAGGTTGTTCTTGATCCAGATCCCGTCGCTCTCCTCCCACGCCGCGGCGCTGCCGTCGGGGGCGAGGGTCGGACTGGCAAAGCTCGGGTCGTTACCCGTGATGCACTTGTCGGTGGGCAGCGCCGGGGGCGACTGGGTGCTGGCGTTGCCGTTCACCTGGTACCAGATGACGTGCGTGCTCGAGTCGTAGCCGCGGAGCGCGATGAGCCACTTGCCGTCGCGAGAGACCTCGAGCTCGCCGAGGTCCGTGTCGTCCCAGAAGATGTCCTCGTCGTTGAACCAGTTGATCGGTGCCGATCCGAGCGTGTGGAGCATCGCGTTGGACAGGTATCCGCCGTCCTGGATCGTCCGGGTGTTCGAGATCCAGGAGGGGCCCTTGAAGTAGGTCGCGTTGGCCTTCTCGACGCCGGAGGTGTTCGTGTATCCCGTGGCGTAGCGCGTCATGCAGGACACACCGATCGGGCACTGGTAGGCGATCTGGCTGTAGGCGATGGTCGAGCCGTTCGGGGAGACCGCCACGTGGTACGGGACGCCGCCGAGCGGCGCCCCTGCCGAGCTCGTCAGGGTGGGGGGTGTGAACCAGCCGAGCTGCTTGCCGTCACGGTCGAGCCGGACGATGAGGTAGCTCTTCGCCGCCACGATCGTCCCGTCGTCCGCCTGCGTGGGCGAGGAGTAGGGGTCGGCGGCCGTGCCGTTCTTCGTGACCTGGACCTGCCCGCTCCCGTCACCCCTGGCCATCCAGATGTTGTGGCTCTTGATGTAGAGGATCGTCCCGGGAGCCACGGTGGCTGCCGGCGTCGTCGCGGTCGCGGCCGGGGCGAGTGCCCCGCCGGCGGCGACGAGACCGGTCAGCGCGAGGGCGAGGCTCGCGAGGAACGCTGCGGGGCGATGAGATGTTCGGGGCACAGGGGCCTCCAGGTTGCCAGTGGGTCGTGGTGTCCCACTTAGCCTGCCGAACTGGGGATATTCCCGGCATCCACCTCAAGTCGACTGTCGGGTCAACTATGTGATGACGGCGTCTCGTACGCCCGGGACGATCAGCCGACGGCGTGCACCGGGGCCGGCAGAGCCGTCCCGGAACCATCCCGCCGGGGGTCCGTCGAGGGCAGTGCGATCGCCTGGCCGCCCGAACCCGTCGCCCGGGCCGGCGCTCGACCCACCCATGCGAGGACGAGGGTGTCCTCGCCCTTGAGGAACCGCTGGGCGCGAACGCCTCCCGTCGCTCGCCCCTTGGCGGGGTACACGGACAAGGGGGTGACCTTGCCCGCGCCCGTCTCCGTGCCGGGCAGCGCCGCCGAGGACCCGGCGACCGTCACGACCACGGCGTCGTCCGCCGCCGCAGGGGGGACGACGCCGAAGAACACGGCCCTCGCGCCCCCGGTGAGCTTGACGCCCGCCATACCGCCCGCCGCGCGCCCCTGCGGTCGCACGTTCGACGCCGCGAAGCGCAGGAGCTGTGCGTCGGAGGAGACGAAGACGAGCTCGTCGTCGTCGGCGCTCGCACCCGCACCGACCACCTCGTCCCCGTCCTTGAGGGAGATGACCTCCCACGCGTCGCCCTTGGCGGGTGCGTCCCCGGTGGCGACGCGCTTGACGACGCCCGCGGCCGTGCCGAGGGCGAGGGGCGGCGCGTGGTCGGCGAGGGGGACGATCGCGAGCACGCGCTCGCCGGGCTCGAGGAGGACCACCTCTCCGACCGGCACACCCCCGGAGAGCGACGGCGCGCCGTCCGTGGGCGGGATCGCCGGCAGGTCGAGCACCGAGAGGCGGTGCAGGCGCCCCAGGGACGTCACGGCCCCCACGACGCCTCGGGTGGTCGTGGCCACGGGAGTGCGCACCACGTCGTGCTTGGCACGCGTGGCACCCTCGGCGGGCGCGACGGGCTCGCTCTCGTCGCTCGTGCGTGCCAGGAGCCCCGTGGCGGAGAGCAGTGCCCAGCACGGGGTGTCGGCGACCTCGAGCGGGTTGGCGGCGTGCTTCGCCGCGACCGCGGAGGCGCCCGCGGAGTCGAGGAGCACGGTGCGTCGGGGCGTCCCGAACTCGCGGGCCACCGCGTCCATCTCCTCGGCGACGACGCGCTTGAGCCTGACCGGGTCCGCGAGGATCGCCTCGAGCTCGGCGATCTCCGCGGCGAGGGCGTCGCGCTCGGCCTCGAGCTCGATCCGCGAGAACTTCGTGAGACGACGCAGGCGCAGCTCGAGGATGTAGCTCGCCTGCAGCTCGGACAGGTCGAACACGCTCATGAGGCGCGCACGAGCCGTCTCCGCGTCGTCGGACGCCCGGATGACCTGGATGACCTCGTCGATGTCCAGGATCGCGACGAGCAGGCCCTCGACGAGGTGCAGCCGCTCGCGACGGCGATCGAGCCGGTACGTGCAGCGCCGGCGCACCACGTCGACCCGGTGGTCGACCCACACGGAGAGCATCTCTCGCAGCCCGAGGGTGCGCGGCTGCCCGTCGACGAGCGCGACGTTGTTCATCGAGAACGACTCCTCGAGCGGCGTGAGCCGGTAGAGCTGCTCGAGCACGGCCTCGGGGGAGAAGCCCGTCTTGACCTCGATGACGAGCCGCAGGCCGTGGTGGCGGTCGGTCAGGTCGATGGCGGACGTGATGCCCTGGATCTTCTTGGCGCTCACCCCGTCCTTGATCTTCTCGAGCACCTTCTCCGGGCCCACGAGATAGGGCAGCTCGGTGATGACGATGCCCTTGCGCTTGGCCGTGACGTTCTCGATGCGGGCCGTCGCCCGGGTGCGGAAGGCGCCCCGGCCCGTCGTGTAGGCCTCCCGGACGCCGTCGAGGCCCACGATCTTCCCGCCCGTGGGCAGGTCGGGGCCTGGCACGAAGCGCATGAGGTCCTCGAGCGTCGCGTCCGGGTTCGCGAGCAGGTGACGAGCCGCGGCGACGACCTCGACGAGGTTGTGCGGGGCGAGGTTCGTGGCCATGCCGACGGCGATGCCCGTCGCACCGTTGACGAGCAGGTTCGGGATCGCGGCCGGGAGCACGTCCGGCTGGGTGAGCTTGTTGTCGTAGTTCGGCACGAAGTCGACGACGTCCTCGTCGAGGTTCGCCGTCATCGCGATGGCCGCGGGGGCGAGCCTCGCCTCGGTGTAGCGCGGCGCCGCGGGGCCGTCGTCGGGCGATCCGAAGTTGCCGTGCCCGTCCACGAGCGGCAGCCGCAGCGAGAAGGGCTGGGCGAGACGCACCATCGCGTCGTAGATCGCCGCGTCGCCCAGCCCTTCTCGCTGCGGCTGCCGCTCGTGGACGGG
>CAZECM010000076.1:13526-14074 GCA_964510785.1 uncultured Cellulomonadaceae bacterium | reverse complement strand
CGGCGTCCGAGCCGGACTGCAGCGGCATGTGGAGCTGGGGCATCACGGTGGGCACCTCGGCCATCGCCTCGATGACGTCGTCCGTGAAGGCCGCGGGATGTGGCGAGGTGAAGCGCAGCCGTTCGAGACCGGGCGTGGCGCCTGCGGCACGCAGCAGCTTCGCGAAGGCGCCGCGATCGCCGAACTCGACACCGTAGGAGTTGACGTTCTGGCCCAGCAGCGTGACCTCGATCGCGCCCTGATCCACGAGCGCGGCCACCTCCGCGAGGATCTCCCCCGGGCGACGGTCGCGCTCCTTGCCACGCAGGTGGGGCACGATGCAGAACGTGCACGTGTTGTTGCAGCCCACCGAGATGGACACCCAGCCTGCGTAGACGGACTCGCGACGCGTGGGCAGGGTCGAGGGGAACACCTGGAGCGACTCGGCGATCTCCACCTCGGCGCGCTCGTTGTGCCGGGCGCGGTCGAGCAGCACGGGCAGTGCGTCGAGGTTGTGGGTGCCGCCCCCCGGCTCGGCCGCGACGAGCCCCTGCTGCTCGAGCATGCCG
>CAZECM010000076.1:12520-13516 GCA_964510785.1 uncultured Cellulomonadaceae bacterium | reverse complement strand
GCACGGGCAGTGCGTCGAGGTTGTGGGTGCCGAAGACGACGTCGACCCACGGGGCTCGTGCCACGATCCCGGCCCGGTCCTTCTGCGCGAGGCAGCCGCCGACGGCGATCTGCATGCCCGGGCGCTCCCGCTTGAGCTGCGCGAGGCGGCCGAGGTTGCCGTAGAGCTTGTCCGCGGCGTTCTCGCGCACGGCGCAGGTGTTGATGACGATGACGTCGGCGCGGTCGGCGGCGGCGTCCCCCGGCTCGGCCGCGACGAGCCCCTGCTGCTCGAGCATGCCGGCCATGTGCTCGGAGTCGTGCACGTTCATCTGGCAGCCGAGCGTGCGCACGAGGTAGGTGCGGACGGCCGGTTGCTGCGCCGTCGCAGGCGTCTGGTCGAGGG
This sequence comes from uncultured Cellulomonadaceae bacterium, assembly GCA_964510785.1. Lineage (GTDB taxonomy): Bacteria > Actinomycetota > Actinomycetes > Actinomycetales > Cellulomonadaceae > JAAYZM01. Next base: position 13,132 of record CAZECM010000076.1, on the reverse strand, counting down.
TCTGCGTCATCGCCGTCCAGGGTACGCGGCCGGATCACCGCGGTCCTCATCAGCGTCAGATGACCATTCCGTGACCCGATCGTGACGCGTATGACTCGCGGTGGAAAGATGTTCACCCTAGGTTCGACACATGGTTGACGCGCTCTCCACCGCTCCGCTCGTGGTCGTCGACCACGTCAACAAGCACTTCGGCGCACTGCACGTGCTCCAGGACATCAACCTGTCCGTCGCCCGCGGCGAGGTCGTCGTGATCATCGGTCCGTCCGGCTCTGGCAAGTCGACGCTGTGCCGCGCCATCAACCGCCTCGAACCGATCGACTCGGGCACCATCTCGATCGACGGCGTCCCCCTGCCCGCCGAGGGCAAGGCGCTCGCGCGGCTGCGGGCCGACGTCGGCATGGTCTTCCAGTCCTTCAACCTCTTCGCGCACAAGACCGTGCTGCAGAACGTCACGATGGGCCCGATCAAGGTCAAGAAGATGAACCGCAAGGAAGCGACCGAGCTCGGCATGTCCTTGCTCGACCGCGTGGGGGTCGCCAACCAGGCGGACAAGGTTCCCGCCCAGCTCTCCGGCGGGCAGCAGCAGCGCGTCGCGATCGCCCGGGCCCTCGC
>CAZECM010000076.1:0-12510 GCA_964510785.1 uncultured Cellulomonadaceae bacterium | reverse complement strand
TGCTCTTCGACGAGCCGACCTCCGCGCTCGACCCCGAGATGATCAACGAGGTGCTCGACGTCATGGTCGCCCTCGCCCACGACGGCATGACGATGATCGTCGTCACCCACGAGATGGGCTTCGCCCGCAAGGCCGCCGACCGCGTCGTCTTCATGGACTCGGGCGCCATCGTCGAGGAGTGCGACCCGGAGACCTTCTTCACGAACCCCTCCTCGGACCGCGCGAAGGACTTCTTGTCCAAGATCTTGACCCACTGACCTGGCCACCACTGGACCCATGGCCGAGAACCGGCCAGAAGGAAGAAGGAGACACAGGATGCGGACACGACTGGCACGACCACTGGCACTGACCGCCGCCGCGATGCTGGCACTCGGGGCCTGCGCCTCGAACGACGGGGGCTCGGAGGGCCCCGCCGATCCGGGTGACTTCGCAGAGGGTTCGACCATGGCCCGGCTCGCCGAGGCAGGCAAGGTCACGGTAGGCACGAAGTTCGACCAGCCGCTCTTCGGCCTGGTCGGTCCCAACGGCATCCCCGAGGGCTTCGACGTCGAGATCGCCAAGCTGATCGCGGGCGAGCTCGGCATCGCGGAGGGCGACATCACGTGGACCGAGACCGTCTCGGCCGTGCGTGAGGACTCGATCGCCAACGGCTCCGTCGACTTCATCGTCGCGACCTACACGATCAACGACACGCGCAAGGAGAAGATCTCCTTCGCCGGGCCGTACTTCATCGCCGGCCAGTCGTTGCTCACGCTCAAGACGAACACCGACATCAACGGCGTCGACGACATCGGTGGCAAGAAGATCTGCACCGCCTCGGGCTCGACCCCCGAGCAGAACCTGCTCGAGAACTACCCCGATGCCGAGGTCGTGCCGTTCGGCGCCTACTCGGACTGCATCGAGCCGCTGCGCAACAACCAGGTCGACGCGATCTCGACCGACAACGTCATCCTCGCCGGGTTCGCCGACGAGCACGACGACCTCGAGGTGCGCGGTGAGCAGTTCACCGACGAGCCCTACGGGATCGGCCTCGCGAAGGACGACACCGACTTCCGCAACTTCATCAACGACGTCCTCGAAGAGATCTTCGAGGACGGACGCTGGGCAGCGGCGTGGGAGGCCACCGCTGGCGCCGTCCTGCCGACGCCGGAGCCCCCGACGATCGACAGGTACTGACCGCTCGCCGCGTCGCGCCGGGGTGAGAGCCCCGGCGCGACGCGGCACGCTTCTGCGAGACAAGGAGACGGCGTGGGAATCTTCATCGACAACGGACCGGCGTACCTCGCCGGCTTCCGCATGACGCTGCAGCTCACCGTCGTGTCCGGGATCCTCGCCCTCGCATTCGGCCTCGTGCTCGCGGCCATGCGCGTCGCCCCGCTGCGCCCGCTGCGGCTGCTCGCGATCGGCTACGTCGAGACGTTGCGCAACACGCCGCTCACGCTCGTCTTCTTCGGCATGGTGCTCGTCGCACCTCAGTTCGGGATCATCCCACCGCTCGGCTACTGGACCGCCGTCGTCTGCCTCACGCTCTACACGTCGGCCTTCGTGTGCGAGGCGCTGCGCTCAGGCATCAACTCCGTCGGGGTGGGGCAGGCCGAGGCCGCACGCGCGATCGGGCTGACGTTCGGCCAGTCGCTGACCCTCGTGATCCTCCCCCAGGCGATCCGCACGGTGATCCCGCCCCTCATCAACGTCATCATCGCGCTCGCGAAGAACACCTCCGTGGCCGCCGGCTTCGCGGTCGTCGAGCTGCTCGCGACGGGGCGCCGGCTCGCCCAGTCGAACCCGGGTGACACGCTGCTGATCCTCACCGGGGTGGCGCTGTTCTATCTCGCGTTCACGATCCCCGCGGGACTGCTGGCGACCCGCCTGGAGAAGAAGGTGGCGTTCGCGCGATGAGCTCGATCCTCTATGACGCGCCCGGACCCGTCGCCCTGCGTCGTGAACGATGGGGCTCCGTCGCGGGCGTCGTCGTCGTCCTCGCCGCCATCTTCTTCGCCGCTCGCTATGCGGCCGGGCGCGGCGTGTTCGACCTCGACCACTGGAACGTCCTCTGGGACCCGCCCAAGGGTCAGACGGCGGGGGACGTCTGGAAGTCCATCCTCGTCCTCGGGCTCGGTGCGACCCTGCGAGCGGCCGCCGTCGCCGCCCCCCTAGCCCTCGCCCTCGGCCTGCTCCTCGCCTTGTGGCGACGCGCGTCCAGCCTCGTGCTGCGCACCCCGGCCGTCGTCGTCATCGAGCTGAGCCGCGGGCTCCCCGTCCTGCTCATGATGTTCTTCGGCTGGCTCGCTCTCGGCATGCGGCCGTTCTACGCCGTCGTCTTCGGCCTGACGATCTACAACATGGCGATCATCGCCGAGATCCTGCGTGCCGGTCTCGCCGCGCTCCCCCGCGGCCAGGCCGAGGCCGCGCTCGCCGTGGGCATGACCCGGTGGCAGACACTGCTCTTCGTCGAGCTGCCCCAAGCCGTGCGGACGATGACACCGAGCCTCATCGCCCAGCTCGTCGTGCTGCTCAAGGACTCCTCGCTCGGCTTCATCATCGGCTATGCCGAGCTTCTGAAGTCGATCCAGAACAACACCCAGTACTTCGGCAACCAGTACGCGGTCGCGCTCTTCGTCGTCGGTGCCGGCACCTACCTCGTGCTCAACATCTCGCTGTCCCAGCTCGCGATCCGACTGCAGCGACGGGGCTCGAAGCGGACAGCAGGAAAGCTCGATGCCGGTGCCGCTGCCGAGCTGCCGGCCGGCGTGGTGATTCTCGATCCGGGTGGCGGACGCAACGCCTAGGTAGCGCACCTACCGGGGCTGAGGCACCTCAGGCGGCGGGTCGGCCCCCGAGGTAGAGCCTCGAGAGCTCGGGGTCCTCGAGCAGCTCGCGCGCGGGCCCGGAGATGTGCACCCGGCCGAGGTCGAGCACGCAGCCCACGTCGGCCGTCTCGAGCGCCCGGCGCGCGTTCTGCTCGACGAGCAGCACCGCCGTGCCGTGGTCACGCATGCGCACGACCTGCTCGAACACCGTGGCCGTCGTCTTCGGGTCGAGGCCCATCGAGGGCTCGTCGAGCAGCACGACCTTGGGCGAGATCATGAGCGAGCGGGCGAACTCGACCTGCTTCTGCTGGCCGCCCGAGAGCAGCCCGGCCAGGTCGTTCCATCGCTCCGCCACGATCGGGAACACCGTCTTGACCCGGTCGATGCGCTCCGCCAGCACGGCGCGGTCGCTCACCGTGAAGCCGCCGAGCTTGATGTTCTCGGCCACGGTCATCTCGGGGAACACGCTGTGCCCCTGGAGCACGTGGGCGAGCCCGTGGCGCAGCATCCGCTGCGGGCCGTCACCCGTCACGTCCTCGCCCTGCACGACGACGCGACCCGCTCGGGGCACGAGCATGCCGCTCGCGACCTTGAGCACCGTCGACTTCCCGGCGCCGTTGGGGCCCACCAGGCACACGATGGTCGACGGCGGCACGCGGACCGTGAGCCCGCGCAGCACGAGTGCCGCCCGGCCGTAGCCCGCCTCGATGCCATCGAGCTCGAGCAGGTAGTCAGACGCCAAGGTAGGCCTCCAGGACGCGGGGGTCCGACTGGACCTCGGACGGCGGGCCTGCCGCGATGGGGCGGCCCCGGTCGAAGACGAAGACGTGGTCGGACAGGCTCATCACCATGTCCATGTTGTGCTCCACGACGATGAAGGTGCGCCCCTCCGCGTTGAGCTCGCGGATGAGCGTCGAGATGCGGCCGATGAGCGCCGGGTTCACGCCGCCGGCCGGCTCGTCGAGCATGACGATCTCGGGCTCCGCCATGAGCACCCCGGCGAGCTCGAGCAGCTTCTGCTGGCCGTAGGAGATGTTGCGCGCCTCGGCGTGCTCGAGGTGGTCGATGCCCACCCGCCGCAACCAGAACCTCGCGCGCTCGAGCTGTTCGGGCGCGTGGGCACCCCGCCACAGCGCCGTGAGCGACGCGTGCCGCACGGCCACGAGCATGTTCTCCATGACCGTCATGCGCGGGAAGATCCGGCACACCTGGAAGCTGCGCCCGAGACCGAGTCGCGCGATGCGGTCGGGCGTCGAGCGCGAGACGTCCTTGCCCGCGAGGGTGACCGTGCCGGCGTCGGCCCTGATCATGCGCGTGACGCAGTTGAAGAACGTCGTCTTGCCCGAGCCGTTCGGCCCGATGAGGGCGTTGATCTTGCCCGGCAGGAACTGGACCGTCGCGTCGTCGACGGCCTTGACACCGCCGAACGACTTGGACAGCCCGTGGACCTCGAGCGTCGCTCCCGCACTCGTGCTCATGCGTCCCTCCCCGGGGTCGAACCGACGGCGTCCTGCCGCGCGGCGAGCTGTTCGGCGGACTCCTCGCGGATGGACGAGGCCTGCGGACCGAAGCGCGTGAAGAGCCCGCGCACCGCGGGGATCACGCCCTCCGGCATGAAGAGGACGACGACGGCGAGCAGCAGGCCGGTCGCCACGAGGTGGAACTGCGTGTCCCCGAACTCCGCCTTGAAGAACTCGATCGACAGCCCGACGACGATCGCGCCGACCACGGGCCCGAAGAGCTCGCGCACCCCGCCGAGCAGGGCCATGAGCACCATGTAGGCACCCATGAGGATCGAGAACTGGAAGACGGGGTCGAGGTCGCCGAACCACAGCGCGTAGAGCCCGCCCGCGAGCCCCGTGAAGACGGCGGACCACACGAACGCGATGAGCTTGGCCCAGAACGTCGGCACCCCGAGGGCGCGCGCCTTGTCCTCGTCCTCGCGCACCGCCTTGAGGCCCATGCCGAACCGGGAACGGTCGATGCGCCACCACACGAACAGGGCGATCGCGAGCGCCACGACGAAGATGTAGTAGAAGGCCCGGTGGTGCTCGACGCGACTGAGGTCGGGGAAGGCTCGCGGGATCATGATCCCGGTCGAGCCGCCCGTGAGGGAGACCCAGCTCTGCGAGACGAGCAGGAGGATCAGCACGAACGCGATCGTCACGATCACGAACGACGCACCGCGCACACGTAGCGCGGCGATGCCGACCGGGACGGCGATGAGGCCGACCACGACGGGTGTGATCACGAGCGCGAGCCACGGAGACATCCCGGTGCGGTCGATGAGGATCGCCGTCGTGTAGCACCCGAGACCGAAGTAGGCGGCGTGCCCGAGCGAGATGTAGCCCGTGAAGCCCCCCATGAAGTTCCAGCCGGTGGCGACGAGGGCGAAGTTGAGGATGACGACGCCGGTGGACAGCAGGTAGCCGGTCGACGTCGTCAGCGGGAAGGTGAGGATGAGGATGGCGACCACGACGACGAGCACCGCGCCCGTGAGCCGCTGCGGGCTGCGGCGCAGCGCACCCCACCGACCCGGGGCCGCAGCAGTCCCCGTGCTCTCGGTGGTCGCCGTGGACTCAGAACCGTTGCGCAAGGCGACCTCCGAAGAATCCCTGGGGGCGCACGATGAGGGTGACGAAGAGCGCGATGTAGAAGACCGTCTGCGCCCACGTCGTCCCGAAGGGCACCTGGAGGAGGGACTGGGTGATCCCGAGGAGCATGGCCGCGATGGCCGCCCCCGGGATCGAGCCCAGCCCACCCACCACGATGATCGCGAAGAGCGGTCCGATCCAGTGCCAGTGCAGCGACGGGTAGATCGTCGCGTCGAGCGCGAGCGCCGTCCCGCCCACGGCCGCGGTGGCCAGCCCCAGGCCGAAGCCGTAGCTGGCCACCTTGGCCGTGTCGATCCCGACGAGCTCCGCGGCCTCCTTGTGCTGGATCGTCGCGCGCAGCGCATGGCCGAACGACGTCTTCTTCAGCACGAACCAGACCGCACCGAGCGCGAGCGCGGCGAGCCCGAAGGCCACGAGCTTCACGACGGCGACCTTCGCCCCCAGGAGCTCGATGCTCGACGCCCCGTAGTCCAGCTTGATCCTGCGTTGCACCCCGGTGAAGGTGAAACCGAGCATGCCCTCGATCACGAGTGCGATCGCGAACGTGAGCAGCACGGACATCATCGTGAGCGACGCGGGCTTGAGGCGCGTGATGAGCAACCGTTGCACCAGGACACCGAGCCCGAAGAACGCCGGCACGGTGAGCACCAACGAGATCATCGGGTCCAGCCCCGTCTGCACGGTGAAGAACCACGCGAGGTAGCCCGCGAGGATGAGGAACGCCGAGTGGGCGATCATCACCACGCGCATGACACCGAAGTAGAGCGTCAGCCCGGCCGCCAGGAGGGCGTACAGCCCTCCCAGCAGGATCCCGAGGATGAGGCTCTGCAGCAGGAGCGCAGAGGACATGGGGCCTAGATCACCACGCCGGCTTGACGAGGATGAAGTCTGCGGTGGACTGGTCCACGGGCAGCACGATCTCGGGCTTGCCGTCCACGTACTGCTGGATGAAGTGGGCACCGTTCGGGCGGCCCGCCTCGTCCCAGCCGAGCGTGCCGACGATGGTCGGGACCTCGTTCGCGTGCAGCCAGTCGACGAGCTTCTGCTGGCACTCGCCCTGCTCGGCGCACCCGACCGCCTCGACGACGGCGGCGATGACCTGGCCCACCGTGTAGGCGTTGGCCTCGTCCTCGGTGGGCTCGCGACCCTCCTTGTCCGCGACCAGCTTCACGAAGTTGGCGTTGCCCTCGTAGTCCGTCGCGGGAGAGTAGCCCGTGGGCGTCATGATGCCGTCGACGTTCTCCGCGCCGATCGCCTCGACGAACTCCGGGAGCGTCGGCGCGGTCGTGAAGGCGGCGAGTCGCGGCTGGTAGCCGAGCTGGCGCACCGCGAGGATCATGTTGACGCCGTCCTGGTACTGCGTCCCACCGACGAGCAGGTCGGCGTTCGCCGAGGCGAGCTGTGCCGCGATGCCCGAGAAGTCGGTGGTGTTGGGCGGGTAGATCTCGTCGACCACGGTCTCGACGCCGGCCGCCTCGAGCTTGGCCTTGAGTCCGTTCGCGGCGCCCATCGCGAGGGGGTCGTCCATCGAGGCGTAGGCCGCCGTCGCCGGCCGGTCTGCCTCGGGAAGGGACATGAGGTGGTCGTAGAGGTAGTTGTAGTGGTCGTCCGCGACGGCCGGGGCGGCGTAGAACAGGTTCTTGTAGCCCGCCTCGAAGATGGGCTGCGCGGCACCGGCCGGCTCGACGAAGAGCATGTCGTACTCCTCGGCGACGCGCGCCGACGGGAGGACGAGGCGACTCGAGAAGGGGCCGAAGATGAGGTCGACCTTGTCCTGGGTGATGAGAGCCTCGTAGTCCGCGACGACGCGGTCCGCGTTGGACTGGTCGTCGAGGATCTTGAACTCCACCTGCTTGCCGAGGAGTCCGCCGGCGGCGTTGATCTCGTCGCGCCAGATCTCGTAGCCGTTCTGGACCCCCTTGCCGGGCTCCGAGAAGTCGCCGGTGAGCGGGAGGGAGATGCCGACGAGGAGGACGTCCCTGTCGTCCTCCCCCTCGGCGCCGCCACCGCTACAGGCAGCGAGCGTGAACAGCGCACCGGCTGCGGCCACTGCCACAGCCGTCCGGCGCCGTGCCGAGTTGTTCCGAGCTCCGATCACAAGAATCCTCCTACGTCGTCATTGAGCGTGGCGGTAGATCTGCGAGTCATCGTGCACCCAACCCGAGTTCGGTAAGCGCTTGCCGCGCAAACGATTGCTACACGATGACTGGCAACGTATCCGCCCTTTCGCCTCCACGTCAATGGGCGTTACCTACCCGTAACACATACTGTTACGCCGTACTCTCTTCCGCGCAACAGGAGCGAGGGCTGCGGCCACCTTGACGGGCCGGGACGACGTTCCCTAAGGTCGTGCAATCGCTTGCGTGGACCAGCTGAGGCTCCGCCGCGACAGCTCGGAGAGGCGTGGACCCACCATGGAAGCCTGCAGCCGCGCCGCTCGGTACGCCGCCACGGGTGCGTCTCGTGCCTAGGCTGCGGCTCCTCCACCTGAGCACGTTCCTCAGCTCCTTCGACCGTCTGCTGATCGCTCCGCTCTTGTTGCCGATCGCGCTCGACCTCGGCGTCCCCGTCGAACGCGTCGCGGCGATGGCCACCGTCTACCTCTTCGCCTACGGCCTGATGCAGGTCGTCTGGGGGGTCGTCTCGGACCGGCTCGGACGGGTGCGGACGATGCGCCTCGCGCTCACGGTGGCCGCGGTGGCCGGCGCGGCCACCGCGCTCGCCCCCACGATCGACACGCTCATCGCCGCGAGGCTCGTCGCCGGCGGAGCCTTCGCGGCCTCCGTCCCCGGCGCCCTGATCTACATCGGGGACATGGTGCCGCTGCGCGACCGGCACGGCCCGCTCACCGACCTCATGACCGCGACCGCGATGGGCATGGCCGCCGCGACCCTCGTCGGCGCGGCGCTCGCCGATCTCGTGAGCTGGCGGGTCGCGTTCGGGATCCCGGCGGTGCTGACCGCCGTCGTCGTCGTCGCGATGCGCGGGCTCCACGAGCCCCCGCCCGTGCCGCGCACTGCACTCCTCGCGCCGCTGTCCGGCGTCCTGCGCAGCCGCTGGCCGCTCGTCGTGCTCGCATTCGCGTTCGTCGAGGGGATGCTCTTCCTCGGCATCCTGACCTACCTGCCCGCGACGCTCCAGGCGGGTGGGATGGGCACGACCCTGTCGGGCCTGGTGACCGCCACGTACGGACTGTGCGTCGGCGGCTTCGCGTCGATCGTGAAGCGCGTGGCGCGGCGGGTCTCGGCCGCACGACTCATCGCGGTGGGCAGCGCGAGCGGCATCGGCGCCTACGTGGCGCTCGTGCTCGACCAGGGCCCCGCGGGCGTGCTCGTCGCCTCGGTGCTCCTCGCGGCATCGTGGGCGTTCGCGCACTCGACGATGCAGAAGTGGGCCACCGAGGTCGCCCCCGCGGCGCGCGCGACCATGGTCAGCCTCTTCGCGTCGAGCCTGTTCCTCGGCAGCTCAGCCTGGACCGCGCTCGGGGCCGGCTACGTGGCGGCGGCGGAGTTCCAGCGGTACTTCGTGCTCGGTCTCGTCGCCGTCGTCGCGCTGACCGTCCCGATGGTCTACGCCCGCCACCGCTACGACGCGCGCGGCTAGGCCGTGCGCGGCGGCGCTGTCGAGCCGCGGACGACGAGCTCGACGGGCAACGTCACCGTGCTCGGACCGGGTGGCCCCACGGTGAGCCAGCGCAACAGGATCTGGGCTGCCTCGACCCCGATCGCGGCGTGCGGCACGCGCACCGTCGTGAGCGGCGGCGAGAGCTTGTCCATGAACGTCATGTCGTTGTAGCCGACGAGGCTCACGTCCTCGGGGCACCGCAGACCACGCTCGCGCAGGACGTCGAGAGCACCCACCGCGATCTGGTCGTTGCCCGCGAGGATCGCCGTCGGCCGCGTGCGGTCCAGCACCGCTCGCGCGGCGCGGGCACCCTCGGCCACGGAGTAGGTGCCGCACTCCTCGCTCAGCTCGGGGGCCAGGTCGCCGCCCAGCTCGGCCATGTAGTGCCGGAAGGCGCGGGCCCGTTCGAAGCCGGTCGACAACCACGCCGGCCCGGGCAGGTGAGCGATGGCCGTGTGCCCGAGCCCGATCAGGTGTCGCACGGCCTGCTCGATGCCCGAGCGGTCGTCGCTCGCCACGGTGGGGATCGCCGCGCCCTCGGCCCGCCGGTTGACCAGCACGAGCGGCACGCCCTGCTCGACGGCGCTCGTCACGGCGTCGTCCTCGCGGTGGGCGGAAGCCACGAGCAGGCCGTCCACCTGGCGCGCGCGGAGCGCGGCGATCGAGTCGACCTCACGGCGCTCGTCGTTGTCCGTGTCCGCGATGATGCTCGTGTACCCGCCGCGGGACAGCACCTCCTCGGCGCCGCGAACGATGGGCGGGAACAGGGGGTTGGAGAGGTCCGGGACGACGATGCCGACCATCATGGTCTTGTTCGTCTTCAGCCCGCGGGCCATCGGGTTGGGCCGGTAGGACAGCGCCTTCGCCGCCTGCTGGACCGCGCGCACCGTCGCCTCGCTCACGAGTCCCTGCGTCGCGGGGTTGAGGGCGCGCGACGCCGTCCCGGGATGGACCCCGGCGCGCTCCGCGACGTCCTTGAGGGTGGCGTTCACGGGCTGTCTCCCACGGTCGTGGGCATCGCGCCCCTCCTGGTCGGCATGAGGTCCGTTCGCGGGTCAGTGTAGTGGTGGGCGGCTCAGCCGGCGGTGGCACTCGCCCGGATCTCTCGGATCACCGTCACCGTGACCTCACCCGGATAGGCGCGCTCGGCCTCGATGGTGCGTGCGATCTGTGTCGCGAGCCCGCCCAGCTCTGTGTCCGCGACCGCGGCCGGCTCGACCACGACCCGGATCTCCCGGCCTGCGGCCATCGCGAGCACGCGGCGCACCCCGGGAAGCTCGGCGACGAGCCGTTCGACCTTCTCGATGCGTTCCGCGTACGCCTCGAGGTCCTCGCGCCGTGCTCCGGGGCGCGCGGCGGAGCACGCGTCGGCGACCTGGACGAGCACGGCCTCGACGGTCTCGGGAGCGACCTCGTCGTGGTGGGCCGCGATCGCGTTGACGACCACGGGATCCTCGCCGTGCAGCGCGGCGAGATCGGCACCCACCGCGGCGTGCGTGCCGGCGACCTCGCCCGAGAGTGCCTTGCCGATGTCGTGCAGGAACGCCGCCCGGCGTGCCGTCGTCGCGTCCGCGCCGATCTCGCCGGCGACGAGGGCCGCGATCTGCGCCGACTCGACGAGGTGGGCCAGCACGTTCTGTCCGTAGGAGGATCGCAGCCGCAGCCGACCCAGGGTGCGCACGAGCTCGGGGTGCAGGCCGTCGACGCCGGCCGCCTCTGCCGCCTCGTGCCCGGCGCTCTCGGTGCGTGCGTCCGCACTCGCTGCGGCCTCCGCATAGGCGGCCTCGATCCGTTGGGGGTGGATCCGGCCGTCCTCGATGAGCGCCTCGAGCGTGACCTGCGCGATCTCGCGGCGCTCGACGTCGTGGCTCGAGAGCGCGACGGAGTCGGGAGTCTCGTCGACGACGACGTTCACCCCGGTCACCGCCTCGAAGGTGCGGATGTTGCGCCCTTCCTTGCCGATGATCCGCCCCTTCATGTCCTCCGAGGGGAGCCTGACGATCGTCAGGGACGACTGGGCACTCGTCGGTGCGGCGAGCCGTTGCATCGCGGTGGCGAGGATGCGCCGTGACTTCGCCTCGGCGGTGCGCCGCGCCCGTGCATCCACGCGGCGCACGTGGGCGGCCGCCTCGCTCTCCGCCTGTTCGGTGAGTCGGGCGACGAGCTGACGCTTCGCCTCGGCCGGTGTGATCCCGGCGAGCGCAGCGAGCTCGCTCGCCATCTCGTCGCGGTGCTCGCCCGCCTCGCGCGCGACGACGGCTCGTGTGCTCGCGATCTCGTCGGCGCGAAACTTGAGCTCGCTCGCCGCCTCGAGGCTCTCGCGTTCCCGCAGTGCGAGCTGCTCCTCGCGTTCGTCGAGGCGCGCAACCCGCCGCGTGACGTCAGCGAGCTGGTGGCGTGCCTCGTCCCGGATGTCCGCGACGTCCTCGCGCGCCTGCCGACGTGCGGCCTCGGCCTCGCGACGGGCGACCCAGACGAGCAGCAGCGCGACGAGGCACGCGATGAGCAGCCCCGTGACGAGCGCGATCGAGCCCAGGCCGAGCGCGTTGTCCTGCGTCATGGCACCTCCCTCGTGGGGTGGTCGACGTCAGCGCGTCGCCTCCCGATCAGCCCTCGGTGCCATCGTCCCCCGGGACACCTTCCGTACGCAGTATCTCGCGTGCGACACGCGCGGCGAACGACGGGCTGTAACCCTTGCGGGCGAGCATGCCCACCAGTCGGCGCAAGGCGACGTCGTGCGCGAGCCCCCGCATCGACCGCAGGCGTCGGCGCACGAGCTGGGCGGCCAGCTCCTCGTCGGAGTCAACCTGCTCGTCCGCGAGCTGCGCGAGCGCGGCTTCGGCCGTGGCGGGGTCGATACCGGCCCGGCGCAGCTCGAGGGCGAGCGCCCGGGGTGCCAGCCCCCGGGACGCCCGCCGCGAGCTGACGAGCATGCGTGCGTATGCCGCGTCGTCGAGCAGGCCGACCTCGGTGAAGCGATCGAGCACGCGCTCGGCCACCTCGGGGGCGACCCCCTTGCGGACGAGTCGCTCGCCGAGCTGGTGCCGACTGCGTGGGGCGGCGTCGAGCGATCGCAGTGCGATCGTCCGGGCGACCTCGTACGGGTCCGGCTCGTCGTCGTGGGCCGCCGCGCCCGTGCGCGGCGGCTCCGCAGAGCGTGACACGGGTCCTAGAAGTCGGCCGGCGGCGTGGCGGGCTGGTCGACCTGCGCCCCGATGCCGAGCTTCTCCTTGATCTTCTTCTCGATCTCCGCGGCAAGGTCGGGGTTGTCGCGCAGGAAGGTCCGGGAGTTCTCCTTGCCCTGACCCAGCTGGTCGCCCTCGTACGTGTACCAGGACCCGGACTTGCGCACGAGACCGTGCTCGACCCCGAGGTCGATGAGGCTGCCCTCGCGGGAGATGCCGACGCCGTAGAGGATGTCGAACTCGGCCTGCTTGAACGGCGGGGCCATCTTGTTCTTG
>CAZECM010000075.1:0-14517 GCA_964510785.1 uncultured Cellulomonadaceae bacterium | reverse complement strand
GAGGAAGCCCGACAGCGGCGGGATCCCGGCGAGGTTCATCGCGGGGATGAAGAACATGATCGCGAGCACCGGCGCGAGCTTCGCGAGGCCGCCGAGCCGGTCGAGGGACGTGGTTCCCCCACGGTGCTCGATGAGCCCCGCGACGAGGAACAGCGCGGTCTGCACGGTGATGTGGTGCACCACGTAGAAGATCGCGCCCGTCAGCCCCACCGTGGAGCTCAGCGCGATGCCGAAGATCATGTAGCCGATGTGGCTCACGAGCGTGAAGGACAGCAGTCGCTTGATGTCGTCCTGGGCCACGGCGCCGAGGATGCCCACGAGCATCGTCGCGAGCGCGAGCCACAGCAGCAGCGTGTCCGCCGTCCCGCCGGGGAACAGCAACGTCTGGGTGCGGATGATCGCGTAGACACCCACCTTGGTCAGCAAGCCGGCGAACACGGCCGTGACGGGGGCGGGCGCGGTCGGGTAGGAGTCCGGCAGCCACGCGTGCAGGGGGAAGACGGCGGCCTTGATGCCGAACGCGAGCAGGAGCATGAGCTGCAGCAGCTGGGCCACGCCGGGGTCGATCTCCGGCAGCCGCAGCGCGAGCTGGGCCATGTTGACGGTGCCCGTCGCCGCGTACACGAGCGCGATCGCGGCGAGGAACGTCACGGAGGAGACGAGTGCGACGGCGATGTAGATCGTGCCCGAGCGGATCCGCTCGCCCGTGCCCCCGAGCGTGATGAGCACGTAGCTCGCCGCGAGGAGCACCTCGAACGCGACGTACAGGTTGAACAGGTCGCCCGCGAGGAACGCCATGTTCACGCCCGCCGTGAGCACGAGGTACGTCGGGTGGTAGATCGCGACCGGGGTGTCCTCCCCGCCGTCGGCGAGGCCCTGCGCCATCGAGTACAGCAGGACGCACAGCGTCACGGCGCTCGAGACCGTCAGGAGCAGCGCCGCGAGCCGGTCCGCGACCACGTTGATGCCCACGGGCGCAGCCCAGCCGCCGATGTCGACCACCATCGGGATGTCGCCCACGGTGAGGAGCATCGTGACGGCCGCGGCGAGCACGACCACGAGCACCACCACGGAGATCACGAACTGTGCGCGCATCGAGCGCCACATCGCGAGCGCGAGACCCGCCCCGAAGAGCGGCAGGATCGCCGGGAGGGGCACGAGCCAGTCGAGGGAGCTCATCGACCCGCCTCCCCGCCGTCGGACGGCGTGCCGCCGTCGTCGGAGCGTGCGCCGTCGCCCGAGCGTCCGCCGTCGTCGTCGGGACGCCCCGCGTCCTTCGGCCGGACCGCCTCGACGGGCACGTTCACCAGGCCGGCCTCCCCCGCGAGGATCGTGAGCGTGTCCGTCTCGTCCCGCACCTCGTGGGCCTCTTCCTCGAGGTCGGAGTCGACGAGGTCCGTGTCCGCGTCGGCGAAGGCCAGCTCGTCACGGGCCGCGAGGTACGCGATGCGGCGGTCCTCGACGTCGTCCTGCACCTCGTCGTGGCCGTGGAGCTGCCACGAGCGGTAGGCGAGCGCGAGGAGGAACGCCGTCATGCCGAGCGTGATGACGATCGCGGTGAGGATGAGCGCCTCGGGCAGCGGGTCGGACATCTCGTCCTCGGGCGTCATCCCGATGATCGGGGCGCCCCCCGCGGCGCCGCCCGCCACGAGCAGCAGCAGGTTGACACCGTTGCCGAGCAGCACGACGCCGATGATGATGCGCGTCAGCGAACGCTCGAGGATGAGGTAGACGCCCGCGGCGACGAGCACGCCGATCGTCACGACGAGCACGAGGGACGGGCTCATGTCCATCGTCATCGCGCACCTCCCTCGAGCGCGGCGGCACCGGGGCCCACGTCGTGCCCCTCCATCTCGCCCTGGCGGTCGATCTCCGCGCCGAGCGAGCGCAGGATGTCGAGCACGAGGCCGATGACGACGAGGAACACGCCCACGTCGAAGACGAGGCTCGTGACGATGTGGATCTCCCCGAGCACCGGTAGGGACAGGTCGATGAGCAGCGAGCGCAACGGGTTGCCCGTGAGGACGAGCGAGACGAGGCCCACGCCCGCCGAGAGGAACAGGCCCGTGCCGAGCAGCAGGCCGGGGTGCACGGGGGCCGCCTCGCCGAGCTCGTAGCGACCACCCGCGAGGTAGCGCACCATGAGCGCGATGCCGACCACGAGCCCCGCCGCGAAGCCGCCACCCGGCGCGTTGTGGCCCGAGAACAGCAGGTAGATCGCGAACAGGATCATGAGGTGGAACAGCAAGCGGGTGACGACCTCGAAGATGACGGAGCGCCGGCCCGGGGCGAGCGTCGACCCCGCCCGGATCCACACACGCATCCGGGCGTAGCGCTCGGCGTTCGCGGGCGTCGCCGGGACCTCGCCCGCCGCGCGCTGCAACTTCGCGATGCCCGCCGCGGGCACCCCGCTGGCCCACACGTTGGTGGAGTCCTCGGCGTCGTCCGCCCGGAACAGCGAGCCCGAGCGGCGCGAGAGGAACACGAGCGAGGCGACTCCCGTGGCCGCGACGAGGAGCACCGAGATCTCGCCCATCGTGTCCCACGCGCGGATGTCGACGAGGGCCACGTTGACGATGTTCTTCCCGCCGCCGTACTCGAGCGCCTCGCGCGCGAAGTCGACGGACACCGCCTCGTGGATACGGGCCGACGGCGCGACGAGCGCGAACCCGGCCACGGTGATCCCGACGGCCACACCGATCCCGAGCCGCAACCAGCGGGACACCGCGAGGGGTCGGTCGGAGAAGTACGGCGGGATGCGCCGCAGCACGAGCACGAACACGACGAGCGTGACCGTCTCGACGAGCACCTGGGTGAGCGCGAGGTCCGGGGCGCCGTGCAGCAGGAAGAACATCGCGACGCCGAACCCCGAGACGCCGAGCAGGATGACGGCCTTGAGGCGGCGGCGCGAGCGGGCCGCGAGGATCGCCGCGATCATGACGACGGCACCCGCCGCGAGCTGGGCCGGCCGGTCCCACAGCCGGATCTCGGCGGGCCACACCGTGCGCGCGAGCATGGTCGAGCCGGGCACGACGACGATCGCCACGAGGATCGAGCCCACGTAGAACGGCAACGAACCACGCTGGGTGAACGCCGTGAGGTCCGCCGCGAAGTCGTCGAGGCGGCGCATCGACCGGCGGTAGACCGAGTCCGCGTCGGGCGCGACGTGCAGCCGCGCCTGCAGCGCCGCGACGGGCTTGCGGGCGAGGAAGAGCACGAGGCCGACGCCGAGGACGGCGAGCGTCACCGCGAACGCCGGGGTGAAGCCGGCCCACAGGGTGAGGTGGCCCGGCTCGCCGATCGGCAGGGTCGCCGCGTACGGCTGGAGCAGCCGCTGGCCGAGCTGTGGGATGAGTGCCGCGGCGAGGCCACCGACAGCGAGCGCGAGCGCCGGCCAGACGAGCAGGAGGGACGGGCGGGAGACGTGCGCGGGCTTGGGCTCGGCGTCGTCGTCCGCGTCGGGGTCCGCGATGACGTGAGACTTCGTCCCGAAGGCGCCCCAGAAGAAGCGCAGGCCGTACGCGACGGTGAGCGCCGAGCCGAGCGCGACCCCGATGACGACGACGACGCCGAGCGTGCCGGGAAGGTCGTCGTGCAGCACGGCCTCGAGCGCCGCCTCCTTGGCGACGTAGCCCGCGAACGGCGGCAGGCCGATCATGGACGCCGTCGCGAGGGCGGCCGCCGTCGCCGTGATGGGCAGGGTCCGGCCCACGCCGGAGAGCCGACGCAGGTCACGCGTGCCGGTCGCCGAGTCGACGATGCCGACCACGAGGAACAACGCCGCCTTGAACATCGCGTGCGCGCCGATCATGGCGAGGCCCGCGAGCGCGGCGGCCTGCGTGCCGAGCCCGACGAGGAAGATGAGCAGCCCGAGCTGGGAGACCGTGCCGAACGCGAGGACGAGCTTGAGGTCGTTCTGGCGCAGCGCTCGGTACCCGCCCAGCAGGAGGGAGCCGAGCCCGAGCGAGATGATGATGGCGCGCCACGCCGTGAGCTCCGCGAACGCGGGGGCGAAGCGGGCCACGAGGTAGACGCCGGCCTTGACCATCGCGGCCGCGTGCAGGTACGCGCTGACCGGGGTGGGCGCGGCCATCGCGGCGGGCAGCCAGAAGTGCAGCGGGATGAGGGCCGACTTCGTGACGGCACCCACGAGGATGAGCACCGCGGCGACCGTGACGGCCGTGCCGCGGGGAGGGTCCGCGAGGAGGTGGCTGATCCGGTGCGAGCCCGTCGCGTCGCCCAGGATGATGACGCCCACGAGCATCGCGAGGCCGCCGAACGTCGTGATGACGATCGCCTGCATCGCCGCGCGGCGGGAGGCCTTGCGATCCGCGTAGTGGCCGATGAGCAGGTAGGAGAAGACCGTGGTCAGCTCCCAGAAGACGAACATGAGGAGCATGTCGTCCGCGACGACGAGACCGAGCATCGCCCCGGCGAACGCGACGAGCACCCCGCCGAACCGGCCCAGGCCGCCCGCGCTCGCGGAGAAGTAGCTCGAGCAGTACACGAGCACGACGGCGCCGATCGCGCCCACGATGAGCGCCATGAACCACGAGAGCGTGTCGAGCTCGAAGGCGATCTGCAGGCCGAGCCCGGGTATCCACTCGATGACCTCGAGGGGGGTGTCGCCGCGCAGCACGGCGGTGGTCTGGCTCAGGGCCCATGCCGCCGCCCCGGCGGGCACGAGCGCGAGGACGAGGAAGGCGCGCCGCCCCATCAACCGCACGAGCGTGGGCGCGCCGAGCGCCGCCACTACGTGGGCGATGAGGAGTATGAGCACGGCCGCTCCGTCCTGGTCATGGGCGGGTGGTCGGGGTGGCCCCCACGCGCGCCGTGCGAACCGCGCTCAGAATACCAACCTCCGACCGCCCGATCACGCAGAGGTGCCTGAGGCGAAGTTCACATCCCGCGCGGGAATCCGTCGGGGGTGAGGGCGAGCGCCGGGGCGGTCGCGGCACCGAGCGCCCCGGTCAGGGCGGCCACGAGGGTCGCGGCGCGGGCGCGGGCGACCCGGTACGTCATGGGCGGGCGTTCGGCCTGCGACTCCTCCTCCTCGTCCCACAGCCACGCGACCCGGTAGGCCACGACCCCCCCGGCGGCCCACGGCTCGGCGGCGACCGCGGGCGGGGCCTCCTCCTCGCCGAACACCTCGATCGCGATGCTCCCGTCGATGTCGGTGTCGAGGTCGACGACGATCCCGTAGCCGTCCAGCACGTCGGGGCCGACGACGACGCCCAGGTCCGCTGCGTCCGCGTCCGCGTGCAACGCCGCGCGCTCGGCCTCGGGCTGCGGCACCACCCCGACCTCGCGCAGGTCCACCGGTGCGGGCCCCACCCACTGGTGCGGATCCATCGCGAGCTGGGCCTGCGGGGCCACGCGCTGCGCGACGTGCAGGGCCGCCTCGGGCTCGAGCCAGACGCCCGAGTACACGGTCACGTCCACCATCGCGAGGGGATCGGGGACGACGACGGCGCCCGGGTCACCGAACCGCACCGCCCCCTCGAGGTGCCGGGCCGCGGCGACGAGCCACTCGACCATCCGTCCCTCGTCGCGCACCGGCATGCCCGCCGCGAACACCCGCTTGAGCCCGTCACGGTCGCCGCCCACGTCCCACGGCTCCTCGCCGCGCTCCCGGGGTCCGTGCACCACGAACGCGAGCTCGCCCCACGCGGGTAGCTGGAGGTCCATCGACTCGGCGCGCCCGACGGCGAACGGCCCGGCGAGCGTCGAGTGCCGCGAGAGGCGCAGCACCCCGGGGGCGCCGTCGTCGGCCACCCTCTCCCACCGCGTTGCGGAGAATCGGGCGCGTGCGAGCATCTCGACGACGGCGGGCGCCGTGCCACCGCGCAGCACGAGCAGGTGTCGCGAGCGCCCCTCGGCGTCCCCCGAGAGCGCCGCCGCGAGGCCGGGCCAGCCGGGGCTCATACCTCGGTGCGGTAGAAGTTCTGCGCCGAGCGGGACGCCGTCGGGCCGCGCTGGCCCTGGTACCGCGAGCCGTAGCGCGACGAGCCGTAGGGCTCCTCGGCGGGCGAGGAGAGCTGGAAGAAGCAGAGCTGACCGATCTTCATGCCCGGCCACAGCGTGATCGGCAGCGTCGCGACGTTCGAGAGCTCGAGGGTCACGTGGCCCGAGAAACCCGGGTCGATGAAGCCCGCCGTCGAGTGGGTCAGCAGGCCGAGGCGCCCCAGGGAGGACTTGCCCTCGAGGCGGGCGGCCACGTCGTCGGGCAGCGTGACGGACTCGTACGTTGACCCGAGCACGAACTCGCCGGGATGCAGCACGAAAGCCTTGTCGGGCTCGACCTCGACGAGGCGCGTGAGCTCGGGCTGGTCGAGCGACGGGTCGATGACCGTGTACTTGTGGTTGTCGAACAGCCGGAAGAACTTGTCGAGCCGCACGTCGATGCTCGACGGCTGGATCATGCCCGGCTCGTAGGGCTCGAGGACGACGCGGCCGGAGTCGAGCTGGGCGCGGATGTCGCGGTCGGAGAGAAGCACGGTGCCACGGTAGCGCCCCGGCCGCTATGATGTCCGCGGCGGGTTGTGGGAGCGCTCCCGTGCCCGGGACACCAGCAATCAGGAGACTGCACCATGCGGTTTGGACACTTCGACGACGAAGCCCGCGAGTACGTCATCACGACGCCGCACACGCCGTACCCGTGGATCAACTACCTGGGGTCGGAGCAGTTCTTCTCGCTCATCTCCCACCAGGCGGGCGGCTACTCCTTCTACCGCGACGCGCGCATGCGCCGGCTCACGCGGTACCGCTACAACAACATCCCGGCCGACGCCGGGGGCCGCTACTTCTACGTCAACGACGGCGGCGACGTCTGGACCCCCTCGTGGCTGCCCGTCAAGGCCGAGCTCGATCACTTCGAGACGCGCCACGGCCTCGGCTACACGAGCATCACCGGCGAGCGGGGTGGCCTGCGCGTCGAGTCCCTGTACTTCGTGCCGCTCGGCGAGACCGCCGAGGTGCAGCGCGTCACGGTCACCAACACGTCCGACGCTGCGAAGCACGTGCGGCTGTTCTCCTTCGCGGAGTTCTGCCTGTGGAACGCGCAGGACGACCAGACCAACTACCAGCGCAACCTGTCGATCGGCGAGGTCGAGGTCGAGCTCGACGCCCCTTCCGGTGCCGCGATCTACCACAAGACCGAGTACCGCGAGCGCCGCGACCACTACGCCGTGTACGGCGTGAACGCGCAGGTCGCGGGCTTCGACACGGACCGCGACTCGTTCGTGGGCGCGTACAACTCCCTCGGCGAGGCGGCCGTCCCGCTCGCCGGCAAGGCCACGAACTCGGTGGCGTCGGGCTGGTACCCGATCGCCTCGCACGCCCTCGAGGTCGAGCTCGAGCCGGGCGCCTCGCGCGAGTACGTGTTCGTGCTCGGCTACGTCGAGAACCCCGACGAGGAGAAGTGGGCGGACGACGCGAAGCAGGTCGTCAACAAGACCCGCGCCCACGCGCTGCTCGGCCGGTTCGCGACGAGCGCGCAGGTCGACGCCGCGTTCGAAGCGCTTCGCGCGTACTGGACCGAGCTGCTGAGCACCTACTCGGTGGAGAGCACCGACGAAAAGCTCGACCGCACGGTCAACATCTGGAACCAGTACCAGTGCATGGTCACGTTCAACATGTCCCGCTCGGCGTCGTTCTTCGAGACGGGCATCGGGCGCGGCATGGGCTTCCGCGACTCCAACCAGGACCTGCTCGGCTTCGTGCACCTCGTGCCGGAGCGGGCCCGCGAGCGCATCATCGACATCGCCTCGACGCAGTTCCCCGACGGCTCGGCCTACCACCAGTACCAGCCGCTCACGAAGCGCGGGAACAACGACGTGGGCTCAGGCTTCAACGACGACCCGCTGTGGCTCATCGCGGGCGTGGCCGGCTACCTGCGTGAGACGGGCGACTACTCGATCCTCGACGAGCAGGTGCCCTTCGACAACGAGCCCGGCTCCGAGGTCTCGCTCTTCGAGCACCTGACGCGCTCCTTCCAGTTCACGGTGGACAACCGCGGCCCGCACGGCCTGCCGCTCATCGGGCGCGCGGACTGGAACGACTGCCTCAACCTCAACTGCTTCTCCACGACGCCGGGCGAGTCCTTCCAGACCACGGAGAACAAGGGGGGCGGCGTCGCCGAGTCCGTGTTCATCGCCGCGCAGTTCGTGCTCTACGGGGCGGACTACGCCGAGATCGCCGAGCGCAGGGGGCTCGGCGACGAGGCGGAGCGTGCCCGCGGCGCGGTCGAGGACATGCGCGCGGCGATCCTTACGCACGGCTGGGACGGGCGCTGGTTCCTGCGCGCGTACGACTACTTCGGCGAGCCCATCGGCACCGACGCGCACCCCGAGGGCAAGATCTGGATCGAGCCGCAGGGCTTCGCGGTCATGGCCGGTGTGGGCGTGGGTTCCGGGCCCGACGACGTCGAGGCTCCTGCCATCCAGGCGCTCGACTCGGCGTACGAGATGCTCGGCTCGGACCACGGGCTCGTGCTGCAGTACCCCGCGTACACGAGCTACCAGGTCCACATGGGCGAGGTGTCGACCTACCCGCCGGGCTACAAGGAGAACGGTGGCATCTTCTGCCACAACAACCCGTGGGTCATCATCGCCGAGACCGTGGTGGGCCGCGGCGAGCGGGCGTTCGACCTGTACAAGCGGATCACCCCGGCCTACCGCGAGGAGAAGTCCGAGGTGCACCGCCTCGAGCCGTACGTCTTCGCGCAGATGATCGCGGGCAAGCAGGCGCCGCGTCACGGCGAGGCCAAGAACTCCTGGCTCACCGGTACCGCGGCGTGGACCTTCGTGGCGGCGAGCCAGTACCTGCTCGGGGTGCGCCCGGGCTGGGACGGGATCGTCGTCGACCCGCAGCTCGGGCCGGACGTGCCGGAGTTCTCTGTCCGCCGCGTGGCCCGTGGCGCGACGTACGAGATCACCGTCAAGAACTCCGGGGCTTCGGGCTCGCGCGCGCGTCTCGTCGTGGACGGCGTGGCGATCGAAGGAAACGAGGTGCCGTACGCGCCCGCGGGCTCGACGGTTCGCGTCGAGGCGACGCTCTAGGTCTGGCCAGCTCGGCGGGCGCGGCACAGGGGGCCGCGTCGACCCGGTCGCCAGACCAGCCGGCCAGCCGAGCCCGCCCCGGTCCGATCGCTCCCGGGCCGGGCGAAGACACTGAACGATTGCGTGCGTCACACGCACGCAATCGTTCACCATCCCTCGCGCGCTGACCGGATCGGCCCGCACTGTGGGTCGCTCGGCGGCTCGTGGGGGTCAGTGTGTGCGATTCCCTGAGCTATGCGTCAGTAGTCGCACACGGTCAGGTCGCGCGGGAAACGCGACCCGTGAAGCGGTCCATCGACGAGTAGACGTGGAACACACGCCCGACGACGACATCGAACCAGCGGGTCGGGAGCACCCCGCGCAGCGCCATCGCGAGCTTCACGGTCCACGGCCGCAGCACGAGCGGAGTTCCCGCGAGCAGCCCCCGCCAGGCGGCGCTCGCCGCGCTCTCGGGCGTCATGATCGGCGTGAGCAGCGGGCCACGAGCGCCGGCGAACATGCCCGTGGAGACGTAGCTCGGGCAGAAGGTCGTGACCGCGACGTGCCGGTACCCCTGTCGCGCCAGCTCGAGGCGCAGCGAGTCGCTCCAGCCCAGCAGCGCCCACTTGGACGCCGCGTACACGCTCATGTTCGGGTTGGCGAGCGTCGCGGCCGCCGAGGCGATGTTGAGGATGCGCTTGGGCCGGGAGCTGTCCGCCATCATCGCCGGGAGCAGCTCCCGGGTGAGCCACATCGGCGCGAGGACGTTGACGCGCATCGTCGCCTCGATGTCACGCACCGGGTCGTGCTCCCAGAACGGGGCGCCCCGCACGATGCCCGCGTTGTTGATGAGCACGTCGACCTGACCGAACCGCTCGACGACCTCGCGCGCGCCACGCTGCACCTCATCGAGGTCAGCGAGGTCCACCCCGAACACGGCAACCTCAGGCCCAGTAACCTCAAGCCCGGCGGCGACCCGCTCGGCTGCGGCGACGTCCACGTCCCACAGCGCGACCGCCCGGGCGCCTCCCTCGACGGCCCGCCGCGCGTAGATCGCCCCCATGCCGCGGCCCGCACCTGTGACGAGCACGACGGCCCCGTCGAGCACGGGATGGCGGCGGGGTGCGGACGAACGGTGACCGGTCATGTCCGCACCGTACGAGACGACCCAGCCCGCCCGCAGCCCAAACGGCGCTACACAGCACCACGCGCCATCGCGCACCACGGGGCACGCCAGGGACGAGCGCCTACCAGCTCGACTTCGTGATGCCCGGTAGCTCGCCGCGCAGGGCGGCTCCGCGCAGCCGCACCCGGGAGAGCCCCACCTTGCGGAGGTATCCACGGGGACGGCCGTCGACGGCGTCGCGCCCTCGCACCCGGACCGGGGACGAGTCGCGGGGCAGTGCGGCGAGCGCCCGTGACGCCTCCAGACGTTCGGCGATCGGCAGCGAGATGTTCCTGGACGCGGCACGCAGCGCGTCCCGGCGCTCCCGGTACCGCTCGACCGTGACCTTGCGCCGCTCGTTGGC
Organism: uncultured Cellulomonadaceae bacterium; assembly: GCA_964510785.1. GTDB lineage: Bacteria > Actinomycetota > Actinomycetes > Actinomycetales > Cellulomonadaceae > JAAYZM01. Next base: position 3,950 of record CAZECM010000075.1, on the reverse strand, counting down.
GGCCACCTTGCTCTTCTTGGCCATCAGCGCTCCTCCCGGAACTCGACGTGGCGGCGCACCACGGGGTCGTACTTGCGCAGCGTGATCCGGTCAGGGTCGTTGCGACGGTTCTTGCGGGTGACGTAGGTGAAGCCCGTGCCCGCCGTGGAGCGGAGCTTGATGATGGGGCGCAGGTCGGTGCGGCGCGAGCTCATCAGACACGCTCCCCACGGGCGAGGAGCTGGGCGACGACGACGTCGATGCCCCGCTTGTCGATGACCTTGATGCCCTTGGCGCTCACCCGCAGCGTGACGTGCCGCCCCAGGGAAGGCACCCAGTAGCGGCGCCGCTGGATGTTGACGTTCCAGCGCCGCTTGGTGCGCCGGTGCGAGTGGGAGATCGCGTGCCCGAAGGACGGCTGGGCGCCGGTGACCTGACAGACGTTCGACATGGACTTCCTTGTGTATAGTGATAATCGTTCTCATTAGTGTGACAGGGAGATCTCCGTGAAGCAAGACATCCATCCGACGTACGGACCCGTCGTGTTCCGTGACCGGTCCGCCGGGATGACCTTCCTCACCCGATCGACGCTCGCCGGGCGCGTCGGCCACGATCACGAGCGTGTGACCTGGGAGGACGGCAACACCTACCCCGTCGTCGACGTCGAGATCTCCTCGGCCAGCCACCCGCTGTGGACGGGCCGCACGCGCGTGCTCGACACGGAAGGGCGGGTGGAGAGGTTCCGCCGCCGCTACGGGGCGGGCTCATGACCTCCCGCTTCGTCACATCGCGGCGGGGGCGCGTCCCCGTGATCCTCGTGAGCGGCATCGACGAGTCCGCCATGGCGACGGCCACGATCTCGCTGCAGTTCGGCCTGGCGGACGCCGTCGTCGTCCATCACTCGATCGACGTCGAGGCCGGGACGCTCACGCGCATCGTCAGCGACCTCGGTGGGATCGTCGAACGCCACGAGATCGACCTCGCCCACGCGTGCGTGAGCTGCGCGGTCCGCGAGGACATCGTGCCCACCCTTGAGCGGCTCGCCGCGAGCGGCCGGTGGCGCACCATCGTGGCGCGGCTGCCCGTCTCGGCCGAGGCGGTCCAGGTGTGCCGCACGATCTCGTGGGCGCCCGGCAACGCCCCGCACGTGACGATCGCCGCCGTCGTGGCAGCGCTCGACGCCACCGCGCCGGCCAAGGACCTGCTCGGCGACGACCTGCTCGCCGAACGCGGGCTGCACAGCAGCGAGGACGACGAGCGCGGCGTGGGCGAGGTCGCGTGCGCCATGGTCGAGTACGCCGACGCCGTGTGCTTCACCCATGAGCCCTCCTCGGCGGAGCTCGCCCTCGTCGCCGCGCTCGTCCGCCCGCGGGCACCGGTCGTCACCGACCCGGCCCTGCTCGATGCGCAGCGCCTCGCCGCCGGGGTGCACCGCCACGAGGACGTCGAGTCGTGGGTCAGCGAGGTCCGCAGCGGCCCGCTGCCACCGCTGACCAGCGACGAGGCATGGCGGCTCGACCTCACCGCGGACCGCGCCCTGCACCCCTCGCGGCTCTACGACGAGATGGAGGCACTCGGCTCCGGCCCCTACCGGTTGCGCGGCTGCTTGTGGCTCCCGACCCGGCCGCGGGACGTGATCGCGATCGACGGCGCGGGCGGCCAGGTCAGCGTCGGGACCACCCGGCAGTGGGCACCGGGGCAGCGGCCCTTCACCCGGATCGTCATCACGGGCCTCGACGAGCACCCGGTCGAGGTCGTGCGCGCCTTCGGCCGGTGCTTGTTGTCCGACGACGAGCTCCGCGCCAGCTGGGACGAGAGCTGGGACGGCCTCGAACCCTGGCTCGGCCCCATCGACCGGGTCGCCTGACCACCTTCGCCCGATCACCGACAGACAGGAACGCACCATGGCAGTCCCCAAGCGTCGCAAGTCTCGCAGCCGCACGAGGCACCGCCGTTCGGCATGGCGGGCCACCGAGACCCCGCTCGTCCCGGTCGTCTTCGCGGGCGAGACCTACCGCATCCCCCGACGTCTGCTGCGCGCCGTCCAGCGGGGCTACGTCGACGTCAGCACGCTCGAGCGCTGAGTCCGCTTGCCCTTCGACCCGACACACCAAGGAGCACCATGAAGGTCCGCAACTCGCTGCGTTCGCTCAAGAAGATCCCGGGCGCGCAGGTTGTCCGACGGCGCGGTCGCGTGTTCGTCATCAACAAGAAGAACCCGCGCTTCAAGGCCCGCCAAGGATGACGCCGTCGGACACCGTCTCCGCCGTCCGCGTCGCCGACGCCCCGGATGCCGCCGTCCGTGCCGTGGCCCTGGGCATCTCGAGGCAGTCCCCGACGCCGCTCCTCGTCACCCCGGGCGCGGTCGATCCTTCCGTCGCCGCCCGCGCGGCACTGTCGCGCCATCTCGACGGTGACGCGATGACGTCCGGCTGGGCCGCACTCGACCCGTCTGGCCACGCCGTCGCCGTCCTGGGCGCGACGTTCGAGGTCACCGACGAGGATCGCCCGAGCTACACCTACATGCCGGAGCGCTACGCCACGGTGCCGCTGTCGACCTGGCACGTCGCAGGGCTGGCCGAGCTCGACCTCCTACCTGTCCTGCTCGAGCGGGTCGGTCGGGACGCCGCGGCCCTCGGCATCGCCCGTCTCCTCGTCCAGACCCGCCCGCACGACTGGCTCGGGGGCTCCGCGTGGCGCTCGCTCGGCCTCCGACCAGACAACATCCTGGCGGCACGCCGGGTCGCCCCGGCGCTCGCGCCCGGGAGGTCCGACGTCGAGATCAGGGCAGCCCGGACCGGAGACGAGGATGCGCTCGTCGCGCTGTCGTTCGAGGAGTACACCTTCCACACCGAGCACACCGCGACAGGGACCCGCTCCGATCAGGCCGAAGGGCCCACCCGCGCGATCGTCAGCCAGTGGCTCGCCCAGACCTCGCCGCCCGGGGCGCTCGTCGCCGTGGACCCGACGTCGGGCACGCTCCTCGGCTGCCTCGCGCTGCACGTCATCGACCTACCCGCGGGTTCGCCCGGCCTCGTGTACTACCCGCGGCGGTACGGCTACGTCGGCATGACGAGCGTCACGACGTCCGCGCGCGGGCGGGGCATCGGGCGGGCGCTGACCTCGCGGGCGCTCACCGAGCTCGCGGCGCTCGGGCTCGAGCACGTGATGCTGCACTACATCGACGACAACACGCTGTCGCGCCCGTTCTGGAGCCGCATGGGCTTCTCCCCGCACGTCGTCACGCTCGCGGGGGACGTTCTTCTGGGCTGAGGGGCCAGCAGACGACCGGCGCAGCACACGGCAACCGTTGGTCCGCCCACGTGCGAGGCCTCAGTAGGCTGGGTGCCTCATGGCACACCTCCTCGGGGCAGAAGCCCTCCGTCTCGAGTTCCCCACGACGGTCGTGTTCGACGGCGTCTCCCTGGGAGTCGACGAGGGCGACCGCATCGGCATCGTCGGGCGCAACGGCGACGGCAAGTCGAGCCTCATGCGCATGCTGGCCGGCCTCCAGGAGCCCGACAGCGGCCGTGTCACGGTGCGCGGCGGCGTCACGATCGGCGTGCTCAGCCAGGAGGACACCCTCGACCCGACGCACACGGTGAGCCATGCCGTCGTCGGCGACACCGCGGAGCACGAGTGGGCGGGCGACGCCCGGGTGCGCGACGTCCTCGCGGGTTTGCTGGCCGATCTGCCGTGGGGCGCCGTCGTCGGCGATCTCTCTGGTGGGCAACGCCGTCGCGTCGCGCTCGCGCGGCTCCTCGCGGGCGACTGGGACGTCCTCGCCCTCGACGAGCCCACCAACCACCTCGACGTCGAGGCCGTCGCGTGGCTCGCCGAGCACCTCAAGCGGCGCTGGCCCAAGAGCGCCGGCGGGCTGCTGATCGTGACCCACGACCGGTGGCTGCTCGACGAGGTGTGCACCGCGACGTGGGAGGTCCACGACCGGATCGTCGAGCCGTTCGAGGGTG
>CAZECM010000074.1:0-14935 GCA_964510785.1 uncultured Cellulomonadaceae bacterium | reverse complement strand
CGAGGACTCGATCGTGCGCATCACGCAGCTCGCGCGGGCCAGTGGCATCCACCTGGTCCTGGCCACCCAGCGGCCCTCGGTCGACGTCGTGACGGGCCTCATCAAGGCGAACGTGCCCTCGCGCCTCGCCTTCGCGACGTCGTCCCTGACGGACTCGCGCGTCGTGCTCGACCAGCCGGGTGCCGAGAAGCTCATCGGGCAGGGCGACGCGCTCTTCCTGCCCATGGGCTCGGCCAAGCCGATGCGCGTGCAGGGGGCGTGGGTCACCGAGAAGGAGGTCCACACCGTCGTCGCGCACGTGCGCACCCAGGCCAAGCCCGTCTACCGCCAGGACGTCACCGCCTCGGCGGCGAAGAAGCAGGTCGAGGAGGAGATCGGGGACGACCTCGACCTCCTGCTGCAGGCCGCGGAGCTCGTCATCTCGACGCAGTTCGGCTCGACCTCGATGCTCCAGCGCAAGCTGCGCGTCGGCTTCGCGAAGGCGGGGCGTCTCATGGACCTGCTCGAGTCGCGCGAGATCGTCGGCCCGTCCGAAGGTTCCAAGGCGCGCGAGGTGCTCGTCCAGCCCGACGATCTCGCCGGGACGCTGTCCCTCTTGCGGGGCGACTCCGTTGCCGATAAGACGTGGGAGGCGTCCGACGAGGTCGCCCAGGACTACCACGACGACGGCGACGGAGAAGAATGGGCTCGCTCGCGGAGCTAGGTTCCGGGCAGGGGCTTGCTCTCGGTGTCGCCGCGCTCGCCGTCGTGGCCGCCGTGGTCTTTGCGGTGGGCGCCGCCCGCGCGCGGCGTGCGACCTCGAAGGCGCTCGCCGAGCTCGCGGTGCTGCGCCGACGGTACGCCGCCGTCCTCGCGAGCACGAGCGACGGGCTCCTCCTGCACTCGGCGACCGGGCAGGTCGTCGATATCAACGCCGCGGCGCGCGACATGTTCGGCCTCGACGGCCAGGACTTCACCGGGGTGCTCGTCAACGACCTGCCCGTCGTCCTCGTCAACGGTCAGGGGCAGGCGCTCAACCCCTCGGCGGTGCTGCGCCACGTCCCCGGCGGGGTGTCCCGGGCCACGACCCCGATCGACGCCGAGCTCGTGGGGATCACCCGTCCCGGCCAGCCGCTCTCCGCGGCACGGATGGTCCAGGTCGTCTCCCGGATGGTCGCCGGTGGTGCGTTCGGTGCCCCGGTGATCCTGACGACGATCGAGGACATGACCGTCCAGGGCGAGGTCAAGGCCGCGCTCGAGCGCTCCGAGCTGCAGTTCCGGGTCGCGATGGAGAACGCGCCCATCGGGATGGCGCTCGTCGACCTCAACTGGCACATCATCGAGGTCAACTCCGCCTTCGCCGAGCTGCTCGGCACCACGCGCGAGGCCCTCGTCGGCTACGGCTTCTCCGACGTCTCCCACCCCGAGGACCGCGAGCAGGAGCGCATGCTCGTGCAGGGCCTGCTCGCGGGGCACCAGACGAGGTTCTCGATCGAGAAGCGGTACCTGCGGGCGGACGGTCACATCGTGTGGACGATGCTCGACGTGGCCCTCGTGCGCACCCCGAACAGCGCGTCGGACCACTTCGTCGCCCAGGTGCGCGACACGACCGAGTCCCGGCTCAAGTCCGAGATGCTCGCGCACCGCGCGATGCACGACCCGCTCACGGGCCTCGCCAACCGCACCTTGCTGCAGGAAGTGCTGCAGTCGGTGCTCGACCAGCCGCGCCGGGACCGGGTCGCCGTGCTCGCGTGCGACCTCGACGGCTTCAAGGCGATCAACGACCGCTACGGGCACGCCGCGGGCGACGAGGTGCTCGTGCACGTCGCCGGCGTCCTGCGGGCGGCGATCGGGGCGCGCGGCACCGTGGCACGCATGGGCGGCGACGAGTTCGTCATCGTGCTGCAGGACATGGAGTCCGAGCGGGTCGCCTTCGAGGTCGCCACGACGATCCACGCGAACCTCAGGGAGCCGCTGCGGCTGCACCGGCGCCGGATGGTCGTGCGCGCGAGCATCGGCATCGCGCTGGCCGACGCCGACACGATGGCGGGCGGCGCCCCTGGTCTTCTCGCGGCGGCCGACGCCGCGCTCTACCGCGCCAAGGCTGCGGGTCGCTCGTGCACCGAGGTGTACGACACCACGATGGAGATGGCCGGGGGCCGCCACGGTCTGCAGGCCGAGCTCCAGGGGGCCCTCGACCGCGGCGAGATCGTGCTGCACTACCAGCCGTTCGTGGACCTCGCGAGCGGTCAGGTGCTCGGCCACGAGGCGCTCGTCCGCTGGCAGCACCCCTCGCGAGGGCTGCTCCTGCCCGGCATGTTCCTGAGCCTCGCCGAGGAGATGGGGCTCGGTGTGCGGCTCGGCATGCACGTCGTCTCCGAGGCCGTCGGGTACCTGAGCCGGTGCCGCGACGAGTCCCGCTGGGTCTCCGTCAACGTCTCGGCGGACCAGCTCGGCGACGGTGAGTTCGCCACGCGGCTGCTCGAGGAGAGCTCGAAGTACCGCGTGGCCCCGGGTCGGCTCGTCATCGAGCTCACGGAGACCTCGCTCGTCGACGCCGGGACACGGGTGCGCCACGAGCTCACGCAGCTGCGCGCCGCAGGCATCCCCGTGCTGCTCGACGACTTCGGCACGGGCGTCTCACCGCTGTCCTACCTGCGTGACCTGCCCGTCAACGGCGTCAAGCTCGACATGTCCTTCACGGCGGGCATCCCCGAGGACCCCGCGGCCGCCCGCGTCTCTCGGGCCCTCGGTGCCCTCGCGCGCGAGCTCGACATGATCACGATCGCCGAGGGCATCGAGACCGAGGAGCAGGCCCACTTCCTGCACCACAACGGCTGGCGCTACGGCCAGGGCTGGCTCTTCGGCAGCGCCCAGCCCGAGTCCGCCCTGGACTGATCACAGGCCGTTCGGCGGGCGCGCACGGCCGCAGTGGTGATTTGCTGGGGGGCATGTGGGACTTCGCCGGCGACGAGCACCTGCCCAGGTTCCGTGAGCTGTGCCTCGCGTTCCCCGAGGCGTTCGAGAAGCCCGCCCACGGCACGCCGACGTTCCGCACCCGCGCGATGTTCGCGATCTACGGCGGCATGGTCAAGAATCCCGTGCCCGGCGGGCCGATGACCCGGGTCCATCACGCGGTGCTGTTCAAGGCCGATCCGGAGGAGAGACCGGCGTTGGAGCAGGACCCGAGGTTCTGGTCTCCCGCCTACTACGGGCCGTTCGGCTGGCTCGCCCTCCACCTGGACGCCGCACCGATCGACTGGCAGGAGATCGCCGAGCTGATCGACGCCTCCTACCGCCTCGTCTCGGGCCCGCGCCTGCTCCGCCTGCTCGATGAGCGAGGCAGCCCAGCGCGCTAGCGAGGGCGGGGGACGACGACGGGGGGCGGGCCGGTCGAGACCGTCGGCTCGGTGCGCTCCGGGGCCTCGTCGCCGGCCGCTGCTGCGACCCGTTCGTGGCGGGCGGCGACCTGGGACGAGGACAGCGAACCGGCACCGTCGGCGATCTCGGCGAGCGCCGACACCCGGTGCTTGCCGAGCCGGTCGACCGTGACCCCCGTCCACTCCACGCCCGTCACGTGCGCCGCGCCGCCCTCGGGGTGCAGCACGTGCGCCGTGAGCCAGATGCCCGAGTCGGTGCGGTCGGTGCAGCAGTTGCCGTCCTGGTTGGACAGGAAGTTCCCGAGCCCGTACGCGATCCACATGCCCTCGCCGTCAGGCCCGCCCTCGAGCTTCGCGAGCGGCTGGGGGACGTGTGCGTGGTGACCGATGACGAGGTCCACGACGCCCGAGCCCGCGAGCGCCTCACCGATCTCGAGCTGGAGGTCGGTCGGTGCGGTCTGATACTCGACGCAGCAGTGGATCGAGACGAGCACGAGGTCGGCGCCGTCGTCTCGCGCCGCCGTCGCCTGCTCGATGATCTCGTCGGTGTCGATGAGCTGGACGGACCACGGCTTGTCGGCGTCGACGGGCATCCCGTTCGTGCCGTAGGTCGCGGCGAGGTGGGCGATCGTCGTCGTCCGACCGTTCCGCTCGAGCTCGTAGAGCTGCGGCGCCGCGCCCTCGTCCTCGCTGCGCGCCGTGCCGGCGTGCCCGAGCCCGGCCTCGTCGAACAGGTCGAGCGTGGACTCGACACCCTTGAACCCGAGGTCGACGGAGTGGTTGGAGGCCGTCGAGCAGCCGTCCCAGCCCTGGTCGGCAAGGTTCTGCGCGAGCTCGCGGGGCGCCCCGAAGACGGGATAGCCGGACGGTCCGCGGCCCTGGGGGACGAGCGGGACCTCCATGTGGCACAGCGCGAGATCCGCGCCGGAGACCCAGTCGTCGAGCGGGGCGAGCAGCGGTCCGAAGTCGTAGCCGTCGCCGTCGCGCGCCGAGGCGTTGACGGACATGTGGGGGAGCAGGTCGCCCGTCGCGACGATCGTGAGCTCCGAGTCGGGGGTGGGCGTGGGGCTCGGCGTCGGCTCGGGGGTCGGAGTGGGGCTCGGCGACGGCGTGGGGGAGGTGACGTCGGTGCCGACGCCGTCGTCCGACGACGACGGTGGTGCGGCGACGACGCCTCCGGGCGGCTGCTGCTGGAGCGCGAACGCCCCCGCGCCGGCCGTCGCGAGCAGGACGGCGGCCACGGCGAGGACCCGTCCGGTGACGGGGGTCCTGGGTGCGGTACGTGCGTGCTTGGCCACAGGGGAACGATAGACGCTCACCGTGGGCGGGGTCGGAGCGTCCCACCCCGGCCAACTAGGCTGACGGCGTGGCAGCGACACCGACGTGGACTCCGGCGAACGTGGTCACCATGGTGCGCATCGCCATGGTGCCGGTCTTCGGCTGGGCGCTCGTCATGGCCGCCGACGACGCGGTGGGCTGGCGGCTCGCCGCGACCGGGCTGTTCGTGCTCGCCGCGCTCACCGACCGGCTCGACGGCTACCTCGCGAGGTCGCGTGGCCAGATCACCCCGCTCGGCGTCATCCTCGACCCCATCGCGGACAAGCTGCTCATCGGGACGGCGCTCGTCCTGCTCTCGGCGCAGGACCGCGTCGCGTGGTGGGTCACCGTCGTCATCCTTGCGCGGGAGGTCGGGATCACGCTGTGGCGGTTCTCGCTCTTGCGCTCCGAGATCGTTCCCGCCTCGCGCGGCGGCAAGCTCAAGACCGTGATCCAGGCCGTGGCGATCGGACTGTGGCTCTTGCCGCTGACCCACCTGCCCGCGTGGGTGGGTGTGGTCGCCGAGGTCGCGATCTGGCTCGCTGTCGTCGTGACCGTCGTCACGGGTGTCGACTACCTCGCGCGCGGCCTGCGCGCCCGTTCGGTGCAGCGCGAGACGGCCCCCGCGTGACGTCGCGCGGCGCGCGACGGCTGTTCGACGCACTCGTCGAGCGGGACCTCACCGTCGCGGTGGCCGAGTCGCTCACGGGCGGACTCGTGCTGAGCACGCTCGTCGACGTCCCGGGGGCGTCACGCGTGCTGCGTGGCGGCGTCGTCGCCTACGCGACGGACGTCAAGGCCGCGCTGCTCGACGTCGACCCGGCGCTGCTCGCCGCCCAGGGCGCGGTGGACCCGCTCGTCGCGCGACAGATGGCCCAGGGCGCGGCGAGGCGGCTCGGGGCGGACCTCGGGCTCGCTACGACGGGTGTGGCGGGCCCGGACCCGCAGGACGGCTTCGCGCCCGGGACGGCGTTCGTCGCCGCGGCGCTGGGCTCCCACGTGCGTTCGCTCGACCTCGAGCTCGACGGTGATCGCGCACAGGTCCGCCGGAGCGTGTGCGACGCGGTGCTCGAGCTGGCGCGCGTTCTTGTCGAAGACGTGGGGGAGCGGCCGGGAACAACCACGCCAGGACGGTCGTTGGGTGAATTGTGATGGCAAACAGGACGCAGGATGGCGCACACTCGTGGCCTGTCGGTCGCGCGGGGTACGGTAAGAACACGTCGGTCAAGCCAGGGAAGGGGGGTAGGGCGATGATTGTGCTTCGTCGCGAGATCGGAGATGTTCTCCGCGGTGCGCGCCAGCGCCAGGGTCGAACCCTGCGCGAGGTCTCGTCCGCCGCCCAGGTCTCCCTCGGTTACCTCTCCGAGGTCGAACGTGGTCAGAAGGAAGCGTCCTCCGAGCTGCTCGCATCGATCTGCGGCGCGCTCGACCTGCCGATGTCCGTCGTGCTGCGCGAGGTGAGCGACCGCGTCGGCGTCGCCGAGGGCCTCCGCGTCCCCGACACCGTCCCCGCCGAGCTGTCGGACTTCGCCGGCCAGACCTGGACGGACCTGCGGGACATCCTCTCGCCCGTCGGCTGAGCCTCGCTCAACCGCGCAGCCGCAGCCCCTGGGGCGTCGGCGCGAATCCCGCGCCTACGAGCGCGCTGCCGAGCGCCCCGGTGCGTGCCTCGCGCGCCGTCATGGGCGCACCGTCCCCCCGGCGCACGGTGAAGCTCCCCAGCCGCCCCGCACGGACCGTCGCGGCGAGTGCTCCCGCGGCGCCTTCCAGCGTGACCGGCTCGGTCGTGAAGCTCAGCAGGGTGCGGCCACCGCGCTCCACGAAGAGCGCGAGCTCGCCGTCCACGAGGACCACGACGGCGCCCGCCTTGCGGCCGGGCCGCTGGGCACCCTCGGCCTCGACGGGAGCCGGCCACGCGAGCGCGGCACCGTACGGGTTCGCCGGGTCTCCCGCGGCGAGGACGACGGCGCCCACCGCCTCGCTGCCCGCGCCCCGCAACGACTCGACGGCCTCCGTCAGGGCGAACTGCGTGCCACCGAGGTGCTCCACGAAGTAGCCGCGCAGCACGGAGCCCGTCAGCTCGAGCCCGGAGAGCACCCGGTACAGCGGCCCGAAGCGCCCCGCGAGCCCTTCGCTCGGCAGGACCGCCCGGGTGAGCACACCGTGCCGGGCGAGGAGCCGGAGCGCGAGCGCGTGCGTCGCGCGCGTCTCGTCGATCGGGACCGGGTCGACGAGCGACCAACGGCCCGCCCCCGCCCCGAGCGCGCGGGGCGCGGCACCGAACGGTCGCGGCCTCGCCGTGGGGCGGGGCCGGGTCACCGTGGTCGACCCCGCGAGCCAGGTGCGCAGCGGCGCGAGCGAGTCGTTCGTCACGAGCCCGCGCCATACCCCCCGCCACAGCGCGTCGACGACGGCGGGTGAGGATCCCTCGAGCCCCGTGCGGGCGAGGAGCGCCGGGAGGAACGCGGCGCCACCCTCGGCGAGGGCCGTGAGCACGGCCGCGTCGAGCTCCGCGTCCCGGTCGGGCAGCTGTCCCGCGGCCCCGTCCTCGGCGCCCACCGGTTCGTCAGGGTCGTGCGGCGGTGCTGCCGGGGGCGTGGTCGTGGCCGCGGCCTCCGGGGTGCCACGCACCACGGCGAGGGCGTCGGGCTCGCCCGCGAGCGCGAGGCTCACGAGCCCGTCCTGGCCGGGCAGCCTGGCGTGCCCCCGCCAGACGACCTCGCCGCCCGCGACGAGCTCGTCGAGCATGGCCGGGGTGTAGTCCACGACGCGCGCGGGCAGGATGAGCGACTCGAGCGCCCCCGCGGCGAGCGGCACTCCGGCGAGCCCCGCGACGGCCTGCAGCGTGCCCTCGACGCCGCGCAGCCGCCCCACGCCCTGCCAGGCGGGCAGGAACCGGCCGAGCGCCGTGCCGTCGACGGGCTCGACCTCGGCCCGCAGCGCGGCGAGCGAGCGTCGGCGCAGCGTCCGCAGCACGTCCGCGTCGCAGAAGTCCTCGGTCGCAGGGTGGGTGCGCAGCTCGTCAGGGCGCAGCCGCCCGGAGACGAGGCGCCCCTCGGTCACGAGCCGGTCGAGCACCGTGCGCGCGACGGCGGGCGGCAGGCCGAACCGCGCCCGCACGTCCGACGTGCCGAACGGACCGCGCGTGCGGGCGAGCCGGGACACGAGCGTGCCGAGGGGATCGGCAACGGACCTGAGGAACACCTCGGGGACGTCGGGCGGCAGCGTCGCACCGAGCGCGTCACGCAGCAGCGAGGCGTCCTCGACGGCCGCCCACACCTCGCCGCCGGCCCGCGGCCCTCCCGAGAGCCCCGGGAGCGTCACCCGCAGCGCACGCCCACTCGCCTCGAGCCCGGCGAGCCAGTCCGGCAGCTCGCCACGCACCGCTTCGCGCACCGCAGGGGCGATGTCCGCCGCGCCGAGCGGCCCGTGGCTGCGCAAGAGGTCGGCGAGGCCCTCGACGTCGCGCACCGCGCGCTCGGGCGTGCGACGGGCGAGCTCGTCCTCGACGGTGCGCACCACCGCGGGATCGAGCAGGTCCGCGAGCGCCCCGGCGTCGTCGCCGAGCAGCTCGGCCAGCAGGTCCGCGTCGAGCGTCAGGGCAGCGGCGCGCCGTTCCGCGAGGGGCTGGTCGCCGTCGTACAGGAACATCGCGGTGTAGGCCTGCAGGAGCGAGCGCGCGAACGGGGAAGGCGTCGGAGTCGACACCTCGACGACCTCGATCCGCCGTGCGGCGATGTCGGTCATGAGCCCGCGCAGCGCCTCGAGGTCGAAGTCGTCCTGCAGGCACTCGCGCGTCGCCTCGAGCAGGATCGGGAAGTCCGCGAAGCCCTGCGTCGCGTCGAGGAGCTGGGCGGCACGGAGCCGCTGCTGCCACAGCGGCTGACGTCGGTCGAGGCGGCGGCGGGGGAGCAGGAGCGCCCGGGCCGCCGCCTCGCGGAACCGCGCCGCGAACTGGGCGGAGCCGACCACGTGGGCGCTCACGGCCGCCGTGATCTCGGCCGGGTCGAGCAGCAGCGTCTCGAGGTCGAACGGGCGGTGACCGTGCCCGGCCGCGGCGAGCGGGCCCGCCGAGGTGCCGTCGTCGGTGTCGGGCAGGCGCAGCACGATCCCGTCGTCGGCCACGAGCGCCGCGACGTCGACCCCCGTGCGCTCGCGCAGCCTCGCGGCGAGCACGAGAGCCCACGGGGCGTGCACGCGCGCGCCGTACGGGCTGTGGATCACGACGCGCCAGTCACCCAGCTCGTCGCGGAACGACTCGACCACGAGCGTCCGGTCGTCCGGCACCCGCCCCGTGGCCAGACGCTGCGTGCGCACGTAGTCGAGGACGTTGTCCCGTGCCCAGGAATCGAGTCCCGAGCCGTCGAACAGTGCGGCGAGCGCGCCGTCGTCGGCCGTCTCCTTGCCGGCCCGGTCCGCGGCGTCGACCTCACGCACCCACGCCCCGAGCGCCTGCCCGAGCTCGGCGGGGCGCCCCGGCGTGTCGCCCTTCCAGAACGGCAGCCGCCCGGGCACCCCGGGGGCGGGACTGACCACCACCTGGTCGCCCGTGATCTCGTCGATGCGCCACGTGCTCGAGCCGAGCGTGATGGTGTCGCCCGCGCGGGACTCGTAGACCATCTCCTCGTCGAGCTCGCCCACGCGCCGCCCGCCACGATCCTCGCCGGCCACGACCACGGCGAACAGGCCCCGGTCGGGGATCGTGCCTCCCGACGTGACGGCGAGCCGCTGCGCCCCCGGCCGCCCCGTGAGCAGGTCCGTGCGCCGGTCCCACACGATGCGCGCCCGCAGCGTCCCGAACTGCTCGCTCGGGTAGCGCCCCGCGAGCATGTCGAGCACGGACGCGAGCATCGTGTCGCTGAGCCCCGAGAACGGCGCGGCGCGGCGCACGACGGCGGCGAGGTCCGCGACCGAGTACTCGTCGAGCGCGAGCATCGCCACGACCTGCTGGGCGAGCACGTCGAGCGGGTTGTGCAGCGCGGGCTGGGTCTCGAGCTCGCCGCGGCGCATCCGCCTCGCGGCCACGGCGCACGCCACGAGGTCGCCACGGTGCGTCGGGAACATGACGGTGCGCGACGTCGCGCCGACCTGGTGGCCCGCCCGTCCCGCGCGCTGCAGGCCGCTCGCGACGGACATCGGTGCGCCCACCTGCACCACGAGGTCGAGGGCACCGATGTCGATGCCGAGCTCGAGGGAGCTCGTCGCGACGACGGCGGGCAGCTCGCCGGCCTTGAGCCGCTCCTCGACCGAGGTGCGTTGCGCCCGGCTCATCGAGCCGTGGTGGCTCAGCGCGATGACGCCCTCGTGCACGCCGGCGGCCGTCCCGGACTGCCCGGGGATGCGCGCGGCCCACACCTCGCCGCGCCGGGGCGCCTCGGTACCCTGCCGGGCGGCCCAGACCTCGTTCATGCGCGCTGCGAGCCGCTCGGCGCCGCGCCGGGAGTTCGCGAACACGAGCGTCGAGCGGTGCGCGGCGACGAGGTCGACGATGCGCTCGTCGACATGGGGCCAGATGGACGGCGTGGGCCGGCGGCCGCCGTCGTCCTCGGAGCGTTGTCCGCCCGCGGGCTCCACGGCGAGCTCCGTGAGGTCCGGCACGGGGACCACGACGTCCACCTCGATGCGTTTGGCCGACGGCGGCTGCACGACGACGACGTCCCGTGCACCCGGCCCCGAACGGCCCCCGGCGAGGAAGCGCGCGACGCGCTCGGCGGGCCGCACGGTCGCGGACAGGCCGATGCGCTGGGCCGGTGCGGCGAGCAGCTCGTCGAGGCGCTCGAGGCTCACGGCGAGGTGCGCGCCGCGCTTCGTGCCCGCGAGCACGTGCACCTCGTCGACCACGACGGTGTCGATCCCGCGCAAGGCCTCGCGCGCGGCGGACGTGAGCATGAGGAAGAGCGACTCGGGGGTCGTGATGAGGATGTCGGGCGGGCGCCGGGCGATCTGACGGCGCTCGGCCGGGGTGGTGTCGCCCGTGCGGACCCCGGTGCGCAGCTCCGCGAGGTGCTCGCCGTCGGGCAGGGCCCGGATCTGCTGCAGCGGCACCGTGAGGTTGCGCTCGACGTCCGCGGCGAGGGCCTTGAGCGGGGAGATGTACAGCACCCGGCAGCGCCGCAACGGGTCGGCCGGCGGTGGCGCGGCGAGCAGGTGGTCGACTGCCCACAGGAACGCCGCGAGCGTCTTGCCCGAGCCCGTGGGCGCGACGACGAGCGCGTGCTTGCCGGAGGCGATCGCCGCCCACGCCTGCCACTGCGCGGTGGTGGGTTCCCCGAGCGCGGCCGTGAACCAGGCGCGCGTCGGTGCGGAGAAGGCATCGAGCGGGGCGGGCGTCGTCACCGGTCCATCATGGCGCGCCGCACCCACACCGCTGCTCGTGGCAGGCTGGGGGCATGCGCCACCGCGAGTTCTGGGCACTGGTCGACGAGGTGCTCGGTCAGGTCTACGGGCGCGCGGTCGCGGCAGACCAGGTGCTGGGCGAGCTCGACGGGATGACGGCACGCGAGGCGCTCGACGACGGCGTCGAACCCCGCGACGTGTGGCACGCGCTGTGCGACGCGCTCGACGTCCCCGAGGCGAAGCGCTGGGGCAAGGACTCGCGCCAGCCGGCCCCGCCGCGCAGCAGGTAGGCCGTGCGCTACCGCCTGGGTGACCTGGTCGACGCCGCGCTCGCGCTCGCGGCGACGACGCTCGGGCTCGGGGTCGCGATCCTCGGGGTCGCCCAGGTGGACGCCGGCGGCCCGCTCCCGGTGCTCGCGATCGCCGCGGCCGTCGCCGTCGGCGACTACCTGACCCGGCCGTTGTTGCGCCTCATGGCGGCGCGCACGGGGGCCGTGGGAGCCCTCCTCGCGGGACTCGCGACGCAGGTGCTCGTGCTGTGGGCGGCGCTCGAGCTCGTGCCCGGTGTCACGATCGGCGGGCCGGAAGCCGTCCCGGCGGTCCTGCTTCTCACCGGGGCCGTGATGGCGCTGGGGCGCTGGCTCATCGGCGTCAACGACTCCGAGTACGTGCTCGGGGACGTGCTCCGGCGCGCCCGTTCGCGTGCCCGGCGTGCCGGGATCGACCCCCAGGACGCCACGACGCGCGAACCGGGGCTGCTCGTCGTCCAGCTCGACGGCGTCGGGCGTGACACGCTCGGCGTAGCGATCGAGGCGGGCCTCGCGCCCACGCTGTACCGGTGGCTGCGCTCGGGCTCGCACCGGCTCACGACGTGGTGGGCGCGCGTGCCGTCGACGACGCCCGCGAGCCAGGCGGCACTGCTCTACGGCGACTCCTCGGCCATCCCGTCCTTCCGGTGGTGGGACCGGGAGCTGGGTCGGCTGCTCGTCACGAACCGGCCCGCGGACGCGGCCGAGATCGAGCGTCGCGTCGAGTCGTCGCCGGAGGCGGTCGCGCTCCTCGGGCCGCACGACGCCGCGATCTCGATGATGTTCTCCGGCGGTGCGGGCACCAACGTGCTCGTCATGAGCCGGGCGGGGCGCGCCGGCATCGGACCCGGGCCGGCATTCCTGCGGATGTTCGCGAGCCCGTTCGTGCTCGTGCGCTCCGTCATGCTCACGGTCGTCGAGATGGTCAAGGAGCTCTTCCAGGCCCACCGCCAACGGGTGCGCGGCGTGGTCCCCCGGGTGAGCCGTAGCGGCTGGTACGTCGTGCTGCGCGGAGTCACGAACGTCCTGCTGCGCGACCTCAACACCTCGCTCGTGGCCGAGCAGCTCATGCGCGGGGCCGGCGTCGTCGTCGTCGACCTCGTGGACTACGACGAGATCGCCCACCACGCCGGACCCCAACGGCCCGAGTCGCTGCGCGCCCTCGAGGGGCTCGACCGCGTGCTCGGGCTGCTCGAGCAGGTGTGCGCGGGCGCGCCGCGCGACTACCGGATCGTCGTCGTCTCCGACCACGGTCAGTCGCTCGGCCCCACGTTCGCCGACGCGTACGGCGTGAGCCTCGCCGACCTCGTGACCGCGCTCATGGGGGACGACCCGCAGGCCGTGGACGTGCCCAGCGGCGAGGACGTGGGCCCCGTCAACGCGCTGCTCGCCACGGTGTTCCCCTCGCGCGCAGGCAAGTCGGAGCGGCCGCGCGGCCGGCGGCTGGGGCCGGTGAGGGAGGGGCCGACGACGATCCCCGAGGTGGCCGTCGTCGGTGGAGGCAACTTCGGGGCCGTGTGGTTCCCCCGCGAACCACGTCCCCCCACCCTCGAGGACGTGCGTGATCGGTGGCCCCACCTCGTACCGGGGCTCGCCGCGCACCCGGGGATCGGGCTCGTGGTCGTCCGGATGGCGGACGGCGGGCCCGTCGTGCTCGGCGCTCGCGGTCTGCGGTGGCTCGGGACCGAGCGGATCGAGGGGGACGACCCGCTCGAGGGGTGGCCGCAACGCACGGCGGCGGACCTCTCGCGCGCGATCGGTCTCGACGGGGCGGGCGACCTCCTCCTCGTGTCCGCCGTGACCCCCATGGGGCACATCAACGCCTTCGAGGGGCAGGTCGGCTCGCACGGCGGGATCGGTGGGCCGCAGAACGAGGCGATCCTCGTGTACCCGGCGGACGTCGAGCTCGACGAGGGGTTGCGCGAGCTCGTGGACGGTCGGCGCATGCACGTCGGCGGCGAGGCCGTGCACGCCCAGCTGCTCGGGTGGCTGCGCGGATGGGGGCTGCGATGAGCCTGCGGATCACGTGGCTCGGCCACGCGACGACCGTCATCGACCTCGACGGAGTGCGACTCGTGACCGACCCGCTCGTGCACCCGCACGCCGGGATGCTGCGGCGGCGCGGCGAGGGGCCGCGTTCCGACTCGTGGCTCGCGCCCGACGCCGTGCTCCTGTCCCACCTGCACTACGACCACGCCGAGCCGCGCTCGCTGCGGCGCATGGGTCCCGTCCCCGTGCTGACCGCACCCGCGAACGCCCACTGGGCGCGCAAGCACGCGCTGCAGGGGATGGGCCTCGGCCCCTCGCAGTGGTTCCAGGTCGCGGGGCGCGTCGACGTGCGGCTCGCCCCGGCCGTCCACGGTCACCGCCCGATGCCGCACCGTCCGAACGCCGCGACGGGGCACCTCGTGCGGGGAGAGGGCGGGACGGTGTGGTTCGCGGGGGACACGGAGCTGTACCCGGGGATGTCGGCGCTGCCGGAGCTGGCAGGGACGGGGATCGACGTCGCGCTCGTGCCCGTGCACGGCTGGGGCCCGCGGCTCTCAGGCGGGCACCTGGGGCCCGTCGAGGCGGCGCGGGCGTGCGCGATGACGGGGGCCCGGTTCGCCGTGCCGATCCACTGGGGAACGTTGCACGCCCCGGCCGGCCGGCACCTCCCACGTGGCTGGATGGACGAGGCCGGGCCGGCGTTCGCGGCCGCGCTGCGGCGCGAGGCCCCGGATTGTGAACCGGTCGTGCTCACCCCGGGGGAGTCCTGGCTCGCCCCGTGAGCGCGGCACGCACCGCGGTCCGCGACACGCCGGTGTGTCGCGCGTGACGATAGAACGGGTGTACGAGTAGTGTGCTCCCTGGGTGAGACGGCGCCCGGTGGTCCACAGCGATGGGGAACCCGGGCGGCGAGTGTCGGTGGTCGGGCATAGCGTCACCCGCGGTACCTCCGAAGACCAGATCCCGCAGGCGCAGCGACCGCTGCACGAACTGACAGAAGGTGTGACATGGCAGCTCCCGCAGACCGTGAGAAGGCCCTTGAGGCCGCTCTCGGACAGATCGACCGGCAGTTCGGCAAGGGGTCGATCATGCGACTCGGTGACGAGGGCCGCGCGCCCGTCGAGGTGATCCCCACCGGGTCGATCGCCCTCGACGTCGCGCTCGGGATCGGCGGGCTGCCCCGTGGTCGCGTCGTGGAGATCTACGGACCGGAGTCCTCCGGCAAGACGACGGTGGCACTGCACGCCGTGGCCAACGCCCAGAAGAACGGCGGTATCGCGGCGTTCATCGATGCCGAGCACGCGCTCGACCCGGAGTACGCCAAGAGGCTCGGCGTCGACACGGACGCGCTGCTCGTCTCCCAGCCGGACACGGGGGAGCAGGCGCTCGAGATCATGGACATGCTGATCCGCTCCGGCGCGATCGACATCGTCGTCATCGACTCGGTCGCGGCGCTCGTGCCCAAGGCGGAGATCGAGGGCGAGATGGGTGACTCCCACGTCGGCCTGCAGGCCCGCCTCATGTCGCAGGCGCTGCGCAAGATCACCGGTGCCCTCAACGCCTCGGGCACGACGGCGATCTTCATCAACCAGCTCCGCGAGAAGATCGGCGTGTTCTTCGGCTCTC
>CAZECM010000073.1:0-15018 GCA_964510785.1 uncultured Cellulomonadaceae bacterium | reverse complement strand
CAAGCTGGTCGTCTCGCGCGCGTGCCGGATCCAGCAGTTCCTCTCGCAGAACACCTACATGGCCGAGCAGTTCACGAACGTCCCCGGCTCCACGGTCCCCGTCTCGGAGACCATCGAGGCGTTCTCGAAGATCGCCGACGGCGAGTTCGACCACATCTCGGAGCAGGCGTTCTTCAACATCGGTGGCCTCGAGGACCTCGAGCGCAACTGGGCCCGCATCCAGAAGGAGTACGGCGTCTGACGGACGCCCGCTCACCACGAAGGAAGGCAGGAACCAGGTGGCACCACTCGACGTCGACCTCGTCGCACCCGACCGTACGGTCTGGAAGGGCGAGGCGCGCATGGTGACGGCGCCCGCTGCCGAAGGGCAGCTCGGCATCCTCCAGGGTCATTCCCCGGTGCTCGCGATCCTGCGCGCAGGCAGCGTGACCATCCGACCGACGACGGGCGAGGCGTTCGAGGCGCACGTCACGGGAGGCTTCCTCTCGGTCGACTCCGACGTCGTGACGATCGTGGCGGACTCGGTCGAGGTGGGCCGCCGCCCGGCCGACCCGGCCCACTGACGCCGGGTGGGGAAGGGTGGCGTGCCGGGATTGCTGACGTGGTTGGTGGTCATCGGCGCGCTGCTGCTCGTCGTCACCGCGTTCGCGGTCTTCTACCGCCGGCGCCTCGCCATGCTGACGAGTCGCGTCGGTAGCTTCGTGTGCGCACTGCGTCCCGAGCAGGGCCATGGCGAGCCGGTGGCCGGCATCGCGCAGTACGGCGTGGGTCGGCTCACGTGGTGGCGGACGGCGAGCCTCTCTCCCCGACCGTCGCACACGTGGGAGCGCGTGAGCCTCGTCGTGACGCGCCGCGTCGAGGACCCGCACCGTCCCGGCAAGGTGCTCGTGCGATGTCAGCACCGCGGGGAAGAGTTCGAGCTCTCGCTGAGCCGCGCGGCGTGCGCCGGGCTCGTGTCGTGGCTCGAGGCGGCTCCCGTCGACACGAACCGCGTCTGGTAGCGGTCTCGTGAGACTCGTCGTCGCGGCGTGTGCCGCGCGCTACTCGGGGCGACTCGACGCGACGTTGCCGCTCGCGACCCGGGTGCTCCTGGTCAAGGCCGACGGTTCGGTGCTCCTGCACTCCGACGGCGGCTCGTACAAGCCGCTCAACTGGATGAGCCCGCCGTGCTCGCTCGCGGTGCGCGAGCCCGACGAGGACGCAGCCGAACGGGGCGTCACGTCGGTGTGGCACGTCCAGCACGCCAAGACCGACGACCGCCTCGAGATCGAGCTCTTCGAGGTGTTCCACGACTCCTCCCACGAGCTCGGCGTGGATCCCGGTCTGGTCAAGGACGGCGTCGAGGCGCACCTGCAGGCGTTGCTCGCCGAGCAGATCGAGCTCTTGGGCCCGGGGCACACCCTCGTGCGCCGCGAGTTCCCCACGGCGATCGGCCCCGTCGACATCCTCGCGCGCGACGCCACGGGTGCGACGGTGGCGGTCGAGATCAAGCGACGCGGCGACATCGATGGCGTCGAACAGCTCACGCGCTACCTCGACCTGCTGGGCCGTGACCCCTTGCTGACTCCCGTCCGGGGCGTGTTCGCCGCCCAGGAGATCAAGCCCCAGGCCCGGGTGCTCGCTCGTGACCGCGGCATCGAGTGCCTCGTGCTCGACTACACCGCGATGCGCGGCCTCGACGACCCGAGCACGCGCCTCTTCTGATCCCACCACCCGCTGTGCCCGGGCGTGCGTTCGTGCTAGTTTTTGAACACGTTCGAAAACCGAGGCCGGGCGTTGGACGGGGAGGCAGTCATGGGCAATGCGGTCGAGACGAGGGCGCGGGTGCTCGAGGTCGCGCTGCGTTCGTTCCGGGAGCGCGGCTACGAGAAGACGACGATGCGCCTCATCGCGAGCGAGGCCGACGTCGCACTCGGCAACGCGTACTACTACTTCCCGTCGAAAGGGCACCTCGTCCAGGAGCTCTATGCCGCCGTCGTCGCGGAGCAGGCCAGGGCCGCGTCCGTCGCGCTCGAGGAGCACCGCAAGCTCGGCCCCCGCATCGCGGCCGCGTGGCACGCCGCCGTCGACGCCTCGGAGCCGTATCACTCCTTCGGCGCGGAGTTCATCTCGGAGGCGATCCGCCCCACCTCGCCGTCGAGCCCGTTCTCCGAGGCCTCGACGCAGGCGCGCCTCGCGAGCCAAGAGGTGTACCAGGACGTCGTGGCGGGCGCGCAGCCCGCCGTCCACGCAATGCTCCGGGCGAACCTGCCGCTCCTGCTGTGGTTCGCCCAGCTCGGCGTCGAGATCTTCTGGGTGTACGACACCTCGCCCGAGCGGCGGCGCACGCGGGCGCTCATCGACGGCGTGGCACCGATCGTCGCGACCCTCGTCGGCCTCGCCCGCCTGCCCGTCGTGCGTGGCGTGGTCGACGACACCCTTGCCGTGCTGCACCGGGCGCGCGCATGAGCGACGCCGACAGGCATGCCACTGCGGCGATCGGCGAGCCGCCCGTGGCGCATCGCGTCACCCCGGAGGCGCTCGAGAACTACGGCGCACGGCGCCCGGGCCCGCGGCTCTCGGCAGGGTCGCTCGTGCGCGGCGCGACGATCGCTTGGCTCACGTTCCCGGTCTTCACCATGGCGATCGGCTGGATCGTGGCGCCAGGGGCTGCTGAGCATGCTCGTGTCGTCCTCGGCTTGATCCTCTTCTACCTAGTCTTCTCGCTCGTGCCCGTGGCGGTGCTCGGTCTGCCGTTCGGGGTGCTCCTCGCGACGGGGATGCGCCAGGCCGAGAACCAGTGGTGGCACGTCGCCGCGTTCGCCGCGCTCGGGCTCGTGGTCGGCGGGATCGGCGTGCTCGTCTTCATGGGGTTCGCGACGATCACGATGATCCCCGCCACCGCGCTCGCGGCCGCGACGGGTCGCCTGGCACTGTGGCGCCGCTTCCAACTTCTCGGTGCGGGAGGATAGGCGCGTGGAGAGAGCTGAGCCCCGGGTCCTGCGTGGTCGTGTCGTGCTGCCTCGGGAGGTGGTCGACGACGGGGTGCTCGTGATCGGGGGCGAGTCGATCGTCTGGGTCGGGCTCGCGAGCGCCGTGCCTGAGCCCTGGGCGACGGTCGCCGCGGACCTCCCGCCGTCGGACAGCATCGTGCTCCCCGGCCTCGTCGACCTGCACAACCACGGCGGCGGGGGCGCGAGCTTCCCCGAGGCGCTCGACGTCGAGACGGTGCGCACCGGCGCCCGCGAGCACCTCGCGCACGGCACCACGCGGGTCGTCGCCTCGCTCGTCACCGCACCCGGCCCCGAGCTCGTCGAACGGGCGGCCGTGCTCGCGGCGGCGGTCGCGGAGGGCGAGATCGCGGCGATCCACCTCGAGGGCCCGTTCCTGTCCGTGGCGCGCTGCGGGGCGCAGGACCCGCGCGCGATGGTGGCCGGCGACGCGGCACTCGTGCGCGAGGTCGCGGCGGTCGCGGGCGGTGCGCTCGCGACGATGACGTTCGCGCCGGAGGTCGAGGGGGCCGACGGCGTGGTCCGGGCGCTCGTCGAGTCCGGCGCCGTGCCCTCGATCGGCCACACGGACGCGAGCGCCGAACGGACGCGCGCGAGCATCGATCTCGTCCGGGAGCTGCTCGGGGCACCGGGCACCCGCTCGCACCGCCCGACGGCGACCCACCTGTTCAACGGCATGCGCCCGCTCCACCACCGCGAGCCGGGCCCGGCGGGGGAGTGCCTCGCGGCCGCGGCGCGCGGTGAGCTCGTGGTCGAGCTCGTGGCCGACGGCGTCCACCTCGCCGACGAGACGACCCGCATGGTGTTCGACCTCGTGGGGGCGGACGGCATCGCGCTCGTGACCGATGCGATGGCCGCGACGGGGATGCCCGACGGCGACTACGTGCTCGGCGGGCTGGACGTCACGGTGCGCGCGGGCGAGGCGCGGCTCGCCGAGGGCGGGGCGATCGCGGGCGGCACGGCCCACCTGCTCGACGTCGTGCGCCGTACGGTCGGTCTCGGCATCGCCCTGCAGGATGCCGTGCGCGCTGCCTCGACGACGCCGGCGGCTGTGCTCGGACGCCCGGACCTCGGGTCGCTCGAGGCGGGTCGGCTCGCGGACGTCGTCGTGGTGGACGGTGACCTGCGGGTGCGTGAGGTGTACCGGTCGGGGCGTCTCGTCGTCGGCTGACTCCCGCGAAACCGCTTGAATCAAATCGATTCGACAGATAGAGTTCCGGCAACCGTGAACGCGCTCCCACCACCGAAGGATCTACCCGCGATGTCGCCCAGCCCTGCAGAGGACCGCACCTTCCCCGACTCCTTCGTCTGGGGTGCCGCCACGGCTTCGTACCAGATCGAGGGCGCAGTCAAGGAGGGCGGGCGTGGGCCGTCGATCTGGGACACCTACTCGGGCACGCCCGGCAAGACCTTCGAGGGCCACACGGGCGAGATCGCGGCGGACCACTACCACCGCACCGCCGAGGACATCGCGATGATGTCCAGGCTCGGACTCGACGCCTACCGCTTCTCGCTCGCCTGGCCGAGGATCCAGCCGAAGGGCTCGGGCACGTTCAACCCGGACGGCCTCGGGTTCTACGACCGGCTGATCGACGACCTGCTCGCCGCCGGCATCGACCCCGTCGTCACGATGTACCACTGGGACCTGCCGCAGGACCTCGAGGACGCCGGCGGCTGGCCCGCCCGTGACACGGCGCTGCGGTTCGCCGACTACGCCCAGAAGGTCGTCGAGACCTACCAGGACCGCGTCAAGGTCTGGACCACGCTCAACGAGCCGTGGTGCTCCGCCTACCTCGGCTACGGTTCCGGCGTCCACGCCCCGGGCCGTGCCGACGGCGCCGAGGCGCTCGCCGCGGTGCACCACCTCAACCTCGCGCACGGCTTCGGTGCGCGCGCCGTCCGCGACGTGCTGGGCGACGCCGCGACGCTCTCGTTGACCCTCAACCTGCACGTCGCGCGCCCGGACGACCCGACGAACCCTGGCGACGTCGACGCCGTGCGCAAGATCGACGCGCTCGCCAACCGTGCCTTCCTCAACCCCGTGCTCGACGGCTTCTACCCGGCAGACCTGCTCGAGGACACGGCGAAGGTCACGGACTGGTCGTTCGTACGCGACGGTGACCTCGGGATCACGCACACGGGCCTCGACGTGCTCGGCGTCAACTTCTACTCCACGCAGCGCGTCACGAAGTTCTCCGGCGACCACCCGCGCTCGATGGCGGACGGCCACGGTGCCTCGGCCGCCTCGCCCTGGATCGGCGCCGACGACGTCGAGTTCCTGGCGCAGCCGGGCCCCTACACGGAGATGGGCTGGAACATCGACCCGAGCGGCATGACGGAGCTGCTCGGCGACCTCACCAAGACCTACCCCGACCTGCCGCTCATGATCACGGAGAACGGTGCGGCGTTCCCCGACACCGACGTCCGCGAGGGCGGGCGCGTGCGCGACACCGATCGCGTCTCCTACATCTCGCGCCACCTCGACGCCGTCCGGCAAGCGATGGACGCGGGCGCGGACGTGCGCGGCTACTTCGTGTGGTCGCTCATGGACAACTTCGAGTGGGGCTACGGCTTCTCCAAGCGCTTCGGCATCGTGCGCGTCGACTACGACACGCTCGAGCGGTCGTGGAAGGACTCGGCGTACTGGTACCGCGAGCTGGTCCGGACGCACGCCCTGCCGCCGGTGGAGAGCGCCGCCGAACTAGGCTGAGGCCCATGGCACGTCGACGGTCCGGCAAGCGTCCCTACGGGGAGGAGCACCCCGAGCTGGACCTCGACCGGGCCCGGGGCGGGCGGTCGGTCGAGGAAGGCACGGACGGTTCGTGGACCGTGCAGCGCGTCGCCGGCTCGGACAAGACGTACACGTGCCCCGGTTGTCACCAGGTCATCGCACCCGGCACGGCGCACGTCGTGGCCTTCGCGAACGACTCGTTCTTCGGCGCGGACGCTGCCGTCGCGGAGCGCCGCCACTGGCACCAGGCGTGCTGGACCGCGCGGGGCCGACGGCGGTGACCCGGCCCGCTCGGTCCCCGCTGCCGCGGCTCGTCGCGACGGACCTCGACGGGACGCTCCTGCGCTCCGACGGCACGATCTCGCCGCGCACGGCGGAGGTGATCGTCGCGCTCGAGGGTGCCGGCGTCGACGTCGTGTTCGTCACCGCGCGGCCGCCGGAGTGGGTCGACGCGCTCGCGGACGCCGTCGGAGGCCACGGCACGGTGATCTGCGCCAACGGGGCGTTCGTGTATGACGTGCCGAGCAGGTCGATCCTCGAGTCCCACGTGCTGGCACCCGGCCTCGTCGCGGGCCTCGCCGCGGAGCTGCGCACCGCCCTGCCCGCCGCGTCGTTCGCCGTCCAGGGACCGGGCGGGCTGCTGAGCGAGTCGCACTTCCCGCTGCTGTGGCCGAGCGCTCCGACGTGGCGCCAGGCCGACCTGGTCGAGGCCTTTCTCGACGTGCCGGCCGCGAAGCTCATGGTGCAGTGCTCCCGGACCCCCACCGGGGAGCTGCTCGGGCGCGTCGCCGAGGTGCTCGCGGGGCGGGCCGTCGTCTCCCACTCCGGGGCGCCCGGCCTCGCGGAGGTGTCGGCGCTCGGTGTGACGAAGGCCGCCGCGCTCGAGCGCTGGTGCACGGCGCGGGGGATCGCCTCGCGCGAGGTGTGGGCCTTCGGCGACATGCCGAACGACCTCGAGATGCTCGCGTGGGCCGGTACGGGCTTCGCCGTCGCGGGAGCGCACCCGGACGTGCTCGCGGTCGCCGACCTCGTCATCGGGGACAACGACGACGACGGCGTCGCCGCCCTGCTCGCGGCGTCACTCGGGCACACCCTCGGTCACGCACACCGTCTAGGCTCGCGAGCATGATCGTCGACGGCCAGCTCGTGATCCACCGCTACCGCACCGGGGCTTCCGGGGTGCCGCTCGTGCTGCTGCACGGTTTCCCGCTGGACCGGCGGATGTGGGACGACGTCGTCGACCTGATCCCGGGGGAGCGGCCCGTGCTCGCGGTCGAGCTGCCCGGCTTCGGGACGTCGCCTCGTGGTGAGGACGTCGCAGAGGCGCTCGGTCTCGACCCGGTCCCGGCGCTCGAGACGGCGGCCGAGGGTGTCGTCGTCGCGCTGCGGGCCCAGGGGATCGACCGCGCCGTCGTCGCGGGGCTCTCGATGGGTGGCTACGTCGCCATGGCCGTGCTCGAGGCGGCGCCCGAGCTCGTGGCGGGGCTCGCGCTCGTGGACACGAAGTCGACGGCGGACCCCGCGGACGCCGTGGCGAACCGGCTCCGGATCGCTGACGCCGTCGAGGCAGAGGAACGCGTGGACCAGGTGCTCGGCCTGCGCACGTCGCTGCTGGGGGAGACGAACCGGGTCGCGCGGCCCGACCTCGCGGCACGGATCGAGAGCTGGATCCGCGACCAGGGGCCCCACGCGGTCGCGTGGGCGCAGCGCGCCATGGCCGCCCGTCCTGACCGCACCGAGGTGCTGCGCGGCTTCGCGGGACCGAGCGTGGTGGTCGTGGGCGACGAGGACGAGATCGCGCCCGTCGCGGCGGCGAAGCACATGGTCGAGGCGCTCTCGGTGCGGGGGAGCAGCGAGCTCGTCGTCGTGCCGCGTGCGGGTCACATGACCACGATCGAGCAGCCCGAGGCCGTCGCGTCCGCCCTGTCCGGGCTCGTGCTGCGGGTCTAGTGGTTCTGACCGAGCACGCGCGCGAGAGCGTCCTTGAGGTCGATCGACTCGCCGTCGCGCGCACCCTTGCCCAGGATGAGCGGGGGGTCGGAGGCCTCGGGGCGCGCCCCGGCGAGTCTCGCGCGCAGGCCACCGGGCACGGTGAGCACGTAGAAGTTGCCGTCGGTGTCGAGGGCTGAGGACTGGTTGACCCGCAGGTACCAGCCGGTCAGACCCGTGCGGTAGCGGCCCCGGTTGCCATAGCCGCGCGCGAAGAGCGGCTCGGGCTCGATGCCGACCCGTTCGACGGCCTCGAGGAAGCCCGCGATGAGGACGCGGGCTTGCGCCGACTCCGCGGCCTGGCGTTCGGCGAGCCGACGCACCTGGCCCGCGGCGTCGTGCGTGCGTCGGTCGCGCCACTGCTCCACGAGCTCAGCCGTTCTGGGCGCCGGCCGCGTCGTGCTCGCGCTCGGGCTCCTGCTCCGACTCGTGCGGGGACCCGGCCGCGGAGTCGTCGCCGGCCGGGGTCGCGTCGATCAGCGCCTCGTCGACCGGCGTCTCGCCAGTCGGCGCCTCGTCCGTCGGAGTCTCGTCGGTCGGAGTCTCGTCGCCCGCCGCCTCGTCGGCCGCCAGGCCCTCGGCGGGGGACTCGGTCGACGGCGCACCTGGCTGGTCCGTCGTGCCCTCGGCGGCACCTTGCGCCGCCGCGACGGCGGACACGGGTGCGGGACGCCCCTTCCGCCCGGGCTTGACGGTCGCCTTGAAGCTCGCCTCGACCTTCGAGGCCCGTTCGAGCGTGGCCTTGGTCGGGACGGGCTCGGAGACGAGGAGGCCGCGCAGCTCGTCGAGGTAGGCCGTGATGGACTCGCGCTGCCGGTTGAGGTCCTCGACCTGGCGCGCGGCGGAGGTCCGCTCGCGCTCGGCCTCGTTCATGGCCTCGGACAGCGTCTTCTCGGCGTGCTCGCGCGCCTCGGTGACGACACGGTCCGCGTTGCGGCGGGCGTTGGCGAGGAGCTCCTTGGCCTGGGCGTCGGCGTCGCGCCGGACCTCCTCGGCTCGCTCGAGCGCCTTGGTGACGCGTGCCTCGGCCTCGGCGGCGTGCTGCTCGGCGTCGGCCACGAGCTTCTCGGTCTCGACCCTGGCCGCGTCGTGGCGCTCGGTGTCGGCACGCTCGGCCGCCTCGCGGCGGTGGGCCACCTCCACCTCGGCGTCGGAGAGCACCTGCTGGGACTGCTGGCGCAGCGACTCGGCCTGCGCACGAGCGGACGTGAGCGCCTCGCTCGACTCGCGCTGCGACTGGGTTGCGACGCGCTCGACCTCGAGGCGCGTGCGCTCGCGCAGCTCCGTGGTCTCGCGCTCGGTCGCCTCGCGCAGCTCCGTGGTCTCCCGGGCGGCGAGGGTACGCAGCTCGGTGGTCTCCCGCTCTGCGGTCTCCCGCAGGTGCGCGGCCTCGCTCGCGGCCGTCGACCGGAGCTCGGTGGTCTCGCGCTCGGCGGTCGCTCGCAGCTCGCCCGCGTACTCCTCCGCGGCGCGCCGCAGCTCGGTGGCCTCGGTCTCCGCCGCGGAGCGCAGCGCCCCCGCCTCCTCCTCGACCTGCGCTCGCAGCTCGCCGGTCTCGCGCTCGGCCGTGGCCCGCACGAAGCCGGCGTACTTGTCGGCCTCGGTGCGCAGGTTGCTCGTCTCCGCGGCGACACGCTGCTCGAGGACGGTGGCGTCACGTTCCGAGGCGAGCCGGATCGCGTCGGCGGCTTCCTGGGCGCGGGTGCGCGCGGCGGCCACCTCGGCCTCCACGGTGCGCCGCAGCTCGGCCGCGAACGACTCGGCCTCGGAGCGGGTGCTCGACGCGTACTGCTCGGCCTCGGAACGGAGCGCGGCGACCTCGGTCGCGGTGCGCTGGCGCAGCTCGGTCGTCTCGGCGTCGGCGTTCTGGCGCAGGTCGGTCGCGTAGCGCTCCGCCTCCTCGCGCTGGGTACCCGTCTCGGTGTCCGCCGTCTGGCGCAGGTCGGTCGCGTATCGCTCGGTGCTCACGCGCAGCTCGGTCGTCTCGCGCTCGACGGTCGCGCGCAGCGTCGCGAGCTCACGCTCGAGGGTCGAGCGACGCTCCGACTCCTCGGTCGCGATCGCGCTCTGGATGCGGGCCGCCTCGCGCTCGGCGGAACCGACGAGCTCCTCCGCGCGGCGCTGGGAGCCCGACAGCGTGCTCTCGGCCTCGGAGGCCGCGCTCGTACGCAGCTCGTCCGCCTCGCGGCGCGCGGTCGCGAGCATCTCCGCGACCTCGTTCTCGGCACGCGCGCGCAGCTGGCCGGCCGCGAGCTTGGCACGGGCGAGGGAGTCGGACGCCTGGGCGTTGGCCTGGGCGACGACGTCGGAGGACTGCTCCTCCGCGCTGCGCAAGAGCTGTTCGATGCGGGAACCGAGCCCGGAGTAGGTGGGGCGTTCAGCCTCGCGGAGCTGGCGGTGCGCCTCGGAGAGCTCGCCGGCGACCTGCAGCGACTTCGCGTCGAGCTGCTCGACCTGGGAGCGCGCCTCGACGAGGGCTTGCTCGAGGGCGGCGACCCGAGCGTCTACCTGGGTCTTCTCGTACCCACGCATGGCGGTGGGGAACTGCACGCGCTCGTCGGACACACTTTCCTCCTGTAGCAGGCCGTTCGGCACCGGCTCCGGGGCTCGTCATGGCGTGCACGTGCACGCCGGGGTGTCGCCGACCGTGGTCAGGATATCGGCCAAGTGCTCAATCTGCCCCTCGCTCGCCTATCCTAGGACGCCGGGCAAGAAGGGAACTGCGTGCGTCTGCGTCTTACCGGGGCCGTTCTGGTCCTCCTCGGGCTGGTTGCGGCCGGTACGGCCGTCGCTTCGGCGACCCTGTGGCGACCCGCCGACCATGTCCAGGCGGAGGCCCTCGCCTCTGGTGCCACGACGATGCTCGTCACCGACCCCGGTGTGCTGGAGCTCGTCGCGGGCAGCGTGACCGTGCGCGCCACGGCCCCGCAGGGCACGCGCGTCGTCGTCGCCGTGGGCCGCGAGTCCGACGTCCGGGCGTGGGTGGGGACCGACCCGCACACGCGCGTCACGGGCCTCGCCGACGTCGCGACGCTCGCGACCCAGCCCGGTGAAGCCGTCGAGGTGCCCGTCGCGAGCCCGACGCCGTCACCCACGAGCGCCGCGAGCCCCGGCGGTCCGATGGTGCCCGACGAGGGCGCCGAGGACGAGACCGGGGATGACGCCTCGAGCGAGGTGGCGGACCCCTCGAGCTCGGACATGTGGGTCGCCCAGGCCGAGGGCCTGGGTTCCGCCGAGGTCTCCTGGACGCACCGGCCCGGCCGGTGGTCGCTGCTCGTCGCGACGACGGGGGCCGACGCCGGGCAGCCCAACCTGGAGCTGACGTGGCCCAGGGACGTCGTCACGCCCTGGTTCCGTCCGGGCCTGTGGCTCGGCTGCGCGCTCGTGCTCGCCGGCGCGGCGGTCGTCGTCCTGGGCTGGCGCCGGAGCCGGACGGATGCCGCGGAGTGGGTCGACGTCGAGTCCGAGGCCGGTGTCGAGGACGTCGTGCCCGTGGTGCCCGTCGAGGTGCCCGCGGCGCCGCTCACCCGTCGTCAGCTGCGCGAGCTCGAGGCGGCCCAGAGCTCTGGCCGTGCCGCCCGGCCCGTGGTCCCGACGGTGCGTCGTGGTGGGGCACCGGCCGTCGACGTGCCGTCGTCGGACACGCCTGTCGTCCCCGCGGCTCCCGCGGTGCCCGTGACGCCGAGCACCGAGACCGCGGCGCCCCCGGTGCCCGTCGGTGCCGAGCTGGCCGACGAGGTGCCCCCGTTCGTCCCGTCGCCGCCCGCGGCGGCCGAGGAAGCCCCCTACGTGCCGGCCTTCGCGCCACCCCGTCGCGGTGGGGTCGTGCCGCACATCCCGTCGTCGCCGGCAGCGCGGCCGCAGCCCGTGCCACCCGTCGCGCACTGGACGCCCACCGCGCAGGGTGCCTCGGCGCCGCCGCCCGCACCGCCCGTGTGGCCCACCGTGGCGCCCCCGACCACCGGGGCACCCGAGCCGGTTGCGGCACCCGAGCCGACGGTGCCGACGACGCCGGCAGGGTCGACGGCGCAGGCCGAGCCAGATCTCCCGGCGGCGCCGACGCCGGGCCGTGGTGCGTTCGTGGCGCGCCGCCTCCTGCGCCGCAGGGAGCAGGGCGTCGCCGGAGGGCCCGAGGTCCCGCCCGAGGCCGGCACCCCTGCGGCGCCCGACGCCCTCACAACGCCCCCCGAGGGCCCGGACGCCGCAACGGGCGCCGGAGCCTCCCAGACCGGCACGGCTCCCGCGGGTGCCGCACAGACCGGCACCGCCTCGGCGGACGCCTGGCGGGCCCGCTGGGGCTTCGTCGAGATGCCGCCGGGCGAGTCCGAGGGCGAGCAGGACGGGGGCGAACGATGAGCGCCACGTGGACGAAGCTGTGGCGCGGCGCGGCCGTGCTCGCCGTCGGGAGCCTCGCGCTCGCCGGTTGTGCCACACCGCTGCCGACGCCGACGCCGGACCCGATCCCCGCGGTCCCGCCACCGACGCTCACGACCGATCAGGTGCGCGCCGTGCTCGGTGACGTCAGCAGCACGCTCGAGGCCGCCGACGCCGCGCTCGACGTGGACCAGCTCACCGCACGGCTCACGGGCCCGGCGCTCACGATCCGCGGCGCGGAGTACACGGTCAACAAGGCGCTCGAGGACGACGTCGAGCTCATCACGGTGCCGACCTCCGAGCGCACCGTCGTCGTCCCCACGACGGACGCGTGGCCCCGGTCGGTGTTCGTCATCACCGAGCAGCCCGAGGACCTGCAGAGCCCGCGGCTCCTCGTGCTCACGCAGGACGGCCCGCGCGAGCCCTACAAGCTCTGGGCGTGGAGCCGGCTCCTGCCGGATCGTCAGGTCCCGCGCACCTTCGTGCCCGAGGTCGGCAGCGTCCCGTTGCCCCTCGACGCCGAGGGCCTCCTCGTGACGCCGGCCGAGGTGGGCGAGATGTACGCCGACGTGCTCGACCAGGGCGCCGGGTCCGAGCACGCCGACCTCTTCGGCGAGGACGTGCTGCGCGAGCGGATCGCCCTCGTGCGCGAGCAGTACGAGAAGGTCGCCGAGCAGGCGGGTGGCAAGTTCACCGAGCGCTACAAGCCCGACACCGAGGCCACGGTCGCGGTCTCGACGGCGGACGGCGGGGCGATCGTCGTCGTGCCGATGACGACCACCACGAAGCTCACGACCGACGACCGCGAGCTCTCGCTCGGCAAGGCCGAGGCCGCGCTCCTGGGCAAGAAGAAGGTCACGGAGAGCGCGACGTTCACGTGGAGCGGCGTCGTCACCTTCGTCATCCCGCCCGCGGGCAGCCCAGACCAGATCACCGTGCTCGCTGCCGAGCACGTCCGTACCGCCGTCAAGGGCACGTAGGAGGACCCGGATGAGCCAGCCGAGCCAGTCGCCGCAGGGATTCGAGATGCGCGGCGCCATCGACCTGTCGGGCCTCGCGCGTTCCGCGGGCCCGGCACCCGGCGAGCCCGGGGGCATCCCCGCGCCGGGACCCTACGTCGTCGACGCGGACACGGCGTCGTTCGGCGAGCTCGTGCAGGCCTCGACCCAGTACCCCGTGCTGGTCGTGCTGTGGGCGCAGTGGAGCGAGGTCGCGACGACGCTCCTCAAGGACCTCGGGACGCTCGCGGGCGAGTCGGGCGGCGCGTTCCTCCTCGCGCGCATCGACGCGGAGGCGAACCCCCAGGTCGCCCAGGCGTTCCGCGCGCAGAGCGTGCCGACGACGGTCGCGCTGATGGCCGGCCAGCCGCTCCCGCTCTTCGAGGGCGGCCTCCCGCTCGACCAGCTGCGCGGGCTCGTCGACCAGGTCAAGCAGGCGGCCGCGACCAACGGCCTCACGGGTCTTGCGCCCGCCGGGCCGGGTGAGGCGTCCGCAGAGCCCGAGGAGCCGGAGGAGCCGCCGCTGCCACCCCTGCACCAGGAGGCGTACGACGCGATCGAGCGTGACGACCTGCCCGCGGCCGTCGCGGCGTACACCAAGGCGCTCGCGGAGGATCCGCGCGACGAGGACGCGAAGGCCGGCCTCGCACAGGTGAAGCTCCTCGAGCGGTTGCGCGACGTCGACCCGCAAGCGGTGCGCCAGGCCGCCGCCGACGCGCCGGACGACCTCGACGCCCAGCTCGCGGTCGCCGACCTCGACGTCGCGACGGGGGCCGTCGAGGACGGCTTCGCGCGGGTCGTCGACCTCGTGCGCGTGCGCTTCGGCGAGGACCGCGACCGGCTGCGCGAGCACCTGCTCGAGCTCTTCGAGGTCGTGGGTTCCGGTGACGAACGTGTCGTTGCCGCCCGCCGGGCGCTGGCCGCCGCCCTGTACTGACCCGCGCACCGCCCTAGCCGGCGGGCGTCAGGTAGAGGGTCGCGAGCGGGGGGAGCCGAAGCACCACGGAGTCCGGCCGGCCCTTGAACGGGGTGCCGTCCGTGTGGACCTCGCCGAGGTTGCCGACCCCGCTGCCGCCGTAGGTCTCGGCGTCGGTGTTGATCGCCTCGCGCCACGTACCGCCGTGGGGGAGGGCGAGCCGGTAGCCGTCGTGCGGCACGCCGGCGAAGTTCACGACGACGGCGACCACGGAGCCGTCGTCCCCCTTGCGCAGGTAGCTCAGCACGTTGAGGTCGGCCTCGTTCGAGTCGATCCACTCGAAGCCCGCACCGGAGTGGTCCTGGGACCACATCGCCCGGTGGGAGCGGTAGAACGCGTTGAGGTCGCCCACGAGCCGGTGCATCCCCGCGTGGCCCGGGTGGTCGAGCAGGTGCCACGGGAGCGAGCCGCCCTCGGCCCACTCGTAGTCCTGGGCGAGCTCGCCGCCCATGAAGAGCAGCTGCTTGCCCGGGTGCGACCACTGGTAGGCGAAGAGGTTGCGCAGCCCCGCGAGCTGTTGCCAGCGGTCGCCCGGCTGCTTCGTCAGGAGCGAGCCCTTGCCGTGCACGACCTCGTCGTGGCTCAGCGGGAGCACGAACTGCTCGGAGAACGCGTACACGAGGGAGAACGTCGCCTCGTGGTGGTGATAGCGGCGGTTGATCGGCAGCTCCGCGAGGTAGCGCAGCGTGTCGTTCATCCACCCCATGTTCCACTTGAGGCCGAAGCCGAGCCCGCCCGCGTCCGTGGGCGCCGTGACACCGGGCCACGCCGTCGACTCCTCGGCGATCATGACGACGCCCGGCGTGCGCCGGTAGGCCGTCGCGTTGGCCTCCTGCAGGAAGCCGATCGCCTCGAGGTTCTCGCGGCCGCCGAACTTGTTGGGGCGCCACTGTCCGGCGGTGCGGGAGTAGTCGAGGTAGAGCATCGAGGCGACGGCGTCGACGGGCTGCGCGTCGACGC
>CAZECM010000072.1:4301-15430 GCA_964510785.1 uncultured Cellulomonadaceae bacterium | reverse complement strand
GCTCCACCTGCCCGTGGTCCAGTCGCTCGTGCACCACTACAGCCACGTCAACGTCGAGGCGCAGCTCGCCCAACCCACCTCGCTCCTGCACTGGGTGCGCGGCATGCTCGGCGTGCGACGACGCAACCCCGTGCTCGGCACGGGCGACTTCGCCCCCGTCGAGGCGGACAACGACGCGGTGCTGGCGTTCTTGCGGCACGGCCCGAACGCCACGGTGCTCGTGGCCGCCAACCTCGCCTCGACGGCCCGCGCCGCAACCCTGCACCTGCCCGCGCACGCGGGTTCGCGGCTCACGGACGTGTTCGGCGGTGCGGACTTCCCCGCGGTGTCCGACGACGGCATCGTCTCGCTCACGCTCGGCGCGCGCGACTTCTACTGGCTCGCGGTCACCTCCGACTGACTCCCCGCGGGGTGGTGGCACCCGGCGGGGGATGACGCACTCCCCCGCCGGGTGGCTTGCTAGCGCTCGGCCTTGCGCACGACGTGAGCCTTGGAGGTCTTCGACTCCTTCGCGTAGCCGGACTTCGCACCGGTGACGCGGACCGTGAGCTTGCGCCCGGCGTCGGCCGTCTTGAGGCGGTAGGTCGCCTTCGTGGCGCCCTTGATCGCCTTGCCGTCACGCAACCACTGGTACGTGAGCCTGACCTTGCCGGGCCCCCACGTCCTGGTAGACACCTGCACCGTCCTGCCCACCCGCACGGTCCCCGTGACCTTCGGCTTCGGGGTGGCCGTGAGCGACTTGCGCACCGTGACCGCCTTGGCCTTCACGGTCCCGGCCCGGTAGCCCGTCGCGACCGCGCTGACCCGCACCGTGACCCTCGTGCCCAGGTCGGCCTTGCGCAGGCGATAGCTCGACTTCGTGGCTCCGGCGATCTCCTTGCCGCCACGCAACCACTGGTACCGGACCTTCACCCCCGGTCGCGACCACGAACCCTTCGAGGCCTTGAGCGTCTTGCCGACCCCGGGCACCCCGCTGATCACCGGGCGCTTCGTGCTCTTCGCCGCCGGGCCTGCCTTGACGACCTTCGTGGCCGCCGAGGTCGCGCTCGCCGACGTGTGCCCGGCCTTGGTGCCGGTGACGCGAACCGAGAGCCTCGAGCCGAGGTCGGCGGGCTTCACCACGTACGTGGCTCCCGTGGCGCCCGTGATGGGTGCACCGTCCCGCAGCCACCGGTACGTCAGGCTCACTGGAGCCGGCGACCACGCACCGGGCTGAGCGGCGAGCACCGAGCCCACCTGCGCAGACCCGGAGACGGCGGGCGACCCAGGGACCACCTCGGGCGTCGCGGGCGGGTCGGTCGGGGCGTCACCCGTGCGCACGAGGACCACGTGGTCGAACGTGCCCCACGCCTCCGCGGACAGCTCGAAGGCCGCCTCGACGAGCAGCTCGCCGTCCGTCACCGTGACGGGGCCGGTCGACGCGGTGCGGAACTCCCGCCAGCCCTCGAGCAGGAGCGGCGCCGTGACCGTGCCCGCCGAGCCCACGAGCCGCAGCTCGGCCACGTCCGCCGCCCCCGCGTCCCCGCCCTGCGTCACGGCCGAGACCTCGTACGTGCCGGCCTCGAGCCCGGAGACCTGCTGGGAGACCGTGAACGCGTACGGCGCATCGGCCCAGAACGTCACCGCGCGCTCGCCGTGGAAGGCGTCGCCCGTGAAGTCGATCGCCGCACCGTCGCCCGTGAGCACCCACGCGTCCGAGCCCTCCTCGAAGCTCGGGTCGACGACGAGGCTCTCGACGGGCTCGGGGCCCCCGGGCTCCTCGATGTCGCCACCGGCCCACGTGAGCACGAACGCGTCGACGTAGCCCCACACCGCGGCCGCGAGATCGCCGACGGCGGCGACCGTGACGGTGCCGTCCTCCCCGACCTCGACCTCGGGCAGGTGCGCCGTGCGCCAGTTCTGCCACCCGGCGAGCGTGATCTCGGCGCTGGACGGACCGTCCGCCGTGGTCGCGACGAGGGACACCTGCGCCCCAGGCGCACCGTGCGCCTGGGCCGACACCGCGTAGGTCCCTGGCACGAGTCCCGTCACGGTCTGCGCGACGGAGAACGTGTACGCGGAATCACCGAAGAAGTTCACGGCGCGCGAGCCGATCGAGTCGGCCTCGCTCGTGGCGACCGCGAGCGTGCTCGCCGTCCCCGTCAGCGCCCACATCGACGTGTCGTCGTCCTCGAAACCGGGGTTGAGCAGGAAGTTCACGGCTTCGACGACGACGGTCGCCGTGGTGGCAAGGCCCCCGTAGGTCGTGCCGGCGATCACGTAGGTACCCGGCGTGGCGATGTCCTCGGGCAGCGCGTCCCACGTGACGGCCTGCTGCTCGCTCGAACCGTCGTTGTAGGTCACCGTCACTGTCGTGGGCAGCTCGACAGGCGCGCCCGCGAGGACCGTGACGGTCGGGGACTCGACCGAGACGACCTCGAGCGGCGCGACGGCGCCCGTGCGCACGTACTCGAAGATGCGCAACGTCTCGAGCGGGCGGCCCTCGAAGTCGAAGAGCGCCTGGTTGTCCCACGCCGAGCCGCCGTACCACTGCCCGGCATCAACAGGGTCGTACTCCCCCGCGAAGCTCGTCGCCCAGCCCGAGCCGTCCCGCTCCCACAGCAGCTGGTTGGCCTCGAGCTCCGAGGGCGGCCCGACGGGCAGCCACGCGGGCTCCCAGTAGTAGACGCCGATCCCCGCGTCACCGACGTCGACGACGGCCTGGACCACGTCGCGCACGGCGTTCGCCTGGCCCTGCTCGCCCACCGGGTAGGCGGTCGCCTCCGAGGGGAGGTCGATGACGTTGCCGTGCCCGTCGCCGTCGTCGAGCGTGTAGGCCCACGAGGTCTCGGCGACCATGACCTGCTTGTCGTACGTCTCGGCGACGTGGCTCAGCACGGACGTGAGGTTCGAGAGGCTGCCGTGCCAGAACGGGTAGTACGAGCTCGCGAAGACGTCGTAGTCGACGCCGCGCGCGTCGAGCTGGGCCGCGTTGTTGGCGTAGCGGCCGGACGTCTCGGGGTTCGTGAAGTGCAGCGCGACGAGCGCCTCCGGGAACACCTCGCGCACGGCGGCGCTTCCTGCGGAGAAGATCTGGGCCATGCCGTCCCAGCCGGTCACGCCCGCCACGGCGCCGTTGGTCTCGTTGCCGACCTGGACCATGCGGACGTCGACATCGGCGTCCGCGAAGGTCTCGAGGCTCTCGACCGTGTACGCGTACGTCGCCTCGGCCTTCGCCGCGACGTCGAGCCCGGCCCAGGCCTTGGGTGCCTGCTGCTTGCCGGGATCGGCCCAGAAGTCGGAGTAGTGGAAGTTGACGAGCACGCCGAGCCCCGCGGCCGTGGCGCGGGCACCGATGACGGCGGCCCGTTCCGCGTCGGTGTTGCCGCCGCCGTAGCCGTTGCCCTCCGCGTCGAAGGGGTCGTTCCAGACGCGCACCCGCACGTCCGTGACCCCGGACCCGGCGAGGAGCTCGAAGAGGTCGGCCGCCTCGCCGTCGGCGTCGCGGAACACGACACCGCTCTCCTCGAGGGAGAGCACGGAGGAGACGTCGACGCCGTTGATGAAGTCGGCGGGCAGGCCCTCGACCCGGTCGACGTGGATGCCCGCTTCGACGGGGCCGTCGTCAGAGGCCACCGCCGCGGGGGCGACGCCAGTGACGAGGAGCGCGGCGGCGGCGAACGCCGCGGCGAGCGTGCGGAACTTCGGTGTTCTCATGACTCTCCTTCTGGGTACTCCGGTGCGCCCCGCCGCGATGCCCGCGGCGGGTGAGTTGTCGGGACTGTTCAGTCGGCCGGTGTTAGCTCGAAGTCGTCGATGAATCCCCAGTCCCCCGCACCGAGGGCGCCGACGACGCCCACGGTGAGCACGCCGTCCGCGCCGACGACGACGTCGGTCCGGCCCGTGTGCCACGCCTGCCAGCCGCCGAGCGACAGCGGCGTGGACACCTCGTCGTCGGCGCTGCGGGCGATGAGCGCGAGGGACTCGCCGTCGCCGTCCGCCCCCTCGCCGTGAACGCTCACACCGACGCGGTAGGTACCCGGCGCGAGGCCCTCGACGGTCTGCGTGAGCGAGATCGCGTAGCGCACGTCGTGCCAGAAGTTCACGACCCGGGTGCCACGCGCCGCCTCCGGGTTGTCGTCGACCACCCGGAACGTGGCCGCCTCGGAGTCGAAGTGCCACACGGACACGTCCTCGTCCTCGAAGCCGGGGTTCGCGAGGTCGTTGCGCGCCCGCACCGAGACGAGGGCGACCACGTCGGGGCCGTCCGCGACCTGCCCCGCGACCTCGAACTCCCCCTCGAGCGCGGTCGAGGGTGGCGCGCCCCACGTCACCGTGCTCTCGACGCGCGAGCCGTCGTTGTGCTCGACGGTCACGGTCGCGGGCAGCGCTATCGCCGCGCCGACCTGCACGGTGAGCGCGGGCGCGAAGACCCGTTCCACGGCGAGCGGCGCCGTCGCCCCCGCGCGCACGTGCTCGAAGATGCGCAGAGACGCGAGCGGGTGGCCCTCGAAGTCGAAGAGCGCCTGGTTGTCCCACGCGGAGCCGCCGTAGTGCTCTCCCGCGTCGACCGGGTCGTAGACGGCGGCGAAGCTCGTGGCCCAGCCCGAGCCGTCCCGCTCCCACAGCACCCGGTTGGCCTCGACCTGCTCGGGCGGCCCGACGGGCAACCACGCGGGCTCCCAGTAGAAGACCCCGATCCCCCCGGCGTCGAGGACGGCCTGCACCACGTCGCGCACCGCGGTCGCCTGACCCTGCACGCTCACGGGGTACGCGGACGCGAGGCCCGCGTCGCCCACCACGTTGCCCGAGCCGTCGCCGTCCGCGAGCGTGTAGGCCCACGAGGTCTCGACGACGGCGACCTCCTTGCCGAAGTCCTCCCTCACGCCGCGCAGCACCGCCGTGAGGTTCTCGAGGCTCCCGTGCCAGAACGCGTAGTAGGAGCTCGCGAACACGTCGTAGTCGACGTCGAAGTTGTCGAGGATCTTGGCGAAGCGCTCGTACTCGCCCTCGCGCTCCGGGTTGGTGAAGTGCACCGCGACGAGGGCGTCGGGATACACCTCGCGCGACGCGGCGCTCCCGGCGGCGAACACGGCGGCCACGTCCCCCCACGCATCGAGGCCGGCGACACCGCTCGTCGTCTCGTTGCCGACCTGCACCATCGCGACGTCCACCCCCGCGTCGCGCATGAGCGCGAGCGTCTCGGCGGTGTGACGCCCCGCGGCCTCGGCCCGCCCCGCGGCGTCGAGACCGGCCCACGCGCGCGGGACCTGCTGCTTCGCCGGGTCTGCCCAGAAGTCCGAGTAGTGGAAGTTGACGAGCACCCGCAGACCGGCCGCCGTGGCGCGCCGGCCGATCTCGGTGGCGCGCACCGCGTCGGTGCTCCCGCCGCCGAAGCCGCGCCCCTGCGCGTCGAACGGGTCGACCCACACGCGCACCCGCACGGTGTTCACCCCCGAGCCCGCGAGCAGCTCGAAGAGGTCCGCCGGCTCGCCGTCCTCGTCGCGGAACACGACGCCGCTCGCCTCGAGCGAGAGCACGGTCGACACGTCGACGCCCGCCATGAAGTCCTCGGGCAAGCCGTCGACGCGGTGGACGACGACGTCGGCGGCGACCGGGCCACCCCCACCGACCGCCCCGGAGCGCTCGCCCGTCACGGCGCGCACCACCAGGACGGCGCCGACCACGACCACGAGGGCGCACAGGGCGGCGAACCACCGCCGTCGTCGGCCCTGCGGACCCACCGAACCGTCCACGCCATCGCCCCCCACCGCCTAGCCCTTGACCGAGCCGGCCGTCAGGCCGCCCACGATGTAGCGCTGGAACGCGAGGAACGCGACGAGGATCGGGAGCGACGCGATGACGGCCCCGGCCGTGAAGAGCCCCCAGTTGGCCGACTGCTCCTCGGAGACCCACTGGTACATGCCCACGACGAGCGTCCAGTTGTGCTCGGACGTGAGGATGATGCGCGCGAGGATGAAGTCCCCGAACACGCCGATGAAAGCGAGCAGGCCGACGACGGCGAGCGCCGGGGTCACGAGCGGCATGATGATGCGCCAGAAGATCTGGCCGTGGGTCGCCCCGTCCACGAGGGCGGACTCGTCGATCTCGCGCGGCACGGTGTTGAAGAAGCCGAACATGAGGAACGCGTTCGCGCCGAGCGCTCCGCCCAGGTAGACGCAGATGAGCGCGAGCTTGGAGTTGATGCCGAGCGCGGGCACGACGTTGCCGAGGGCGAGCAGCATGAGGAAGACGGCGACGAACGCCACGGTCTGCGGGAACATCTGGATGATCAGGAGCGAGGTGAGGCTCGCGCGACGCCCCGAGAACCGGAAGCGGGAGAACGCGTAGGCGGCCGCCGCGCCCATGAGCACGGCCCCGAGGGCCGTCGCGACCCCGATCACGAGCGTGTTGAGCGTCCACGTCCAGAAGCTCGTGCCGTTCAGCCGCGCGAAGTTCGCGAAGCTCACGGTGCTGAAGAGCGAGGAGCTGCCCGCGAGCGTGCCGCGGCGCGAGAGTGCGGCCGACAGCACGTACACGAGCGGGAACGCGGCGTAGAAGAACACGACGAGGGCGAGCAGGTACTTCCAAGAGACCTCGCGCCACCAGCGGCGGCGCCTTCCCTTCGCTCGCGCGGCGGTGAAGCTCTCGCTGCCGTCCACGCCCGTACGGGTGACGACACCGGGTTCGGTGCTCATGAGCCCACCTCCTCGAGCTTGCGCGTCTGTCTGAAGGCGATCGCCGAGATGGTGCCGACGACGACGAAGATGATGACCGCGAGCGCGCTCGCGAGGCCGTAGTCGGCCACCCCGCCCGCGACACCGGAGATCTGGTACACGGCGGAGATGAGGATGTCGGTGTGCCCGAGCGGTTGGCTCGTGTCCGTGAAGCGCGGCCCGCCGTTGTTGAGCACGTAGATGATCACGAAGTTGTTGAAGTTGAACGCGAACGACGCGATGAGCAGCGGGGCCGTCGACACGAGGATCTGCGGCATCGTGATCGAGCGGAACATGCGCCACGGGCCGGCCCCGTCGATGCGGGCCGCCTCGACGCGCTCGGCGGGCAACGACTGCAGCGCGCCGGTGCACACGAGCATCCAGTACGGGTAGCTCAGCCAGAGGTTGACCCACAGGATCGAGATCTTCGCGAGCATGGGGTCGCCGAGCCACGAGATGTAGGCGTCGAAGAAGAACCAGTCGTTGATGATCCCGTACTGCGGGTTGAGCATGCCGCGCCACAGCAGCGCGGACAGGAACGCGGGGAACGCGTACGGGAGGATGAACAGGGTGCGGATGAGCTTGCGGCCGCGCACGCGCTCGTCGTTGTAGACGAGCGCGAGGCCGAGCCCGAGCAGGAACGCGGTGACGACGGAAAGGATCGCGAAGGCGAACGTCCAGCCGGTCACGCGCAGGAGGGGCTTGGCGAGGTCGGTGTCGGTGACGGCACGCACGAAGTTCTCGAGGCCGACGTTGACGCGCCAGCCGACGGCGAGCGCCGCGCCGTCGGCCGAGACGAAGTTGCCGCGGTCGGTCGCGGTGTAGACGACGCCCGTGTCGACGTTGGTCATCGAGTCGGTGTCGGGGTCCCACTCGAGCACCGAGCGGTAGAGGGCACCTGTCGAGCCCTCTCGGGTGCGGATCGAGCCGTCCACGGCGTCGTCGGACGCCGGGACCCGCAGGTCGAAGACGACCTGCTGGAGCGCGGAGTCGGTGAGCAGCTCGGCACGCGGCACGACCTCCCACCCGGGTACCCCGGTGATGCGGCCGTCGGCGTCGACGACGGCGTCCGGCGCGGCGTAGAGCGGCTGGGTGGCGGTGCCGATGCGGACCGTGGCGCCGTCGAGCACCGCGAACCCGATCTCCTCGCCCTCGCGCAGGACCACGAGCGGGTAGGACGGCGAGCTCTCGAGCCGGCGCTCGTTCTGGATGAGGAGCGCGTCGACGGCCTGCTGCTTCGTGACGGCGTGCCCCGTGCCGTAGTTCGTCACGGCGACGTAGCCGGTGTACGCGAGCACGAAGAGCTGGAAGGCCGCGAGGAAGACGAGTCCCGGCAGCAGGTACTTGAGGGGCACCGCCCGCCGGGAGAGGTAGACCCAGTCGACGGCGAGCAGGATGACGACGCTCGCCGTCAGGATCCCCCAGGCCTCCGTGCGCCACGCCGCGAGCACGACGCCGACGCCGAAGGCGTTGACGATCGCGACGAGCGCGAGCTTGACGAGGAACCCTCCCCCGCGGCCGTTCCACTCGCGCGCCGGGATGGCGCGCGGGGACAGGGGCCGGGTGGTCTCGCCGGTGGGACTCGTGAGCATCCTTGCTCCTCGCTCGGTCTCGTGGATGGATGTGGTGCGGGGCGACGACGTGCGCCGCCGCCCCGCACCTGCCGGCTCAGCCGGCGATGGCGGCCTCGAGGTCGTCGACCATCTTGGTCCACGTCGCCTCGGGCTCGGCGCCCGAGATGATCGCGGCCTCAGCGGCGTTCCACAGGTCCCACACGAGCCCCATCTCGGGGATCGAGGGCATCGGCACGCCCTTCTGCGCCGAGGCGTAGAAGCCCGCGACGATCGGGTCGGCTGCGACCTTCTCGGCGACGGACGAGAACGCCGGGATGCGCGGGTCGGCGTCGTAGAGCGCCTGCTGCGCCTCCTCGGTCGCGATGTAGTTCACGAGGAACTCGTTGGCGAGGAGCTTGTTCTTGCTCTGCGAGGAGACGTAGAAGCCCTGCACGCCGACGAACGGTGCGGCGTCGTGGTCGCCCGTCGTCGGGATCGCGTTGACCGCGACCTCGATGCCCGCGTCGGTGTAGGCGGCGATGGCCCACGGACCCTGGATCGTGAAGGGCGCCTTGCCCTCGGAGAAGAGCGCCTGGTTGATGTCGTAGTCGATGTCGGTCGTGAAGTGGTCGGTGCCCTGCTGGCCGTTGTCGGCGAGGAACTGCGCGAACGCGAGACCGTTCTCGCCTCCCATGCCGACCGTGGTCGTGTACGAGCCCGTCTCGTCCTGCTCGAACACGGGTGCTCCGAACGACGTCTGGAAGCCGTAGCTCGTGTAGCCGTCACCACCGGCGGAGACGTTGATGACGAAGGCGCGCTCGGTACCGGCCTGCTCGCCGCGCGTGATCATCTCCTCCCAGGTCGCGGGACCCTCGGCGCCGACGAGGTCGACGTTCTGCACGAGGGCGATCGCCTCGAGCGCGTAGGGCAGGCCGTAGAGCTGGCCGTCGTAGGCGAAGGCGTCGACGGCGACCTGCTCGAACTCGCCCGCCTTGTCGCCGAGGTCGATCGTCTCGACGACACCGGCCGTGACGAGCGCACCCGTCCAGTCGTGCGCGCCGACGATGATGTCGGGGCCCTCGCCCGTGGGGACCTGGGCGATGAAGTCGGTACGGATGTCCGCGAAGTTCTTGACGACGAGGGTCACGGTCGCGCCGGTCTCGGTCTCGAACTTCGCGGCGGCGTCGGCCACGGCGGGCTGACGGTTCTCGTCGACCCAGACGACGAGCTCGGCTCCGGTGCCGGTCGGCTCCTCGGTCGGGGTCTCGGTCTCGGTGGCGGTCTCGGTGGGGCTCGGGGTCTCGGGCTCGGGGGCCGGCGCGTTCGAGCACGCGGCGAGCAGCAGCGTCGAGGCGACGGCCACGGCGCTCAGGGTCATTCGATTGCGCATGGTTCTTCCTCCAGTGGTGGTGCCGCGTTGCCCTCGGTCGGGTTGCGGCGCGGATCTGCTTAGGTCAGCCGTGCCGGAGTGCGCCGGCGACGGACGGGGTCTCACCCCCTTGCCGCGCTCGGGCCACCCGGAGGGCGACGACCGACCCGGCTGGGACGTGGGCCGTGGGGCCCACGTGAGCACGTTCGCCCAGGTCCTCCCCGACGACGTCGAGCTCGACGTCGGTGGACCCGTGGTTGATCGCGAAGACGAAGTCGGCGTCCTCGCCGTGACGCGTGACGACCTCGAGGTCCTCGGGGTGGCCCGCGAGCTCGATCCCGGCGTCGGCGTAGACCTGCCGCAGCACGGGGGCGAGGCCCGCGACGTCGAGCCGCGTCGCGACGTACCAGCCGGTGCCCCTCCCGCTCTCGTGCCGGGTCACGGCCGGGCCGCCCGCGGCGGGTCCGGTCTCGAACGTCGCGACGGGCATGGCGCCGTCGAGGACGACGTGCTCCTGCCAGACGTCGGCGTCGAGGCCCGCCGTGTCGCCCACGAGCCAGCGCAACCCGGCACGCTCACCGTCGCGCAACGGGCAGAACTCCTCGACCCACACGCCGAGCACGGGGCGCAGCGGGGCGCCGAAACCGCCGTCGTGCACCGCGTCGTGCTCGTCGACGATCCCGGAGAAGTAGGACACGAGGAGCGTCCCGCCGTCCGCGACGTACGTGCCGAGGCGCGCTGCGTCGCGCTCGCGCAACAGGTACAGCGCGGGGGCGACGACGAGCTTGTAGCCGGACAGGTCGTCACCGGGGTGGGCGAAGTCGACGGTCACGCCGTCGCGCCACAGCCGCTCGTAGTACGCCCGGAC
Organism: uncultured Cellulomonadaceae bacterium; assembly: GCA_964510785.1. Classification (GTDB taxonomy): domain Bacteria; phylum Actinomycetota; class Actinomycetes; order Actinomycetales; family Cellulomonadaceae; genus JAAYZM01. The sequence continues at coordinate 4,945 of CAZECM010000072.1, read as the reverse complement.
GCGCTCGGTGTGGGCGTGATCGACCGTGGGCCGCCACTCGAGGTCCTGCGCCCAGAACGACTCGGTGTCCCACAGGATCGCGACGTCGGCCCGCACGCGCGAGCCACGCACCGGCGCGAGCCCCGCGACCGTCTCGCCGAGGGCCGTCACCTCCCGCCACACGCGCGAGGAGGTTCCCGCGTGCGGCAGCATCGCGGAGTGGAACTTCTCTGCTCCCGAGCGTGAGGCGCGCCACTGGAAGTAGAGGACCGCGTCCGCGCCGCGCGCGAGGTGGGCGAGCGAGTTCCTCGCCATCTCCCCCGGGCGCTTCGCGACGTTGCGTGGTTGCCAGTTGACAGCCGAGGTCGAGTGCTCCATGAGGATCCACGGCCGCCCGCCGCCCACGGACCGGGTCAGGTCCGCCGCGAGCGCGAGGCCGATGTGCCCGTCGGGGTCCGAGGCCGTGAGGTAGTGGTCGTTCGACACGACGTCGACCTCGCGGCCCCACGCGAACAGGTCCGTCGTGAGGCTCGCGTTGGCCATGAAGTTGGTGGTGACGGGCTGCGTGGCGTGCTGGCGGATCGCGTCCCGCTCGGCGCGGTAGCACTCGAGGAGCTGGTGGTCGGTGAAGCGGTGGAAGTCCAGCTGCTGCGAGGGGTTCGGCG
>CAZECM010000072.1:0-4291 GCA_964510785.1 uncultured Cellulomonadaceae bacterium | reverse complement strand
GTGAAGCGCGCGAAGTCGAGCCGCTGGGCGGGGTTGACGACGGACGGCGCGACGGCGGGCGCCCCCACGTGGTCCCACTCGCCGTACCGCTGACCCCAGAACGCGGTGCCCCACGCCGCGTTGAGCGCGTCGAGCGAGCCGTACCGCGCGCGCAGCCACTCCCGGAAGGCCGCGACGGCCGTGGGTGAGTAGTCCTCCCCGACGGGCACTCCGTACTCGTTGTGGACGTGCCACAGCACGACGGCGGGGTGGTGCGCGTACCGCTCGGCGAGGGCCGCGGCGATGCGGGACGCGGCCCGCCGGTATGCCGACGAGCTGTGCGAGGCCATGCCCCGGGAGCCGAACCCCATGACGGTGCCGTCGCGCGTGACGACGCGGGACTCGGGGTAGGTCGCGAAGAACCACGCGGGCGGGGACGCCGTGGGGGTCGCGAGGTCGACGGCGATCCCGTGGGCGTGCAGGAGGTCGAGGAGCTCGTCGAGCCACTCGAAGTCGTACTCGCCCTCGGCCGGTTCGAGCGTAGCCCACGCGAAGATCCCGACGCTCACGAGCGTCACCCCGGCGGCCCGCATGAGGACAACGTCCTCGCGCCACGTCTCGCGCGGCCACTGCTCGGGGTTGTAGTCGCCGCCGAACGCGATGCCCGCAGGGCGGGCCCACGAGGATTCAGTCATGACGCTCCGTCGAGTCAGAAGGGGGTCTGCATTGGGCAGAACCTGAAACCGCTCTCAGGTTAGCGCGCGCTTGCTGGCAGGGGAATCACGGGATTGGCTTGTTACAAAACTGTAACCGTTCTCAGTCCGTTCCGTTGCCTGCGCTCAGGCGGATCCGCGCACCACGAGCTCGGTGGGCAGCCCCACGCGGGCGGGAGAGCGTCCGTCGATCATCTCGAGGAGCACGCGGACCATCTCCTGCGCGATCCGCTCGAACGGCTGGCGCATCGTGGTCAGGGGCGGGTCCGTCTGGCGCGCCACGGGAGAGTCGTCGAAGCCACCGACCGCGACGTCCTGCGGCACGCGTCGCCCCGCCTGCGCGAGCACGTCGAGGGCGCCCGCCGCCATGAGGTCGTTCGCGACGAAGACGGCGTCGAACTCCGCACCGCGCTCGAGCAGGTCCGTCATCGCTGCGACACCGCTCGCCCGCGAGTAGTCGCCCACCGCCACGAGGCCGTCGTCGTAGTCCGCGCCGAGCTCCGCCCGGTAGCCCGCGAGCCGGCCCGTCCCGCCCGACGTGTCCTGCGGCCCCGCGATGTGCGCGATGCGGCGGCGGCCCGAGTCGCGCAGGTACCGCGTCATGGTGCGCGCGCCGTCGACGTCCTCGGCCTGCACGAACGCGACCCGGCTCTCGAAGCCGAGCGGCGCGCCGACGGCGATGAGCGGCACCTCGGCGGCGAGCAGGTCGTCGAGGAACGCGAGGCGGTCACGGTGGCCGGACAGCACGAGCGCGCCGTCCACGTGCCCGGCCGTCATGAAGTCCACGGCGCGGCGCTGCTCGACGGTCGTGTCCGCGAGGATGAGCAGGAGCTGGAACTCGCGCTCGGCGAGCGCCGTCGAGGCGCTGCGCATGATGAGCGAGAAGTTGGGGTCCTCGAAGAACCGCTCGTGCGACTCCGTCAGCAGCAGGGCCACGGAACCCGCGCGGCGGGTCGCGAGGCTGCGCGCGTGCGCGTTGATCCGGTACCCGGTCTTCTTGATCGCCTGGCGCACACGGGCCGCGGCATCCTCGGACACCCAGTTGCCGCCGTTGAGCACCCGCGAGACCGTCGCGCGAGACACGCGCGCCTCTCGCGCGACGTCCTCGATCGTCGGACGGCGACGCTCCTGCTGCGACACGGTCGACCTTCCTTCGTGGTTCATGGTTCTGGCCCGAGGATCACATCGTCGCACCGCGAGCGCCCGCCGCACGACATCCGATCGGCCGTGCGGGGTGCCGCCCACGTGCACACCTGTAATCCTGGGGGCATGGCGGAAACGGAGCTGCTGGTGGCGGACGTGCTCGATGCGCTCGTCACCTGGCTCCCCGGGCGCCGGTGGTTCCACGCCCGCGACGCGGGTGCACGGCTCGCCGTCGTCGACCGGCTCGAGCTCCCCGATCCCGCGGGCGAGGCACGCGTCGTCGTGCTCCTGCTCGGCGTCGCCCCCGACCCCGGCCCCCCGTTCGTGCAGGTGCCCCTGACGTTCCGGGCCGCGGGGACCGCGCCGGCCGAGATCGATCCCGTCGCCACCGTGGCGGGAGGGAGCCTCGAGGTCTTCGACGGGCCCGAGGACCCGGCGTTCGTGCGTGCGTGGCTCGCCGCGGCCGACGACGACGGCCGGCTCGGTGCCGCGCTCGACACGGACTCCGCCCGGCTCGTCTCGGGCGAGCAGTCCAACTCCTCCGTCGTCGTCACGGGGGTCGACGGGGCCCCGGGCGCGATCCTCAAGGTGTTTCGCAGCGTCTGGCCAGGGAAGAACCCCGACGTCGACGTACCGGACGCCCTCGCCCGCGCGGGTTGGGGGCACGTGCCGGCACCTCTCGCCTGGCTCGAGCACACGGGCGCGGCACCGTTCCAGCTCGGTGTGCTCTCACGGTTCGTGCCGGGAGCGCAGGACGGCTTCGAGCTCGCGTGCGCGATGGCAGGTCGCGGCGAGTCCTTCGCCCCGCTCGCGGACGCCCTCGGCGTCGTCATCGCCGAGATGCACGAGCGCCTCGTCGCCGCGCTGCCCGTGGTCCCACCGCGGCGCATCACCGCGGCGGAGCTCACGGCGCACCTGCACGACCGGCTCGAGTGGTCCGTCGCCGGCGTGCCCGAGCTGGGTCGGTGGCGTGGCGCCGTGGGCGGTCTCGTGGACCGGCTCGGCGAGCTCGACGAGCTGCCGTGGCTCCAGCGCGTCCACGGGGACCTGCACCTCGGCCAGCTGCTGCGCTCGGCCGATGCGTGGTTCGTGCTCGACTTCGAGGGCGAACCCATGGTCCCCCTCACGGACCGGGCGCTGCCGGGGCTCGCGCTGCGCGACGTCGCGGGCATCCTGCGCTCCTTCGACTACGCGGCCGCCCGCGCCGAGGCGGACGCGTCGTGGACCGCTGAGGCGCGCTCGGCGTTCCTCAGCGCCTACCGGCGTGAGGTGCCCGCGGCGGCGAGCCGCGAGGCGGCGCTCGTGCTGCGCGCCTTCCAGGTCGACAAGGCGCTCTACGAGGTCGTGTACGAGACGCAGAACCGGCCGCAGTGGGCCGCGATCCCCTGGCAGGCCCTGCACCGGCTCGTGGGGTCCCCCCAGGGCGGGCCCGGTGGTGGAAGAGTAGGGCCATGACGCCCGAGCCACACTCCGCCGATCTCGCCGCGGTCGCGGCCGGGACGCACGGCGACCCGCACACGATCCTCGGCCCGCACCCGGGCACCGACGGCGTCGCCGTGCGCACCCTGCGTCCGCTCGCGGATGCCGTGACGATCACCACGACGGACGGCTCCTACCCCGCGAAGCACCTCGAGGGCGGTGTGTGGTCCGCCGTCCTCCCGGGCACCGCGGTGCCCGACTACCGCGTCATGGCGCGCTACGGCGACGTCGAGACGACGCTCGACGACCCCTACCGGTTCCTGCCGAGCGTCGGCGCCCTCGACCTCCACCTCATCGCCGAGGGACGCCACGAACAGCTGTGGACCGTGCTCGGCGCGAACCTCAAGTCCTACCCGTCGGTGCTCGGCGAGGTCCACGGCACCGCCTTCGCGGTCTGGGCGCCCAACGCCCGCGCCGTGCGCGTCGTCGGGGACTTCAACCACTGGCAGGGCGCCTCCCACGCGATGCGCACCCTCGGCACGTCCGGGGTGTGGGAGCTCTTCGTGCCCGACGTCGGGCCCGGCGCCCGCTACAAGTTCGAGATCCTCGGCCGCGACGGCTCGCTGCGCCAGAAGGCCGACCCGCTCGCCCGGGGCACGGAGGTGCCGCCCGCGACGGGGAGCGTCGTCGTCGACTCGACCTACGAGTGGGGCGACCACGACTGGCTGCGCGCCCGGGCCGAGTCCGATCCCCACGGCGGACCGATGAGCGTCTACGAGGTCCACCTCGGCTCGTGGCGACCCGGGCTCGGCTACCGCGACGCGGCCGACCAGCTCGCGGACTACGTCGGAGGGCTCGGCTTCACGCACGTCGAGCTCATGCCCGTCGCGGAGCACCCCTTCGGCGGCTCGTGGGGCTACCAGGTCTCGAGCTACTACGCCCCGACCTCACGGTTCGGCCACCCCGACGACTTCCGCTACCTCGTGGACCGCCTGCACCGGGCGGGCACCCAGTCGAGCAGCACGCCGATGCCCGCC
>CAZECM010000071.1:0-15502 GCA_964510785.1 uncultured Cellulomonadaceae bacterium | reverse complement strand
TGTTAAGCACGCCGCCAGCGTTCGTCCTGAGCCAGGATCAAACTCTCCGTAAATGTCTAGCGGTACCAACGCGACCGAGGCCGCGCGGCTACCAACAAAACGAAGTTGGCACGCTCCCCACTGACGAAGGAACGCACCATTTGAACCTGACTTTTCCGAGGCTTCCCAGACGGGGCTGGGCATACCTCAGTCAAGCCAAGTGATTTTCGCGCTGACTGCACCCGCCGGCTCCCGTATGGGAGCTGCTAGATCCAGGCAGACGCACTTGGCATCAACTACCTGACACGCTGTTGAGTTCTCAAGGAACGAACGCGCACCTGTCCGGAACTCTCGTTCCTTCTCGGGGCAACTTCTCTACCTTAGCCATCTTTTCCCTCCCCGTCAACTCGCCGTATCCGGCGTGTCGTGCGGGATGAGGAACCATCCGGCGCTCCCGACGCGCTCGTACGGCGGGCAGTTTCCTGCCGCTCGGAGTGTTCCGGGAGGTCTTCCCTGCGGGACCAGCCACCGGGTCTTGATCCTCGGTGTCCGGTGCTCCCTGCGGGGCGACGTGTCAGAACATTACGGCTCCCCGGGCCCCTCGTCAAATCGAGGCGGCGTGACCCCCGTCACGTTCGCGTTCTGTGGGCTGACCTGCAAAGACACACCCGAGCGCGGGGCTAGGCGGGATCGGCTCATTCCGTGGTCTGCGCGACCCCGAGGGTGCGCTTGCCCCGGCGCAGCAACGCCCAGCGGCCGTGCAGCAGCTGTCCGTCGTCGAGCACAGCGTCGGCGTCGCTGACGCGCTCGTTGTTGACGGAGAGCCCACCTTCGGCCACCGCCCGGCGCGCCTCCCCCTTGCTCTTGACGAGGCCGGCTCCGACGAACAGGTCGACGAGCGGTTCCCCAACGCGCGCTCGTGCCCGCGGCAGCTCCGCGACCGCAGCCGCGAGGGTCGGCTCGTCGAGGTCACCGAGCTCGCCACGACCGAACAGCGCCCGGCTCGCGCCGACGGCCTTGAGGACGGCGTCGGCGCCGTGCACGAGCGTCGTCACGTCCTCGGCGAGCGCACGCTGCGCCTCGCGCGCCGCCGGCCGCTCCTCGACCGCCGCCTCGAGCGTCGCGATCTCCTCACGGGACCGGAAGGTGAACGTCTTGAGGTACCCCACGACGTCGGCGTCGTCGGTGTTGAGCCAGAACTGGTAGAAGGCGTACGGCGTCATCATGTCGGGCGCGAGCCACACGGCCCCGCCCTCCGTCTTGCCGAACTTCGTGCCGTCGGACTTCGTGATGAGCGGCGTCGTCAGCGCGTGGACGGTGGCCTGGTCGCTCTTGCGCACGAGCTCGACCCCGGACAACAGGTTCCCCCACTGGTCGTTGCCGCCGGTCTGGAGCGAGCAGCCGTAGCGCCGGTGCAGCTCGAGGTAGTCGTAGCCCTGCAGGATCTGGTAGCTGAACTCCGTGAAGGAGATCCCCTCGTCGCTCGCGAGCCGGCGCGCGACCGTGTCCTTCGCGAGCATCGTGCCGAGGCGGTAGTGCTTGCCCACCTCGCGCAGGAAGTCGATCGCCGAGAGCTCACCCGTCCAGTCGAGGTTGTTGACGAGCCGCGCCGGGTTCTCGCCGTCGAAGTCGAGGAACCGCTCGACCTGCCCCCGCAGCCGCTCGACCCACTCGGCCACGGTGTCCTTCGTGTTGAGGACCCGCTCCCCGGACATGCGTGGGTCGCCGATGAGCCCCGTCGCCCCGCCCACGAGCGCGATCGCGCGGTGCCCGGCGAGCTGGAGGTGGCGCAGCAGCACGAGCTGCACGAGGTGCCCGTGGTGCAGGCTCGGCGCGGTCGGGTCGAAGCCGCAGTAGTACGTGATGGGTCCGGAGTCCATCGCGGCGCGCAGTGCGCCGAGGTCGGTGGACTGCGCGATGAGCCCGCGCCAGGCGAGCTCGTCAAGGACGTGAGTCACGGCAACTCCTGGGACGACGACGGATCTGCTCCGGACAGTCTGCCCCGTCCGCGTGCCCGGGGTCGCACTGATTCGCCCCTCGGGCACCACCCGCCCGCCGCGTGGTCAAGCCCGGAACGCCGAGACGTGCGGGTCGCCCCCGAGCCACAGCCGGTAGGGCAGCGCCGCCGCGAGGTCGCCCGCGCCGGCGACGCCCACGCGTGGACCGCGGCTCACGGCGGACTCCGGCACGGCTGCGCCGGGGACGACGACGACGGCGCCCCCCGCGGTTCCGACGTCCGCCCCGTCGAGCTCCGGGTCGATCCCCGCCGCGACCGTCAGGCGGGCCGGCCCACGAGCAAGGTCCACGTCGGTGCGGCACACCCCGCGAGCGGTGCGCCGTCGTCGGGCAAGCTCGTGCCCCTCGACCACCTCGCCCGCCCGCAGCAGCACCCCGTGCCCCACGCCCTCGATGTCGGCCGCGACGTTCGCGCACGCGTGCAGCCCCATGTGCCGGTAGACGTAGAGGTGCCCGCCGTCGCCGAACATCGTCGCGTTGCGCGCCGTCCTGCCGCGGTAGGCGTGCGACGCGGGGTCCTCGCTCCCCCGGTACGCCTCGACCTCGGTGATGCGGACGACGACGACGCCCTCCGGACTCGATCGCACGAGGAACGAGCCGAGCAGGTCTCGTGCGACCTCGAGCACCCCCCGGCGGAACCAGTCGCGCGGCGGGGGCAGAGAGGTCCAGGACACGGACCAAGCATGCCGCAGCCCGGTGCACCTTGACTTCGAGTGCGCTCGAGCTCCTACTGTCGGTGCCATGGAACTCGGACTCCACATCGCGGACTTCACCTGGGACGGCGGCGCTCCCGTGCTCGGCGCGAGGCTCGCCCGCCACGCGCGCGAGGCGGAGCAGGCCGGCGTCGCGCGGATCACCGTCATGGACCACTTCTGGCAGCTCGGCGGTGACCTCGGTCCCTACGAGCACGACATGCTCGAGGCGTACACGACGCTCGGCTTCCTCGCGGCGCACACCGAGACGGTACGGCTGCACTCGCTCGTCTCGGGGGTCGTCTACCGCGAGCCGGCCGTGCTCGCGAAGCAGGTCACCACGCTCGACGTCCTCTCGGGCGGGCGCGCGGGGCTCGGGATCGGCGCGGCATGGTTCGCCGACGAGGCGCGCGGGCTCGGCATCCCGTTCCCCACGCTCGCCGAACGGTTCGAGCGGCTCGAGGAGACGCTCCAGATCTGCCTGCAGATGTGGGGCGAGGGCGAAGGCGGGTTCGCCGGGGAGCACTACCGGCTCGAGCGCACGCTCAACGTGCCCCGGTCGCTCGAACGACCGCACCCCTACCTCATGATCGGCGGGGGCGGGGAGCGCAAGACGCTGCGGCTCGTGGCGCAGTACGCCGACGCGTGCAACCTCGGTCTCGGCCCCGACCTCGAGCACAAGCTCGACGTGCTGCGACGGCACTGCGAGGACGTCGGCCGCGACGAGGCCGACATCGAGAAGACGGTCATGGTCGGGATCGACCCCACGACCTCGCGCGAGGAGCTGCTCGGCCGGCTCGAGGCGGTGCGCGGGCTCGGCGTGGCGGCCGCGTACGTCTACTCCTCGGGCTTCGATGACCCGGCGCCCGTCGTCGAGCTGCTCGGGAGCCTCGTCCCCGAGCTCGCGTAGCCCGGGGCGCGACGCGCTCGGGACCGGAGGTCAGGCCCGGGTCGTGCCCGACGGCGGGGTGACGATGCGACCGGTCCCGTCGAGGTGGACGTGCGCCCGCTCGCGCACCCGCTCGCGCACGAAGACCGACTCCTCGAGCTCCATCCACCGCAGCCACTCGTCGCGCAGCTCCTCGCCGTCGCGTGCGAGGCCGCGTGCGAGGCGCGTGGCCTCGTCGGTCGAGACGTAGGCGATGAGGGTGGTCCAGTCGGCGGCCGCGCGCGGCGCGCTGCCGCAGCCCTCGACGACGAGGACGTCCGCCACGGGGACCGTGACCTCCTCCGCCCACGCCTTCGCGACCCAGTCGTAGCGCCGGTACGACCCGGGGCGGCCGTCGGAGAGCGGGACGAGGACGGTCGTCAGCAGCTGGCCGACGCCGACGTCGAGCCCCGCCCACCCGTCGAGCGCCTCGTCGAGGTGGAACACCTCGGCCGAGAGGCCGACGGCGCGCAGGTGCCGAGCGACGTCGTCGGCGAGCGTCGTCTTGCCCGAGCCCGCCGGGCCGTCGATGCTCACGAGCCGAGATCCTCCGAGCCGTGGCGGGCCCGCTGCGATCAGGCCGGCGATCTCGGCGAGCGTGTCCTGTGGCGTCACGGCCCGGCCACCCGGAGCTCTTCGGCCCACGTCGCCCACGCCTCGAGCTCGGTGCGGTGCGCCGCGACGAGCTCACCGTGCAGCCGCGTGCGAGCCTCGTCCCAGGCCGGGTAGAAGCCGGTCTGCTCGAGGCACGTCACGTCCGCGAGGGCGACCTCGAGCTCGAAGGCCTGCAGCTCCGCGAGCTCCGTCGGGAAGGCGTCCTCGATCTCGGCGAACGTCAGCCGGTCGGGCGCGGGGAAGTCTGCCGCCCGCGCGGCCACGAGCTCCGCGCCACCGTGGCGACCGGTGAGGTCCGGGTAGCCCGCCTGGGCCATGCACGTCGACCACCGGTCCACCGCCGCCGAGACCTGGGCCTCGTTCTCCACCGCCCGCGCGACCTGGCGCACCGCACCCTCGACCTCGCGAAGCGGCTCGGGGACCATGACGTCGGCGAACACCTCGGCCATGGCCTTTCCCTGGCACCCGCCGTCGTCCGGGGTGCCGTCCTGCGGGTCACCGTCCGCGTGCTCACCACCTCCGACGAGCTGCTCCCCACCGAGCACCGCCCAGTAGGCGTCCAGCTCCTCGGCGGAGAGGGACTCGCGGTAGGCGAGGTTCGCCACCTCGCCCGGTGCGTCGAGGACGTGGTGCGCCCAGCGGCTCGGGGTCACGCCGGGGGCCGGCGCGATCGTGTCCCCGTAGCCGGAGCGCTCGGCGTGCTCGCGCGTGAGCACGAGCGGCGCCACGTACACGTGCTGCGCCTCGGCGATCTGCGGGTGGTACTCGAACCCGGCCCCGGACATGCAGGCCTCGATCCGTTCCTCGGCCTCGCGCAGGCGCGAACCCGCGTCCGCGTCGTTCCCGCCCCGGATGCGGGACTCGTACGCGTCGAGCTCCGTGACCGTGGGCTTCACGGGGACCGGGGAGCCGGTGGGCCGCGGCGTCGCCTCGCGCGCGCACGCCGCGAGAAGGACCACGACGAGCACGACGACGACGACGCGCACCTGCTCAGCCCTGGGCCGGACCCGGCGCCGAGCCTCGCTGCGCCGGGCCTCGCTGCGCCCAGTCTCGCAACGTGGCGAGCCGTGCGCGGGCCGCCTCGAGCTGCTCGGCCACACGCGCGGGGGCAGTGCCGCCGACGGCGTCGCGCGAGGCGATCGAGCCCTCGACGCTCAGCACGCCGCGCACGGCCGGCGTGAGGTGGCTCGAGATCCCGGCGAGATCGCCGTCGGACAGGTCCCACAGCTCGATGCCGCGCCCCTCGCACACGCGGACGCACTCCCCCGCGACCTCGTGTGCGACGCGGAACGGCACACCCTCGCGGACGAGCCACTCGGCGACGTCCGTCGCGAGCGAGAAGCCCTGTGGGGCGAGCTCGGCCATGCGGTCCGTGTCGAACGTGAGCGTCGCGACCATGCCCGCGACGGCCGGGAGCAGGACGTCGAGCTGGTCGACCTGGTCGAACACCGGCTCCTTGTCCTCCTGCAGGTCGCGGTTGTAGGCGAGCGGGAGGCCCTTGAGCGTCGCGAGCAGCCCCGCGAGGTCACCGATGAGCCGGCCGGCCTTGCCGCGCGCGAGCTCGGCCACGTCGGGGTTCTTCTTCTGCGGCATGATGCTCGACCCGGTCGAGAACGCGTCGTCGAGCCGCGCGAAGCCGAACTCCTTCGTGGCCCAGAGGATGACGTCCTCGGCGAGGCGGGACAGGTCCACGCCGATCATCGCGGCGACGAACGCGAACTCGGCGACCACGTCACGCGAGGCCGTGCCGTCGATCGAGTTCTCGACGGGACCGTCGAAGCCGAGGTCCGCCGCGACGGCCGCCGGGTCGAGGCCGAGCGAGGAGCCCGCGAGCGCCCCGGAGCCGTACGGCGAGCGCGCGGCGCGGCGGTCCCAGTCCGTCCAGCGCTCGACGTCGCGCAGCAGCGGCCACGCGTGGGCGAGCAGGTGGTGGGCGAGCAGCACGGGCTGGGCGTGCTGCAGGTGGGTGCGTCCCGGCATGGGTGCCGTCGGGTGGGCCGCGGCCTGCGTCACGAGGGCGTCGGCGACATCGAGCACCAGTCCCGCGAGGTGGCGGGCCTCCTCGCGCAGGTACATCCGCACGAGCGTGGCGATCTGGTCGTTGCGCGAACGCCCTGCGCGCAGCTTGCCGCCGAGCTCCGGGCCGGCGCGCTCGATGAGTCCGCGCTCGAGGGCCGAGTGGACGTCCTCGTCGTCGTCGGCAGGCCCGAACGCACCCGAGGCGACGTCCTCGAGGAGCCGTTCGAGGGCCGCGAGCATGCCCGCGAGCTCGCCGTCGCCGAGCAGTCCGGCCCCGTGCAGCACCCGCGCATGGGCCATCGAACCGGTGATGTCCTGCCGCGCGAGCCGCCAGTCGAACTGCGTGCTCCGGGACAGTGCGGCGAGGGCGTCCGCTGGACCGCCGCTGAACCGGCCGCCCCACAGGGCGCCTGAGGGTGTGCTCACGTCAGTCCGTCCCGGCTTCCATCGCGGCGCTCTCGAGCGCCAGCTCCTCGTCACCGGCCACCGACGGGTTCTCCGAGATGACGTCGGCGCCACCGGCGGGCAGCGCCCCGAAGAGCGTGCCGTGCTCGACGAGCACCTGGCCCTGGTCCACGGGCTGCTGCGCGTACAGCTCGAGCTTGGCCCGCGAGTCCGCGATGTCGAGGTTGCGCATCGTGAGCTGGCCGATGCGGTCGGTGGGGCCGAAGGCGGCGGACTCGGTACGCTCCATCGACAGCTTGTCGGGGTGGTAGGACAGCTCCGGGCCCGCGGTGCGCAGGATCGTGTAGTCCTCGCCTCGCCGCAGCCGCAGCGTGACCTCGCCGGTCACCACGGAGGCGATCCAGCGCTGGATCGACTCGCGCACCATGAGCGCCTGGGGGTCGAGCCAGCGGCCCTCGTACAGCAACCGACCCAACCGGCGCCCCTCGGCGTGGTAGTTGGCGATCGTGTCCTCGTTCAGGATGCCGTTGACGAGGCGCTCGTAGGCGATGAAGAGCAGCGCCATGGCCGGCGCCTCGTAGATGCCGCGCGACTTGGCCTCGATGATGCGGTTCTCGATCTGGTCGCACATGCCGAGGCCGTGCCGGCCCCCGATGGTGTTCGCCTCGTGGACGAGCGCGACGGCATCGTCGAACCGGGTCCCGTTGATCGTCACGGGCCTACCCCGCTCGAAGCCGATCGTGACGTCCTCGGTCTCGATCGTGACCTGCGGGTCCCAGAACCGCACGCCCATGATCGGCTCGACGACCTCGAGCGAGACGTCGAGGTGCTCGAGCGTCTTCGCCTCGTGGGTGGCGCCCCAGATGTTGGCGTCGGTCGAGTACGCCTTCTCGGCGCTGTCGCGGTACGGCAGCTCGTGCTCGACGAGCCACTGGCTCATCTCCGCTCGCCCACCGAGCTCCGCCACGAACGCCGGGTCGAGCCACGGCTTGTAGATCCGCAGCGCAGGGTTGGCGAGCAGGCCGTAGCGGTAGAACCGCTCGATGTCGTTGCCCTTGAAGGTGGAGCCGTCGCCCCAGATGTCGACGTCGTCGGCCTGCATGGCGCGCACGAGGAGCGTGCCCGTGACCGCGCGCCCGAGGGGCGTCGTGTTGAAGTAGGAGCGGCCACCGCTACGGATGTGGAACGCACCGCACGCGATCGCGGCGAGCCCCTCCTCGACGAGCGCCGCCCGGCAGTCCACGGCCCGTGCCCGCTCGGCGCCGTACTGCATCGCACGGCTGGGCACCTTGTCGATCTCGGGCTCGTCGTACTGCCCCAGGTCGGCGGTGTACGTGTACGGGATCGCACCGCGGTGCCGCATCCAGGCCACGGCCACCGAGGTGTCGAGCCCTCCCGAGAAGGCGATGCCCACCCGCTCGCCGACCGGCAGCTCCGTCAGAACTTTGCTCACGTCTCGTCCTTCGTGTCTCGTCCGTGCTCGCGGCCGCCCGCGAGATCGAGGAATCGTCTGGCCACCGCAGACCCGCCGTCGGGGTCGGCGCTGATCACCAGCACCGTGTCGTCGCCCGCGATGGTGCCCAGCACACCGGGCATGACCGAGTGGTCGATCGCAGAGGCGAGGAACTGCGCGGCACCCGGCGGGGTGCGAAGCACCACCAGGTTGCCAGAGTGCTCGGCCGTCACCAACAGCTCCGCGGCGAGCCGCGCGAGGCGGGCCGAGAGCTGCTCCGTCGTGACGTCGACGAGCGGCGTGCGGTCGCCGCCCTCGGCCGGGATCGCGTAGGCGAGCGAGCCGTCCGCGGTCCGGATGCGCACGGCCCGCAGCTCGACGAGGTCGCGCGAGAGCGTCGCCTGTGTCACGACCACGTCGTCGTCCGCGAGCGCCGCGGCCAGGTCACCCTGGGAGCGCACGGTGGTGGTCTGCAGCAGCCGGGTGATGAGCGCCTGCCGAGCGGTCTTGGTGGTCGGGGCGCCGGGGTGGCTCACGGTCGCTCCAGGAGCCACGTCAGCAGGGCCTTCTGCGCGTGCAGGCGGTTCTCCGCCTCGTCGAAGACGACGGACTGCGGGCCGTCGAGCACCTCCGCGGTGATCTCCTTGCCGCGGTAGGCGGGCAAGCAGTGCAGGACGACGGCGTCCGGGGCAGCCTGCGCGAGCGCCGCGCCGTCGAGCTGGTACGGGCCGAAGAGCACCTCCGCCTCGGCCTGGCTCGTCTCGTCTCCCATCGAGACCCACGTGTCGGTCGCGACCACCCGCGCCCCCGCGACCGCCTCGGCCACGGAGTCCGTCACGAGCACGGAGCCACCCGTCGCGGACGCGATCTCGCGCGCCCGCGCGAGCACGTCGGGGTGCGGCTGGCGCTGCGCCGGCGTGGCGATGCGCACGTGCAGACCGGCCGTGGCCCCGCCGAGCAGGTAGGAGTTGGCCATGTTGTTGGAGCCGTCGCCGAGGTAGGCGAGAACCGTGCCGGGCAGGTGGGCCGTGCCGCCGACGTTCTCGGCGACCGTCTGCAGGTCCGCGAGGATCTGGCACGGGTGGAAGTCGTCCGTGAGCGCGTTGACGACGGGCACGCGCACGAGCGCGGCCATCTCCTCGAGCCGGGCCTGGGCGAACGTGCGCCACACGATCGCCGCGACCTGCGGACCGAGCACCTGGGCCGTGTCCGCGACCGTCTCTCGCTCGCCGATCTGGGCGAGGCGCCCGTCGACGAGGACGGGGTGCCCGCCGAGCTCGGCGATCCCGACCGTGAAGGAGAGCTGCGTGCGCAGCGTCGGCTTGTCGAAGAGCACGGCGACGGCGCGGGGACCGGCGAGCGGCCGCGCGGCGAACCGGTCCGCCTTGAGGGCGATCGCAAGGTCGAGCACCTCGCGCTGCTCGGCGGGCGTGAGGTCGTCGTCGCGCAAGAAGTGACGCGTCATGACGGGACCTCCACGGTCGCGAGGAAGTCGACGAAGCTCTTCGCCTGCTCGGCGGTGAGGATGAGGGGCGGGGCGAGGCGCAGCGCGTTCGGCGCCACGGCGTTGACGATGAAGCCGGCGTCGAGCACGGCGGCCTGGACGGCGGGCGCGACGTCGGCCGTGAGCTCGACGGCGACGAGCAGTCCCTCGCCGCGCGCGCCCGCGACGAGCGGGTTGTCGCTCGCCGCGAGATCCGCGCTCAGCCGGGCACCCAGCGCACGCACGTGTGCGAGGAGACCATCGCGCTCGATGACGCCCATCGTCGTGAGCGCCGCCATCGCGGCGACGGGGTTGCCGCCGAAGGTCGAGCCGTGCTGGCCACGCCCGAAGATGTCGCCCGCGGGGCCGAGCGCGAGCATCGCCCCGATCGGGAAGCCCCCGCCGAGGCCCTTGGCGAGCGTCACGACGTCGGGCATCGCGCCCCCGCCGATGTGCTCGTGGTGCACCGCGAGCCACTCCCCCGTGCGGCCCATCCCGGACTGCACCTCGTCCGCGACGAGCAGCGCACCGTGGGCGGACGTGAGCTCGCGGGCGCGGGCGAAGTAGCCCGGGGGCAGCGGGCGGACCCCGGCCTCGCCCTGGACGGGTTCCACGAAGAGCGCGGCCACCCGCTCCCCGCCGTCGGCGAACGCGGCCTCGAGCGCCGCGGTGTCCCCGAACGGCAAGAACTCCACGCCCCCGGGCAACGGCTCGAACGGTTCGCGGTAGGCGGCCTTGTGCGTGAGCGCGAGGGCACCCATGGAACGGCCGTGGAACGCGCCCTCGAGCGCAAGGACGCGCGGGCGCGCACGGCCACCGTGCAGGCGGGCGAGCTTGAACGCGGCCTCGTTGGCCTCCGTACCCGAGTTGGTGAAGAAGACCTTCGAGCCCCCGGGCGCCCTGGTCGCATCGAGGAGCGCCTCGGCGAGCCCGATCTGCTGCGGGGTGCCGAAGAAGTTCGACACGTGGCCGAGCGTGCCCAGCTGCGCGGAGATCATCGAGGTCAGCGTGGGGTGGGCGTGGCCCAGCACGTTGACCGCGATCCCGGCGAGCAGGTCGAGGTAGCGCTTGCCGTCGGCGTCCCACACGTAGACGCCCTCGCCGCGCACGAGGATGCGCTGCGGCGGGCCGAACGTGTCAGCGATCGCGCGGGAGTAGCGCTCGCGCCATCGATCGGTGGTGATCTCGCTACCGTTCGCGCCCGTCGGCACCCAGGGCAGGGGCTCGCTCATGCGGACTCCCCCGGGTGGAGCGCGGCGTCGTCGGGCAGGACCATCGTGCCGATGCCCTTGGCCGTGAAGACCTCCATGAGGACGGAGTGTGCGACGCGCCCGTCGACGACGTGCGCCTGGGACACACCGCCCGCGACGGCCCGCAGGCACGCCTCCATCTTGGGGACCATCCCCGACTCGAGGCTCGGCAACAGCTCGGCGAGCGCGGAGAGCCGGATCTGGCGCACGAGCGAGTCACGCTCGGGCCAGCGCGTGTAGAGGCCCTCGACGTCCGTGAGCACGATGAGCTTCTTCGCCCCGAGCGCGACGGCGAGCGCCGCCGCGGCGGAGTCCGCGTTGACGTTGAGGACGCGAGTCGGGTCGGCGATGTCCGGGGCGACGGTCGAGACGACGGGGATGCGGCCGGCGTCCAGCAGGTCCTGGACGGCCGTGGGGTCGACGGCGACGACGTCCCCCACGAGGCCGATGTCGGTGTGCACGCCGTCGACGAGCGGGCGGCGCAGCTCGGCCTGCAGGAGGCCGCCGTCCTCCCCCGACATGCCGACGGCGAGCGGCCCGTGCTCGTTGAGCAGGCCCACGAGCTCACGCGAGACCTTGCCCGTGAGCACCATGCGGACGACGTCCATCGCCTCGGGCGTCGTGACGCGAAAACCGCCACGGAACTCGCTCTCGATACCGAGCTTGCCGAGCATCTGCGTGATCTGCGGACCGCCGCCGTGCACGACCACAGGCCGGAGACCGACCTGGCGCAGCAGCACCATGTCCTCGGCGAACGCACGCTTGAGCGACTCGTCGACCATGGCGTTGCCGCCGTACTTGACGACGAACAGCGCGCCACGGAAACGCTTGAGCCACGGCAGCGCCTCGATGAGGACGCTCGCCTTGTCCTGCGGCGTCAGCTCGTGGGTGAGCCCGCTCGAGACGACGGGCGTCGGGGTCGTGTACGTGATCGGATCGCTCATGTGGAGTACGCGCTGTTCTCGTGGACGTAGCCGTGCGTGAGGTCGTTGGTCCAGACGGTGGCCTCGGCATCGCCCGCGTGCAGGTCGATCTCGACGTGCACCTCCCGGGCGGCCGCGAGGTCGAGGAGGCCCGGGTCCTCGCCGAGCCCGCTCGCTCGGCACACCTGGACGCCGTTGATCGCCACGTCGATGTTGGTCGCGTCGAACGGGGCGACGCACTCGGGGACGGTGCCGACCTGGGCGATGATCCGACCCCAGTTGGGGTCGTTGCCGAAGAACGCGGCCTTGACGAGGTTCGAGCGCGTCACGGCACGCGCGACGGCGACGGCGGCGTCCTCGCTGCTCGCACCGACCACGCGCACGGCGATGTCGTGGCTCGCGCCCTCCGCGTCCGCGACGAGCTGACGCGCGAGGCTCGCGCACACCTCGTGCACCGCCGCGGCGAACTCGTCGGGGTCGGGCGTGATGCCGCTCGCGCCCGAGGCCAGCAACGTCACGGTGTCGGAGGTCGACATCGCGCCGTCGGAGTCGATGCGGTCGAACGTGGCGCGCGTCGCGGCGCGCAGCGCGGCGTCGGCCTGGACGGCGTCGACGGCGGCGTCCGTGGTGAGGACGACAAGCATCGTGGCGAGCGCGGGTGCGAGCATCCCTGCGCCCTTCGCCATGCCCCCGAGGGTCCAGGTGCCGGACCCGCCCTGCACCGTGACGTGCGTCGTCTTGGGCACCGAGTCGGTCGTCATGATGGCCTCGGCGGCCGCGGGACCGCCGTCGGCGGAGAGTGCCTCGAGCGCGGGGCCGATGCCCGCGAAGAGCTTCTCGCTCGCGAGCCGCACCCCGATGAGGCCCGTAGAGCACACGACGACGTCCCCCGACGAGATCCCGAGCCCGGCCGCGACGCGCTCGGCGGTCTCGTGGGAGTCCTGGAACCCCTCGGGTCCGGTGGCGACGTTCGCCCCGCCGGAGTTGAGGACGACGGCGCTCACGACGCCGTCCGTGACGACCTGGCGGGACCAGACGACCGGCGCCCCGACCACGCGGTTCAAGGTGAAGACGGCGGCGCCGACCCGGAGCGGACCGTCGTTGACGACGAGCGCGAGGTCGGGCTTCCCGGAAGCCTTGAGTCCCGCCGTGACGCCGCTCGCCCGGAAGCCGGCGGGCGCGGTGACGCCCGGGGACGGTGGTGCGGCGGTCACGGTGCGACTCCTTCGGTGGGCAGGCCGAGCGCCTCGGGCAGGCCGAGCGCGAGGTTGAGGGACTGGAGTGCCGCGCCCGCGGTGCCCTTGACGAGGTTGTCGATGGCGCAGATCGCTACGACGCGTCCGGCCCGCTCGTCGACGGCGACCTGGACCAGCGCGATGTTCGCACCGACCGTCGAAGCCGTCGTCGGCCACTGCCCCTCGGGAAGGAGCTGCACGAAGTGTTCGCCGTCGTACGCGGTAGCCCATGCCTCGCGCACGCTCGCCGGAGTCGCGCCAGCGACGAGCGGGGCCGTGACCGTCGCGAGGATGCCGCGCGACATCGGCACGAGGACAGGGGTGAAGGAGAGTCTCACCTGGCCCGCGCCGGCGACCGTGAGGTTCTGCTCGATCTCGGGGACGTGCCGGTGCGTGCCGCCCACCGCGTAGGGCTGGGCCGCCCCGAGGGCCTCGCTCGCGAGCAGGTGCGCCTTGAGAGCCTTGCCCGCGCCGGAGTAACCCACGGCGAGGTTCGCGACGATGTCGCCAGGCTCGACCACACCCCCCGCGATGCCGGGCTGGACGGCGAGCGTGACGGCCGTGACGTTGCAACCGGGCACGGCGATGCGCTTGGTGCCGGTGAGTGCGGTGCGCTGGGCGGCGGCCCTCCGCTCCCCCGCGTGCAGCAGCTCGGGCATGCCGTAGGGCCACGTCCCGGCGTGCGCCGAGCCGTAGAACTGCTCCCACGCCGCGCCGTCCGTGAGGCGGTGATCAGCGCCGAGGTCGACGACGAGGGTGTCGGGGCCGAGCTGGGCGGCGATCTCGCCCGAGGCGCCGTGCGGCAGGGCGAGGACGACGACGTCGTGCCCCTCGAGGTGCTGCACCGTGGTGGGCTCGAGGACGCGGCTCGCGATCGAGACGAGGTGCGGGTGCACCTGGCCGATGGACTGGCCGGCGGACGAGTGCGCTGTGAGTGCGCCGAGGGTCAGCTCGGGGTGCTGGGCGACGAGCCGGAGCACCTCGCCACCGGCGTACCCGCTCGCGCCGGCGACGGCGACGGTGAATGACATGGCTGCGATACTACGGATCTATACAGTCTCATGCAAGTTCATTCACCCGGGCGAGCTCACCCCCTCCGCCCCCGCTTCCGGCTCCCACCCACGCCCCAGCTCTCGCCCTCACCAACCCAGCCACCCCACTTCTGCGGGACGCTACGTGTGCACAGCGTCCCGCAAGGCGTCGTTTCTGCGCTTGGTGTCCCGCAAGGCACGGCGTCTAGTCGTGGTGTCCCGCGGAGGGCGGGCGGCGCGCCGGGGCGAAGGTGGCGGGCCCGGCGACGGGTCGGCGAGAGAGTCAGCGAGCGCGGGCGAGCTGTTCGCGGACCTGGCGCTTGGCGCGGGTGAGCATGCCCGACATGCCGCGCAGGCGGAGCAGGCTGACGACACCGGACAGCCCGAGGGACGTCGGGAAGTCTTCGGGGATGTCGAGGACCTCCTGGGCGGTGAGCCCGTCGATGCCCTGCGTGAGGATCGAGGCGAACCCGCGCGTCGTCGGCGACTCTGCGGGGGCGTGCGCGACGTAGTGCACGCGGCCGTCGGCGTCGAGCTCCGCGAACGCGAGCACCGGCGACTGGCACTCCTCGACGCGCTCGAGCAGCTCGAGGTGCTCGGCGTACTTCTCCGGCAGCGGGGGCAGCTCGTAGGAGAGCTCGAGCAGGAGCTGCAGGCGGTCCTGCTCGGCGAGCTCGAGGAAGTCCTCGCGGAGCTGGGCGAGGACCGGCGGGAGGTTCGGCGTCGTCGTGGTCACGACACCCATCTTCCCACCGGCCCTCGGCCGGGGCTCACCCCAGGACTCAGCGCGCTCGAGCCGGACGGCGAGCGGAGCTGCGCTCGGAGAACCGGGCGGCCGAGCCGCTCGAGGCACCGCCGGTCGACGTCGAGTACACAGCGGCAGAGCCGTTCGAGCGGGTTCGCTGGCCTCCGCTGCGGGCGCCGCCCGAGCGACCGCTCGTGGCGCCCTCGGTGCGGGTCGCGTCGCCGCGTGCCTTGCCACCACGGCCACGGCCGCGACCCGAGCCGCCACCTTGACCGCCGCCCTGGCGACGCTGCTGCTGCTGAGGTGCGGGCGCGACAGGCTTGACGTAGGCCGCGACCTCGCCGACGAGCGCGGTGACCTCGGCCGAGTCGGCCGTGACGGGGCGCGGCTGCACCGCGATCGCTGCCTTGCGCAGCAGGTCGCGGGTGTCGCGGCGCTGCTCGGGGAGCATGACGGTGACGACGTCACCCTCGCTGCCCGCGCGCGCCGTGCGACCGCTGCGGTGCAGGTACGCCTTGTGCTCGGCGGGCGGGTCGACGTGGACGACGAGCTCGATGCCGTCGACGTGCACACCGCGCGCGGCGACGTCGGTCGCGACAAGAACCCGCGCCGTGCCGTCCGAGAACGCCTTGAGGTTGCGGTCGCGCGCCGGCTGGGACAGGTTCCCGTGCAGGTCGACGCTCGGGATGCCCGCGGCCGTGAGCTGCTTGGCGAGCTTCTTGGCCTGG
>CAZECM010000070.1:1247-15578 GCA_964510785.1 uncultured Cellulomonadaceae bacterium | reverse complement strand
CGAGCGCGGCGTCGGCAACGGCATGTCGCTCCTGATCTTCACGTCGATCGCGGCGGGCTTCCCCGCGGCGCTCTCGTCGATCGCCGGTTCCAACAACGGCACGCAGAAGCTCATGCTCGCGCTCATCGTGATCCTCGTCGTCTTCGCGCTCGTCGTCTTCGTCGAGCAGTCCGAGCGACGCATCCCGGTCCAGTACGCGAAGCGCATGGTGGGCCGCAAGATGTACGGCGGCACGAGCACGTTCATCCCCATCAAGATCAACATGGCGAACGTGATCCCCGTGATCTTCGCCTCGTCGATCCTCGCGATCCCCATGATGTTCGCGCAGTTCGGCAACGTCGAGGCGGAGTGGGTCCAGTGGGTCCAGCGCTGGCTCGTGCAGCAGGACAGCCCGCTGCACATCGGGCTCTTCGTCATCATGATCGTGTTCTTCGCCTTCTTCTACACCGCCATCACGTTCAACCCGGACGAGGTCGCGGACAACATGAAGAAGTACGGCGGCTTCATCCCCGGCATCCGGGCGGGCCGTCCGACGGCGGACTACCTCGACTACGTCCTGACTCGCATCACGTGGCCCGGTTCGCTCTACCTGGCCGCCGTCGCGCTCATCCCCACGATCGCCTTCATCTTCATGGGAGTGACGCAGCAGGTGCCGTTCGGTGGCACGTCGATCATCATCGTGGTCGGCGTCGGTCTCCAGACCGTCAAGCAGATCCAGTCGCAGCTCGAGCAGCGTCACTACGAGGGGTTCTTGCGTTGACCCGGCTCGTCATCATGGGGCCGCAGGGCTCCGGCAAGGGCACCCAGGCGGCACGACTCGCCGAGGTGTACGGGGTTCCCGCGATCTCGACCGGAGACATCTTCCGGGCGAACATCAAGGGCGGCACCGAGCTCGGCAGGCTCGCCCAGGAGTACTCGAGCAAGGGCGAGCTCGTGCCGGACGAGGTGACCAACGCGATGGTCCGCGACCGGCTCGCGGCCGAGGACGTCGCGGCGGGTTTCCTGCTCGACGGCTACCCCCGCAACGCCGCCCAGGTCGCCGAGCTCGACGCGATCCTCGGCGACCTCGGTGTCGCGCTCGACGTGGTGGTCGAGCTCACGGCGGACCGCGACGAGCTGCTCGCGCGGCTGCGCCGTCGGGCCGAGATCGAGGGCCGCGAGGACGACACCGAGGACGTGATCGCGCGCCGGCTCGACATCTACGCCGAGCAGACGGCGCCCCTGACCGACGCCTACGGCACGCGGGGGCTCCTCGTGAGGGTCGACGGCATCGGCGAGATCGACGACGTCACGCGCCGCATCCTCGACGCTGTCGCGACCGTCGCGGCTTAGGTCCAACGATGCTTGGCCGCGACCGCATCGAGTACAAGTCGCCCGACCAGATCCGCACGATGCGTCGCGCGGGGCTCGTCGTCGCCGATGCGCTCGACGCCGTACGGGCCGCGGCCGCCCCGGGGGTCACGACGGCGAACCTCGACGCGGTGGCGCGCGACGTCATCGCGGGCGCGGGAGCTGCGCCGTCCTTCCTCGGCTATCACGGCTACCCGGCCGTGCTGTGCGTCTCCGTCAACGACGAGATCGTGCACGGTATCCCGGGCGCGCGTGTCATCGAGGACGGTGACGTCGTCTCGGTGGACTGCGGGGCGATCGTCGAGGGCTGGCACGGTGACGCGGCGTTCTCCGTCGTTGTCGGGGCCGGTGACGACGCGGACCGTGAGCTCGTCGACACGACCGAGTCGGCGATGTGGGCCGGGATCGCCGCGCTGGCCACGGGCGACCGGCTCTCCGACGTGGGTTCCGCGGTCGAGGACGTCGTCGACCTCGCGCTCACCGCGGCGAAGAACGGCGGCCACCGCTACGGCATCGTGCAGGAGTACGTGGGGCACGGTATCGGCAGTGCCATGCACCAGCCCCCGGAGGTGCTCAACTACCGCGTGCGTGACCGGGGCGCTCGCCTCAAGACCGGGATGTGCCTCGCCGTCGAGCCCATGCTCACGCGGGGCGAACGGCACACCCAGGTGCTCGAGGACGACTGGACCGTCGTGACCGACGACGGATCGCGGGCCGCGCACTGGGAGCACACGGTCGCGATCACGGCCGAGGGGATCTGGGTGCTGACGGCTCGGGACGGTGGTGCTGAGCCTCTGGCAGCGCTCGGCGTCGAGGTCGCGGCGCTCGTCTAGGTCGCGTGCGGTGACGCGGCGACCGAGGGGTGCCGCGGGAGCGGGTGAAAACCGGCTCGAGGTGGACCGATAATTTCGTTCGCGGTGCCTGGGCTGCGACGATCTAGCCATGACCGTGGGCAGTGAGTCCGAGGCGCATCGTGGGGCCGGCGCCCGTGAAGCAGATGGTGCGCAAGTGATCGACCACGTCGAGGTGGCCATCGCCGCGGGGGAGTTCAGGGAAGCGGCAAGGCTCCTGGAAGCCAACCTCGTCGAGATCGCCGGCTGGCACCTCGAGCGCCTCCGCGCGGCGCTCGACGCGCTGCCCGCGCAGCTCGTGAGCAAGAGCCCGGCACTGTCCATGGCGCACCGCGGAGCGGCGAACTTCCTGGACCAGGACGCGCCTCGCGCCGCGACGCAGGCGGCGCAGCAGTTTGCCGAGCTGGGCACCTCCGGCAACGCGACGGGGGACCGAGCGCTCGTCGGCATCGGCGAGATCCTCGCGCTGCGCTCGACGCGGGGCTTCGCCGCTGGACTCCCGATCGTCGAGCGCGACCGTGCGCACGTCGAGGAGGCGCGCGCCGACTGGCTCGAGGTTCCGGGGGAGCTGCGGTCGATCGTCCTGCTGCAGTGGGGGCTGACCAGGATGCTGGTGCAGGACGTCGTGGGCGCGACCCGGGACTTCCAGGAGGCCTACTGGGCTGGGCGCCGTTCCACGATGCCCCACTACGCCCGTAACGGCGCCGAGGACGCCGCCCTCATGCTCGCGCTCGTCGACTCCGTCGAGCCGGCAGAGGAGTGGCTGGGCAAGGCGCGGACCATCGAACCCGCGGCCGAGCACCTGCGCACGTACGTCGAGGAGTGGGACCCGCTCGTCGAGGCCGCGGTGGCGCTGGCGCGCTTCGAGCTCGACACCGCGCGCGAGGCGCTCGCACGGTTCCGGCCGGCTCCCGACACGAATCTCTCGTGGAGCGCGGAGGCGTATCTTCGCGCGCGGCTCGGTCTGCTCTCGGGAGAGCGCTTCGGTGCGCTCGAGGAACTGACCCGGGTGAACCATCCCCGTGGTGGCAGCGCTGCACGAGGAACTCTCGACGAGGCGCTGCTCACGCTCGCCGAGGCGGAGCTCGCACTCGCCGTCGGGCGGCCGCCACGCGCCGAGGCCGCCCTTGACCGGGCCGCCCCCGGTCCGCTGCTGACCGCCGTCCGGGCGCGCCTCGCCCTCGCCAAGGGCGATGCAACGGGCGCCCTCGTCCAGAGCCTCGCCGGTCTCCACGAGTCCGTGCCGTTCGGACGTGTCGACCTCGCCGCGATCGCCGCGGTGGCGCAGTGGCGCCTCGGTCGCCGTGCCGAGGCTGCCGAGCAGTTCGGACGCGCGCTCGAGCTCGCCCGGACGCACGGCGTCATCGCACACTTCGCGCTGCTCCCGCGAGCTGACCTCGCGGCGCTCGTCGAGCTCGTCCCGGCCGGAGCCCAGGTTCTTGGCCGGGTGCTGGGCGCCCAGGACGACACAGCCTTCGAGCACGCCCAGGCGGTCGAGCTGAGCGAGCGCGAGAAGCTCGTCCTCGTCGAGCTCGCGGGCACCGCGTCGGCGCAGAAGATCGCATCGCGCCTGTTCGTCTCGGTGAACACGGTCAAGACTCAGGTGCGGAGCATCTATCGCAAGCTCGGGGTGCACTCCCGCGAGGAGGCCCTCGAGGTGGCGCACCAGTGGGGGTTCGACCTCGGGCGTCCCGAGCGCTGAGACCAGGCTAGGTGTTATCACCTCTCACTTGGGTGTTCACCCCCAGATTCACCTCGTGAGAGCGCCGGCTACGGACGAGTAGCCAGGTAGACCTTGGTGACGGTTGCCCTGCTTCCGGACCCTCCACGCTGCCCTGGGACGTGATTCATGCTGTTTGGCCTGACTTCCGCACGCCGTCGTACCAATGCCTCTGCTGAACACAAGGTGTCCGCTTTGCTCGCGGCGCTCGTGCTCGCCTTCGTCGGGCTCGTGGCGGTCCCGCTCGCCCCGGCGCAGGCCGCAGAGGTCACCGACCTCACGGCCTCGCTCGACGCGCCGTCGCCGATCCTCGCGGGCGAGGACGGTTCGTTCACGGTCGTGGCGGACAACAGCGGCTCGAACAGGTTCAACCTCGGCTTCGCGGTACTCGTGCCCAACGGCCTCACGCCCGGCGCGGCCACGACGGACCAGGGTGGCAGCGTCGGCACGCCCCGAGTCGTCGCCTCGGGAGCGCTCGGTACGGGTCAGCCGCCCGCAGGGTTCCAGCTCTGGATCTGGGAGGACGTGTCTGACCTCCCGTCCGGGGGCGACATGCGTCTCCACGTGCCATTCACGCCGAACCCCGTCGTCTTCCCGGTCGGATCGACGATCGAGATCGAGGCGACCGCACACACGAGCAACGACCCGGCGCTCCGGCCCGTGTTCCCCGGCAGCACGGGGGTGGGCGGCCCGGCGGCGGAGGCCGCGACGGCCTCGAGCGCCCCGACCGACGTCGAGGTCGACATCACGGCGCTGCGCCTCGAGAAGGCCCAGGTCACCTACCCCGAGAACGAGCTGCTCCGCGGCGCGCACGACCAGGGCGCCGTCTACGAGCTCACGGTGACGAACACCAACCAGGGCACCACCGGCGTCGGCGGACCCCTCTCCGGCGTCGAGGTGGTCGACTGGCTGCCCGCAGGGCTCGAGCTCGTCGGATGCGCGACGGTCGACAACTCCACGCACGACTGGTCCGGGACGCTCGACGGCGAGTACACCGGAGCGGGCAACGTCGGTGACGGCGTGACCGTCCCCGCGGCGACGTGCCTCACGCCCACCGAGGTCGACACCGTGGTCGCGAGCGCGTCCGACGCGAGCACTCACGGTGTGACGGCGGGCGACGTGTACACGCGCGTCGTCTGGCGCCTTCCCCACCTCGCGGCGGGAGCCACGCAGACGATCTCCTACGGCGTCGTGGTGCCGTTGCGCGAGAACACCGTGGACTGGAGCGCCGCGTCGAGCGGTGCGCCGACCGCGGGCTCGCTCGAGCAGGCCGCGAACCTCGACAACAACACGGGCGCCTCGACGCGCCACGGTGCCGCGGGCTCGAACGAGGACGGCGACGGGTGGACCAACGTCGCGCGCGCCTCGGGCCACTTCGACGGCCCCGTCTTCCCGGGCACTGACCGCGAGGTGTGGGACGCGGACACCGAGACGATCACCGCGATGGACCTCGCGATCGTCAAGTCCGTGAACCGCGACGACTTCGCGCACGGTGAGATCGCGCAGTACACGCTCACGGTCTCGGCGTCCGAGTACGCCTCCTCCGCGGGCATCACCGTGACCGACGCGATCCCCGACGGCATGTGCCTCGTCCCGACCCCCACGTCGACCAACCCCGGAGACTGCCTGTCCGCTCCGGGAACGACGTTCGGCGACTGGAGCGTCACCCAGATCGTGGATGGCCCCGGCGGTACGCAGGTCGTGACCTTCACCTACACGAACGACCCGATCGCACCCAACGGCTCCGTGACCCTCGAGTACCCCGTCCTCATGGGTGTCGAGTACGACACGTCGGGCTGGGGCCCGACGACGGGCGGCGACAGCTTCACGAACACCGTCGAGCTCCGGGCCACGACGACGCCGATCGACCCGACCGACGAGTCCGGTCCGTGGCTCATCTGGGACGACTCGCAGGCCGGCCTCTCCGCCCCCGTCGCGACGATCTCCAAGCAGGTCCTCGCGCGCTCCGCCCTTCCGGGAGCCGGCTGCGACACCGCGAACCCGGTCACGGCCGACTGGCGTGCCGGGGATGCGAGCGACCCCGCCGGCGAGTTCCGCCTCGGTGACACCGTCTGCTACCTGCTCACGGTGAGCTTCCCCACGACCGTCGACACGCGCAACGCCGTGGTCTCCGACGTCCTGCCGCACGGCATCGCCTACGTGGGTTCGGCGGCCGCGGCCGGTGGCCCCGCGGTCTCCGCTCCGGCGGTCAGCGACCAGACGCTCACCTGGCTGGTGGGTTCCGGCACCCCCCGGATCGTCGCCGCGAACATCGCGACCCTCCACCTCTACGTGTGGGGCACGGTGACGCCCGCCGCGGTGAACGCCGTCGTCGACAAGCCCGAGAACCTCATGAAGTACCAGCAGGAGAACGTCCACGGCGACGTGTTCTTCCTGCGTGACCAGGCCGAGACCGAGATCGTCCCGCCGCCGCTGAGCCTCCTCAAGGGCATCCGCGACGTCGAGGACGAGACGGGCCGCACCGCCGAGAGCGGGAACTCGGCCAACGGTGCCGACTTCAACTCCAACCGCGACGGCATCGAGGTCGTCGAGGGCGAGGAGATCACGTACCGGATCGACCTCTCCTCCGACTACCCGGCGTACGACGCCGTCGTCTGGGACCTGCTCCCCGCCGCGCTCAACGGGCTGACGAGCACGCAGGTCTCAGACCTGCTCACCGGCCTGCCGGGCTCCGCGACCCTCCAGAAGGGCTCCGCCCTCGGCCTGTCGGGCGCGAACGGCAACCGCTGGGCCATCGCCTGGACGGGCGTCGACGTCACGACGGCCGCGGCCGGCGAGTTCCGCACCACGCTCACCTACAACCTCACGGTGACCCCGGCGATGGCCGAGGTCGACACCTCGCACTCCAACACCGCGGCGGTCATCCACTACGAGGCCGACGTCAACAGTGGTGGCCGCCAGACCTACCACCCCGAGGACACGCTCGACTACACGGGCCGCCCGCCCGCGGACGAGCGGATCCCGACGGCGGAGGGTGACCGCGTGGTCGACCCGTCGCACGTCCTCGTCGAGGGCGTCGAGGTCGTCAAGAAGGTCAGCTCGCCCCTGGGGCTCAACAACACCGGGCCTGCGTTCCCGCCCGGGGCGGACTCCACGCAGGTCGCGATCGGTGAGTGGGCGACCTACACCTACTCCGTGACGATCCCCGCGCGCACGTCGGTCGTGAACGCGACCCTGAGTGACGTGCTGCCCACGCCGGCGAACTGGGAGATCGACACGAGCGAGACCCGCGTGACCTACCCGAGTGGCTCGTGGACCACCTCGAGCATCGGGAACACCTTCACGCACGCGGGCGGTGAGTTCACAGTCACCGCCGCCTCGGGCCAGCTCGCCTTCCCCGCGGGCACCTACACGGTGGGTGCGGCAGACGAGACGTTCACGGTCCAGATCACGGCTCGGATCCGTCCGGGTGCGACGACGTGGACGCACGCCCCGACGTCGAACCCCCGCACCGACACCGCGCAGTTCTTCTCCTCGACCACCCTCAAGGATTCAGACACCGCGAACACGCACGTGGTCGAGCCCGACCCGCGCGTCTCGAAGGTCGCCGACGACGACACGATCGTGGCCGAGCAGACCGTGAGGTACACGCTCGAGGCGTGGAACGTGACCGGGCGCCCGACGTCGTTCGACACCGTCGTGGTGGACTGCGTCCCGGCGGGGCTGGCTGTCCAGGCTCCGATCACCGAGCCGGCGGGCACGTCAGTGTCCATCGACACGGCGTCGGCCGACTGCGCCGGCACGCTCATCACGTGGACGATCGGCAACCTCGCGGCCGAGACTTCGACGCCGGGCGTCGGCGAGATCGCCTCGCGCCAGTCGCTCAGCTACGACGTGGTCATCGACCCGGCCGCCGGCGGTGGTGTGCGCTACGACAACACGGCCACGGTGACCGGCTACTCGGTCCCCGACGACCGCACCGACCCGACGGACCCGGACCCGCGCCGCCGCCACACCCGCACGGCCACGGAGCAGGTCACCGCGATCAGCCCGGCCATCGTCAAGACGGTCGACGGCGCGTCGAGCACCACGGCCGTCGTCGGCGAGATCGTCGACTACGAGGTGGTCGTGACCATCCCCGTCGACATCAACCTGTACGACACGACGATCGTCGACGTCGTCCCCGCGGGCATCGCGATCTCCGACGTCGACGTCGAGTACGGCCCGACGTGGACCACGCCGCCGAGCGCGACGCCGTCGGTCTCCGGCCAGACGATCACGCTCGACCTCGGTGACGTCGCGCGCGCGGCCACGGTCCGCACCGTCACCATCACCTACCAGGGCACCGTGACGGACGTCCCCGCGAACAGCAACGGCACGACGCTCGAGAACACGGCGACCCTGTCGTGGAACGGCGTGAACGACACGCCGACGACGGCGGCCTCGCTCGACGACGACGCCACGGTCACGGTGCGCGAGCCGAACCTGACGATCACCAAGCGCGTCGACCACCCGACCACCACGCCGGCGGCGCAGAACGGCATCTCGGTCGACGCCGGCGGTGGGTTCCACTACCGCGTGGTCGTGACGAACACGGGCACGTCGACCGCCCACGACGTCGAGGTCGTCGACACGGTGCCTGCGGGCGTCGTCGTCGCCCCCGCCTCGATCTCGCCCACGGGCTCGCTCAGCACCGCTAACCCGGTCACGGGGGAGCGCACCATCACGTGGACGCTCTCGAGCCTCGCCGTGGGCGCGAACCAGGTGTTCACCTACTCCGGCACGCTCGCCTCGTCGAGCACGCTCGACGGCAGCGCCCTGCGCAACGTCGCCGAGGTGACCGAGTACTTCTCCCACCCCACGGGTCCCGGCTACGACGACACGCGCCGCCGGCAGTACGGCCCGGTGGACGACGACGCGACCGTCACCCCGCTGTTCCCCGAGCCGACCATCACCAAGACGGTCGACCCTGGTCAGACGGCGCTCGGTGAGTCCGTCGAGTTCGAGATCGTCGTGCGCAACGACGGCGACAGCCCGCTGACGACCTTCGCGGTGACCGACGTGCTGCCCGCCGGCTGGTCGGTCGCGAACATCGCCCCGGCCCCGAGCTCGCAGTCGGGCACGGTGGCGACGGGCCTGACGCTCGGGTGGACGGGCGGTCCGATCGCCGTCGACGGCGAGGTGACGATCACCTACGAGGCGACGCCCGACCCGGCCCACCCGTGGACCGATGCCACGCTCGGTCTCGGGTTCGACCACACGAACACGGCGCGCGTGACCGGTACGGACGGCTCGGGCGCGCCCGGCCATCTCGACCCCGTCACGGGCGACCCGGTGCCCTACGAGGACGACACCGAGGCGGACGTCAACATCCCGCTCGTGGACCTCGAGCTCGCGAAGTCCGTGCTGACGGACCCGACCGAGATCGTCGCCGGTGAGCCGATCACGTGGGGGCTCGACGTGACCAACCTCGGCCCCGACGCCGAGGCTGGTCCCGTGACGATCACCGACACGATCCCCGCGGGCATCGTCGCGGACGACCTCGCGGACCTCACGGTCTCGGGTACCAACTGGACCGTCGTCTCCTACGACCCCGTGACGCGCGTTCTCACGCTCCGGCACGCCGGTGGTGTGGCCGCGCCGTCGATCGGCGGCCCCGGCGCGATCCCGCGCGTGACGGTCACGGCCACGATCGACCCCGGCTTCGTCGCGGCGACCCAGACGACGCGCACCCTCACGAACAGCGCCACGGTCGAGGGCACGACGGACGAGCTCGAGAAGGACAACAACGACGACGACGCCTCGGCGTCCGTGCGTCCGAACGCCGACCTCGAGCTGGACAAGAACGCCGTGACGACCGGCTACATCCAGGGCACGTTCATCACGTGGGAGATCGACGTGACGAACCACGGCCCCTCGGTGTCCCGCACGCCGTTCACGGTGACGGACACGCTGCCCGCGGAGGTGGACCCGACGACGCTCGAGCTCCTCTCCCCGAGCACTGACTGGTCCGTCGTCGGCGGCGCCCCCGTGGGCTCCGTGGTGACCTTCGAGTACGACGGCGACGACCTGGGCGTGGGCGACGACACGTCGACCCTGAGCTTCCGGGTGCAGGTGCTCTCGAACCTGTTCACGACGGACCCGATCGTCAACGACGCGACCGTCATCCCGACGACGCCGGACGACAACCCGAACAACAACGACGACGAAGCCCCGGTGAACCACGACACGGCGCTCGCCGACCTGTCGCTCGTCAAGTCCCTCGCGTCCGACGACGTCGTCGCCGGTGAGTCCGGCCGGTACCGCATCGAGGTCACGAACGACGGGCCGTCCTACGCGGTGGCCGTCGAGGTGACCGACGTGCTGCCCGAGGGACTCACGTACGCCGGCGGGCTCGTCTCGCACACCGGTCACACGTGGGTGCTCGACGACGAGGTGGCTAACGGCGACGGCACGACGACGCTCACGTTCGTGCTCGACTCCGGCAGCGGCATGCTGCCCGACGGCAGCTCGTCCTGGTTCGAGTTCGACGTCGACGTCGCCTCCTGGGTGACCGCCGAGGTCACGAACGTCGCCGAGGTGTCGTCCTCGACGCCGGACGACGACCCGGACAACAACGACGACGACGAGAAGACGGTTCCGCTCGTCGAGACGAACCTGTCGATCACCAAGGTGCACGACGACGCCGTACGTCGGGTCGGTGACACCGTGGTCTTCACGGTCGTGGTGACGAACCACGGCCCGGCCGACGCCGAGAACGTCGCACTCTCCGACGCGCTCCCGACGGGGCTGACCTTCGAGGGCCTCACGGACGTCTTCGAGGCGACGGACGGTCGCGACTGGACTCCCGCCGTCGTCGACGACGAGCTCACGGCGACCCTCGACGACCCGCTGCCCGCGGGGGAGACCGCCACCGTCGAGATCACGGCGACGCTCACCGCAGCGTCGTTCCCGAGCACGACCAACGTCGTGACGGTGACGACGACGACGGACGAGACGAACCCGGACGACAACGAGGCGACCGACCCCGTGCCGGTCGACTCCCCGGACCTGCGCGTCGTCAAGACCGCGCTCGCCGAGTCGGTCCAGGGCGGTGACGAGCTCGCGTACTCGATCGTGGTCACCAACCACGGTGGGGCCTACGCCGACGTCGTCACCCTCACGGACACGCTGCCGGTCGAGCTCGCGTACATCAGCTCCGCGTGGGACACGACCGACCCGGCGCACGCCGTCGGCGACGACTGTGTCCTGACGGGGGTCGACGGCGATGGCCTCGGCGGAACCCTCGACTGCGTGCTGCCCGGCGGCCTCGCCGCGGGGCAGAGCGCGACGCTGACCGTGACGCTCGCCGTCCCGGCGGACATCGCGGTCGACACCGTGCTCAACACGGTCGTGGTCGCGAGCGACGACGAGGACCCGACGCTGCGCGGCGACAACGACGACGACGAGACGGTGCCGGTGCGCTGGATGGCCGTCACGGCCCACCCGGCGTGCGTGCTCGAGGCCCCGTGGCTCGACTACGAGGTCGATCTGCACAACGTGGCCGTCGGCTCGTCGCTCGAGCTCGAGTGGTTCGCCGACGCGGACGGTGACGGGGTGCCCGACGGTGCCGCGATCCACACCGCGACGGCGGCCGTCTCGGCCGGGGACGAGATCTCCGGGCGGGTGCTGTGGCCGGGAGCCGAGATCGACGCGGACGGCGTCGCCGTGACGCTGCCGGGCCACCGCGTCGCTCGAGGCGGCGAGACGGCGACGTGGCAGAACCTCGTCGAGGACGAGAGCCTGCTGGAGCACGCCCTGACGGGCGCTGTCCTCGTGAGGTTCTCGATCAACCCTGAGCGGTGGGTCGCCGTGACGTACCCGGGCATCACCCCGGAGTGCCTCGTGGACCGCGACACGGTGCTCGAGATCGAGAAGACGGCCGACGCCGAGCGCGTGGACGCGGGCGACACGCTCACGTACACGATCGAGGTGCGCAACACCGGCAACGGTGCCGCGCGTGACGTGGTCGTCACCGACGTGATCCCCGAGCAGCTCAAGGTCGAGCGGGTACGCACCGCCAAGCCGGACTCGCCCGAGATCATGCCGTGGGCCGAGTGCACCGTGGCGGACGAGGACTCGCGCGGCTACGGCGGCACCGTGACGTGCGAGCTCGACGGGACGCTGGCTCGCGGGCAGGTCGCACCGCTCATCACGATCGTCACGACCGTCGACCCCGAGGCCGAGACCGGTGACGTCGTCAACGTCGCCGAGGTCGAGTGGACCTCGGCCGACGGCGACGAGGAGACGGGTGTGGCCGAGGACGACGCCGAGGTCGAGGTGCGCGGCGACGACGAGCTCGGTGTCACCGGTACCGAGCTGCTCGGTCTCCTCGGTGTCGCGGTCGTGCTCGTCCTGCTCGGCGCGGGACTCGTCCTGATCGTGCGGGTTCGTCGGGTCTGAGAACGCTGCGGCCGGTCGCGACATCGCGGCTGGCCGCAGCGTTCACCCGTCGAATCACCCAGCGGTCCGGGCCCGGTCCTGGAGCGGGCGACTAACCTGCAGGTAGGAGACTTGGGAGCGGTACCACCTTGATGCGCCCGAGTCCGAGACAGGCTCACCATCGATGGCGTCCGGGTCCCCGGGCGCCATTCTTTACGGAGGTAGTACGTGCAGAGCTCTCGGTCCCCCCTGCGGTCGTTGCGGGCGCGCTTCAAGCGACCCGCCCTCGTCGCCGTGCTGGCGATGGCGCTGGCCGGTGTCGTGGCGCCGATGGCGACTGCGCCCGCGCTGGCGGCAGGGACGTGCACGGCCGGCGATCTCTGGAACCCGATGGGTGCCGCGACGCCGGTCGGCAGCGCCGACGGTTACACCGTGTTCGTCACGGGCGACGCGCTGCTCGCCAACCAGGAGCTCGAGGGCTCCATCGCGGTGGCAGGCACGCTGACCTTCGGCTCGACCACGGGGTTCGGGGGCGGCCAGTACCCGATCGTCCACCAGGTCGCAGGTAACGGGACCTACGACCTGCCGACCGTGGACGGGGCGCCCAACAGGGTTCTCGTCCAGCAGTACGCGCCCGGCACGCGTGACGTCACGGTGCAGGTCAAGCCCCAGGGCTCGACGACGGCGGCACAGATCGGTGGGGCGAAGCTCTTCGACCAGACCGCGCCCGCCGGGTACGTGCTCCGTGAAGGCTTCGAGGCCGGCGGCACGACCTACTGGCCCACGGGCGGCAACAACATGTCCCCCCAGTTCTCCTCGTGGGTGCAGCAGTGGGACGAGGGAGCGGGTGCGGGTACGTTCGCTCCCGCGCAGCCCCAGTTCTCCGACTACTTCGAAGCGGACGCCGGGACCGATCTGCTCGCGCAGACCGGGATCTGGCACGCGCCGCTCAACTTCCCCGCCGGTGGGGACGTGACCGTGACGCTGGACCCGGCAGGCCCGAACCAGGTCGCGCTCAGCGACTTCGCCGGCGTGATGAAGTTCTCCCTCGTCAATCACTCCGCGACCTCGCCGCTCATCGTCAAGGTCTCGCCGTCCGACGTCGTCGCCGGGGAGCTCATGCTCCCGTCGATCAGCCAGGCGGGCCAGTCCGGTGACATGGCGAGCTACCTGCTGTTCGACCTCTCGGAGATCACGGGCACCGTGACGCTCAAGACGCCGAACGAGCCGATCCGTGGCTCGATCTACGCGCCGCAGGCGCACGCACTCATCCCGAACGACGCCGGGGGCGGCAAGGAGCTCGAGGGCCAGGTCATCGCCCAGCAGTTCACCGACCTCGCCTCGAAGGAGATCCACACCAACCTCTTCAAGGGTGCACTCCCGTGCGTGGCGACTGCAGCGAGCGAGGGTGGGTTCTCGCTCGCGAAGGCGCTCAGCGGCCTGGTTGCTGGGGCGCTGCCGCAGGGTGCGGACACCGAGTTCGTGGTGGAGTACTTCCTCGACGGTGCGCCCACGGCTGCTGGGTCGGTGACGATCAAGGCTGACGGTGTGGCGGTGAACGGGCCGCAGGACCTGCCGCTGGGCACGGTCGTGACATTTGGCGAGTCCACGGCGTCGAGCCCGGGCGGCTCCGTGTGGACCGGTGTCGTGTTCTCGCCGTCGTCGGTGACGATCACCGCAGATGGTCAGAACACGCCGGTCACGGCGACGAACTCTTACCGCGACGCGGTGGGTGGGTTCACCATGTCCAAGGCGCTCGTCGGGATCGACGCCGGCGACCTGCCGAACGGTGCGGACACAGAGTTCCAGGTGCGCTACTTCCTCGACGGTGCGTCGACCCCGGCCGGTTCGATCACGGTGACGGCTGACGGGGCTGTGGTGAACGGCCCGCAGAACCTGCCGCTGGGCACGGTCGTGACCTTCGACGAGCCGACCGCCGCGACGCCGGGTGGGACGGCCTGGGCGGGGGCGACGTTCTCGCCGTCGTCGGTGACGATCACGGCCGACGCTCAGACCACCGCGGTCACC
>CAZECM010000070.1:0-1147 GCA_964510785.1 uncultured Cellulomonadaceae bacterium | reverse complement strand
GTTCTCGCCGTCGTCGGTGACGATCACGGCCGACGCTCAGACCACCGCGGTCACCGTGACGAACACCTACCGCGCGCTCGTCGGCGGCTTCCAGATCCACAAGGAGCTCACGGGCGACGGGCAGTCGCTCGTCCCGGCGGGCGCGAGCTTCGAGGTGAAGTACTACCTCGACGGCTCGACGGCGCCCGCGGGCACGCTGACGCTCGACGCGGACGGCACCGTGGCGTCCGTCGATGGCCTTGCCGAGGGCACGGTCGTCACGTTCGCCGAGACGGTGCGACCGACGGTCCCGGGTGGTACCTGGGGCGCGGCGACCTTCTCTCCCGGCTCGGTGACGGTTGCCGACGGCACGGTGGTCGCGGTGACGCTCACCAACGTCATCACCGAGGACGAGGGCGGGGACGAGCCGGGTGGTGGCGACGAGGACGTCGACGGCAACGAGGACGACGACTCGGGTGACGACGACGCGGACGACGACGGGACCGATGACGACGGGACCGACGACGACGCTGAGGACGACGACGAGCTCGGCGTGACCGGGACGAACGTGCTGCAGCTCCTCGGCCTCGCGACGGCGCTCACGATGCTCGGTGGCGTGCTCGTGCTCGTGGGACGTCGTCGGGACGGGCAGATGGAGTGAGCACGGTAGAGTGCGGCCGGCGCCTCGTCGCCGGCCGCGCGACACTGTTCCCACTGGCTTCCCCGATGGCGTAAGATAGCCCGTTGGGTGTGTGCGCCCTGTTGCACGTCGGGGCGCGCCGCACGAAGTTCCACGTCCACCTCCCCGTCTCACCGACCTCGGTGTGCGGGTGCGGACGCGGGCGAATGGTCCACAGACAGTTAGCGGAGGATATGGCGAAGAAGGACGGCGTCATCGAGATCGAGGGCACCGTGGTCGAGGCCCTGCCGAATGCGATGTTCCGAGTGGAACTGACCAACGGCCACAAGGTGCTTGCCCACATCTCGGGCAAGATGCGCCAGCACTACATCCGGATCCTCCCTGAGGACCGCGTGGTCGTCGAGCTGAGCCCGTACGACCTGTCCCGCGGCCGGATCGTCTACCGCTACAAGTAACGACTATGTCTCGCCGCCTCCCAGCGGCGGCGGAGGAATGAACGATGAAGGTCAAGCCGAGCGTCAAGAAGAT
>CAZECM010000069.1:15700-15933 GCA_964510785.1 uncultured Cellulomonadaceae bacterium | reverse complement strand
TCGGCCGCCACCGCGGCGCCGGCATGGGCGGCGGCCACGACGAGCGCGAGCAGACGCTCAACCAGCTGCTCGTCGAGATGGACGGGTTCGACGTCAAGACGAACGTCATCCTCATCGCGGCGACGAACCGCCCCGACATCCTCGACCCGGCGCTGCTGCGCCCGGGCCGCTTCGACCGCCAGGTCGCCGTCGAGGCGCCGGACCTCAAGGGCCGCGAGGCCATCCTGCGCGTG
>CAZECM010000069.1:13958-15690 GCA_964510785.1 uncultured Cellulomonadaceae bacterium | reverse complement strand
TGCGCCTGGAGCCGAAGGCGGGGGGCTCGCTATCCTTATCGTGGTCCTGATCGCATTTGAGGAGGGCCGGGGCATGAGGCGAGGAAGCGGACGCGGCGTGGTCGCGGCCCTGACGGCGGCGGCGGTGTTGGCGATCCCGGCGAGATCGGCCCACGGCGGCGACGGCGAGGCTTCGGCCGTCGTCGTGCGGGCGATCCATCCCGACCGTCAGGCCGACGCGGTCCTCAAGCTGTTCGACGGCGCCCGCGCGCGGAGCCCGGCGGCGGCGATGGCGGCCTGGCGGCGGGCTTCGCACGACCCAAACGCCCTGGGCAAGCCGATCGTCCCGGAGATCGACCTCCTGGCGGTCGCGCGCCGCACCCCGGGCTTCACGGGTGCCGACCTCGCGAACGTGCTCAACGAGGCCGCGCTCCTCACCGCGCGCAGCGGCGCCCAGCTCATCGACGACCGCGCGCTCGACGAGGCGATCGACCGCGTCGTGGCGGGCCCGCAGAAGCGCACGCGCGTGATGAACGTCAAGGAGCAGAAGATCACGGCGTACCACGAGGGCGGCCACGCCCTCGTCGCCGCGGCCATGCGCTACACGGACCCCGTCACCAAGGTGACGATCCTGCCGCGCGGTCGCGCGCTCGGGTACACGATGGTCATGCCGACCGAGGACAAGTACTCCACGACGCGCAACGAGCTGCTCGACCAGCTCGCCTACGCGATGGGTGGCCGCGTCGCCGAGGAGCTCGTGTTCCACGACCCCACCACGGGAGCGTCCAACGACATCGAGAAGGCGACCGCGATCGCCCGCAAGATGGTCACGCAGTTCGGCATGAGCGCCTCGATCGGGGCGATCAAGCTGGGCCAGGACTCCGGCGAGGTCTTCCTCGGGCGCGACGTCGGCCACGGTCGTGACTACTCCGAGTCGGTCGCCGCGAGCGTCGACCTCGAGGTGCGCGCCCTCATGGAGTTCGCGCACCAGGAGGCGTGGGAGGTCCTCACCGAGCACCGTGACGTGCTCGACACGCTCGTGCTCGAGCTCCTCGAGAAGGAGACCCTCAACCAGGGTGAGCTCGCGGAGATCTTCGAGCCCGTCGCCAAGCGTCCCGAGCGCGCGGTGTGGCTCTCGAGCGAGGAGCGCGCCGTCTCCGACCGGCCGCCCGTCCTCACCCCCGCGGAGCGGGCCGCCCTCGAGGAGGGCACGAACGGCGCGAAGTCCGAGCCCGCCGGCGGCCCGGACGGGCTCGCGGACGAGACCGCACCGCCCCCCGTCATCGTCGAGCCGAAGGACGAAGCATGAGCAGCGAGCCGACGCGGAACGGTTTCGACGCCCCGAGGGTCGAGGCGGCCGTGCGCGAGCTGCTCCTCGCGGTGGGCGAGGACCCGGACCGTGAGGGGCTGCGCGAGACGCCCGCGCGTGTCGCGCGGGCCTACGCCGAGACGTTCGCCGGGCTGTGGCAGGACCCGCGTGACGCGCTGAACACGACGTTCGACATCGCCCACGAGGAGATGATCCTCGTCAAGGACATCGACGTGTACTCCACGTGCGAGCACCACCTCGTGCCGTTCCACGGGGTCGCGCACGTCGGGTACATCCCCGCCGGCGGGAAGGTCACGGGCCTGAGCAAGCTCGCGCGCCTGATCGACGTCTTCGCTCGGCGCCCCCAGGTGCAGGAACGCCTCACGGCCCAGGTCGCCGACGCGCTCGTCGAGGTGCTCGAGCCCCGCGGCGTGATCGTCGTCG
>CAZECM010000069.1:0-13948 GCA_964510785.1 uncultured Cellulomonadaceae bacterium | reverse complement strand
GAGTGCGAGCACCTGTGCATGTCGATGCGCGGCGTGCGCAAGCCCGGCTCGAAGACCGTCACCTCGGCCGTGCGCGGCCAGATGCGCGACGTCGCGACGCGGGCCGAGGCGATGAGCCTCATCATCGGCAGCTGACCGGCCCTAGGCTGTGCTCGTGGACCAAGGCCCTCCCGCGGCGCGTCCGGCACCGTTGCCGGCCCACCTGCGCAACCCCGGCCGGACCCTCGTGATGGGTGTCGTCAACGTCACGCCCGACTCGTTCTCCGACGGCGGTCGCTGGTTCGAGCCCGGTGCGGCGATCGCGCACGGGCTCGCGCTCCTCGGGGACGGCGCGGACGTCCTCGACGTCGGCGGCGAGTCCACCCGGCCCGGGGCGCGGCGCATCCCCGTCGAGACCGAGCTCGAGCGTGTCCTGCCCGTGGTCGAGGGCCTCGTGGCCGCCGGCGCCGTCGTGAGCATCGACACGACGCGCTCGGTCGTCGCGGAGCAGGCCGCCGCGCGCGGTGCCGTGATCGTCAACGACGTCTCGGGCGGACTGGCCGACGACGCGATGTACGCGACCGTGGCACGCACGGGTGCCGTGTACGTCGCGATGCACTGGCGTGGCCACGCCGACGTCATGGACTCCCTCGCGGGCTACGACGACGTCGTGGCGGACGTGCGTCGCGAGCTCGGGGAGCGCGTCGCCTCGCTGCGTGCCGCCGGGGTGGCGGACGAGCAGGTCGTGCTCGATCCCGGGCTCGGTTTCGCCAAGCCGGGAGCGGACAACTGGCCCCTGCTCGCGCGGCTCGGCGAGCTCGTCGACGACGGCTTCCCCGTGCTCGTCGGCGCCTCGCGCAAGCGGTTCCTCGGGCACCTGCTCGCCGGGGCCGACGGCGAACCGGCCCCGCCGCTGTCGCTCGACCGGGCCTCGGCGGCGGTCACCGCACTGGCCGCGTCCGTGGGAGCCTGGTGCGTGCGCGTCCACGAGGTGGCAGGCTCTGCGGACGCGGTGCGAGTCGCCGCAGCATGGCGCAGGGGGGCGTCCGAAGGGCGCAGCGAACCGATCCGTCCAGGAGGACCGCAATGACCCCGACGTCCTACGGCCCCGTGTCCGACACCGCGGGGCGTGAGCTGGACCAGGTTCGCCTCGTCGGGCTGGAGGCGCGCGGCTATCACGGCGTCTTCGACCTCGAGAAGAGCGAGGGGCAGACCTTCCGCGCGGACGTCGTGCTCCACGTCGACAACCGGGCGGCGGCGATCAGCGACGACCTCGCGGACGCGCTCGACTACTCGGTGCTCGCCGAGCAGGTCGTGTCCGTCCTGACGGGCGCGCCCGCCGACCTCATCGAGACGGTCGCGGAGCGCATCGCCGCCGTGGCGCTCGCGAACCCCGCGGTGCAGGCCGTCGACGTCGCGGTGCACAAGCCGCACGCGCCGATCCTGCTCGCGTTCCAGGACATCGTCGTCACGGTGCGCAGGGACCGGCACAACCTGCCCGTCGTGCCCGCGGAGGCCCACGTCGCGCACCGGCCCCAGCCGGCGGCGGACGACGGCCCCGTCGACGTCCCCGTGCTCGAGCCGCTCTCGGGCTCCGGGGAGTTCCCGGTGCACGGCGTCGTCTCCGTCACGACGCCGGGGCTCGACGCCGCGCTCGCGGCCGACGCGGTCCCCGTCGTCGCAGCGCCCGTCGTCGCGACCCCCGTCTGGGCGCCCCTCGACGGAGCCGAGGTCACCACGCCGTCGAGCCCGAGCCCGGAGCCGGAGCCCGCGGAGGACGAGCACGAGCCCGACCGCCTCGACGACCGACCGGACGAGGCGACGGAGGTCGTGCTCGCGCTCGGCTCGAACCTCGGCAACTCCCAGGAGGTGCTGCGTTCGGCCGTGACCGCGCTCGCCGGGGTGCCCGGGCTCGAGGTGCACGACGTGTCCCCGCTCGCCCGGACCGTCGCCGTCGGTGGCCCCGCGGGCCAGCCGGACTTCCTCAACGCCGTCGTGCTCGCCCGCACGACGCTCGCCCCCCGCGAGCTGCTGCACGCGGTGCAGGGGGTCGAGAACGAGCACGGGCGGGTGCGCGAAGAGCACTGGGGCCCGCGCACCCTCGACATCGACCTCGTCCAGTTCGGTGCGGTGCTCGCGTTCTCCGACGACCTCGAGCTGCCGCACCCGCGTGCCCACGAGCGGGCCTTCGTGCTGCAGCCCTGGGCCGAGGTGGACCCGCACGCCGTGCTCGCGGGGCTCGGTGGGGGCCCGGTCGAGGCGCTCGCCGCGACCGCACCCGACCGGGACGGCCTGCGCTGGATGGCGCTCGACTGGCTGGCCGGTCCGTCGCCCGAGCAGTGATGGCCGCGACCCGCTGGCAGGCCGTCGTCCTCGCGTTCCTCGGCGCGGGCGCCGTCGGCTGGTTCGCCTGGACCATCGTCGTCGCGCAGGGCGGGCTGCCGCCGCGCGTGCCGTGGACCGTCGTCGCCGTGCTCGTGCTGCTCGCCGGGATCGTGCTGTGGCTCGGCCTCGCCGTCCGCCAGTACCAACGTGGCAAGCGGCCTGACCTCGACCCCATCCGGGCCGCGCGCACGGCCGTGCTCGCGAAGGCTTCGGTGTTCACGGGCTCGCTCCTCGCCGGATGGTACGGCGCCCAGACGCTCGTGCTGCTGCTCGACCTCGCGAACGAGCCGATGCGGACCGGTGCGCTCTCGGCCGGCCTCGCGACGCTCGCGTCGGTGGGGCTCGCCGTCGTCGGCCTCGTCGTCGAGCGGTTCTGCCGCCTGCCCCCGCCCGAGGACGAGGCGACCGCGGGCGACGGCGTCCAGCCCCACCCGGCCTGAGACGCCCGGACGGCCACCGGGCGACCCGGTGGCAGGATGGATGCATGAGCGCAACCGAGGTGTCGCCCTTCTCGCCGCCCGGGGTCGACTTCACCCCTGTCTCCCGGTCCCTGATCCGCGTCCGCGTCATGCTGAGCGCCATCTGGCTCGGTGGCTTCGCGGCGATCGGCGCGCTCGTCGCGATCCTCACGAAGGCCACGTGGGTGTGGGCGTTCCCCGCGGTCTTCCTCGCGTTCCTGGTGTGGGCGTTGTGGCTCATCCCCCGCCAGGTCGGGGCGATCGGCTACGCGGAGCGCGACGACGACCTGCTGGTGCGCAAGGGCATCCTGTTCCGCTCGCTCGTCGTCGTGCCGTACGGGCGCATGCAGTACGTCGACCTCACCGCCGGCCCCGTCGCCCGCGCGTTCGGCATCGCGTCCGTCCAGCTCCACACCGCGTCGGCGGGCACCGACGCCGAGATCCCCGGGCTCCCATCCGAAGAGGCCGCCCGGCTGCGGGACCAGCTCGCCTCCCGCGGGGAGTCCCGCCGGAGCGGGCTTTGAGCTCGGAGCGCGTGCCCGAGAGCCCGGCCGTGCCCGACGGCGGGACGACCCCGGTGACCGAACCCGCCCCGAGCCTCGAGTGGCGCCGGGTCCATCCCGTCACGCCCGCGATCCGCAGCTGGAAGGCGTTCGTGGGCATCATCGCGATCGGCTCGTGGCAGTTCTCGGACAACTTCTCGGACACCCGTGACTTCGTCGCGGGCGGCGGATGGCGATGGGTGCTGCTCGCCATCGGCGCCGTCGTGGTCGTCGCGGCCGCCTACTCGGCCCTCGCGTGGCGGTTCACGAGGTACGCCGTGGGTGAGCAGGCCGTGCACCTCAACACGGGCATCGTGTTCCGCCAGCAGCGCCAGGCGCGGCTCGACCGGCTGCAGTCCGTCGACGTCGTGCGCCCGCTGCTCGCGCGCCTCGCGGGGCTGTCCCAGCTGACCCTCGAGGTCGCGGGCGCCCAGGACTCGAAGGTCGAGCTCGCCTTCCTCAAGGACGACGTGGCCATGGCGCTGCGAGCCGAGCTGCTCGCGAAGGCGGCCGGGGTGCGTTCCGGGGCACCGGGCGCCGCGGGCGCGGTCCTGCCCGCCGGTGCGACATCGGCTGGTGCGGCCGGGGGCTCGGTGGCGCCGGACGGCTCGCCGTCGGCCCTCGTGGGTGCCGTTCCCGCCCCACCCCGCCACGAGGAAGCGCCCGAGCGTCCCGTCCTCGAGGTGCCGGTGGGCCGGCTCGTCGGCTCGATCGCGCTGTCCGGGTCGATCGTCGGCTTCGCACTGATGGTCGTGGGCGTGGTGGTCACGGCGATCCTGCTCGTGGGCGCCCGTCGAGGATCCGCGGACGCGTTGCCGGTGGGCTTCGGCGAGATGTTCTTCCTCATCCCGGTGGCCTTCGGCTTCGTGAGCGTCGTGTGGTCCCGCTTCTCGGGTGGCTACGGCTTCCGTGCCGCGATCTCGCCCGACGGGATCCGGCTCGCGCACGGCCTGCTCGAGACGCGCTCCCAGACGATCGCCCCGGGGCGGATCCAGGCGATCGAGCTCACGCAGCCCCTCTTGTGGCGGCGTGCCGGGTGGTGGCGCGTGCGCATGAACGTCGCGGGCTACGGTGCCGCGGGCGACGTCGCGGACAGCTCGACGACGCTGCTCCCCGTGGGTGACGTCGAGCAGGCGCTGCTCGCGTGCTGGCTCGTGCTGCCGGACCTCGGCACGGACGACGCCGTGGGCGCCCTCACCGAGGCGATGACGGGCAGCGGGGACGAGGGCGGCTTCACGCTCATGTCGCACCGGGCGCGCTGGATCGCGCCGCTGACGCACCGACGCAACGGCTACCTCGTGACGGAACGGGCGCTCGTGCTGCGACAGGGCCGCTTGCGCCGGCTCGTGCAGATCGTGCCGCACGAGCGCACGCAGTCCCTCGGGCTCGACCAGGGGCTCCTCGCCCGGTCGCTGCGCGTCGCGACGTTCACCGTGCACTCCGTCTCGGGGCCGGTGCGGGTCTTCCTCGAGAACCTCGACTACGGAGTCGCGACGCGGCTCCTCGACGAGCAGGCCGCCAGGGCGCGCCAGGCTCGGGCGCTCGACCGCTCCGAGCGGTGGATGGACCCCGAACGCGTGCCGGACCAGGGGCGAGCCGGGTGAGTCCCACCGCACCGGGGCGCCTCGGCGTCGGCGTCGTCGGGGCGGGCCGCGTGGGTGCTCCGCTCGCGAGCGCGCTGCGGGCGGCAGGGCACGCCGTCGTCGGTGCCTCGGGCGGTTCCCCGGCCTCCCTCGACCGGATCGCGTCCCTCCTGCCCGGCGTGCCCGTGCTCGACGTGCCCGAGGTGGTGCGTCGCGCCGAGCTCGTGCTGCTCACGGTGCCCGACGACGAGCTCCCGGGCGTGGTGTCCGGCCTCGCCGCGACGGGGGCGTGGCAAGCGGGACAGCTCGTGGTCCACACGGCCGGCCGGTTCGGCTGGCGGATCCTCGAGCCCGCGCGCGCGGCCGGCGCGATCCCGCTCGCGATCCACCCCGCGATGACGTTCACGGGGACGAGCCTCGACGTGCAGCGGCTCGTGGGCGCCGTGTTCGCCGTGACGGCTCCCACCCCGGTGCTGCCGATCGGCCAGGCGCTCGTGGTCGAGGTGGGCGGGGAACCCGTCGTCGTCGAGGAAGCGGCGCGCGGGCTCTACCACGCGGCCCTCGCGCACGGGGCGAACCACCTCGTCGTGCTCGTCGCCCAGGCCGCGCAGGCCCTCGCCGCGGCCGGGATCGAGCGCCCCGGGCGGGCGCTCGAGCACCTCCTCTCCGCGGCCCTCGACGAGGCGTTGCGCGCCGAGCAGCTCGACCCACCCCGGGGCGGGGACGAGCGCGGGCCCGGCGCCGTCGCGGCTCTCACCGGCCCGGTGGTCCGCGGTGACG
This sequence comes from uncultured Cellulomonadaceae bacterium, assembly GCA_964510785.1. Lineage (GTDB taxonomy): Bacteria > Actinomycetota > Actinomycetes > Actinomycetales > Cellulomonadaceae > JAAYZM01. The sequence goes on along the minus strand of CAZECM010000069.1, from coordinate 8,221 downwards.
TGGGGACGGTGCGCGAGCACCTCGAGGTGCTCGGCTCGCTCGAGGTGGCTTCAGCCGACATCGCACCGAGCTACCGGGTGCTCGCCCGCTCGGCCGCGTCCCGGGCCCTCGCGGCGGGACGCATCGGCCCGGACACCGCGGCCGCGTTGCTCGACGCCCTCGACCCCGGCGTCGTGCCACCCCACGACCCACCAGCGGAAGGCCAGGAATGACCGAGCCGACTCTCGTCACGAGCCGCGACGGGCTCGCGACGGCACTCGCGGCGCGCCCGGGACGGCGAGCCGTCGTGATGACGATGGGTGCGCTGCACGCCGGGCACCTCGCCCTCGTGGAGCGGGCCCGCCACGAGGCCGACGTCGTCGTCGTGACGATCTTCGTCAACCCGCTGCAGTTCGGGCCGGGCGAGGACCTCGAGCGCTACCCGCGCGACCTCGATGGCGACCTCGAGCTGCTCGCCGGCGCGGGGGCGGACGTCGTCTTCGCCCCCGGACCCGACGTGGTCTATCCCGATGGCGACCCCGTGGTGCGCGTGAGCGCCGGACGGCTCGGCGACGTGCTCGAGGGGGCCTCGCGGCCCGGGCACCTCGACGGGATGCTGACCGTCGTGCTCAAGCTGCTGCACCTCACCGCCCCCGACGTCGCGCTCTTCGGGCGCAAGGACGCCCAGCAGCTCGCGGCGGTGCGGTGCATGGTGCGCGACCTCGATGTGCCCGCCGAGATCCTCGGTGTCGACACGGTGCGCGAGGCCGACGGGCTCGCCATGAGCTCGCGCAACGCATACCTCACCCCGACCGGGCGCGAGCGGGCGCTCGTGCTGTCGCGGGCGCTCGCGGCGGGGGCGGGCGCGGCGGGCGAGGGAGCCGTCGCTGTCCGGTCCGCGGTGCGCGCGGTGCTTGCCGCGGCCGAGGAGGAGTGGGACGACGTCGTCGTCGACTACGCCGCCCTCGTGGAGCCGAGCTCTTTCGCCGAGGTCCCCGACGCGTGGTACGGCGAGGCGGTGCTCGCGCTCGCGGTGCGGCTCGGGGCGACGCGGCTCATCGACAACGCGACGATCGAGCTGGGGGAGGCGCCATGAGGCTGCGCACGATGATGACGGGCAAGATCCACCGCGCGACCGTCACGGCGGCGGACCTCGACTACGTCGGCTCGGTCACGGTCGACGCCGCGCTCCTCGAGGCGGCGGACATCCTGCCGGGGGAGCAGGTCGACGTCGTCGACGTCACGAACGGGGCGCGGCTGACCACCTACACGATCGCCGGCGGGCCCGGCGAGCTGTGCGTCAACGGCGCCGCCGCGCACCTCGTCCACCCGGGCGACACGGTCATCCTCATCGCGTACGGGCGGCTCGCCGACGCGGACGCGCGCTCGCTCCTCCCGCGGGTCGTCTTCGTCGACGGCGCGAACCGGATCGTGGCGGTCTCCGCCGACGCCGGGGGCGTGCCGGACGGCTTCGGGCTGCGGGCGAGCGGGGCGCGATGAGCGGGCTCGCCGCCCGCCTCGCCGCACCCGCGCCGGGCTGGTTCGCCGAGGCGGACGTCGTCGTCGTCGGCTCCGGCGTCGCGGGCCTGACCGCCGCGCTCGAGCTGCGCACCCGCGTGCCCAAGGTGCTCCTCGTGACGAAGGGGCCGCTCGCGTCGGGCTCGACCGTGTGGGCGCAGGGCGGGATCGCCGCGGCGCTCGACCCCGCGGACTCGCCCGCCGCGCACCTCGAGGACACCCTCGTCGCGGGAGCCGGCCTGTGCGACCGGCGGGCGGTGGAGGTGCTCGTCACCGAGGGCCCGCAGCGGGTGCGCGAGCTCATGGGTCGCGGCGCACGGTTCGACCTCGCCGCCTCGGGAGACGTCGCGCTGACCCGCGAGGGTGGGCACCACGCGGACCGCATCGTGCACGCGGGCGGCGACGCGACGGGGGCCGAGGTCTCGCGTGCGCTCGTGGCGCAGATCGAGGCGGTGCGCGCCGACCCGGGGATCGAGGTCATCGAGCACGGGCTCGTGCTCGACCTGCTCACGGCGGCACCCGAGGCGGACGGCCGGCCCGGCCCGGTGTGCGGCGTGACGTTGCACGTGATCGGGGAGGGTTCCCGCGACGGTGTCGGGGCCGTGCTCGCGCGCGCCGTCGTGCTCGCCACGGGTGGCATCGGGCAGGTGTTCCGTTCCTCGACCAACCCCGCGCTCGCCACCGGTGACGGGATCGCCGCGGCCCTGCGCGTGGGGGCACGGGTGGGCGACATCGAGTTCGTGCAGTTCCACCCGACCGTGCTGTGGCTCGGCGAGGGGGTGCGCGGGCAGCTCACGCTCGTCTCCGAGGCCGTGCGGGGGGAGGGCGCCGTGCTGCTCGACACGAACGGTGTGCGCTTCATGCCTGAGCTCCACGAGCTCGCCGAGCTGGCCCCGCGCGACGTGGTCGCCCAGGCCATCGTCGCGCGCGCGAGAGAGACGGGGTCCGACCACGTGTGGCTCGACGCCCGGCACCTCGGCGACGACTTCCTGCGTGGCCGCTTCCCCACGATCTACGAGCGTCTGCGCGAGCACGGCATCGACCTCACGACCGACCTGGTCCCGGTGGCGCCCGCGCAGCACTACCACTCGGGCGGCGTCGTGACGGACCTGGTGGGCCGCGCGTCCGTCGAGGGGCTCTACGCCGTGGGCGAGGTCGCGTGCACCGGGGTGCACGGCGCGAACCGGCTCGCCTCCAACTCGCTGCTCGACGGTCTCGTCTTCGCGCACCGCGCGGCGCACGACATCGTGGAGCGGGTGGCTCTCGGCGACCTCGTGCAGCTGGACCCGATCGAGCGACCCGGCCCGGGGGCTCTCGTCGCCGCGGCCACGCGTTCCCGCATCCAGCACCTCGCCTCCGCCGGGCCGGGACCCGTGCGCTCGAGGGAGGGACTGCTCGCCGCTGCCGAGGGGCTCGCCGCCGTGCCCACCGACGCGCACGAGCACGTCGACATCCTCGCCGCCCCGCAGACCGCCGAGTGGGAGACCACCAACGTCCACCAGGTCGCCACCGTGCTCACCGCGACGGCGCTCGAGCGCGAGGAGAGCCGCGGCGGCCACCTGCGCACCGACTTCCCCGAGCCGTCGGAGCGCTGGCGCCACCGCCTCGAGGCCCACCTCACCCCGGTCGGCACCCTGGCACTCACCCCGACCTCCCTCCCCTGACATCCCTGCCCCGGGCACCCCGTCACCCCGCTGGCCCGTCGCGCCCGTGTCCGTCCGCGCACGGACGCGGCGGGTAGCGTGGGCGCGTGATGAGCGACGAGCTGGAGCACGAGGCGGCTGGTGGAGCGGTCCGTGGGCTGGACCGGGCGTGGCTGGTACGGACCGTGCGGGTCGCGCTCGACGAGGACCTCGGGCCGGAGCCCGGGCGGGACGTCACGACCCAGGCGACCGTGCTCACCACCTCCCGGGGCACGGCGCACCTCGTCGCCCGGGAGGCCGGCGTCGTCGCTGGGCTCGCCGTCGTGCCGGAGGCCTTGTCGCAGACGGCGGCCCGCCTCGGGCTCGACGCCCCCACGGTCGAGGTTCGGGCCGACGACGGCGACCGCGTGGCACCGGGTGACGTGCTCGCCGTCCTCGACGGGCCGGTCCAGGTGCTGCTCGTCGCGGAGCGCACCATGCTCAACCTCGTGTGCCGCGCCTCGGGCGTCGCGAGCCACACGCGCAGGTTCGCGGACGCGCTCGAGGGCACGGGCGCGCAGGTGCTCGACACCCGCAAGACCACCCCCGGCCTGCGCGAGCTCGAGAAGTACGCCGTGCGCGCGGGCGGGGGCACCAACAAGCGCATGGGCCTCTACGACACCGCGATGGTCAAGGACAACCACGTGGTCGCGACCGGCTCGGTCGCGGGAGCCGTCGAGGCCGTCCGTGCGAGGTTCCCCGACGTCGCGATCCAGGTCGAGGCGGACACCCTGGCGCAAGCGCTCGAAGCCCTCGACGCCGGCACGACCTTCCTCCTGCTCGACAACATGCCGGCGGAGGTGATGGCGACGGTGGTCGCCGCGGTGCGCGAGCGCGAGGCAGCGACGGGGCGGGTCGAGCTCGAGGCGACGGGCAACGTGACCCTCGAGCGCGCACGGGAGATCGCCGCCACCGGGGTCGACTACCTCTCCGTGGGTGCGCTGACCCACTCCTCGCCCATCCTCGACCTCGCGCTCGACCTCGTCGCGCGCACCTGAGCGCCGGAGCGGCCCGGGCCCGTGCCTCGGTACGATGGCGCGGTGAACCAGCCCGAGCTCCAGAACCCCGACACCGATCCGGACGCCGACCTCTCCGAGCAGCAGCGGGTCCGTCGGGTGAAGCGGGAGCAGATGCTGGCCCGGGGCGTGGAGCCCTACCCCGTCGGCGTCCCGGTCACCACCACGATCTCCGCCGTCCGCGAGCAGTACGACGCCGCGCTCGAGACGGGTGAGGAGACCACCGACGTCGTGGGTGTCGCGGGCCGTGTCGTGTTCCAGCGCAACACCGGCAAGCTGTGCTTCGCGACCCTCCAGGACGGCGAGGGCAACCGGCTGCAGGTCATGCTCAGCCAGGGTGAGGTCGGCGAGGAGTCCCTCGAGCTCTTCAAGGACGACGTCGACCTCGGCGACCACCTCTTCACGAGCGGGCGGGTCATCAAGTCCCGCCGCGGGGAGCTGAGCGTCTTCGCCGCGGACTGGCGGATCGCGGCCAAGGCGTTGCGCCCGCTGCCCGTGCTGCACAAGGACCTCTCTGAGGAGTCCCGGGTCCGCCAGCGCTACGTCGACCTCATCGTGCGGCCCGAGGCGCGCCACACCGCCCGGTTGCGAGCGGACGTGCTGCGCTCCGTGCGGGACACCATGCACAAGCGCGCCTACGTCGAGGTCGAGACCCCCGTGCTCCAGTCGCAGTACGGCGGCGCGACGGCGCGGCCGTTCACGACTCATCTCAACGCCTTCGACCTCGACGTGTTCCTGCGGATCGCCCCGGAGCTCTTCCTCAAGCGCGCCGTGGTGGGCGGAATCGACCGCGTCTTCGAGATCAGCCGGAACTTCCGCAACGAAGGTGTCGACTCGACGCACTCACCGGAGTTCACGAGCATCGAGGCGTACGAGGCCTATGGCGATTACGACACGATGGCCGAGCTCACCCAGGACCTCATTCAGACGGCGGCCCGGGACGCGTTGGGAACGACGACGGTCACGCTCGCGGACGGCACCGAGTATGAGCTCGGGGGTGAGTGGCAGAACCTTTCCCTCTATGACTCGCTCTCGGAGCGGCTCGGTGAGGAGATCACGCCGGACGCCCCCGTGGAACGGCTGCTCGCTCTCGTTAGTGCATTCGACGACGACGTCGATCCCCTGCGCCAGACGCACGGCAAGCTCGTCGAAGAGCTGTGGGAGCACTACGTGGGCGACCACTTGTGGGAGCCGACATTCGTACGGGACTTCCCCGTGGACACGAGCCCGCTGACCCGCGCGCACCGCGACAAGCCCGGTCAGGTCGAGAAGTGGGACCTCTACATCCGGGGCACGGAGCTCGGGACCGCCTACTCCGAGCTCGTCGACCCCGTGGTGCAGCGCGAACGGTTCGAGTCGCAGGCGGCACTCATCGCGGCCGGCGACGTCGAGGCGATGCGGCTCGACGAGGACTTCCTCGCCGCGATGGAGTACGGGATGCCGCCCTCGGGGGGCATGGGTATGGGCATCGACCGCCTGCTCATGGCGCTGACGGGCCTCGGGGTCCGCGAGACGATCCTCTTCCCGTTCGTCAAGCCCCTCGGCTGAGCCGGCGGCGTACCATGGTGGCCATGGACACGTTGTTCGAGGTGCTCGCGGCGCTCATCCCATCGCTCGGGGTGGGCTTGCTGTTCTTCCTTGCCATTCGTGCACTCGTGAATGCGGACCGTAACGAACGGGCGGCATTGGCCCGCCTCGATGCCGCGGACGCCAAAGCGGCTCTGGAGAACGATTCAACGAGGGACGCCTCTCGCTCGACTTGACGCGTGCCGAGGCGCGTGAAAGTGTGCGGAATTGGCACCACAAGACGTGCCGCTATTCACCGCGGAGGAAACAATGGCCCAGAAGATCCAGGTGCTTCTCGTCGACGACGTCGACGGTTCGAAGGCTGACGAGTCGGTCACGTTTGCGCTCGATGGCGTCAACTACGAGATCGACCTCACGACCGAGCACGCCACGGCGCTGCGCAATGATTTCGCCAAGTGGGTCGGAGCGGCACGCAAGGTCTCGAGCCGCGGAGCCGTCCGGACCGCGCGCTCGCCGCGACGTTCCTCCTCCGACGCCGACACCATTCGCCAGTGGGCCCGGGCCAACGGACACAAGGTGTCCGACCGGGGCCGCATTCCGCAGAGCGTGCGCGACGCGTACGAGTCCGCGCACTGAACAGCACGATCAGACGAGAGGGCCGCGCACCGAGGGGTGCGCGGCCCTTTCGCCTCGAACGCTTCTGTCACTCCCCGAGGCGCAGGGCGGTGAGCTCGCGGACCTCGGCGTAGCGCTCGCGCACGCCGGGCGTCGGGTCCGCGGTGTAGGTCTCCGTGCCGTGCGAGCCCCAGTCCGGGGCGCTCGCGGCGCCGGAGAGGACCCACGCGGCCTGCCGCGCGGCGCCGTCGGCCACGTACTCGCCCGCGGGTGGCACCAGCACGGGCACGCCGAGCACCGCCGGAGCGATGCGTCGCACGGCCTCGGACTGCGCGCCGCCCCCGATGAGGAACACCCGCTCGGCCTCGACGCCGTGCTCGCGCAGCGCGTCGAGCCCGTCCGCGAGCGAGCACAACAGCCCCTCGACGGCCGCGCGGGCGAGGTGCTCCGGCGTCGTCGTGCCGAGCGTCATGCCGTGCAGCGCCGCCGTCGCGTCGGGGCGGTTGGGGGTGCGCTCGCCCTCGAAGAACGGCACGAGCGCGAGACCGCCCGCCCCGGCGGGGGCGGCGAGCGCGAGCCGGGAGAGCTCGGCGTGGTCGACACCGAGCAGCCGGCACGCCGCGTCGAGGATGCGCGAGGCGTTGAGAGTCACCCCGAGGGCGAGGAACGCCCCCGTCGCGTCGGCGAAGCCGTTGACGAGCCCCGAGGCGTCCGCCGTCGGGTGCGGCGTGACGGCGGAGACCACCCCGGACGTGCCGATCGACAGCGCGACGTCCCCGGGCCGCATGCCCAGGCCGAGGGCCGCCGCGGCGTTGTCACCCGCGCCGGCGCCGAGCACGATGCCACCCGGGACACCGTCGAGCGCGCCGTCCGCCGTCGTCCCCGCGGCCGCTCCCGGCGCGACGAGCCGGGGGAGCGCCACGTCGCCCCGGCCGAGCGCGAGCTGAAGGAGGTCGCGGCGGTACTCACCCGTGGGCGACCAGTACCCCGTCCCGGAGGCGTCGGACCGGTCGGTCACGAGGCAGTCGAGCCCCGCGGCCCCGGCGAGGCGCCACGTGAGCCAGTCGTGGGGGAGTGCGACCCCCGCGACCCGGGCGGCGTTCTCGGGCTCGGCGTCGCGCAGCCAGCGCAGCTTCGTGATGGTGAGCGAGGCGACGAGCACGGAACCGCACGCCTGCGCCCACGCCGCAGCGCCCGCCGCGCGGTCCCCGTCACCGAGCTCGAGGATGAGGTCCTCCGCGGCCCCGGCGCTGCGGGTGTCGTTCCACAGCAGGGCCTCGCGGATCACCTCGCCGCGGGAGTCGAGTGCCACCATGCCGTGCTGCTGGCCACCGACGGACAACGCGGAGACGTCGTCGAGACCGCCCGCGTCCGCGACGGCGGTGGCCAGGGCCGTCCACCAGTGGTCGGGGTGGACGGCGGTGCCGTCGGGGTGCGAGGCGCGCCCCGAGCGGACCAGCTCACCCGTCTCCGAGTCCCGGACGACGATCTTGCACGACTGCGTGGAGGAGTCGACCCCCGCGACGAGTGCCATCTCAGCCCCGGGCGCCGAGCGCGTGCTCGAGGGCGAGCTGGTTGAGGCGCACGAAGCCGTAGCCCTTCGCGGCCACGCCGTCGACGTCGAAGTCCTCGAACGCGCTGCGGTCCGCGAGGAAGTCGGCGAGCGACTCGCCCTCGTTCAGCGTGGGCTGGGCGAGGGAGAACACCCCGGCGGCCTCGAGGGCCTCCTGCACCTCGGGGTCGGCACGGAACGCGAGCGCGCGCTCCTTGAGGAGGAGGTACGTGGCCATGTTCGCGCGCGCCGACTCCCACACGCCGTCGAAGTCCTCGGTGCGCGAGGGCTTGTAGTCGAAGTGGACCGGGCCCAAGTACACCGGCCCGGTC
>CAZECM010000068.1:0-15946 GCA_964510785.1 uncultured Cellulomonadaceae bacterium | reverse complement strand
ACGAGGACGTTCGTGACGCTCGGGGCGCCCTTCGCGAGGGCCTCGTCGACGGCGGGCTTGAGAGCGGTGGCGGACCCGCGCCGGTAGCCGCCGTCGGCCGTGATGACCACCTTGGCCTGCGCGTCCTCGATGCGGGAGTGCAGCGCCTCCGCGGAGAAGCCGCCGAAGACGACGGAGTGGGGGGCGCCGATGCGCGCGCACGCGAGGAGCGCGACGACGGCCTCGGGGATCATCGGCAGGTAGATCGCGACGCGGTCGCCCGTCTGGACACCGAGGGACTGCAGGACGTTCGCGGCGCGGGCCACCTCGGCCTGCAGCTCGGCGTACGTGATGGTGCGCGAGTCGCCCGGCTCGCCCTCGAAGTGCAGCGCGACACGGTCGCCGTGGCCCGCCTCGACGTGCCGGTCGACGGCGTTGTAGGCGGCGTTGAGCTTGCCGTCGGCGAACCAGCGTGCGACCGGGGCGCCCGACCAGTCGAGGGTCTGCGTGAAGGGGGTCTGCCACGTGAGCACCTCACGGGCGCGGCCGGCCCAGTACTCGGGAAGGTCCGCGGCCGCGGTCTCGTACGCGTCCGCCTTGACGTTCGCCTGCGCGGCGAACTCGGGGCTCGGCGCGAACCGGCGCGCCTCGGTGAGCAGGTTCTCCAGCGCGGGCTGGGTCGGCTCGGTCACAGGGTTCCTCCACGGCATCATCGACGCGGGCGCGAGCGATGTCGACGCCCCTCCGAGAAGCACTCTAGTGCCGCGGCGGACCCCACCGGATGACGTCTAGGAGGCGACGAGCGGAACGAGGAGCGCCAGCAGGGCCACGGTCTGGACGGAGTGCACCGTGATCGGGACGAGTGCGCTGCGGTAGCGCTTGGCCGACCACGGGAAGACGAACGTCGTCAGGAGCACCGCGGGCATCGTCCACGGCGTGTGCACGTGATAGAGCGTGAACAGCACGCCGTTCGCGACCCAGTCCCCGCGCCCGAAGGCCGTGGCCATGCGGGGCAGCAGGTAGCCGCGGAAGAGCAGCTCCTCGCCGAGGACCGTGTTGAAGACGAGCAGGACGACGACGACGGCGAACCAGCCCCACGCACCCGCGAAGAACTCCTGCCCCGCCGTGGTGCCGAGGTAGGCGCCGAGATCCCTCCCCGCGGCGTGGGGCAGCGCCGGGACGGCCTGTGTCGCGACGAGCGCCACCACGAGGGGCAGGACGACCCACCACACCCGACCGCCGCGCCGCCTGGACCGCGGGCTCGTGGGCGCGGTGAGCCAGAGCGCCTCGGCGATCACGGGCCAGCGCCACGTCCCTTGCTCGCGCCGCACGAGGATCGCGACGAGGGCGCCCTGCCACACGAGCCCGACGGCGAGCGTCGTGACGAGGGCGCTCGGTAGGCCGCCGTCCCAGGTGGGCCTTTCCGCGAGCCAGGGTGCGACGAGCCACGCCGCGGCACCCATCGGGACCGTCGCCGCCGCCCACACCGCGAGCACCTCGAGGCGCGTGAGCTGGACGAGCGGGCGCGTGTGGCGTGGTGCTTCTGGCGAGGTGGCGACGTGGGGCGCCGCGGGGGTGGTCTGCTGCTCGGACATGGTCTCGCTCCTTGGGCTCGCGCCGCCCTCCGCGGCGTCCGACCACGAAGTTAGTGGCATTCACATCTCCATGTCAATGGTTCTAACATTGCCCGGCGCGACCTAGGTCCCTCATGGACGCGCCGAGCGCCCACCAGCATGGAGGCACCGGCACGGCGCCGGGCCGACACCTGCGGAGGGTGCCCACCCATGAGGTTCCTCGACCGTGCGCGAACCATCGCGCCTCCCGGCTACCAGCGTTGGCTGGTGCCGCCCGCCGCGCTCGCCGTGCACCTGTCCATCGGGCAGGTGTACTCGTTCTCCGTGTTCAAGAACCCGCTCGTCGAGCGGTTCGACGCGAGCCACACGCAGATCGCCGTGATCTTCTCGATCGCGATCGTGATGCTCGGGCTGTCCGCCGCCGTCGGTGGGCGCTGGGTGGACCGCGCCGGGCCCCGCAAGGCGATTGCGCTCTCTGCGACGTTCTGGGTCTCCGGCTTCCTCATCGGCGCGCTCGGTGTGAGCCTGGGCCAGCTGTGGCTCGTGTACCTCGGCTACGGCTTCATCGGCGGCATGGGCCTCGGCATCGGCTACATCGCTCCCGTGTCGACGCTCATCAAGTGGTTCCCGGACCGGCCGGGCCTCGCGACGGGCCTCGCGATCATGGGCTTCGGCGGCGGCGCGATGGTCGCCTCGCCCCTCACCGCCTCGCTCCTCGAGTCGTACGCGCCCACGCCGGCCGAGGCGATCGTGCCCACGATGCTCACGCTCGGGGCCATCTACGCCGTCATCATGACGCTCGGCGCCATCGTGGTCCGCGTCCCCGCGCCGGGGTGGGCGCCGGAGGGCTGGACGCCGTCGACCAAGAAGGTCGCGCTGCAGGCCACGGGCGACGTGACCGCGACCGGTGCCATCCGCACCAAGCAGTTCTACCTGCTGTGGATCGTGCTGTTCACCAACGTCACGGCCGGCATCGGCATCCTCGAGCAGGCCTCGCCGATGATCCAGGACTTCTTCACGTCCGTGACCCCGCAGGCCGCGGCCGGGTTCGTGGGCCTGCTCTCGCTCGCCAACCTCACGGGCCGCTTCGGTTGGTCGACGGCGTCCGACAAGCTCGGGCGTCAGCGCGCATACATGCTCTACCTCGGCGCCGGGGCCCTGCTCTACACGGGCGTCGCGACGATCGGCGGCACCTCGATCGCGCTCTTCGTCTCGCTGACCTTCCTCATCCTCACGTTCTACGGCGGCGGCTTCGCGGCGATCCCCGCCTACCTCAAGGACCTCTTCGGCGGGCTCGAGGTCGGCGCGATCCACGGCCGCCTGCTCACCGCGTGGTCCGCCGCGGGGATCGCCGGACCGCTCATCGTCAACGGCATCGCCGACGCGCGCGCCGCCCAGGGTGTGACTGGCCAGGCGCTCTACATCCCCTCGCTCGTGGTGATGGTCGGGGTGCTGCTCGTCGGGTTCACCGCGAACCTGCTCGTGCGGCCCGTCGACGCCAAGCATCACGTGAAGCACGCCTCCGTGGCGGCGCCCGAACCCACGCTCGTGACCACTACCTCGGAGGCCTGACATGACCACGACCCTCGACCACGAGGTCGCCCCGTCCGCTGCCGGGGTGACACCTCGCGCGGGCACACCGCGCACCACCCGCCTAGTCGCGAGCGGGCTGTGGGTGTTCGTCGCCGGCCTGCTCGCCTACGGGATCGTGCAGACGGCGATCAAGGCTGCCGCGCTCTTCGGTTAGCACCGACCGCGGGGGTCCGCTCCGCGAGACGTCGTCATCGCCCGGGAAGGTTTCTCGGCGACACCGGTGTTGGGCCGGCATGAGCCTGCTCTTCGAGCCGCTGACGTTGCGCGGCACCCAGTTCCCCAACCGTGCGTGGGTCGCCCCGATGTGCCAGTACTCCGCGGAGGACGGCGTGGTGGGCGACTGGCACCTCGCGCACCTCGGCACGCTCGCGACGGGCGGCTTCGGGCTCGTCCTCGCCGAGGCGACCGCCGTCGTGCCCGAGGGCCGTATCTCTCCCCGCGACACGGGGCTGTGGAACGACGCCCACGTCGCCGCGTGGCGGTGGGTCACCGACTTCGCTCACGCGCGCGGCACGCTCATCGGGGTGCAGCTCGCGCACGCGGGACGCAAGGCGTCGACGTACTGGCCGTGGGCCGAGGGCTCCGGTTCCGTGCCCGTGGCCGACGGTGGTTGGCCCACCCACGGCCCGTCCGCCGAACCGTTCCCGGGACTCGCGGTGCCGGCCGCGATGACGCGCGAGGAGATCGACGCCGTCCCCGGGCAGTTCGCGGCGGCTGCGCGGCGCGCGCTCGCGGCGGGCTTCGACGTGGTCGAGGTGCACGCTGCCCACGGGTACCTGCTGCACGAGTTCCTCTCTCTGCTGTCCAACACCCGCACCGACGAGTACGGCGGCAGCCTCGAGAACCGCATGCGCCTGGCGGTCCAGGTCGCGGCGGCCGTGCGCGCCGAGTGGCCGGACCACCGCGCGCTGTTCACCCGGATCTCCGCGACCGACTGGAGCGACGGCGGCCTCACCGTCGAGGACAGTGCGCAGCTCGCCAAGGAGCTCGCCGCCGTCGGGGTGGACCTCGTGGACGTCTCGACGGGGGGAAACGTGCTGGCAGAGATTCCGGTGGGTCCCGGGTACCAGGTGCCGGCGGCGCGCTTCGTGCGCGAGGGCTCCGGGGTGCCGGTGAGCGCCGTCGGCCTCATCACGACGCCGCAGCAGGCGGAGCAGGTGCTCGTCGACGGGGCGGCGGACGCCGTGCTGCTCGGCCGGGCGGCGCTGCGCGAACCGCGCTGGGCGCTGCGGGCAGCCCACGAGCTGGGTGTGCCCGTCGAGCGTGCCGGGTGGCAGCCGCAGCTCGCACGGGCGCAGCTCCGGAGCCGGTGACGCCCGGCGGCGGGCGCCGTCGTCGTCGTGCCTCGCTCCGTGGTGCCTAGCCTTCCTGGAGCACCGTGTGGTGTTCGCCGGTTTGTACGGGGTCGGTGCGGGAGGCGTGGGCGACGGCGTGGGCGACGGTGGTGGTGACGTCGGGGTGGAAGACGCTGGGGACGATGTAGGTGGCGTTGAGCTCTTCGTCGGTGACGACGGAGGCCAGGGCGTGGGCGGCGGCCAGGAGCAGGGTGTCGGTCACGCGGGTGGACTGGGAGTCGATGAGGCCGCGGAACACGCCGGGGAATGCGAGGACGTTGTTGATCTGGTTGGCGAAGTCCGAGCGGCCGGTGCCCACGACGGCGGCGTACTGGGCGGCGTCGTCGGGGTCGACCTCGGGGCGGGGGTTGGCCATCGCGAACACGATGGCGTCGTGGCCCATGGTCGAGATGTCCTTGCCGGTGAGCAGGTCGGGGGCGGACAGGCCGATGAACACGTCCGCGCCGACCAGGGCCTCGCGCAGGGTGCCGGTGACGCCGCGCGGGTTGGTGTGGTGGGCCGTCCAGGCGAGGGATGCCGGCAAGTTCGGGCGGGTCGGGTGGACCACGCCGTCGATGTCGGCGACCACCACGTCGTGTGCGCCGGCGGCGAGCAGGAGCTTGAGGACGGCCGTGCCTGCCGCCCCGGCGCCGGACATCACGATGCGCACCCCGGCCATGGTCTTGCCCACGACCTTCAGCGCGTTGGTCAGTGCGGCCAGGGCCACGATCGCGGTGCCGTGCTGGTCGTCGTGGAACACCGGGATGTCCAGGGCCTCGCGCAGGCGCCGCTCGATCTCGAAGCAGCGCGGTGCGGAGATGTCCTCGAGGTTGATGCCCGCGAACACCGGGGCGATGGCCACCACCGTCGCGACGATCTCGTCGACGTCGGTGGTGTCCAGCGCGAGGGGGAACGCGTCGATGTCCGCGAACCGCTTGAACAGCACGGCCTTGCCCTCCATCACCGGCAGCGAGGCCAGCGGGCCGATGTCGCCCAGGCCCAGCACCGCGGTGCCGTCGGTGACCACCGCGATCGTGTTGCGCTTGATCGTCAGGCGGCGCGCGTCCTCCGGGTGGGCCGCGATCGCCTCGCACACCCGGGCCACCCCGGGGGTGTAGGCCATGGACAGGTCGTCACGGTTACGCAACGGCACCTTCGACTCGATCGAGAGCTTGCCACCCAGGTGCAGCAAGAACGTGCGGTCGCTGACCCGCTCGACCGCGACCCCCGCGAGGCTGCGCAGCGCCGCGACGATCTCACCCGCGTGCTCCTCACCACGCGTCGCACACGTGACGTCCACACCGATGCGCTCATGACCCGAGGTCCGCACGTCCAACGCCGTAACGATCCCCCCGACCTGCTCGATCGCGGTAGTCAGCTCCGAGACCGCCGTCGGACGAGCCCGGACCTCCATCCGCACCGTGATCGACGACGACACACTCGGCACTGAGCTCATCCCCCCATCATGCCCCTGACTGAGGTCGCCCGGTCATCCCACCCCGCCCCGCTCGCCCTCCACACACCTCCTAGTCTTTCCAGGCACCAGCTCCCAGGCCGACCTCGCCGTCCGGCCTCTCTCTGGCCGTCCGCGCACTCCTTGGTGCCAGAGTGACGACGCGTGGTCGTTCCCCGGCGTGTCGCCCGGCGTGTCCCGGGGGTTATGTCAGTTGAGTACCAGGCAGTGCGCGGACGGACAGCGCGCGAGCGTTGCCCCAACGGGGGGGGGTCGCCCGCGAGCACAGCGCTGCCGCGCCAGTTGCTAGAAGGGTTGCGACTGATATCCGGGCGCAACCCTTCGGGCATCACCCGAAGAGGGCGGCCGGGGCAGTAGGCCCGGACGCGAGGAGACGGCGCCCCAGGGGGTAGGGACGCCGTCGTCAACAGGTCGAGCAGCGGGGTATCAAGCGTGCAAGGGGGGTGTGCGCCGGTGGGGGACCCGTGGTCCGGTCGGCAAGTCCTATGCGTGGACTAGTCGCGCGTGGGTTCCCGCTGCTCGATTCTGTTGTTCTTCATTGATACCCCAGCACTGCCGGGGCCACAACCGGTGGGAGCGCGACCCCGAGGATGAATCTCCCGGGCACGCTCGACGACGGCTCGGAGCCGCGGGTTCCCAGGGGCCTTGGTCCCGAGTGCGCCTATGCCCCGCGCCGCCGCCGGACCGCGCGCCACACGAGTGCCGCCGCACCCAGGGCGAGCGCGGCTCCGCCGACGGCGGCCGCCGGGGCGACGGGCCGCAGCCGCTCGGACAGGGGTTGCGGGTGGGTGAACCGCACGGCCTCCCAGCCGCGCTCCTCGGCGAGACGACGCAGCGTCCGGTCCGGGTTCACGACGATGCCGTGCCCCACGGACTCGAGCATGGGGGTGTCCGTGATCGAGTCGGAGTACGCGTAGCTCACGGCGAGGTCGTAGCCCTCGCGCTCGGCGAGCTCGCGGACCGCGACGGCCTTGTTCTCGCCGTAGCAGTAGAAGTCGATCTCGCCCGTGTACCGGCCGTCCGCCACGGAGAGGCGCGTCGCGACCACGTGGTCCGCCCCGATGAGCGCGGCGATCGGCTCCACGACCTCGGTGCCGGAGGCGGACACGACCACGACGTCCTGCCCGGCCGCGTGGTGCTCCGCGATGAGCTCGACGGCCTCCGCGTAGACGACCGGGTCGATGTGCTCGTGGAGCGTCTCGGCCACGATCGCCCGCACCTGGTCCACGTCCCACCCGGTCGACACGGCGGACAGTCGCGCCCGCAAGCGCTCGGTCTGCTCGGCGTCGGCCCCGCCCACGAGGTAGAGGAACTGCGCGTAGGCGGTGCGGAGCATGTCCCCGCGCGTGATGAGGCCGCCCGCGAGGAAGGGGCGGGAGAACGCGGTGGCCGACGTGGTCGCGATGATCGTCTTGTCGAGGTCGAAGAACGCCGCGCTGCGCGGCGCGTCCGGGGCAGAGCTCAGCACAGGGGCTGGTCTCGCGCGCCGCTCGCTCACGTCCGCTCTCGCATGCGCCGAGCCTAACCGGCACCCCCGACACACGGGTGTTCCACAGGTGAACTGGCGGTATCGGCGCGGGCCGGGTGCTGGCCGTCAGGATCGGGGCGTGAGCGAGCAGACGGTGGCCGTGGTGGCGGCACGCGGTGGGGCGGGCGCGTCGTCGTTCGCGGCGGCGCTCGCGCGGGCGGTGGCCGCGCGGGGCCCGGTGGGTCGGGGTGGAAGGGGTCGAGACGGTGCGGGGCGCGGCGGGTCGCGTGGTGGTGGCGGTGGTGGCCGACGACGGCGGGGCGCGGTGGTGCTCGTCGACCTCGCGACCGGTGCCGGTCTCGACGTGCTGCTCGGGCTCGAGCACGAACCAGGTCCCCGCTGGCCCGACCTTGCGCACGGGATGGGAGCGGGCGCCGCGCTCGTCGAGCTGCCGGAGTGGGCCGGCGTGCGGGTCCTCGCTCGCGACCGCCTGCTCCCCGGGCCGCCCGCCGCGGTGCGGGCCGAGGTCGTGACCGACCTTGCGCGCACCGGCAGCTTCGTGGTGCTCGACGTCGGGACCTGCGGCGAGGACGGCGCCGCGCCGGCCGGTGCGGACCCGGTGCTGGCCGCTGCCGACACCGTGCTGGTCGTGGCACCGCGGGACGTGCGCTCGGCCGCCGGGGTGCTGCGGTGGCGTGACCGGCTCGCGGGGGTGCACGGTGACGTGCGGCTCGTGGTGCGCGGTCCGGCACCGGGCGGGCTCGGGGTGCTCGAGCTCGCGCACGTGGCGGACCTGCCCGTCGCCGCGGCGGGCCGGGCTGACCGCCGGCTCGACTCGGCGCTCGAGCACGGGCTCGGGCCGCCGCCCCGTGGTCCGCTCGCCCGGCTCGCCGCGCGCGCGATGGCGGAGCTGTGACCGCCGTCGGCCCCGACGGACCGCTTGCCGGTCCGCTCCAGCCGCTGCTCGAGACACCCGGCGTCACCGACGTGCTCGTCAACGGACCGCGCGAGGTGTGGCTCGACCGAGGTGCCGGTCTCGAGCGCTCTGACGTGGACCTCGGCGACCCGACCCGGGTGCGCGCGCTCGCGGTCCGGCTCGCGGCGGCCGGTGGGGCACGGCTCGACGACGCGAGCCCCGTCGCCGACGCCCGCCTGCCGAGCGGGGTGCGGCTGCACGCCGTCCTGCCCCCGCTCGCCACGGCCTGCACGGCGATCAGCCTGCGCGTCCCGCGGGGGCGGGCCTTCTCCCTCGCGGAGATCGTGGGTTCGGGCACGGTCGCACCGCGGCTCGAGCCGGTGCTGCGGGCGCTCGTCGCGCGGCGCGCCAACCTGCTCGTCACGGGCGCGACGGGTACGGGCAAGACGACGCTGCTCGCCGCACTGCTCGCGCTCGCGGACCCCCGCGAGCGGATCGTCATCATCGAGGAGGCCGTCGAGCTCGAACCGGACCACCCGCACGTGGTCCACCTCGCGGCGCGCCGGGCGAACGTCGAGGGCGTCGGTGCCGTCGGGCTCGACCAGCTCGTCCGGGCGGCGCTGCGGATGCGGCCCGACCGCATCGTGCTGGGCGAGGCGCGCGGGCCCGAGCTGCGCGAGGTGCTCTCCGCGCTCACCACGGGGCACGAGGGCGGGTGCGCGACCCTGCACGCGGGCTCGGCCGGGCAGGTGCCCGCGCGGCTCGAGGCGCTCGGCGCGCTCGCCGGCCTCGACCGGGGCGCCGTCGCCGCACAAGCCACGGCCGCGTTCGACGCCGTGCTGCACCTGCGCCGCGACGGGGGTGTGCGCCGGCTCGTCGAGGTCGCGACCGTGCGGCGCGCGTTCGGCGGCGAGCTCGAGGTGGTCGATGCGCTGCGGGTCGACTCCGGCGGCGCCGTGCATCCCGGGCCGGGCTGGGAGGCGCTCGCGGGCCGCCTGGGTGTCGAGGGCGCGGTCGTCTCGGCCACGCCTGCGCTCGCTCCTGCGCCTGAGCCTGCGCTCACTCCCGCGTCCACGCCCGTGCTTGCCCCCGCACCCGCGCTCGCGCCTGCGCCCGCCGAACGAGGGGTACAGCCGTGATCGTGCTCGGTGGGGTCGCGAGCCGCCGGGCGCGACTGCTGACCCGCCCTCCTACCGGCCGAACGATCCCGCTCGCGGCGGGCGAGGCGCTCGCCCTCGTCGCCGCGCGCCTGCGCGCCGGGGCCGACCCGACCCGGGCGTGGCACGGCGTGTCCGTGTCCGACGACGGTCCAGCGGCGGCGACGGTCCGCGCCGCCGAACGTCTCGCCCGCGAGCTCGGCTCCCCGCTCGCCGAGGTGCTCGACGAGGTCGCGTCCGGGGTGTCCGATGACGAGTCCGCCGAGGCCGAGCGCCGCGCCGCGATCGCCGGGCCTGCCGCGACCGCCCGGGTGCTGGTGTGGCTGCCCGTGGGCGGGCTCGTGCTGGGGCTCGCGCTCGGAGCGGACCTGCTCGGCATCGCGTTCGACGGGCGGATCGGCTCGGCGTCCGTCGTCGTCGGCCTCGCGTCGTTGGCCGTCGGCCGGGGGTGGACGCGGCTCCTGGTGCGGGTGGCGGAGCGGGCGTGACGGGTGGGGTGGCTCTCCACGCCGCGCTGCTCGTCGTGCTGGCCGTGGCGGCGGCGGGACTGTGGCGCGGCCGGTCCGTGCGGCAGGCCCTCGCCCGGGCCGCAGAGGCCGAGCTCGAGGTGCCGGGGCTCGCAGACCTGCTCGTCGCCGCGGTGACCGCGGGCGTCTCGGTGCCGGCTGCGCTCGTCGCCGTCGGGCAGGCGGCCGGTGGCGAGGGTGGTCGGGTGCTCGCCAGGGCGGGGGCGGCGCTGGCTCGCGGGGCGCCGTGGACGGCCGCGTGGGCGGGGCGCCCGGTACGACTCGCCCCGCTCGAGCGCGCGCTCGCGGACGCGTGGCACACCGGGGCCGCGCCCGTGCCCGTGCTGCGGCACGTCGCGACGCGCGCCCGGTGGGAGCGGCGCGAGGCTGCGGGCCGGGCGGCGGCGCGGCTCGGGGTGCGGCTCGTGCTGCCGCTCGGGCTGTGCCTGCTGCCGTCCTTCGCGCTGCTCGGGATCGTGCCGCTCGTGCTCTCGCTCGGCGCCGACCTGCTCGGTGGGCCGTAGCCGCCGGGCGCCTCGGGGGCCAGACGGCGCGGGGTGTTCCACAGGTTGCCGCTCCCGGCGGGCCGCGCGGTGGGCGTCCGCGGCACGGTGGAGCCCCGCAACGAGAGGAGAACGACATGAGTGACGGGCAGCAGGACGGCAGCATGGGCACCCAGGTGGACGGAGTCTTGGCACCCGAGGTATCGGCTGGCGGGGACACGACCGGCGCGGTGGGAGCGGCCCGCGTGTCCCGGCCCACGGGCGACGAGGGCATGGCCACTGCCGAGTACGCGATCGTGACTCTCGCCGCGGCGGGGTTCGCGGGATTGCTCGCGGTGATCCTGCGCAGCCCCGAGGTGCGCGAGGCGATCACGTCGATCATCCGCAGCGCGCTCTCGGGATGATGTGCGGGGTCGGCCGTCGGACGAACCCCGCGCGGGGACGCGTCACGTCTCCGCTGCGTCGCACCGTCCGGGCGGGGACCCCACGCGGCGAGGGTGGCAGCGTCACGGCGGAGCTCGCGGTGGCGCTGCCCGCCGTCGTGGTGGTGCTGCTCCTCGTGCTCGGGGTCGGCGCGGCGTCCACGGCGCAGGTCCGGGTAGTCGACGCGGCACGGACGGGCGCGCGCCTCGCGGCGATCGGGGACGACGACGGCGCCGTGGTGGCCGCGGTGCGACGGCTCGTGGGGGACAGTGCCGAGGTCGGTGTGGTGCGCGACCCACCCTGGGTCACGGTGAGCGTGCGGACCGCCGTCGTCGCCGACATCCAGGTCGGAGCGAGCGCGACCGCGTGGGTCGAACCGTGAGGAGAGCCCTCGGGTCCGACGGCGGGGCGTGGGCTCGGCGTGCCCCGCGGTGGGGTGACGACGAGGGCGCCGGGACCGTGCTCGCGATCGCGCTGAGCGGTGTGGTGGTGCTGATCGGTCTCGTGCTCGGCGCGGTCGGTGCGGGGGTCGTGGCGCGGTCCGGTGCGCAGTCGGCGGCCGACCTCGCGGCGCTCGCGGCGGGCGACGTGCTCGCCCTCGAGATCGTCCTGATCGGTTCCGTCGATCACGGTGGCTCGACCGCGTCCGCAGCGTGCGAGCGGGCCGGCCGGGTCGCGGCGCGCAACGGTGCGGCCCTGGACGCGTGTGCCCACGAGGGCGGTGGCGTCGTCGTCGTCCACGTCTCTCGCGCGACCCCGATCGGCCCGGCCCGCGCCGCCGCCCGCGCCGGCCCCCGAACCACCTTCTCACCTTCCGCTGCGCACGGGGGGTGAGCGGGCCGGGGAGTCAGTGGGAGTGGCGGTGGTGGGAGTCGGGGTAGTGAGGGTGGGTGTGGGTCACCGCTGCGTGCACGTGCTCGTGCTCGTGGCGTTCGGTGAGGTGGAGCCACACGCCCAGCGCCATGAGTGCGGCGGCGATGACGAGCCGGGCCGTCAGGGCCTCGCCCAGCAGCAGCGCGACCACGGCACCGAAGAACGGCGCGACGGAGTAGTAGGCGCCGGCGCGCGCGGTGCCGACGTGCCGCATCGCGACGATGAACAGCACGAGGCTCACGCCGTAGGCGAGCAGCCCGACGCTCATCGCCGCCGCGATGCTCCCCACGGCGGGGATGCTTGCGCCGAGGAGGAACGCGAGCGCGAGGTTCACTGGCCCGGCCACGCAGCCCTTGACCGCGGCGAGCCACGTCGCGTCGTGGAGCGCGACCTTGCGCGTCAGGTTGTTGTCGATGCCCCAGCACAGGCACGCGCCGAGGATGGCGAGCGTGGGCCACACCGAGGCGGCGGCCGCCCCGCCGGGCTCCCCGGGGCCGGCCGGGACCGAGAGCACGAGCGCCCCCGCGACGATCGCGACCATGCCGAGGGCGATCCTGCGGTCGACGTTCTCCCGGAACACGAACCACGCGATGAGCGCCGTGAGCACGCCTTCCGCGTTGAGCAGCAGCGACGCGTCCGACGCCGGGGTGCCTGCCAGGCCGACCATGAGCAGCACGGGCCCGAGCATGCCGCCGAAGAACACCGCGCCGGCCAGCGGCACCAGCTCCGCTCGCTGCAGCCTGACCCGCGGCAGTCGCCGCACGAGCCGGTAGACGCCGAGCCCGGCGCCCGATCCGGCGTAGAGCAGCCCGGCGAGCAGCCACGGGGAGACGTCGCCGAGGAGCAGCTTGGCGACGGGTGTGCCGGCGCCGAAGAACAGTGCCGAGACGAGGGCCGCCCGCACACCGGCGTGGCGGAGGTTGCCGAGGATCACGGCCTCAGGCTACGGCCGGTGCGTGGGCGAGGACGGCGTCGAGGAGCCGGACCGCTGCGGCCTTCTCGAGCGGGCTGTTCGCGTTGCCGCACTTGGGGGACTGCACGCACGCGGGGCAGCCCTCCGCGCAGCCGCACTCGGCGATCGCGTCACGCGTGGCCCGCAACCATGTCGCACCGAGGTGGAAGCCGCGCTCGGCGAAGCCCGCCCCGCCCGGGAACGCGTCGTGGACGAAGACGGTCGCGCGCTCGGTGTCCGCGTGCACCGCCGTCGAGACGCCGCCCAGGTCCCAGCGGTCGCACGTCGCGAGCAGCGGCAGCAAACCGATCGACGCGTGCTCGGCGGCGTGCAGGGCGCCGGCGAGCTGCTCGACCGTGATCGACGCGGCCTCGAGGACCTCCGGGGGCGCCGTCCACCACACCGCCTTCGTGACGAGCGTGCGGGCGGGCAGGTCGAGCGTGTCCGAGCCCACGATCTGCAGGTCGGGCAGTCGCCGCTTGTCGTACCCGACCACCTGCGTCGAGACCTCGACGGTGCCGAAGCTCAGCGTGAGCGGGCCCCACGCGACAGTGTCGTCGACACGGTCGATCGAGATCGACGTCATCCACCGCGCCCAGGTGCCGTAGGGCGGGTCCTCGCGCGTCACCAGCGCCACGCCGTCGTCGGCCACGAGGTCGTCCACGACGAACCGCGCCCCCTGGTGCACGTACACCGCCCCGGGGTGCACGGTCTGGTCGGCGCTCCCGGCGTCCACCGTGCCGAGCAGGCGGCCGGTCGCGGTCTCCACGACCTGGACGGGTGAGCCGCCCGTGCCGCGCAGGTCGGTCAGGTGCGCGGCGGACTCCTGCGGGGTCCAGTACCAGCCCGACGGGCGGTGGCGCAGGGCTCCTCGTTCGACCAGCACGTCGAGCAGCTCGCGCACGTGCTCGCCGAAGAGCGGGAGATCGCCCACGCGCAGTGGCAGCTCGGCGGCCGCCGCGCACAGGTGCGGGGCGAGCACGTACGGGTTGGCGGGGTCGAAGACGGTGGCCTCGACGGGGGTGTCGAACACGGTCTCGGGGTGGTGGACCACGTACTGGTCGAGCGGGTCCTCGCGCGCGACGAAGACGACGAGGCCGTCCGCGCCGCCCCGCCCCGCCCGGCCCGCCTGCTGCCACAACGAGACGCGTGTGCCCGGCCACCCCGCGACGAGCACGGCGTCGAGGCCTGAGATGTCCATGCCGAGCTCGAGGGCGTTCGTGGTCGCGAGCGCGTGCAGGGCGCCGTCGCGGATCGACTGCTCGAGGGCGCGTCGCTCCTCGGGCAGGTAGCCGCCGCGGTAGGCGGCGACCTGGGTGCCGAGCCCGGGGCGGACCTCCTCGAGGTGCTCGCGCGTGCGTTCCGCGACGGACTCCGCGGCGTGGCGCGAGCGCGTGAAGGCGAGGCCCCGGGCGCCCGCCGCGACGAGATCCGTGAGCAGGTCCGCCGCCTCGGCCGTCGCGGTGCGTCGGGCCGGTTCGAGCTCGTCGAACTCCGGGCGGCCCTCGGCCGCGTCGGACGCGCCGTCGAGGTGCCCCGGCGTGCGCTCGTCGAGGCTGCGCAGCGCCGCGGCGGCGTCGAGCGGGGACCGGCCCGGCAGCTCGGGTGGCTGCCACAGCGCGAACGTCTTGCGTCCGGCGTGCGAGGTGTCGACGGTGACCGCCACGACGTCCTCGGGTGCCACACCGACGAGGCGTGCCGCGGAGGCCGCGGGGTCCGCCGTCGTCGCCGAGGCGAGCACGAAGGTGAGCCCCGCCGCCCCGGGCGGGCGCACCCGGGACGCGGCCGCGTAGTGCTCGGCGAGCCGTCGCAACCGACGCAGCACGAGCGAGACATGGGCGCCGAACACACCGCGGTAGGCGTGGCACTCGTCGACGACGACGTAGCGCAGGTTCGCGAGCAGCCGCGCCCAGCGTCGATGCTGGGGAAGCAGCGCGAAGTGCAGGTAGTCGGGGTTGGTGAGGACGACGTCGGCGTGGTCGCGGATCCAGCGGCGCTCGGCGAACGCGGTGTCGCCGTCGCACGTCGCCACCCGGATGTCGCCCGCGCCCGAGGCGGCCAGGAGCCCGTCGAGGCTCGCGCGCTGGTCCGCCGCGAGCGCCTTGGTCGGGCTCAGGTAGAGCACCGAGCCGCGACGCGTCGTCGTCTCGATGCGCCCCGGGTCGAGCAGGCCGGCCACGGCGTCGGCCCTGACCGCCGTGAGCGCGGGCAGCCAGTAGGCGAGGGACTTGCCCGAGCCCGTGGATGTTGCCAGGACGGTGTGGTGGCCGGCCCACGCGGCGTCGGCGGCTTCGACCTGGTGGCGCCAAGGGAGCGACACGCCGAGATCTCGGTACCCGCTGACGAGCGCCGGGTCGGCCCACGCGGGCCACTCGCCGTGCTCGCCGTCGCGCCCCGGCACGTGCTCGACGTGCGTGAGCCGCGCGGCCCGGCCCCCGGCGGCGAGCAGCACGCCGAGGAGGTTCTCGCCCGTGGTCACGCGCCCAGTCTCGCACCGCGGGACCGGGCGGGACCAAGGTCCCGGTTCTGCGGGACCTCTGGTTATAGAAATGGCACACCTAGTAGTCACAGAATCATGCGACCACAAGATGTTGTGGTCACCGGAACCAGAGCTGTAGCCGGAGGAGGCACATCGATGTCCATCGTGCGAGGAGTCATCAAGAGGTCAGGGGCCACGGCCCCGTTCGACGCGGACCGCATCCGTTCCGCCATCGCCCGCGCCGGGATCGCTGCCGGCGGGCTCGACTCCGACGCCGTCACGCGGGTCACGGGCGCCGTCCTGGCCAAGCTCGCGGACGAGGGAGCGGGCTACCCGCACGTCGAGCACATCCAGGACGTCGTCGAGGCGGCACTCCTCGAAGCGGGCCACACCGAGACGGCCCGGGTCTACATCGCCTATCGCGACCAGCACGCCCGGTTGCGCGAGGACGCCCGCACCGTGGTCGAGGTCGGCTCGAGCATCAACGAGTACCTCGACCGCTCCGACTGGCGCGTCAACGCGAACGCCAACCAGGGCTACTCCCTCGGTGGACTCATCCTCAACACGGCCGGCAAGGTCACGGCCAACTACTGGCTGAGCCACGTGTATCCCCCCGAGGTCGGTCGCGCCCACCGCGACGGCGACCTGCACATCCACGACCTCGACATGCTCACGGGGTACTGCGCGGGCTGGTCGCTGCGCACGCTCCTCGAGG
>CAZECM010000067.1:5128-16112 GCA_964510785.1 uncultured Cellulomonadaceae bacterium | reverse complement strand
GCCTCGATGCCCTGCGCGGCGGCGTCGAGCAGCACGGCACCCTCGCACGCGGCGAGCGAGCGTGAGACCTCGTACGTGAAGTCGACGTGCCCGGGGGTGTCGATCATGTTGAGCGCATAGGCCTCGAGCGCGCCGTCTGCCCCCGCCACGGCCCACGGCATGCGCACGGCCTGCGACTTGATCGTGATGCCGCGCTCCCGCTCGATGTCCATCCGGTCGAGGTACTGGGCGCGCATCGCACGCGGGTCGACGACGCCGGTGAGCTGGAGCATACGGTCCGCGAGGGTCGACTTGCCGTGGTCGATGTGCGCGATGATGCAAAAGTTGCGCAGCAGCGACGGATCGGTCGCGGCAGGTCGGATGCGCGCGGCGAGCGCGGCGTCAGGGATCGGGGACACGCTGGGTCTGGCTCCGCTGTCGTGGGGGCAGGGCAACGTCTATGGTCCCACGCCGCATGGACTCCCTGTTGCGCGGCGGCACCCGGAGGGCAAAGGTGGACAGGTCAGGCCCCACATACCCGAACTCCGGGCGAGGAAGCCCGGGACTGGAGGACCACCATGGGTTCGATCGCACGCATCACGACGATCTCCGCACGCTCCACGACGAGCTTCGACGACGCCGTGCGCACCGGTATCGAGCGCGCGAGCCAGACGTTGCGCAACGTGTCCGGCGCGTGGGTCAAGGAGCAGACGGTCGAGGTGTCCGACGGCGCGGTCACCGCCTATCAGGTCATCCTCGAGGTGACGTTCGTCCTCGACGACTGAGGTACCCGACCGGTCACCGCACCTTGGCTGTCCGGGCACTCGTGGTCGTCTTGGTCGTGTAGCCCGCACGCTTGCCCGTGACCTTCACCGTGATGCGCTTGCCCGCCTGTGCCTTGGCCAGCTTCAAGGTCTTCTTGGTTGCCTTGGGAATCTTCTTTCCGTTCGCATACCACCGGTAGCTCAGCTTGGTGCCCTTGGTCCAGGTGCCGGGGCGGACCGTCAGCGTGCGGCCCACCTTGGCCGTGCCCGCGATCTTGGGCCTGGCGGACTTGAGGGTGCCCAGCGCTACCTTGGCCGTGGCGGCGCTCGTGGTCGTGGCCGTCGCGTAGCCCGCCCGCGCGCCCGTGACCTGCACGGTGATGCGCTTGCCGCGCTGGGCGGCCTCAGGTGTGAACGTGCGTGCCGTGGCGCCCGCGATGCGCGTGCCGCCCGCGAACCACTGGTACGTCAGCGTGGCTCCGGGGCTCCACGTGCCCGCGCTCGCCGTGAGCTTGCGGCCCACCTTCGCGGTGCCGGAGATCATCGGGCGCGCCGTGGCGAGCTGGCCCGCGACCACCGCCGCTGTCGACGCGCTCGACCGGGTCACGCTGACGAACCCGGCCTTGCTCCCGGTCACCTCGACCGTGATCCGCTTGCCGAGGTGGGCGGCCGCGGGCACGAAGCTCGTTCCGGTGGCGACGGGCTGCGCCAGGCCCGAGGCGAACCAGCGGTACACCAGCGACGTCCCCGCGGGCCACGCGCCGCCCGCTGCGGAGGTGAGGGTCGAGCCGACCGCTGGCGTGCCGGAGATGACGGGGGTGGGAGCCGGCGAGAGAACCTGATCAGGGTCAGGGTCAGGATCGGGGTCGGGGTCAGGATCGGGGTCGGGGTCAGGATCGGGGTCGGGGTCTGGGTCCGGATCGGTCCCCGGATCACCGCCGAAGCCGAAGCTCGCGGCCACCTCGTCGCCGTGCGCCACCACCACGGCAACGGTCTCCGGCGTGGTGTACGGCCGGTCCGGCCCACCGACCACACGCAGGGTCGCGCTGCCCGCGGGCAGCAGCAGGGTGTAGCGGCCGTAGGCGTTCGTCACCGCGCACGGCTCGCGGGCCGGCGCGGCCATCACGGCGCACACCTGCGCGCCAGCGACCCCGGGCTCGCCGTCGTTCGAGACCGCTCGCAGCCCCGCGTCGCGCGCACCGTCGCCGTCCAGGTCGTTGAAGACCACACCGCGCGCGACCACGTAGTTCGCGAGCAACGGCACGGTCACGCTCGACCAGCTCGGCACCGGGCCGACGGTGAACGGCACCGGCCCCGGCGTGGGCTGAGTGAGCCATTCCGGCAAGGTGAGGTGCAGCTGGTACTGACCGGCGTCGAGCGGTTCGAGCCGCACGGTGGTGTACTGGTCGGTCTGGCCGCAGCGCGAAGGGCCGTCCCCGCCAACGCGAACCGCGCACACCCCGATGCCGCCTAGGGCCTCCAACGGCACGACGCGGAAGTCCTCGAAGGGATCCTGCTCGCCGTTCGCGTTGCGGTCCTCGAAGAACCCGGCATAGACCACGCCCGCCGGTCCGGTCGGTGTCACCTCGGCCACCTCGGACCACACCCCCGGCTCGCCCGGCACGCCCCCGACCTCGAGGCGCACGCTGCGCACCCGGTAGTAGTACGTCTGCCAGGGCACGACGTCCACGTCCGAGTACTCATTCCCGTACATCGCACCCGGGGTGCTCTCGTAGATCGTCTGCCACCCGGTGGACCCGTTGTTGGAGCGCTGCAGCTCGGAGTACGCGCGCCCGAAGAGGGACTCGGAACCGTGGTAGCCGTAGTCGCTCGAGCCGTTCCACCCCAAGTTCACGCGTTGGCTGGCGGCCGTCTTCGACCACCACGTCGGCGGGCTCGGTGGATGGGTGGACACGGGCAGCGGTGCGACCTCGACGAGCGGGGAGTGCCCGAGGCTCTGGCCGTTCGCGTTGAGCGCCCACACCGCCACCCACACCCTGCTGTGGGTGTCGATGCGCGAGAGCCGGCAGCTCGTCTGCGCTCGTTCGAGGTAGTAGCACGAGTCGCTCTGGACCCAGTTCGGCCGGAAGATCGCGTCGGTCGGGTCGGAGACCGCCTCGACGTGGTAGCCCGTCACAGGCGGGCCGTCCGGGTCGACCGCGGGTGTCCATGACACGTCCAGGTAACCCGGCGACCTCGCCACCGACACGTGCGCGGGCGCGTCGGGAACCGGGTCGGTGTCGAAGGCGATCGACAGGTTCGTCGTCTGTCCGCGCGTCACATCGGTGACGAAGTGCTCGTCGTACTCCTCGCCCAGCGCGGCGGGGATCACCCCGGAGTACGCGTTGTTCATCCCGCGGACCCGGACCTCGAGGTCGGCCACCGTCGGCAGCGGGCCGAGCTGCACGCGTCCGTCGGCGTCCACGTGGCCGCACACCGGCCGCGGGAAGTACTCGGGGTTCTCCGGGTCCGCGACGAATGGTTCGAGCGCGCACACTTCGACGCGAGTCAGCGCGGGCTCGAAGTCGTCGCGCACGCCGTCGGTGTCGAAGTCGGCGAAGACCTCGATGTCGACGGCGCCGTAGTTGGGCACCACGAGCAGGTCGGCCACCGCGGCGGTGCCCCCGTTCACCCCGATGCTCGCCGCCCGGCTCGTCCCGCTGCTCGCCGGCACCCAGTACTCCCCGTCGACGGTGACGGTCACCGTGAACGTGCCCGGCGGCAGGCCGTCGATGGACCACGAGCCGTCCCGATCCGGCGTCGCACACTTCTCGGCCACCAGGGCCGAGGACGCACACACGTAGAGGTAGGTACTCGGGTCCACCCTGGTGCCGCCCTCACCCGCGTCCAGCGTGCCGTTGTCGTTGCGGTCCTCGCTCACCCGGCCCGTCAGCGTGCTCTGGCCGTGGATCACACCCACCGCGAGCCCGGTCGCGCTCGCACCGGGTGCGAGCTCGAGCACCGCGCGCTGCGGGCGACTGGTCGGGTACCAGTCCTGCGCGAGGGTCGGCTGCTCGAGGATGAGCAGGCCGGGATCGGTGACCGTGTGGCTGAAGGTGCCGTCGGCCGTGGTGGGCGCACAGCTCTGGGCGTTCAGACTGATGCGGGTCGCGGTGCAGAAGAAGGACCTGCCGGCGATGGGTTCCTCGCCCGGGTCCTGCACGCCGTCGCCGTCGCCGTCGTCGAAGTACGTGCCCGACACGGTGCTCGGGCCTGCGGAGGTGGCCGTGGAGACCAGGGTGAAGTCGAGGTCGACGACGGCGCCCCCCGTGTAGCTCACCGCGACGAACCGGTCTCCGGCGATGCTCACCGGGCCGGACAGTCCCATGGTGGACGCTGCCACGAGCCACCGGCCGGGGATCAGGCCACCCGAGTGCGCGTCCTCGGCACGCCGGTTGGCCGACCAGTAGCCCTGCGCGTCCGAGGTCGCATGGACCGTGTCGAGCACGCCACCGCGCTCGTCGACCCGCACCAGCAGCACCGCGACTCCGCCCTGCGGGGCGTCGTCACGGGTGACGACGCCGGAGAGCCGGCCGGGAGTGCTCACGGTGCGAACCTCGCCCTGTGGGCCCGGGACCTCGCCGGACGCCCCGATCGCCCGCACCTCGAAGGTGTAGCGCATGCCGGGCCGCAAACCAGTGGCGGTCAGCGTGCGAGTGCCCGGTACGGTCTCGCCTTCGACCACGCCGTTGCGCAGCACCCGGTACCCCGTCGGGACGAAGCCGCCACCGGTCGCGGCTGGCCAGGCCACGGTGACCTGTGTCTCGCCCATCGCGGAGAACGTCAGTTGCGCGCCGGGCGGCCAGACCTCCGCCGCGGTCGTCACCGCGCGGCTGGGGCCGCCGGTCGACCAGTTGCCCGCCGCGTCGCCCGCCTCGACGCGGAAGGTGTACGCGGTCGCGGAGGCGAGTCCCGTCACGACGTGCTGGGTGACCCCGGCGTCGAGCTCGGCGATCTGGGTCGCGCCGCGGAAGACTCGGTAGGCCGCCACGGCCGTGTCGTCGCGCGCGCCGAACGTCGCGTGGTTCGCCCCGGGCCAGGAGAGCCGGACCGACGTCGTCGTCACCTGGTCCGCGGTCAGCACCGAGCCGGCCCGCCACGTCGGCGGGCAGAAGTCGGGGACGGGGGGTGCGACCGGGGCGAGCACATACGTCTCGGTACCGAGGTGGGCGAGGTGACCGTTGCTCGCCGCCTCGAAGCTGAGGGCGGCAACGGCGTTGTACGTAGTGTTGGCGAGGACCTGGTTGTTGGCGTGCGTGCCCACCAGCCGGACGGCCGTCGAGGACGCCGTCGCTTGCCACGCCGCAGCGAGCACGTCTCCGCGTGGGGAGAACGCCCAGAACCCCTGAGCGGGGATCGTCGCGCTGTAGCGCAGTGCGCCGGCATCGAGGTCTACGGCACGCAGCTCTGCTGTGGTGGGTGAGGAGGTGTAGGCGTAGACGAACTCGTCGTCGTCCGGGCTGAAGCCCCAGCCGGCGCCGTGGAAGTTCCCGCCGCCGCCGGGTGGCGTGATCCCGAACGTGAGCAGTGCGCTGTGGCGCTCCGTGTTCGTGAGCCTCGAGTCGAAGATCCGCAGCTCCACCGTGGTCTGGCTGCTTCCCTCGTAGGCGGAGACTGCGAAGTACTCACCGTGCGGGCTGAACCCGAGCCGGGGGTCGTGCCCGCCGACCGTCCGGCTGAGCACCGGGTTGCTGCCGGGGTTGGAGCGGGCCAGGTCATAGAGGCGGTACTCGAACTGGTCGGCCGACAAGCCCCAGGTCACGAAGCGGTCCTGGTCGGGCGAGAAGCCCCACTGGGTGTGCGAGGTGGAGATCGTGGCGACGACGGAGCTGTTCGCGGCGTTGCGCACCGTCAGGGTGTAGGTGCCGGTTCCAGTGGCCTCGACCCGGTACCGGGGGGCGGATGCGGCCGAGTCGCCGAGGCCGTTGACGAACGGCTGCCGCAACCCGACCGGCGCCTGGTAGGCGCCGAGCGGTTCGGTCTGGCAGGTCGCGTCGTTCTCCGTGCCGGCCGTGGCGAGCGCCGGTCCAGGAAGGGCAACCAAGAGCGTCGCCACGAGCGCGAGCACGCTCAGGGCGCCGACCCGGCGGTACGCACCGACGCCCGTCCACGTCATCCGTACTCCTCGGTCTCGATGAATGCGACTTCTCGACGCTAGGAGACCGGCAACCCGCCAAGCATCCGGAAGATCACCTAATCGATCGCGCGACCAGCGTTTTCACCCGGGCCGCTCGCCAGTACTGTGACCGCATGCTGATCGGTCGGGACCCGGAGCGCGCCGCCATCGCGGACCTCCTCGAGCGAGCCAGGGCCGGCTCGCCCGGCTCCCTCGCCCTGATAGGTGAGCCCGGCATCGGAAAGACGGCGCTGCTCGAGGACGCCGCGACCGCCGCCCGCGCCACGCCCGGTACCAGCGTGCTCACCATGTCGGGATCCGCGGCCGAGCAGGCCATCGCCTTCGCGGCGCTCGTCAGTCTGGTCCGCTCGCGTCGAGAACCCCTTGCCACGCTCCCCGAGACGCACCGCTCGACGCTGGCGAGGGTGATGACCACGGGCGAGCCCGCGGAACCCGTCGCGCTCGGGCTCGCGGTGCTGGAGCTGCTCACACAGGCCGCGGAGTCCGCGACGGTCCTCGTGGTGGTCGACGACGCGCACTGGCTCGACGACGCCTCCGCACGGGCGCTGCGCTTCGCGCGCCGGCGCCTCTTCGGCGACCGCATCGCCT
This sequence comes from uncultured Cellulomonadaceae bacterium, assembly GCA_964510785.1. Lineage (GTDB taxonomy): Bacteria > Actinomycetota > Actinomycetes > Actinomycetales > Cellulomonadaceae > JAAYZM01. The sequence goes on along the minus strand of CAZECM010000067.1, from coordinate 9,644 downwards.
TCGTCTTCGCGGTGCGCCCCGGCGCCGAGATCGACGACGACGTCGTCCAGCTCGCCCTGGGTGGCCTGGACCCGGTCGGATCCCGCGAGCTCCTCGGGGCCGAGGCCGGTCTGATGCCTGACGTGGCAGAAGCGTGCCGCGAGGCGTGCGGCGGCAACCCGCTCGCCATGCTGGAGTTCGCCCGTGGGCTCTCCGCGGAACAGCGCCGGAGTGCTCGCCGGGTACCACGGCTCGCCCGCCCCGGGCCGCGGTGGGACCGGTGGGCGGGCGAGCGCCTCGATGGCCTCCCTGCGCCGGCCCGGACCGCGGCCGGGGTGCTCGCCCTGGCCGGTCCGGTGGGCGTGGGCGCACTCACGGCAACTCTGGCGCGGCTGGGCCTGGACCTCGGCGACCTCGACGCCGCCGTCGATGCCGGGATCGTCGTCGTGGGTCCGCCGCCACGCCTGACCCACCCGCTGTATGCCGGTGCTGCGGTCGCGGCGATGCCGGAGCCCGAGCGCCGGGCCGCGCACCGAGCGCTCGCGGCGGCCCTGCACCCGAACGACCTGTCGCGACGCGCGTGGCATCTCACCGAGGGCAGCGAGGGGGACACCGCCGAGGCGGTCGAGGCTCTCGTTGCGCTCGCCGCGCGCGCCGCCGCGAGCAACGACCCGATGACGGCGTCCGACGCGCTCGGCCGTGCCGCCGCACTGACCGAGGACGTCACCGAGCGCGCCGAGCGGCTCGTCGCCAGCGCGAACGCGGCGTGGGACGCGGGGCGCCCGGACGTCGCCGTCGAGATCCTGCGCACCGAGTACCAGCAGCTGGCCCCACGTCCGGTGCGCGCCGAGGCGGTCGACGTCCTGGGGCAGGTGATGGGCTGGACGGAGTCCGTCGCGAGAGCGCGACGGCTCCTCGAGGCCGAGGTCGCCCACGTCCAGGACGACTACCCGGACCTCGCCGTCTCGCTGCTGGTCTCCGCCGCGCGGCTAGCGACGCTCGAGTCCTCGCGGGACGCGTCCGACCTCGCGAACCGGGCCGAGCAGCTCTCTGCCCACGCGGGACACGATGCCCAGGTCGCGGCGCGGGTCATGGCCACCCACGTGCTCCTGACCGGAGGAGCACCCGCTGCGGCGCTGCGCGAGCGGCTCGCAGAGCTCGACGCGCTCGTGGACCACATCGCCGACTCGACGGACCGACCGGTACTCGAGATCGCGGAGCTGGCGGGCTTCGCGCTGATGGTCCAGGAACGGTGGGACGAGTCTGCTTCCACCTTCGCGTCGGTCGTCGAGACGACTCGCAGGGCGGCCTTCCGGGAGATGGAGAACTTCGCCACGGCCATGAGCGCCGAGGTGGCCTGGCGCACCGGTCGCTGGAGCCGCGCCCGGGCGGAGGCGCTGGTCTCGGTGACGTTCCACGACACCTTGACCGACCTCCGCGGCAACTTCGGCCACGCGACGCTCGCCCGGACCGAGGCAGCCCTCGGCATGGTGACCGACGCAGTGGCGCACGCCCAGCGCAGCACGGACCGCGGCGACGCGCTCGGCATGGGCGCGCTGTCCGCGTGGGGCCGCCACGCCCTGGGGCTCGCGGCGCTCGCGGACGGACGGCCCGGCGACGCGCTCGAGCCGCTGCGATGGGTCTGGCACCTCGAACGGACAGGAGGTGTCACGGACCCGGGTGTGCTCTGGTTCCACGGCGACCTCCTCGAGGCGCTGCTCGCGACCGGCCACCACGACGACGCGGCCCGCCTCGTCGCCCAGGTCGACCAGGCGGCCACCACCACGGGACGTGCCTGGGCGCGGGCGGTCGCGCTGCGTGGGCGAGGCATGCTCGACAAGGACACGGATGCTCTACGCGCCTCAGCCAAGGTCCTCGACGAGCTCGGTGCACCGTTCGAGGCCGCGCGCAGCCGGCTCGCCCTCGCCGAGCTCGATCCGCGGCACCCGCCCCGCGAGGAGCTCGACGCCGCCCTCGACGCGTTCGAGTCCCTGGGATCACGCCCGTGGGTCGAGCGGGCGACGCGCCTGCGCAGCTCACCGGGGCGCACCGGGGGGCAGGTCGCGATGGCCGCGGTGCTCTCCCCGGCCGAGCTGCGTGTCGCCCTGGCCGTGGGCCGCGGGCTCAGCAACCGCGACGCCGCTGAGCACCTCGCGCTCAGCCCGCGCACCATCGACGCCCACCTGCAGTCGATCTACCGCAAGCTCGCGATCTCCTCCCGCTCCCAGCTCGCCGTGCGGGTCAGCGCCGAGTCGCGCTGACAGGCACCCGCTGACCGATCTCAGGCCTCGCGCGTGATCGAGACGCTCACGTCGAGGTCCTGCGTCCCCGGCCCGGCGAAGATCCCCCGCAGCGGGGCGACGTCCTGGTACTCCCGTCCACGCGCGAGCGCGACGTGGTGCTCGGTCACCTCGCTGCGGTTCGTCGGGTCGAACCCTGTCCAGGCGCCGGCCCACCACTCGACCCACGCGTGGGACTCGCCCGCCGCCGCCTGCCCGATCGCGCCCGAGCGCTCGGGGTGCAGGTAGCCGGAGACGTAGCGCGCGGGGATGCCCACCGAGCGCAGGGCGCCCACGGAGAGGTGCGCCATGTCCTGGCAGACGCCCTGGCGCACGTCCCAGGCCTCCGCGGCCGTCGAGTGGACGGCCGTGGCGCCGGGGACGTAGGCGACCTCCTCGCCGAGTCCCGCACAGATGATCCGCGCGGCCTCGTGCGGCGGGTGCTCGCGGGCCGCGCGGGCCGCGATCGCGGCGACGTCGGGCGGGGGCGCCGTCGTCGGCGAGTCCGAGAGGTACTCGGCGAGCTCGTCCGTGACCGTTGCCGCGCGCACGTCCTCCCACCCCGCCCCCGCGCCGCCGTGCGGCCGGGCGGTCACCTCCACGAGCGCCCTCGCGGTGATCTCGAGCTCGGTGTGCGCCGAGAGCACCTCGAACGCTGTGACGCGCGTGCCCCAGTAGTCGACGTAGTCGTGACGCCAGGTGAGCGGCGCGATGTCGATCCCGCTGTGCAGCACGTGCTGGCGCCCCGGTTCGTGCCGCGGGGTCATGCGCGCCTCGTTGTAGGAGGCGCTCACACTGCCCTGGTAGGCGAAACGCGTGGTGTGCTCGATGAGAAGCCTGCTCACGACGGTCTCCTTCCTCACACCATCTCCCCGACCCAGTGCGTCTGGGCACCGGAGGGGAAGTAGCGCACCCGCAGCGCCTCGCTCGCCGCGGTGCACGCCCGTTGGACGGTCTCCATCCGCTCGGGCAGCTGCTCGAGCACCTCGTCGAGGCGGCGGTACTCGAGGTCGGTGCGCGCGTGCCCGAGGTTGCGTCGCGCCTCGTCGACGGCCGCCTGGTCCGTGAGCGGGTCGAGCGCGTCGAGGCACGACTCGGCCTGGCCGAGCGCGAAGACGACGGACCGCGGGAACAGTCGGTCCACGAGGAGGAAGCCCGCGGCGCTGCGGTCCGAGCCCGCCCCGCGTACGCGGCGCACGTACGCCTCGAAGGCGCCGCAGGAGCGCAGCAGGGTGGACCAGTCCGGCCCCGCCGCCCCCGCGAGCGCCCGGGCGGTCAGGAGCCGCGCGGTCATGTCGGCGCGCTCGACGGAGCGCCCGAGCACGAGGAACTGCCACGTGTCGTCCCGCGAGATCGTCGAGTCGACGATCCCCGAGACCATGGCGGCCCGCTCGCGCACCCAGCCGAAGAACGCGTGCGGCTGGCCGCCGTACGCCTGCGCCGGGAGCTGGTTCCACGTGACGTTGAGCGCTTCCCACAGCTCGGTGGAGATGACCTCTCGGGCCCGGCGTGCGTTCTCCCGCGCGGCCACGAGCGAACCTGCGATGGCCGAGGGCGACCGCCTGTCGTACGCGAGCAGCTCGAGCACCTGCTGACGGCCCGTGTACCCGGACGCCGGCTGGCCCGCGTGGTCCATGACGGACAGCAACGAGCGGCACGCGAGCTCCTCGGACGCCCACGGGTCCTCGAGGAGGGACTGGAGGTGGACGTCGAGCAGCCGCGCCGTGTCGTCCGCCCGCTCGACGTAGCGGCCGATCCAGAAGAGCGCCTCGGCGATCCGGCTCAGCACGGGTCCTCACCTCCCTGACGCACCTGCTGCTGTTGCTGCATCTGGCTCGAGCGGCGGTCGTCGGGGCTCGCGTCGATCGGGACGGGGTGCGCGGCCGGCACGGCGAGCTGCTGCTGGGCGTCCCGCTGCCCGCCACCCGTGCGCCAGGACGGCGCCGCGGCGTCCTCGACGACCCACGTGTCCTTCGAGCCGCCACCCTGGGACGAGTTCACGACGAGCTCGCCCTCGGGCAGCGCGACGCGGGTCAGCCCACCCTGGAGGGTCCACACGTCCTCGCCGTCGTGCACCGCGAACGGGCGCAGGTCCACGTGCCGTGGCCGCAGGCCCTCGTCCACGAGGGTCGGCACGGTCGAGAGCTGCACCACGGGCTGGGCGATCCAGCCGCGCGGATCCGCGCGCAACCGCGAGCGCAGGGCGTCGAGCTCCGCACGGGAGGCACGGGGGCCGACGACGAGGCCCTTGCCGCCCG
>CAZECM010000067.1:0-5118 GCA_964510785.1 uncultured Cellulomonadaceae bacterium | reverse complement strand
CTCATGCTCGCCGCACGCCTCGGGCACGTCACGATCGCCAACGCCGTCGGCAACGGCGTCGCCGACGACAAGCTCGTCTACACCTACCTGCCCGACCTCATCCGCTACTACCTGGCCGAGGACCCGATCCTGCCGAACGTGCAGACCTGGCGGCTCGAGGAGCCCGGCGCGCTCGAGGAGGTGCTCGACCGCCTCGACGAGCTCGTCGTCAAGCCCGTCGAGGCGGTCGAGCACCTCCGCGAGCGCCTCGGGCTCCTCGAGCCGCCACGTGTCGACGTTCGCGATGATCGGTTCCTCGCCGAGGTAGTAGCGGATGAGCTCAGGGACGTAGGTGTAGACGAGCTTGTCGTCGGCCACCCCGTTGCCCACGGCGTTGGCGAGCGTCACCGTGCCCATGCGCGCGCACGTCATGAGTCCCGGGCTGCCGAGCAACGAGTCCGAGCGGAAGCACACGGGGTCGAGGAACTCGTCGTCGACCCGGCGGTAGACGACGTCGACCCGGCGCCTGCCGTGCGTCGTGCGCATGTAGACACGCCCGCCCGCGCAGAACAGGTCGCGGCCCTCGACGAGCTCGACCCCCATCGAGCGCGCGAGCAGCGAGTGCTCGAAGTACGCGCTGTTGAACACCCCGGGAGTCAGCACGACGACGGTCGGGTCGCCGATGCCCGCCGGCGCGGCCGCGGTGAGCGCGTCGAGGAGCCGTCGCGGGTAGTCGGAGACGGGGCGGATCCGCAGCGCGGCGAACAGCTCGGGGAAGCTCTGTGCCATCGCGCGGCGGTTGGAGAGCACGTAGGAGACCCCGCTCGGCACGCGCACGTTGTCCTCGAGGACCCGGAACGCGCCCGCTTCGTCGCGCACGAGGTCGACCCCCGCCACGTGGATGCGCACGCCGTTGGGTGGTTCGATGCCGATCGCCGCGCGGTGGAAGTGCGTCGACGAGGTGATGAGCCTGCGCGGCACGACGCCGTCGACCACGGCACGCTGCGGTCCGTAGACGTCGGCGAGGAAGGCCTCGAGCGCCCGCACCCGCTGCGCGACGCCCGGGGAGACGGTGTCCCACTCGGCCCCCGTGATGACGCGGGGTGCGACGTCGACGGGGAACGGCCGTTCCTCCCCCGCGAAGTCGAACGTGACCCCTTGCGACAGGTAGGTCCGCGCGAGGGTCTCGGCCCGCGCGCGCAGCTCCGGTCCTGACATGCGCACCATCGCGTCGAGGACCTCACGGTAGGCGTGACGCACGGTCCCGTCCGCGTCGAAGACCTCGTCCCACGCGCGGGTCGCGTCGTATCCGTCGAGGAGGTCGGCCATGGGGGGACGCTAGGCGCGCCGTGTCACGGTGCGGTTTCGTGCAGTTTTCTGGGCGGGGTCGGTCCCGGACTACGGTGGTGCGGTGATCGAGCCGCTACCCGCCCATGGCCCTGACTTCGACGGCATCGTCGACCCCGTCTACGCACCGCAGCTCGACGGCGACGCGGACCCGGGCGAGATCGTGTGGACCTGGGTGCCCTACGAGGACGATCCCACCCGGGGCAAGGACCGCCCGGTGCTCGTCGTCGGGCACGACGGGCCGTGGGTGCTCGGCCTCATGCTCACGAGCAAGGACCACGACCGCGACGCCGCGGACGAGGCCCGCTACGGTCGCACCTGGGTCGACGTGGGCTCAGGAGAGTGGGATGCGCGACGCCGCGACAGCGAGGTGCGCCTAGACCGGATCCTGCGCGTCAACCCCGACGGGATCCGGCGCGAGGGCGCCGTGCTCGACCGCGCGCGCTTCGACGCCGTCGCCGGTTCGCTCCGCGAGGTCAACGACTGGTAACATCGTCCCTCGCGTGTCCGCCCAGGTCGGCGGGCACCGGCCCGGTTCCTCTCCGCGGGTGTCCCCACGCCCCAGTCCCGGAACTTGGCCCGCCCTCTACGACCTGTCCAAACGCACCAGGAAGACTACACACGTGGCCAACATCAAGTCCCAGATCAAGCGCATCGGCACCAACGAGAAGGCGCGCCTGCGCAACAAGGCTGTGAAGTCTGACCTCAAGACGCACGTGCGCCGAGTTCGCGAGTCCGTCGCCGCCGGCGACAAGGACGCAGCAGCCAAGGCTCTCGTCGTCGCGAGCACGAAGCTCGACAAGGCCGCCTCGAAGGGCGTGATCCACGCCAACCAGGCCGCCAACAAGAAGTCCGCTCTGTCGAAGGCAGTCGCCTCGATCTGAGCCCATGATCAGCGCGCAAGGCGCCCGTACGCTCCGGCGTGCGGGCGCCTTCGTCGTCTCCCCCGCGACACCCCGCCGCCGGGGGTGGCTTCCCGCGAGATCCGGGACATGATGGAGGCATGACGGGCGCTGTGATCGTGGTGTCAGGACCTCCGGGGGCGGGCAAGTCGACGGTGGCGACCGCTCTCTCCGGGCGGTGTGAGTACGGGGTCTTCCTGCGCGGTGACGACCTGTGGTCGGCGGTGCGGTCCGGGTTCGTGGAGCCGTGGCTCCCCGAGGCCGAGCACCAGAACTCCGTCATCATCGACGCGATGGCCGCCGCGTGCGCCCGGTTCGCCGACGGCGGGTACACGGTGGTGCTCGACGCCGTCGTCGGCCCCTGGTACCTCGAGCGACTCGTCGACGGGCTGCGCCCCGCGGGCGTCTCCACGTACTACGTCGTGCTGCGCCCCGACGAAGCGACGGCGATCGAGCGTGCCACGGACCGCGACGACCACTCCTTCACCGACCCCGAACCCGTGCGCCAGATGTACCGCGAGTTCATGCACCTCGGGGCGCTCGAGTCGCACGTGATCGACACGACGACGCTCAGCCCCGCCGAGGTGATCAGCGCGGTGGAGACCGGCGTCGGCGACCACCGCTTCCGGATCTAGGAGCACCCGTGGCATCGATGAGGTGCAACTTCTTCTCCGACGCGCTCGGGCTGTCCACGTCGATGACGGTGATCCTCCCGCAGGCCACGCGCGCGCAGATCGGCATGGCGGGACGCGGTTCCGCGGCGGGGGCGCCCGTGCTCTACCTGCTGCACGGCTTGTCCGACGACGACACCATCTGGTCGCGGCGCACCTCGGTCGAGCGGTATGCGGCCGAGAAGGGGCTCGCCGTCGTCATGCCCCGCGTCGAGCGCTCGTTCTACAGCGACGAGGTGCACGGCGGGGCGTACTGGACGTTCCTGTCCGAGGAGCTGCCCGCCGCCGTCGCCGATCTGTTCCGCGTCTCGACCGCGCGCGAGGACACCTTCGTCGCGGGGCTCTCGATGGGCGGGTACGGGGCGTTCCAGTGGGCGCTGCGGGCGCCGGAGCGGTTTGCCGCGGCCGCGAGCCTGTCGGGGGTGCTCGACGTCGCGTCGCGGTTCGACGACGAGGACGGGCTGATCCGACGCGTCTTCGGTGACGTGCCGTTGCGTGGGAGCGACTCCGACCTGCTGGCCCTGCTCGGGCGTGCGGATCCCGCAGCGTTGCCCGCCCTCTACCTCGCGTGCGGCGACGCGGACGCGCTGCTCGAGCAGAACGAGGCGTTCCTCGCCGCTGCAAGTGCCGCGAGCGTGCCGGTCACGGCGACGCTCGACGCCGGCGACCACGACTGGGCCTACTGGGACCACCACGTCCAGCGAGTGCTCGACTGGTTGCCGCTCGCGGCGCGGGACGGGCTGAGGTGAGAGCGGGGGCGCGGTGGGACGGACCTGACGGGGCGGACGACGCTGTCTCTCACGGCGCGGTACCCCGGCGCGTGGTGCTCCAGTGGGCCGGCGTCCTCGGCGCGGGCGCGGCGGTGGGCGGCGGTGCGTTGCTCTGGTCGCGCCGGCCCCCGACGGTCGACACGACCCTGCACCTCCGCTCGGAGACGGTCGCGTTCCGCACGGACCAGGTGCGCGAGGTGGTGCCGGCGGGGCGGTCGCACGACGTCCTGCCCGGCACGCGCGTGCTCGTCGCGGCACCCGAGCGGGACGAGCTCGTGGCGGCCGAGGCCCACTGGCTCGCCGAGTCCGCGCCGTGGGTGCACCTCGAGGACGAGTGGTCGCCGATGCTCGGGGCCGCACTGCTCGACCTACGCTCGCTCCTCGTCGGTGGGGCGAGCGTGGCCGCCTGGTCCCCCCACTGGCGCTACGTCTGGCCTCGCGACACGAGCCACGTCGCCGTGGCGCTCGCGACGGCGGGCCATCGCACCGAGGCGGAGTCGTGCCTCGCGTGGATCGAGGCGGCCCAGCAGCCGGAGGGATGGCTCGAGGCCCGCTACGACCTCGACACGCACGGGGCACCCGATGCCCGACCGCCCCAGCTCGACGGGTGCGGCTGGACGCTCTGGGCGCTCGACCGGGTCGACGAGGCGAACCGGGTCACGGGCGACTCGTCGACGATCGAGCGCCGGGCGCCGCTGCTCGAGAGGAGCCTCGCGACCATCGAGGCTGCACTCCACCCCCGCATCGGGCTACCGCCGGTCTCGCCGGACTACTGGGAGCGGAAGGAGTCGCGGCTCACGCTCGGCACGGCGGCGCCGCTCCTGGTCGGGCTGCGTGCCGCCGAGCGGATCGGCCTCCGGGAAGCCCGGGGCGGCGTCGTGGCACGCAACGACCTGGCAGTGCGGGCCGGAGCCCTCGCCGACGCGCTGCAGGACGCGATCGTGACCGCCTTCGGGCCCCACCGGTATCAGCGGTATGCGCACGGGGGTGGCCACTGTGCCTCCCTGGCGTTCCTGCTGCCGCCCTACCTCGAGACCGGACTGTCGGGTGCGGACGACTCCTTCGACGAAGCGCGCACCGCGATGGCGCGTCCCGGCGGTGGGCTCGCCCCCGGCGCGGGCTGGAAGCGGGACGGCACCAGCTGGACACCGGAGACCGCGGTGCTCGCCGGTACCGCCCTGGCTACCGGTCGCGCCGACATCGGCGACCAGTACCTCCGCTGGCTCGACCGTCACCGCACGAGTGCCGGTTCCTTCCCCGAGAAGGTGCGAGCCGACGGCGCACCGGCATCGGTCGCCCCCCTGGCCTGGACGGCGGCCGTCGTCGCCCAGTCGATCGCCCACCTCCGCCCCCGTCCCCGTTCCCACCCCGCGAGGTAGTGCTGGGCGCGTCGTGGTAGGTCCGCGGCGCCACTACTTCGCGCGCTGGGCACTACCTCGCGGGGATGGC
>CAZECM010000066.1:0-16124 GCA_964510785.1 uncultured Cellulomonadaceae bacterium | reverse complement strand
CCGGGCGTCCTCGGCGAGCAGCGCGAGCAGGGAGGTGTCCCGGGCAGCGATCTTGGCCAGCACGGTCGCCACCCCGTCGAGCCGCTTGAGCTCCTTGTCCCGCTGGGCCGCGGTCAGCTCGCCGTCGGACATCAACCTGGCCCGCTCTTCGCGGACGAGCAGCGCCACGACCTGGAACTTCGTGCGCTCCGACGGGCGCGCGGGCGGGCGACGCAAGCCGTTCTCGACCTCGCGCGCGACTCCCGCGAGCACGGGGATGAGGCCTTCCTCGTCAGTGTGCTGGGTACGGCGGCGCTTGCTGCCGGAGCCGCCGGAGCGTGCGCGGCTCGAGCCGCGCTGGCCTTCTGAGGCCACGTGTCCTCCTTCGTGCGCTGCGGCGCAGCACCGTGCTGCGCCGAGCGACCGGGTACGCGGCGAGAACGCCGCGACCAGGCGGTGTCGGACGGTTCGAGGAACCCGTCTCTCCCGGGGGCCGTCGCACTGTCCGACGGCGGCACACGGCCGGGAGTCCTCGCCAACCACTGCGGGCCCCTGGGCCGTGCTGGTCGGCGAAGCAAGTGCAGCCTACCGCTGGGTGCTGTGTCTGGGCACTCGGAGGGCTCGCGCGGCGAGGGTGAGTTCTGAGCTCTCCCAGGCTCGCGGGAACTATGCCGACACCGTAACGCGCTCACGCATGTCCGCGAGCGATGTCGATCGCGCGGCGTCCCGTTCGACGACATAGTGAGGAAGGCGATCCGCGCACTCCCGTCGGAAGGGAACCAACCATGAAGTACATGCTCATCATGCGCAGCACCGACACGGCCCGCGAGTCCTTCGAGTCGATGGACTTCGAGGAGGTCATCAACGCGATGGGTGCCTACAACGAGTCGATGCTCAAGGCCGGCGTCATGATCGGCGGCGACGGCCTGTCCGACCCGTCCGAAGGCGTCGTCGTCGACTTCGACTCGGAGGAGCCCATCGTCACCGACGGGCCGTACGGCGAGACGCACGAGCTGTTCAACGGCTTCTGGATCCTGCAGGTCTCGAGCAAGGAGGAGGCCGTCGAGTGGGCGAAGCGATGCCCGCTCGGTCCGGGCAGCAAGCTCGAGGTGCGCCGCGTCACGGACGAGACGGACTTCGCCGACTACGCGGACAACGAGTACGTCCAGAAGGAGAAGGAGTGGCGCAAGGACGAGCTGCGCGCACAGCTCGGTTCCGACTGAGCGCCGCGCTCCCGGCTCGCTGAGATCCCCGCCGTGGCCGACATCGCCCGCACCGTCGACGCCGTCTGGCGCATCGAAGGTGCGCGCGTCGTCGCGACGCTCGCCCGGATGACGGGCGACGTCGGCCTCGCGGAGGACCTCGCGCAGGAGGCCTTCGCGGATGCGCTCGCGCAGTGGCCGACGACGGGAATACCCGCGAACCCCGGCGCGTGGCTCACCACGGTGGCACGGCGCAAGGCGATCGACCTGTGGCGTCGGCGTGAGCGGCTCGACGAGCGGTACGCCGCGATGTCCCGCGACCTCGAGGAAGCCACGGAGGACGAGTGGCAACCGATCGACGACGACGTCCTGCGGCTCGTGTTCACGGCGTGCCACCCCGTGCTTTCTCGCGAGTCGCAGGTCACTCTCACGTTGCGCGTCGTGAGTGGACTGACCACGGAGGAGATCGCGCGGCTCCTGCTCGTGCCCGTGCCCACCGTCCAGGCGCGCATCACGCGAGCCAAGAAGTCCCTCGCGGCCGCGCAGGTCCGTTTCGAGGCGCCCGAGCCTCAGCAGTGGGGCGAGCGGCTCGGCGCGGTGCTCGGCGTCGTCTACCTGGTGTTCACGGAGGGGTACGCGGCGACGGCGGGCGAACGCTGGATGCGCCCCGAGCTCGCTGGGGAGGCGCTGCGCCTCGGCCGCGTCCTGGCCGGCCAGCTCCCCCGCGAGCCGGAGACCCACGGCCTCGTCGCGCTCATGGAGATCCAGGCGTCGCGCTTCGGGGCACGCACGGGGCCCGACGGCGCACCCGTGCTGCTCGCGGACCAGGACCGCTCGCGGTGGGACCACGCCCAGATCGCCCGCGGCCGGGCCGCCCTGCGCCGAGCGGGAGCGGCGGGTCGCGGGCTCGGCGCGTACGGCCTGCAAGCGGCGATCGCCGAGTGTCACGCCGTCGCCTCGAGCGTCGAGGAGACCGACTGGGCACGCATCGTGCTGCTCTACGACGTCCTCGCGCGCATCGCCCCGAGCCCCGTGGTCGAGCTCAACCGTGCCGTCGCCGTCTCGCGCGCCGTCGGGCCGGCCGAGGCGCTGCGTCTCGTGGACCGGCTCGCGGGCGAGGGGACGCTGCGCGGCTCGCACCTGCTGCCGAGCGTGCGCGGCGAGCTCCTCGCCCAGCTCGGGCGGAAGGCGGAGGCCCGCGGTGAGCTGCTGATCGCCGCTGACCTCGCGCGCAACGAGCGCGAGCGGTCGGTCCTCGTCGCGAAGGCGGACGCGCTCTGAGGCACGACGACGGATCGTGGGGAGCCATGTCCGCGATGCTCGACATCGCGCCCCACCGTGCGCCCGAACTCTTCGACCTCGTGCTCGCGCCTGACCAGTCGGGTGGTTGCCCGCGCTGCTCATGCACTCGTGCGGTATTGCGCGAGCATCACGATGATCCCGCTGGGCCCACGCACGTAGGTCAACGTGTACTCGTCCTGGTAGTTGGCGACGCCGCGCAACGGGAAGCAGCCGTGCCGCGCGGCGATCTCGAGGGCCTCGTCGAGGTCGTCCACCGAGAACGCGACACGGTGCATGCCGATCTCGTTGGGGAGCGTGGGCCCGGTCTCGATCGCGTCGGGGTGGATGTACTCGAAGAGCTCGAGCGTCCCGTGGCCGTCCGGCGTGGTGAGCATCGCGATCTTCACGTGATTCCCGTCGAGCCCCACCGCGGTGTCGGCCCACTCACCGCTCACGGTCGCTCGGCCCTGGACGGTGAGGCCGAGGTCTGAGAAGAGCGCGATTGCCTCATCGAGGTCTCGCACCGCGATCCCGACGTTCTCGAACTTGATGACCATAGTGCGACGCTACCGATGACGTCCCACAGCGGCAGGTCGAGTCAGCCCGCCGTCGACGCTCCAGCCCCGATCGAGGTGGCCCCGGCCACCAAACCGTCCGCGACCTACACCCACCGCCCGTGCGCCTGGGCAGATTCGAATTGCCGACACCCGCTCCTGAAGGGCGATCCTCGACAGCGGATCACGCCTGACCTGCGGACATACATGCGGGCAGTTCACGTGGTGACCTCGTTCCAGGGTGGCCGCTGACCGCGCGCTCGCCACGGAGAGATCGGACAGCACGAGCCAAGCGGCAGCAACTCATTGCTGACTAGTGTCGACCTAGTCCTCCTCGGCAGTCAGGTGAAGACGGCTCCGGAGCCGGCGGACGCGACGTCGAACAAGCGGATCCTCGAACCTGTCGGTCAAGACCTTGAGACTCCCTCCCAAGACGAGCGTGAGGACACCGAGTCCCGTGACGAGTGCACCGCCTATCGTCAAGGCGCGCGCCACGCCCACCGGGAGCGAGCCCACACTCGGGGCGAAGACACAGACGAGACCCAGGACTGTGACAACCGCTAGACCAGTCGCCAACCACCGCCTCACGTCGCGCCTCGCATGTGATTCGATCGATGTCTCCTGCGCCTGGGCCCGCGCTTCGAGCCGGTTGACGACAGCCTGCAACTCCTCGACCTTGTCTGCAGCCTGCTGGGCCTCACCTGCGAGACTCGATACGCGCTCTCGTTGGTTTGCCGCGTCCACTTCCGCACTGCGGCGCGCTTCGCGCTCGGGCTCTGACGCCGCCCTCCGAGATGCCTCGAGTGCGTCAATGACCACGCTCTTCGTCAACCGCGTCGAGTCCCCGCCAGTACCCGCAACCACTGCGCGATGCGCTTCCATAGAGAATCTGAGTTGCGTAACTTCATCGGACGACACTTCTCCGCGTCGCCGCAATTGATCGATTTGATCCATATAGGCTCGCCACATCGCCGGCCCCGGGTTCAGTAACGCGTATGCGTCAGCCACGATCTGATTGAGAGGTAGTTCCGGAGCACTTTGGCTCGCCTTGGCCCAAAGGAGCGTGGTAATGTTGTGATCAAGGATGGCGGGAGCGACACCCCCGCTCTCGTTTGCCTTGAAGAAGCGCGACGATGCACCGACCAATCCGGTATTGTCCGTGACCAGCAAGGCGCCACATCGTTCGATCTGCTCCACGCGCTTCCCGCGACGCAAGCGATAAATCGCAGTAAGCGAGTCGATGTCGTGATCGACCGCTGCGCCGCTTGAGTAGTGCACCTTGTCGGTGAGTGCCGCCCTCAACGCCAGTTCATCGACTGTTACCTCGCGCTCGTGGGGTGGGCGTTCCAGGACGCGCACGTGGATGTCGTGCAATCTCTGCTCGATAGAGCCGACGTGCTCAAGGAGGTCGCTCGACGAGGCTCCGACAGTCAGATAGTGCGACAGCACACCACGCACCGCTGGAGGGCGTCGCCCCGTCGCCAAGACGTCTGCAACTCCGTGGAGGACTCCCTCGATCTCGCGCACGCTGTGCTCGAAGCATGCCAGCTGTGCCCCAGAGGCTCTCGCCAGGGACACCGTCTCCAGTACCGGGACCGCGGCGCGCTCGCCTTCATGCCCGAGTGCTTTCAGTAGAAGAGGTGTGTCGAGATACAGCGTCGTGGCGCGGAACTTTCTCTCAACGTCGCCCGGTGTCGTTGAGTACAGCGACGCAGCGAGCATCGAACCCTTCACGACGTCACCGAGGTACTCGGCCACCTCGGGTTCACGCTCAAGCGTCCCAACAATGAACCGCGCGGCGAGAAACTCCTCAGTCTCGCTCTCGGGCTTTGGGACGCCCGTGAGGTCTCCGCGCAAGATTCCGGCGAGCAGCGGGGACGAGTGCAGCTCAATGAAGTGGAGAAGGATCCTCTCCGCGTCCCCGGGCGTTAGTGCGGTTCCAGCCTCCTCGGCATCCGAAATGAATACCTCGATCAAGCGGTTGCGCCTGCGAGCGAGCCTAGCTCGCTCCTGAGTCACCTCGGCGCTCAACTTGGTCGCGCCCTCCGTGGGAGAGAAAAGACGACGCGCTTCGGCCCTTGCAAGGCCGTTACGCCGAGCACGCTCGAGAACGTTCAGGACCACGTTTTCAGGCAGTTGAATCCCGAAGTCTCTGGCCACACGGTCTCGGACGCTACCGACTGAGCTATTCGCCCCGGCGGCGTCCAAGCCAACTGCGACGAATGGCGCAAAACTGTCAGCGTATCCTCTCCTGCTCTTGTCCCAGTTCACCTTCACGATGGCAAGGCTGACTAGAGCTGAGGCGCCTCCTGCTACGTCCACCGATCTGTCTCCAGTCTCGATCGAGGTGTTTAGCCTAACTCGCTAGCCTAGCGGTGCGGCGCCTCCTGCGGTGCTGACTCCAGGTCCCATCCGCGCGCCTCGCCTCGCACGACTCCGTACGGCGCTCGCGGCAGACGACGGGGCGCGGACTTCGCTCGATCGGTCACCCCTGCGACTTCGCTCTCGGCTCTCCCGCAGTGGCGCGAGCCGCATCTTCGCGAGTCAAGCAGAGCCTCGGTGCGTCATCGACCGCTCGAGCGGGGCGACACCACCGTGCCTGCGGCGTCAGCATGGACCCGCGTTCCGGCCTTCCCCTGAGCCTGTCTAGCAGTCCAGCTGACGGGACACGGCGGCTCCGCGCTCGATCAACACCAACAGGGCACCGCGCCCGCACGTTGAGCCCCGAGTTGCTCACGGCGAGAGGCGCACCCGCGGCCTTACGCCGACTGTGCGCCGGCGTCCATCCACGTCCTTGACAGGCCGTTCGTGCCCTGAGACAAGTCGCTGACTACACGCTGACCAGCACCGGGGAAGACGGACACTGATTCTGCCGCATCTGGGGCACCAATATGGTCTGTGACCTGCAATAACACCCGGTGCGCCTGGGCAGATTCGAACTGCCGACACCCGCTTTAGGAGAGCGGTGCTCTATCCCCTGAGCTACAGGCGCGAGGGGAGACGACACCCACCGGCGAGCCACAGCCAAGGGCCACAGCGAGCCATCGAGTCCACCTCCCCCGCGGCCCTCAGCCGTGAGGCCGAAGGCAGGGCAAAGCCTAGCGCGCACGCCCGTCCACCAGCCCACGAGCACTCGCGGAGACAATCCGCCCATCTCCTCCAGGAGCGACGGGACGATCCGCCCGCGCGGTCAACAGTCCCCGCTCGGGCGCCGATCCCCAAGGAAGAACCCGCTTCCTCCCTGGATCGAGACCATGCAACGACGCTTGACCATCGCACTCGCCGCCGTCGCACTCGCCGCCGCCACGGCCGTCCCGGCGGCCGCCGCCACGAGCACGGTCGCCGAGCCTGCGACACCCACCCAGGCTGCGCCGTCGTCGGCGAAGAAGCACCGCACCGTCGACGCACGCAAGCTGCTCGGCAAGCTCAAGGTGACCGCGGAGCGCAGTGCCACGCGTTACCAGCGTTCGAAGTTCACGCACTGGATCGATGCGGACCGCAACGGCTGTGACACGCGCCGCGAGGTGCTCATCGCCGAGGCGCGCAAGCCGCTCAAGGTCGGCCGAGGCTGTTGGGTGACGAAGGGGCGCTGGACGTCCTACTTCGACAACAAGAAGCACACGCGTGCCTCGAAGCTCGACATCGACCACCTCGTGCCGCTCGCCGAGGCGTGGCGCTCGGGCGCATCGACGTGGGACGCGCGGACCCGCAAGGCCTTCGCGAACGACCTCGGCTACGAGCCAACGCTCGCGGCCGTGACGAGCTCGGTGAACCGCAAGAAGAGCGACAAGGACCCGGCGTCGTGGCTGCCGGCCAAGAACACGTGCCGCTACGTAGCCGAGTGGGTGGGTGTGAAGGTCCGCTGGGGCCTGAGCGTGGACAAGGCCGAGAAGAAGACGATCAACCGGACGCTCAAGGGCTGCTCGAAAGCCGATCGGAAGGTCGCGAAGCCCTCGAAGGCGAAGATCGGCAAGGAGCCGGCGAAGCCGAAGCCACCGAAGCCGGACCCGCCCAAGAAGCCTGAGCCGCCGAAGCCCGAGCCACCTCGCAACCCCGAGCCCGAGCCGACCCCGGACCCCGAGCCCGACGACGGCGTGGTCATCAAGGCCTTCGCCAACTGCACCGACCTGCTGGGCACCTACCCCAACGGCGTGGCGGTCTCGGAGTCGGCGGCGTCGGGCCTCAAGCGCAAGCCCTTCGTCCACGCGGCGCTCTACCGGGCCAACGACAAGATGGACCGCGACAAGGACGGCGTGGCCTGCGAGCAGGGTTGACCGTAGGAGCACGACCTCAGAACCAACAAGAGCAAACGACTCGGGCATCTGGAGACGCAATGCGCAAGCTGATCGCCACACTACTGGGCATCGCCCTCTTGGCGGCAGGGTTCCCGCCTACCGCCACTGCCACCACAGGCACTACGTGCGACCAGGGCATCTGGGACCCCGAACTCAAGATCTGCGCCGAGGTCAGCGTTCCCGACTCCATCAAGCTCTCGTTTACCAAGACCGTGACGTTCAAGGTGACGGTCCGCTACTCGGGTTCGGAGGACTTCGAGCCCGATCGCGACAACCGGATCAGCCTTGTCGACCGCAAGAGCGGCGACTGGGAGACCTACGACCTCAAGCCGATCTCCGACACCAAGCAGCAGGCCACGATCAAGCTGCGACCGGACGCACGGCCGGGCACCTATGACATCGAGCTGCACGCCACTGGCGAGGTCGGCGAGGAGTTCATCTTCCTCTGGACCGACACGATCGCCACGATCAAGGTGAAGTCCCATGGCAAGAAGGCCGCCAAGACATACATGAAGTTGGCCGCCTCCCCGAAGACCGTTGGCTACAAGGGGAAGGCGACACTTCAAGGCTCCTTGACCGCGGGACCGAATCGCAAGGTCGTCAAGAAGAAGAAGGTCACCATCTTCTTCGATCCCACGGGCGAGCGCCCCAAGCGCAAGGTCGCCACCGTGAAGACGGACTCCAAGGGCAAGTTCAGTCGCTCGTTCCCTCAGAAGGTCCCCGGGAAGTGGTCTGCGGTGTGGGAGGGCGAATGGACGCTCAAGAAGTCCTCAGCATCAGTCCGCACCTCGGTGAAGCCGATCCGCTACAGCTACTGCGCCGACCTCCAGGACGACTACCCGGGCGGTGTCGCGCGCGACAAGTCCTCAGCATGGCTCGGCGGTCCTCGATATGAGCCCGTCGTGTTCCGAGCTCTCTACACGAAGAACCGTCACCTAGACCGCGACAAGGACGGTGTCGCCTGCGAGCGCTGAGCCGCAGTTCTTCGTACGATGTCGCGTGTGACCGACACATTGCCGCCCTGCCCCGAGTGCTCGAGCGAGTACACCTACGAGCTGGGCGCCCTGCTCGTGTGCCCGGAGTGCGCCCACGAGTGGTCACCCGCCGAGTCGGGCGGCGCAACCGACGACGACGGGCCTCGGGTCGTCAAGGACGCCGTCGGGAACGTCCTGGCCGACGGCGACACGGTCACCGTGATCCGCGACCTCAAGGTCAAGGGCAGCCCCACGTCCATCAAGGTCGGCACGAAGGTGCGCGGCATCCGCCTGGTCGACGGTGTGGACGGCCACGACATCGACTGCAAGGTCGACGGCTTCGGCCAGATGCAGCTCAAGTCGAGCGTCGTCAAGAAGTCCTGACCGAGACACGCGCCCGCGCCGACAGACTTCCACCCGTGCGGGCGTTCTCAACGGCCTAGGAAGTGGCCAATCAGTGCGAACAGGCTGCCAACGATGAGCACAGACCAACTCCACACGGTCCATCTCAGTAGGGAGTATGCCCTCGTCTCCGCCGGACTCTCCTTCAGCGCCTGCTTCAAGGTCCTGCGATGGCGCCATCGATGGATCGGGTGGAGCGCAGAGACCTCACCCATCAGCTCGTAGACAGTCACGCCGGACTGAGCCAGCGGAACCTCATCCATCCTTCTCAGCGTGACGAGGGCCTGAATGACGGTCCCAATGAGAAGGCTCACGAGCGCGACCGACGTGGACCCGCTCGGATCAAACCCGTTCATGGTGCGTAGCCCTCTGCTGCCAGAGTCGCTGGAACCGCACTGCCAGCAGTCGCCGCAAGTTCGCGCGATGCACGGAACTCCTCGGCGGTCGCCTCAGTCTGATACTCGACCACCGCGACGTTGTGCTCGTGCAGCGCGTCCAGAACCTCGGACGGCGTTGCGTAAAAGAACTCACGACGAAGGTTGATCCGGTTGACGCGACGGTCGGCGAAGTGCCGGTGGAGCATCGCCTCGATGCCGAAGGCGTCCTCAGAGAAGAACAGGGCGTGCACGTCGAAGTTGAAGGGGACTGAAGCGTCCGAGAGCTCACGAACTCGGTCCATGGGGTCGAGGCGCCGAGTCATGCCGATCTTCACCACGGTCTCGCCCATGGAGCCGAGGTTCGAGACGACGTAGACATATCCGGCCCGAACGTTCGCAGCGCGGTAGTCGACGTCGGCGATCGCGGCGTCGATCTCACCGAGCTTGGCACGCAGATCCTCGGCTCCTTCGCTGTCGCCACGGGCTTCCAGAGCTGCGAGGGCGTTCACGTAGTGCTCGCGCTCCTTGTCGAGCTTCGCGCGCTCGCGCTTGAGCTCTTCCTCGGCACGCTTCGCCTCACGCAGCTCCTCGCGGCGAGCCCGCTCGAGCTCCTTCTCCGCCTGCACAGCGGCAAGGTGCCGGGCGGCGAGAGCTAGCTCGCGGATGCGCAGTTGGTGGTACTCCCCAGTGATCTGGAGCGAAATCATGCGGCCGTTCTTCATGACTCGCTCCGCCGTCTTCTCGAGGCGCGCAGTCGCGGTACTCAGGCCTCCTGCCCTCACAGTCTTGATCGCGTTCTCCGCCTCGGCGTTGTACGCCGCGAGCATCATCTTCGACATCGCGTCGATGAACTGGCGCCCCTTGGCCGCCGAGCCGTCAAAAGTGAACGTGGTGATGGCACTGGTTGCTCGCTTGTCCGATACGCACTTGCGGATCGCCAGCCGGACCGCTGAGAGCTCTGCAGCCAGCTGTGCGGACGCTTCCGCCGGGTGCTCGAAGTCGTAGAGGCCGAACTCTTGGACATCGATTGCGTGTCGAACATCGAGGGCCTGCTGGCGCAGTGCCCCAAGCTCTCGCTGTGCGTTGGTGGTCTCGGCGTGGAGACGCGCAAGCGCATCCCTCGCTTCCGCAGTCTTCAGTTCGATGTCCGCGAGCTCGAGCGCGCCGGCCTGCGCGAGCGTCGCGCGGAGCTGGTCGTTCTCCTCGGCCAGATCTCGCGCGGCCGATCGAGCCCCGAACAAGCCGATCTTGCGGCGGCCAGCCTGCTCGGCGCCCTGCGCGACCTGCACTTCCGGCGCCGTACTGGCGTGCGTCCGTGCAGGAGCGGCGCCTTGAGGCGCACCGGCAGTCGCCGTGGGGGCAACCTGCTGGACGTGCTCGGTCCAGCGGTGCCCGTCCCACCAGCGGACCAGGGCGGGGTTCTGCGGATCGGCGTACCAGTTCGGCGGCGTCGGCGAAGTCATGCTCGCACCGTACCGAGGTCTGCAGACACAGAGCAGTGGTTCACGGGTTCTCGGCACTTGTGGATGGCGATCACACCCGGGGAGCCTCAAAGAGCGACAACGTGGGCGATTCCTTGCGAATACCGCAAGTAATCGCCCACGTTGACTTCAGAAGGGGTTGGGGGTTCAGCTCTCAGCTGTCCGACGGCGAACCGCTTGCGGGACCGTCGCCCTCGGGTCCGTCGCTGGCCGCACCGGCGGCCGGTCCGGCCTCGGCGAGGATCAGGTAGATCTCCCGCCGGGCGTTCTCGAGCGCGGTCAGAGCAGCCGCCGTCTGGGCCTCGGAGCCCACACGGGCCACCTGGCGCACGGCGTCGGCCAGTGCCTCGACCCCGGCACGGAGCTCGTGGCGGCGGTGCGGCGAGTGTGCCGCGACGTCGTCCCACGGGGTACCGAGCGCCTTGGCGTTCGCCTCGACGTACGTGCGACCCTCGTCGGTCAGCGAGGCGAGGTTGCGCCCGCCGTCCGCCGTCGTCGTCACGAGGCCCTCGTCGGTGAGCAGCCCGATCGCGGGGTAGACCGCGCCGGGGCTGGGGGTCCAGGTGCCCGAGGAGCGCTCGGTGATCTCCTGGATGATCTGGTAGCCGTGCATGGGCTGCTCGGTGAGGAGCAGCAGGATCGCCGAGCGCACGTCGCCGCGCGCCGCACGGCCACGGCCGCCACGGCCACGGCCACCCGGGCCACCGGGCCCTCGACGCCCGCTGCCACCGGGGCCGAAGCCAGGGCCGAAGCCGGGACCGTCAGGGCCCAGCTCGGGGCCACCCGGGCCGAATCCGCGGCCTCGGCCACGACCGCCGCGGCCGCGACCCGGCTCATCGTGGTCACGACCGAACTCGTCGTGGTGTCGCCGACCGCGCCGGACGGGCCCGGTGGTGAGGTCGACGGTGAACTGCGCCTCGGCGCGGGGGCCGAAGGATGCCGGGCGCTGCCGGCGGGGCTGGTTGAAGGATGCGTTGCGCATGGGGGTTCTCCTGAGATCGGAGCTTCCGGCGCCATGTCCTGGTGCCGGGCGATACGCGGGTCCGGGGCGGTTTCCGCACGCCGTGATCCGGGCCATCTGCTGTATCGATACGCTAACGATATATCTTTGACGTATCGCTGTCAACACCGAAGATCAGAACGCCGCGAGCCCCGCCCCCACGAGCAGCCCGCCCGCGACGAGCAGCGCGACGGACTCGACGCCGCCCAGGTTCAGCTCGAGGCCGGCCGCGAGCCGTGCCAGGGGCGCCTCGACCCGCCGTCGGGCAAGGCGGAAGCCCACCGTGACCACGAGCAGCGCCGCGCTGGCCACGACGACGAAGACGACGGCCCCCAGCGTGATCGACCCGAAGCTCGCCCGGCTCAACGCGAGGAACACGCCGGCCGCGGCCCCGAGCGTCAGGTTCTTGAGGTCGAGCGCCGCGAGCGCGAAACCGAGCCCGCTCGCCTTGGCCGGGTCGGCGTCCGCCGCACCCTCGACCCACGAGGGCCAGCGCGCCGGCTCCCCCGGCCGCGGCCGCGCGCGCCAGCGGCGCAGGGCAAGGTTCCACGAGAGCAGGCCGAGCGCGAGGAACAGCAGCCCGGCGACGACGGCGAACCCCGTGCCCGTGAGCGCCCCCGTGACGAGCGCCACGAGCACCGCGACGAGCCCGACCAGGGCCACGAGGCCCACGACCCACCCGGTGAGGAAGCCCCAGTCGGGTGCCATCGACACGGGCGCGGCGAGCGTCATCCGGATCACGCCGTAGACGGCCACGGGCGAGACCGCCACGGCCAGGGCGAGCGGGAGCAGGACGTTGAGCATGGAGATCACGGGCACACCTTGGGGCAAGAGGGTCAGGTCCGCGTCCGACGATACCCAGCACAACCCGGACATGCCGGACGAGCCGCCGCAACCCGGCCGCAACCCCGTCCAGACTCCGCACAGACGCCACATCGCGTCGCTGTCACGACACCCGCGCCCCTGGGGTGCGACGATGTGCGCATGACGATCGAGCTGAGTTCCGGGCCGAGCAACCCCGTGTGGGTGCGGCGCACCGGCGTGAAGACCTTCACCGGCCACAACCCGCGCGGCGCGAGCGTGCAGATCTCCGCGTCCGGCGTCGAGGGCGAGTACTTCACGCCCGGCGAGCTCATGAAGGTCGCGCTCGCGGCCTGCAGCGCGGTGACGGCCGAGTCACCGCTCGCCCGCGCGCTCGGGGACGACTACGACGTCGAGGTCCGGGCCGCCGGCGCCGCCGACCCCGACGAGAAGCGCTACCCAGCGCTCGTCGAGGAGCTCGTCGTGGACCTGTCCGACCTCGACGAGGCGACGCGCGCCCGCGTGCTCACCGTGGTCGAACGGGCCATCGACGGCCACTGCAACGTGGGTCGCACCCTCATGGCGGGTGCGACGGTCGACCTGGCGATCGAGACGGCCGGCTGATGGCGGACGTCGTCACGATCGTCTCGGCCGCCCTGGACCGGGCCGTGACCATCCCGAGCTCGGTGGTGCACGCGCACGTCGAGAAGATCCGCCGCAGGAACCCCGGGGCCACGCCGGACCAGGTCATCGCGCTGCTCGAGCGTGAGTACCTCGCGGTCTCGGCCACGGCGGGCGGTGCCGTGGGTGCCGCGGCCGCGTTCCCCGCCGTCGGCACGGGCATCAGCATCGCGCTCACCACCGCCAACGTCGGGACCTACTTCGCGGCGTCGGCGGCCTTCGCGCTCGCCGTCGCCGACGTGCACGGCATCGAGGTGGACGACGCCGAACGTCGTCGTGCTCTCCTCCTGACCACCGTGCTCGGCAAGGACGGCGCGAAGGCCGTCGGCGAGCTGGGGCTGTTCTCGTCCGGGCGCTGGGCGACCCAGCTCCTCACGCGGTTACCTCTCGGCACGGTCAAGGCCGTCAACTCGACGCTCACCAAGCGGCTCGTGCGCACCCAGGCGGCCTCGCAGGGCGCGCTCGCGTTCGGGCGCATCCTGCCGTTCGGGATCGGCGCCGTGGTCGGGGCCACGGGCGCCCGGGCGCTCAGCAAGTCCGTGGTGCGCAACGCCCGCGAGGCGTTCGGCGAGGCGCCCGCCTACTTCCGCGAGGTCATCGAGGTCATCGAGGCGTCGTCCGAGACGCTGCCCCCGCTCGAGCTCCCGACCGGGCAGCGCGGCTGACCTCGCCACGCGACCCGGCGTGGATCACCAGCGGTGGTGCACGTGGGGCCGGATGTCCTCGTCGTAGATGGCCTCGAGGGCACGTAGCGCGTCGGCCTCGATCGAGGGCAGCTCGGCAGCCGCGGCGTTGGCACGCGCCTGCTCGGGGCGGCTGGCCCCCGGGATCACGGTCGTGACACCCGGCTGGTCGATGATCCAGCGCAGCGCGAACTGCGCCGTCGAGACGTCGGACATCGCCGCGCGGTCGGCCACCACGGAGACCCGCTGCGCGGCGAGCACGCCCACGCCGTAGGGCACGCCCGCGAACGTCTCGCCGACGTCGAACGCCTCGCCGGCCCGGTTGAACGTGCGGTGGTCGTTGGAGGCGAACTCGGTCGCGTCGTCGTACCGCCCCGTGAGCAGCCCGCTCGCGAGGGGGACGCGCGCGATGATCCCCACGCCGGCCGCGAGCGCGGCGGGCAGCACCCGCTCGAGGGGCTTGCGCCGGAAGATGTTGAGGATGATCTGGATGCTCGCGACGTGCGGGCGGGCGATCGCGGTGAGCGCCTCCTCGACCGTCTCGACGCTGACCCCGTAGGCGGCGATGCGCCCCTCGGCGACCATCTCGTCGAGCACGTCGTACGTCACGTCCCGCGAGAGCACCTCGCTCGGCGGGCAGTGCAGCTGGACGAGGTCGAGGGTGTCGACGCCCAAGTTCTCGCGCGAGCGGTCGTTCCAGCGGCGGAAGCTGTCCGCGGTGTACTCGTCGGCCACGTGCGGCGATGCGCGCCGGCCCATCTTGGTCGCGACGAGCACGCTGCCGTCGCCCCGCTCCGCGAGGACCCGCCCGACCAGGCGCTCCGAGCGTCCGTCGCCGTAGACGTCGGCCGTGTCGAGGAAGGTGACCCCCGCGTCGAGGGCGGCGTGCACGACAGCGAGCGCGTCGTCCTCCGCCACGTCACCCCAGTCCGCGCCGAGCTGCCAGCACCCGAGTCCCACCACACTGACGGGCCGCTGCGTGCGGCCGAGAATCCGTTGCTCCATGACCAGCAAACCTATCGTGAGTCGCCGAGGACCCGAGCACGCAACGAATCGCCGTCGTCGGCCCCTCGAACGCAACGAACCGCACCCCGACGCGCAACGACGCACCGCCCGAATCCCTCCCCGCGCGCCCTACTCTCGAAGGGACGCCTTGCACGGGAACGAGTGTCGGAGGCGAGTTACCCGAGGAGGTCAGATGAGCACGCCCAGCGCGCCCGGACAGTCGGTTCGCCACTACCTGATGTGCGAGCCGGTCCACTACACCGTCTCCTACGAGATCAACCCCTGGATGCACCCCGAGCGGCCCACCGACACGCCCCTCGCGCTGCGCCAGTGGCACGCGCTGCACGACACCTACCTCGAGCTCGGCCATCGCGTCGAGCTCATCGAGCCGCTCGAGGGCCTGCCGGACATGGTCTACGCCGCCAACGGCGCGACCGTGGTCGACGGGCTCGTGTACTCCGCGAAGTTCCGCTATCCGCAGCGCCAGCCCGAGGGCCCCGCCTACCAGAAGTGGTTCGCGGACCAGGGCTTCGTCACGCACACCGCCGCCCAGGTCAACGAGGGCGAGGGCGACCTGCTCGTGGTCGGCGACGTGGTCCTGGCCGGCACGGGCTTCCGCACCGACCTCGAGGCGCACGCCGAGCTCGCCCAGCTCACGGGCCGCGAGGTCGTCACGCTCGAGCTCACCAACCCGAACTACTACCACCTCGACACCGCGCTCGCCGTGCTCGGCTCGGACGCGGCCGACCCGCAGGTCGCCTACTACCCGGGCGCCTTCTCCCCCGCCTCCCTCGAGGAGCTGCGCCGCCGCTTCCCGGACGCGATCGTCGCGACGGAACGGGACGCGATCGCGCTGGGTCTCAACGCCGTGAGCGACGGCGAGAACGTCATCGTCGCGCCGGGCGCCGTCGACCTCGCCGAGCGCCTGCGCGAGCGTGGCTACCGGCCCATCCCGATCGACACCTCCGAGCTCCTCAAGGGTGGCGGCGGCGCGAAGTGCTGCACCCTCGAGATCCGGCACGCGCGATGAAGTCCTTCCTCGCCCCGAACTACGCGCCGCTGCCCGTGACGCTCGCCTCGGGCGAGGGGTGCTGGGTCGTGTCCGACGACGGCACGCGCTACCTCGACCTGCTCGCGGGCTACTCGGCCCTCAACTTCGGGCACCGCCACCCCGCGCTCGTGGCCGCCGCGCGCGCCCAGCTCGACCGCCTCACGCTGACCTCGCGGGCCTTCGGGCACGACCTGCTCGAACCGTTCGCCGAGGCCGTGTGCTCGCTCGTGGGCGGCTCGATGATGCTCCCGATGAACACGGGCGCCGAGGCCGTCGAGACCGCCATCAAGGCCGCCCGCGCGTGGGGCTACGAGGTCAAGGGCGTGCCCGCCGACCGGGCCACGATCATCGTCGCGTC
>CAZECM010000065.1:0-16158 GCA_964510785.1 uncultured Cellulomonadaceae bacterium | reverse complement strand
GTTGCCCTGGTGCAGCGCGGCGCCACCCATGATCTGCACCGTGAAGTGCCGCTGGCCGAGGGTCCGCTTGGCGGCCTCGCGCACCGTCGCGAAGGCCTCGGGGAGCAGGTCGTCGAGCGACTCGCCGTCGGCGTAGCGCGCCCGGAACCGGTCGGTCTCCTCCCGCAGCTCGGCGTCGCTGAGCGCCTCGAAGCTGGACTCGAGGGCGTCGACCTGCTGGGCGATGGCATCCAGCTTGCGCAGGATGCGGCCTTCGCCGATGCGCAGAACTCTGTCGAGGATCGCGGGCACGCACTACTCCCAGTGTTCGTCCCCGACGCGCGCCGGGGCGTGGTTGCGCCCGCGCGCTGCGCGCGGGCCGAGGACCATCGTAGGCGAGTGACCTGTGGGTGGGCGCGCAAGGACCACGGCGACGATGAGCAGGCCCGCTCCGAACCATCCTGCGAGGCCCAGCCGCTCGTGCAGGACGACGACGGCGAGCACCGCGGCGGCGAGCGGCTCGAGCAGCGCCGCGAGGGCCGCCGGGGTCGCTCCGGCCGCGGGAAGCCCCGTGAAGTACAGCGCGTAGGCGAGCGCCGTCGGCACGATCGCGAGGAACGCGAGCCACCACCAGCCGAGCGCCGTGCCGGGCACCGCGAGGCCGCCCACGAGGGCCGCGAAGGGCAGGAGAAGCACGCCGCCGGCCGTGAACGCGACGCCCGTCATCACGAGGGGGCTCATGCCGTGGACGGGGCGGCGGTTGACGATCACGAGCGAGGCGAACGCGAGCGCGGCGAGGAGCGCGCAGGCCACGCCGGGGACGACGACGGCGGCCCCGCTGCCCGCCGCCACCCAGCCGTCCGACGAGGCTGCTCCCCCGGGGGCCGTCCCCGCAGAGCCTCCGTCGGTCG
This sequence comes from uncultured Cellulomonadaceae bacterium, assembly GCA_964510785.1. Lineage (GTDB taxonomy): Bacteria > Actinomycetota > Actinomycetes > Actinomycetales > Cellulomonadaceae > JAAYZM01. The sequence goes on along the minus strand of CAZECM010000065.1, from coordinate 15,268 downwards.
GCGCGGGCCGGCCGATCACGACGAGCAGCACGAGCCCGACGACGGCACAGCCGATCGCCGCCACGACGCGGGCACCAGGCAGCCGTCGTCGTCGGACCGCTCGCGCTCCTGCCACGAGCACGGGCGCCATGCCGAGCGTGACGAGCGTCGCGACGGCGACCCCGACGAGGTAGACGGCCTGGAAGTAGGTGGCCTGGAACACCGCGATGAGCCCGGCGACCGCCGCGACGCGGCCCCACGCGGCGCGGGAGGCGACGCGCAGCCGGCCCCGCGGGCGGACGAGCTCGACCACCACGAGCCCGAGCAGTACCGCGAGGCCCCCACCCACGAGCCGGTACGCGGCGACCGCGCCCGCACCGAGCTGCGCCTCGCCGCCGAGCAGCGCACCGCTGAGCCCGCCGGCCCCCCAGCACAGAGCCCCGAGGACGACGAGCGCGAGCCCCCGGCGTGCTGTCACTGCGCGGCCGCGAGGTCGATCTCGCCCGCGGTGGCGAGCTCGGCCCGCACGGAGCCGGCGAGGTCTCCCCGGTCCGCGACGGCCACCGAGTCGAGGTCGAGCCAGCGGGCCAGGACCGCGAGCTCGGCGGCGAGCTCGGACGCGGTGCCCGCGGGGGCGTGGCCCTCGGCCCACGCGGACTGGACGAGCAGCCGCCGGGCGGGTCGGTCGGCCTTGAGGTCCACGCGAGCGGCGACGTGCTCGCCCACGAGGAAGGGCAGCGTGTAGTAGCCGTACTGGCGCTTGTGCGCGGGCGTGTAGATCTCGATCCGGTAGTGCATGCCGAAGAGCGCGAGCAGCCGGCGCCGCTCCCACACGAGCGGGTCGAAGGGGCTCAGGAGGGCACGCCCGGTGGCCCGGCGCACGCGCGCGGCGTCGGTGTGCAGGTACGCGGGGCCGCGCCAGCCCGCGACCTCGACCCGCTCGAGGACGCCCTCCTCGACGAGCTCGTCGACCGCCCGCGCCGAGTCGTCCGTGCGGAGCCGGTAGTAGTCCGCGAGGCAGCGCACGGTCCCGATGCCGTGCGCGCGCGCGGCGAGCTCGACGAGCGTGCGCACCGCGTCCGCGCGCGCAGGGGCGGGGCTCGCGAGCACGTCCGCGGGCAGCACCCGCTCGGGCACGTCGTAGCGACGCTCGAAGGACGTGGTCCGCCCGGCGCTCGCGAGCTCGCCGAGGTAGAACAGCCGCTCGAGGATCCGCTTCGCGACGGACCACTCCCACCAGCCCTTGCCGGTGCGTGGGTGGCGACTCTCGAAGCGCTCCTGGACCTGCGAGGCCGTGACGGGCCCCTCGGTGCGCACGATCTCGCGGATCTCCGTCACCTCGGCGGAGTGCTTGCGAAGGAGGTCGTCGTCGTCCGCGAACCACTTGACGGCGCGCGCTTCGCGGCGAAACTCGAGGACCCGGTACGTCTCGGGCGGCACGAAGGACGCCTCGTGGGCCCACGTCTCGACGAGTCGACGCGGGCGGCTGCGCGTGGCCCGGTCGAGGAGCTCGAGGTCGTAGGGGCCGAGCCGCGAGTACAGCGGCATGAGGTGGGCGCGCGCGAGCACGTTGACCGAGTCGATCTGCAGCAGCCCCACCTGGTCCACGACCCGCTGCACGCCGCGCATCGTCACGGCCCCCTCGCGCCGCGGCCGATCGAGCCCCTGCGCCGCGATCGCGACCCGCCGGGCCTGCGACTGACTCATCACCTGCGTACCTGCGCGCTGTGTCACCCGCACATCCTCCCCCCCACTCACTGACAGTGGAGCCAAACTCGGCCAGATCGCTCGGGTGGAGCCACGTTCCGCACAGTGGATCCACTCGCACGGGAGGTGCTGAGGCGAGCCGAACGGGCGAGCCGGACGCGCGAGCGGGACGGGCAGAACAGAAGGTGGAGCGTTCGTGCCCTCACAGGGCACGAACGCTCCACCTTCTCGCCGTGCGCGGGATCTAGCCGCGAGCGGCCACCCGGTCCCCGAGGCCCGCGCCCACCACGGGGCTGTCGAGCCGGATGACGCCGTAGCTCCAGCCCTTGCGCCGGTAGGCGACCGACGGCTGAGCCGTCTCGGCGTCGACGAAGAGGAAGAAGTCGTGGCCCACGAGCTCCATCTCGTACAACGCGTCGTCGAGGGTCATGGGGTGCGCCTCGTGGAGCTTCTCGCGGATGAGCACGGGCGAGTCGCCGAGCGTGTGCTCGACCGTGCCGTCCTCGGCGACGGTGCGCTCACCGTCCATGCTCGGCGGCGCGGGGATGTCCTCCGGGCGGCGCACGTCCACGGGCACGAGCCCGGGCGACGCCGCGGTCCGCCGCGACTTGGCACGGTCGCGGTACCGGCGCAGCCGCTCGAAGAGCTTGGCGGTCGCGAGATCGAGCGCCGCGTACCTGTCGTCCGCCGCCGCCTCGGCCCGGATCACCGGGCCCTTGCCACGCACGGTGATCTCGACCACCTCGCTCTGGTCGGACTGCCGCGGATTGGACTCGTGGGTGATCTCGACGTCGATGCGCTGGGCGCGGGGGGCGAGCTGTTCGGCCTTGGCGAGCTTGGCCTCGACGTGGGTGCGGAACCTGTCGGGAACCTGGGTGTGTCGACCGACGACGATGATCTCCATGACATCCTCCGAGCGGAAAGCGGGGCTCGCGCCCCGGGAGTGGACCTGCCTGTACGGCTCCGAAGAGCCTCGGGATCACCACCTCCCTCCGCGCCGCGGACGCCCCCCGAACCCTCCGGGGATCACGTCTGCGTGGACCCTCACCGTATCCCGCCGCGGGGGCGGCCACCAGCCCATGGTCCCTCCGATCTGCGAGTCGCGACCGGTATGTCCGGACTGTACCGAGCCGGGCTCGGCGTGGCCGCGAGCACGAGGCCCGCGAGGACCCGCGCACCGGCGCCTTCGAGGGCGTCCACGGCACCGGCGAGGGTCGCGCCGGTCGTCAGGACATCGTCGACGACGACGACGCGCGCCCCGCGAAGGGCCACCCCCGCCCGGACGCGCACCCGGCCCGTGAGGTTGCGGCCCCGGGCGCGCGCACCGAGCCCGACCTGGTCGCGTCCGCCCCGGCGCTGCTCGAGCACGCGTGCCGCCGCGGCAGGCACCCCACCGGCCACGAGCGCCGCCGCACACTCCTGGGCCAGTCCCGCGACGAGGTCGCTCCCCCGGCGGCGCACGGCACCGCGCGAGGAGGGCGCGCCGACGACGACGAGCCCCTCGCCGCCCGCCTCGTGCACGGCGGCCACGAAGCTCGGCGCGAGGCCGTCCACCCCGCGGGCAAGGGCGTCCCGCACCATGCCCGTCAGGTCGGCCCGCCCGTGGTCCTTCCACGCGAGCACGGTCTCCCGGACGGTGTCCGTGTACGGCGCGCAGGCCCAGACGGGCAGCAGCGGCACCCCGTCGAGCCGGTCGAGCCGCGGCGCGTCCGCCTCGCAGCGCACCATGGGCGGGTCGAGAGCCGCGCGACACGGGGCGCACAGCACGACGTCGAACGCCCCGCACCCCGCGCACTGGACCGGCACGACGACGCGTGCCAGCTCGCGCGCCGCCTCCCGCAGCCTCCCCTCACCCGCCCCACGTGCCACCGCGCCAGGATGCCGCGGCACCCCCGGGCGGCCCTCGCGGGCCCGGGACGACCTGTGGATCGCACCGCGCCGTTGTTGAGCACTGCGCCGTAGTCGGGCACCGCGCCGCGATCGGGCACCGCGCCGTCCTAGCCGGGGAACGCCGGGCTGCGCACTCCCGCGGCCACCTTCTCCCAGCTCGCGGCGCGCCACTGCCAGAGCCCGCCGTCCTCCGTCGCGACGAAGACGGTGCGGTCGCCCTTGCCGGAGGCGATGGCGATCGCCGGCGAGCCACCGCCCGGCACCCCGCGGGACGAGGTGAGCCCGTCCACGGGTACGAGCGCCACGGTGGGTGCCGCCGCGCCGACCATCGTGCCGAGCACGACGAGCGTCGACTCGTCGACCCAGGCCACCTGGACCGCGTCTACGAGCACCGCCCCGACGAGGTGCGGCACGCCCACGCGCTGCGGGCGGCCCAGCTCGTCGCGCATGACGGCGGCGACGTCCACGGTGGTGCCCTCGTCGCCCGCCGAGACGATCGCGACGCGTGCACCGTCCCGGGAGACTCGCACCGACCTCACCTCGCGCCCCTCGAGCCACTCGGCCTGCACGGTGACCTGCTCGGCGAGCGAGCGGGCGGCCACGAACGACCCGTCGCTGACCTCCGGCGTGGTCCACACCCACCCGGCGCGGTCGACGGTCGGCGCCACGAGCCGCCGGCCCTCGACCCACGGCTCGGAGGGCTCGTCGCCGCGCACGTTGACCAGGCGCCGCGACCCGGCGAGCAGCACGAGGGGGAAACCACCGTCCCCCTGGGCCGGCGACCGTGCGGAGATCTCGCCGAGGGGCGCGACGTCGTCGACGGGCACGAGCCCCGTCGCCGTGAGCATGACGAGCGCACCCTCCTCGTCGAGCGCGATGAGCGCGCCGTCGGGGGTCGGGTCGCGCACGAGGGAGTCGTCCGCGGGCACGGGGACCATCACACCCTGGACCTGGGCGCGCACCGCGCTCGCGCCACCCACCCCGCCGCGCACGAGGACGGCCTCGAGCTGGGCGAGCACGAGCGCCTGGTCCTCGCGGGGCAGGTCCATGAAGGCCGAGCTGAGCTCGACGACGGCGGTCCCCTGGGCGTCGACGAGCACGCTGTCGCCCTCGAGCCGTGTGCTACCGAGCACCCCGGTGAGCACGGCGTCGCGCAGCCACGGGGCGGGCCCGGACTCGAGCAAGGCCTGCACGGCAAACGTCGCAGCGCCCTCGCGCAGGAACCACCGCACGTCCGGCACGAGGAAGTCGCGGTCGGGCGTGGGGAAGTAGAGCGTGGTCGAGCGGTACAGGTTGCTGAAGTTGGACAGGTTGAGCAGGACGGCGTCGGGCAGCGTGTCGATGCGCCACTGGTCGGCGGAGTCGCGCGCGAGCTCGAACTCGAAGGACCGCTCGGTGACGCCACCCTCCTCGGTCAGCAGCCCCTGCTCGTCGACCGTCGCCGCGACGGGCATCGACACGGTGTAGGTGACGCGGTCCGTGGTCGCCGAGACGATGTCGAACCTCGGGTCCGAGCGGTAGACCGTCACCCCGCGCCACGGCTCCCACGCGAGCCGCCCGCCGAGCGTGAGGTACTCGCGCGTGATCTGGTGCGCGCTGTTGACGCCGGCGGGGCTCGCGGCGAGGAAGCCGCGCAGGATCTCCTCGGGGGTGGCGTCGATGCCCGGCAACGAGCCCTGCGGGATGATCTGGCCCGGCTCGCCGACGTTGCCGTCGCCCTCGTGCACCTCGCCCGCCGTCGGGATCGCGGCGCACCCCGCGACGAGCGCGACGACGACGGCGAACCCCGCCCAGCCCTTGCGTACGCCGTTCATCGGGCCTCCAACCGGTCGAGGTCGGGGATCGCCGCAGGGTCGACACCCCGCCCGACGCCGGACTCGTCCGTCTCGGTGTGCAGCGCGGGCGCGGCGGGCATCGGGTTGTCCGGCACGAGCACGAGCGGTGAGGCCGTGAGCTGGATGCCGGCCCGCCGCGGCAGCGTGAGCCGGAAGTTCGCGCCGAGGCCCGGGCGCCCCCACGCCTCGAGCCAGCCGCCGTGCAGGTGCGCGTCCTCGAGCGAGATGGCGAGGCCGAGCCCCGTGCCACCCGTCGTGCGGGCCCGGGCCTTGTCGGCCCGCCAGAACCGGTCGAAGACGTGCTCGGCGGCCTCCTGGCTGAGCCCGACGCCGTAGTCGCGCACGCAGATGGCCACGGCCCGGTCGTCGACGCCCACCGTGACCTCGACGTCCGTCCCGTCGGCGTGCTCGATCGCGTTGACGAGGAGGTTGCGCAGGATGCGCTCGACGCGCCGCGGGTCGAGGTCGACGTAGGTCGCGCGGTCGGGGAAGTCGACGCTCAGCCACGAGCCTCGCCGGTCCGCGAGCGCCGAGACGGTGTCGACGGCCGAGGCGACGACGTCGCGCACGTCGCGCCGTTCCGCGTCGAGCACGGCGGCGCCGGCGTCGAACCGGGAGATCTCGAGCAGGTCCGCGAGCAGCTCTTCGAACCGGTCGAGCTGGGTCGTCAGGAGCTCGGCGGAGCGGTGCAGCGCCGGCGGGAACTCCTCGCGCGCGGCGTAGAGCACCTCGGCCGCGATGCGCACCGTCGTCATCGGTGTGCGCAGCTCGTGCGAGACGTCGGACACGAAGGTGCGCTGCAGCGCGCCGAGCTGCTCCATGCGTTCGATCTGGTCCTGGAGCGACTCGGCCATCTCGTTGAAGGACCGCGCGAGCGTGGCCATCTCGTCCTGGCCGCGCACGTGCATGCGCTCGGTGAGGTGCCCGTCCGCGAGCCGCTCGGCGACGCGCGCCGCCGTGCGCACGGGCCGCACGGTCTGGGTCGTCACGAGCCACGTCATCGCCACGAGGAGCGCGACGAGGAGCGCGCCGCCGATCGCCATGGTGCGCTGCACGAAGCCGAGCACCTCCTGCTCGGCACCGAGCGGGAACAGGAAGTACAGCTCGTACTGGCCGGCGATGTTCACCTGGACCGTCGAGCCGACGACGATCCCTGGCGTCACCGCCCCCGGGTCCGCCGGGTCTCGCGGTATCGCGACGGACTGCCAGCGCTGCCCGCCGTCGGCGTCCGCCGTGGCCACGCGCAGCTCGGGGGTGATGAGCGATCGCAGCGACTCGTTCGTCACGAAGTCGTTGACGACCGCCGGGGGCAGGGGCCCGGGCGAGCGCAGCAGGAAGACGGCGCGGTCGGCGGAACCGGTCAGGAGGGACTGCTGCACGGAGTACTGGAAGAGCTCGGTGATCTCCGGGCCGGTACGGATCGCGGAGGCGTCGAAGTTCGACTGCATCTGCACCGTGGCCCGCGCCGCTTCCTGCAGCACCTCGGCGGTGCGGCGCTCGAACAGGTCCGCGCTGATCCGTTGCGACAGCACGGAACCGATGAGCGCGACGGCCACGAGGCCGAGCAGCATCGTCGTGGTCAGGACGCGCAGCTGCAGGGAGGAGCGCCACCGGCGCACCGCCCGCACGGGCCACCGGGTCACCGTCCGGTACGCCCGCCGGGCGCGAGAGCTCAGGCGGTTCATCTCACCCGTCCGGCGGGCCCGCCTTGTAGCCGACACCGCGCACGGTCAGCACGATGACGGGCACCTCCGGGTCGGGCTCGATCTTGGACCGCAGCCGCTGCACGTGCACGTTGACGAGCCGGGTGTCCGCGGCGTGCCGGTAGCCCCACACCTTCTCGAGCAGCACCTCGCGCGTGAACACGTGGGTGGGCTTGCGGGCGAGCGCGACGAGCAGGTCGAACTCGAGCGGGGTCAGCGAGATCGGTGCGCCGTCGCGCAGCACGCGGTGACCCGTGACGTCGATCTCGAGGTCCCCGATGAGGAGGTGCTCCGGGGCCGGGTCGCCCGTGCGCCGCAGCCGGGCACGCACGCGGGCGATGAGCTCCTTGGGCTTGAACGGCTTGGAGATGTAGTCGTCCGCACCGGACTCGAGCCCGAGCACGACGTCCACGGTGTCGCTCTTGGCCGTGAGCATGACGATCGGCACGCCGGACTCGGCCCGGATGAGGCGGCACACCTCGATGCCGTCCTTGCCGGGGAGCATGAGGTCGAGCAGCACGAGGTCCGGGTTGGAGGCCCGGAACGCGTCGAGGGCCTCGTCCCCGTGGGCGCAGAACGCGGGCTCGAATCCCTCCGAGCGCAGCACGATCCCGATCATCTCGGCGAGCGCAACGTCGTCGTCGACGACCAGAACACGTCCCTTCATGCCCCTATCGTGGCACCTCGCGCGAGACAGGACGTCATTTCTCCCCCGCTCGCGTGGCACGATGACGGCATGACGAGCACTCCCGAGGGCAGCGGGTCCCCCTGGACGCAGCCGTCCCAGCCGCAGGACCCGGGGCCCGGCTATGGCACCGGGGCGGGATGGGGACCGGCTCACGGGGCCCCCGGATACGGTCCGACGCCGGGATACGGCCAACCCGTCCCGCCCTCGCAGCCCCCAGCGCCCACCCCCCAAGGCCCGCCGCCCGCGGGCTACGCGGCCATGCGCACGGCGCTGCGTCCGGGCATCGTCCCGCTGCGCCCGCTGACCGTGGGCGAGGTGCTCGACGGCGCGTTCCGCTCGGTGCGCGCCAACCCCGGTGTCATGTTCGGCATGACGGCCGCCATCGTGACCGTCACGGTCGCCGTGCAGTCGGTGCTGCAGTGGTACGTCCAGGGGCTCCTCGCGGGTTCGTTCGTGGGAGTCCTCGACGGTCTCGACGAGATGGAGGAGTACCTCGCCGACTCCCTCTCGGCGAGCCTCGCCCAGTTCCTGACGACCACCCCGACGCTCGGCATCGCCATCTCCGTCCTCACGGGTCTCCTCATCGTCTCGGTGAGCCGGTCCGTCATCGGGCAGCGGGTCGGCGCGGGCGAGGTCTGGGGTCGCGTACGCCCGCACGCGCTCGCGCTCGTCGGCTTCTCGCTCCTGCTCAACCTCGTGTTCGTCGTCGCGACGCTGCTCGTGGTGGGCCTCGTGGTCGTGTTCGCCTCGAACGACCAGATCGGCCTCGTAGTCCTGACGATCCTCGGGGGGCTCGCAGGCCTCGTGGTGCTCTCGGTGTGGCTGCTCGTACGGACCCTCCTCGTGCCCGCCGTCCTCGTCCTGGAGAACCAGCCGCTGTGGCGCGGCATCGCTCGCGGCTGGCGGCTGACCCGTGGGAGCTTCTGGCGTCTGTTCGGCATCACGCTGCTCGCCGGCATCATCGTCGTGGTCGTCACGAGCGTCGTCGCCGTGCCCGGCTCGCTCGTCGTCGCGCTCGTGTTCCCGACGGCGAGCCCGACGGACCTCGCCCCGCTCCTCGTCAACGCCGCCGTCCTCGTCATCGCCCAGACGCTGTCCACGGTGTTCCTCGCGGCCGTCATCGCGCTGCAGTACATCGACGTGCGCATGCGGCGCGAGGGCCTCGACGTCGCGCTCGCCCGCGCCGCCGCGGACGTGCCGTGACCCGCTGGCTCCCCGGCGCGGTCCCCGTCGTGCCCGATGCCGACACCGCGCGCCGCTGGGCCCGCGAGGAGCTCGCCGAACCCGCCTACCACCAGGGCAAGAGCCTGCTCGAACGCATCATGGACTGGGTCATGGAGCTCATCGGGCGGATCTTCGGGGAGGGGCAGGCGTCCTCGATCGACCCGCGCATGATCGGGATCGCGCTGCTCGGGGTGATCGTCGTCGTCGGCCTCATCGCCCTGTGGGTCGCGGGTCCCGTGCGGCGCTCGCGGCGGAGCGCAGCCGACCGGCTCGTCTTCGACACCGAGGACGACCGCACGGCCGTCGAGATGCGCATCGCCTCCGCCGCGGCTGCGGACCGGGGCGACTGGCACGCCGCCGTCCTCGACCGTTTCCGGGCGCTCGTGCGCGGCCTCGAGGAGCGTACGCTGCTCGAGGAGCGGGCGGGCCGCACCGCCCACGAGGTCGCCGTCGACGCCGGTGTGGTGCTCCCGGCCCTGCGTGACGAGCTCGCCGCCGCGAGCGCGCTCTTCGACGAGGTCTGCTACGGCGAAGCCGTGGGTTCCGAGGCCGAGTACCGTTCGCTCGCGTCGCTCGACGAGTCGGCCCAGGCGAGCCGGCCGCGGGCGCTCGCGGAGGCCGCACCATGACGACGACGGCGCCCCACGCGGTCGGTCCGGCCCCGGGCACACCCACGTCGGGCGCACCCTGGGACGCTCCTTCCGGTGGTCCGGCACCCGCCCCCCGCCGTCGGCGGATCGTGCGCCGCGTCGTGGGCGGCGTCGTCCTGCTCGCCGTCCTCGCCCTGACCGCGGTGCTGCCCGAGCCCCGCACGTCGACCGACCCGCTCGCGCCCGACAGCACGGCCGACAACGGTTCGCGGGCCGTCGCCCAGATCCTGGGTCGCCAGGGCGTGCGCGTGCACCACGTCTCGCGGCTCGCCGACGCCGTGGCGCTCGCTGGACCGGGGTCCACGCTGCTCGTCACGAGCCACTCGCTGCTCTACGAGGAGCACGCGGCCCGGCTCGCCGGCACCGCCGCGGACCTCGTGCTCGTGGAGCCCGACTACCTCGTGTCCGAGTACGCGCCCTCGATCTACTCGGAGTACTCGTGGGGCGCCTCGCCCGAGGCCTTCGAGGCGCGGTGCACGGACCCGGACGCGACGGTCGCGGGGTCGCTCGTCTGGTCCAACTCCGGCTTCGGTGCCACGAGCGACGACGTGACGCTGTGCTTCGCCGACGGCGAGGGTGCCGCAGGCCTCGCCGTGACCACCGTGGACGGCCGGTACGTCGCGGCGCTCGCGACGTCGCTCCCTCTCACGAACGGTGCGCTCGACTCCGACGGCAACGCGGCGCTCGCGCTCCGGCTCCTCGGCCGCAACGCCGACCTCGTCTGGTACACCCCCGACGCCGGCGACCTCCTCGGGCTCGACTCCGGCCCCTCGAGCGTCGGCATCGGGCAGCTCGTCCCCGGGTGGGTCGGATTCGCCGCGATCCAGCTGTTCGTCCTCGTCGTGTTCGTCGCCCTGTGGCGGGGACGTCGGCTCGGGCCGCTCGTCGCCGAGCCGCTGCCCGTCGTCGTGCAGTCCTCCGAGGTGACGCGCGGGCGCGGGCGCCTGTACCGGCGCTCCCGGTCCTACGGGCACGCGGGAGCGGCCCTGCGTGCCGCGACGGCGAGCCGGTGCGCGCAGCGGCTCGGCCTGCCCCGCTCCGCGGGCGCCCAGGCGATCCTCGACGAGGTGTCCTACGCTTCGGGGCGTTCCCGCGACGAGGTCGCCCTGCTGCTCTACGGGCCCCCGCCCACCTCCGACACCGGGCTGACACACTTGGCCCGAGAACTCGACCGCCTGGAAAGCGAGGTCCACCGACCGTGACGGAGCCCCACCAGCCCGAGCCCGACCAGGTTCCCGGCCTGCCCGAGCCGCAGTTCACGCCGCAGCCCCTGACGCCAGAGGTGCCCGGAGCGCCCGAGGTGCCGGTCGGCATCGCGGAGCCGCCGGCCGTCGCCGAGCCGCTCGCGCCCGCCGAGCCACCGGCCGTCGCCGAGCCACCGGTCCCCGGCGTCCTGACGCCGCACGAGCCCCACGCGGCCCCCCCGGCCCCCGCGGGGCCACCACCGCAGTCGGCGGCCTCGGTCGAGCTGCGGCAACGGCTCGCGGCGGTGCGCACCGAGGTGGCGAAGGCCGTCGTCGGGCAGGATGCCGCCGTCACGGGGCTCGTCATCGCGCTGCTGTGCCGCGGCCACGTGCTCCTCGAGGGCGTGCCCGGCGTCGCCAAGACCCTGCTCGTGCGCACCCTGTCCGGCGCGCTCGACCTCGGCACCAAGCGCGTGCAGTTCACGCCCGACCTCATGCCCGGGGACGTCACGGGCTCGCTCGTGTACGACGCGCGCACGGCGGAGTTCTCGTTCCGTGAGGGCCCCGTGTTCACGAACCTGCTGCTCGCGGACGAGATCAACCGCACGCCCCCCAAGACGCAGGCCTCGCTCCTCGAGGCCATGGAGGAGCGCCAGGTCTCGGTCGACGGGACGCCGCGCCCGCTGCCCGACCCGTTCCTCGTGATCGCGACGCAGAACCCCGTCGAGTACGAGGGCACGTACCCGCTCCCGGAGGCCCAGCTCGACCGTTTCCTGCTCAAGCTGCTGCTGCCGCTGCCCGAGCGCACGGACGAGATCGAGGTGATCGCCCGGCACGCGGCGGGCTTCGACCCGCGCAACCTCGTGGCGGCCGGCGTGAGCCCCGTCGCGGACCGCGCCGTGCTCGAGGCCGCACGCGCGGAGGTCGCCACCGTGGCCGTCTCCCCGGAGGTGCTCGGCTACATCGTGGACGTGTGCCGCGCGACCCGGTTGTCGCCGTCGTTGTCCCTCGGGGTGTCCCCACGCGGTGCCACGGCGCTGCTCGCGACCTCGCGCGCGTGGGCGTGGCTCTCGGGGCGCACCTACGTCACGCCCGACGACGTCAAGGCGCTCGCCCACCCGACGCTGCGCCACCGGGTGCAGCTACGCCCCGAGGCCGAGCTGGAGGGCGTGAACGCGGAGACCGTGCTCGACACGGTGCTCGCCTCGGTCCCCGTCCCGCGCTGACATGGTCCCCACGGGGCGCGCCGCCCTCCTCGTGGCGCTCGGGGTACCGGTCGTGGCGCTCGTGCCGGTGCACGCGACGTGGCTCGGCTGGCTCGCGCTCGTCGTCGTCGCGTGCGTCGTCGACGCCCGGCTCGCCGCGTCCCCCCGGCAGGTCGTGGTGCGCCGGCGCGTGCCCGCCGCCGTGCGGCTCAGCGAGCCCGCGACGAGCGAGCTCACGCTGACCAACTCCTCGGGGCGGCGGCTGCGAGGGCTCGTGCGCGACGCGTGGCAGCCCTCCGCCGGGGCGGTGGACAACCGGCACGCCGTGGACCTGCCCGACGGCGAGTCCGTGCGGCTGCGCACGGCGCTGCTCCCGTCGCGCCGCGGTGACCGCGAGGCGGACCGCGTGACGATCCGCTCGTTCGGTCCCGCGGGGCTCGCCGCCCGGCAGGCGTCCCTCGAGGTTCCCGGGCGGCTGCGCGTGCTGCCCGAGTTCGCCTCCCGCAAGCACCTCCCGAGCCGCTTGGCCCGGCTGCGCGAGCTCGACGGGCGCGCGGCCGTGCAGGTGCGCGGGCAGGGCACAGAGTTCGACTCGCTGCGCGAGTACGTGATCGGCGACGACGTGCGGTCCATCGACTGGCGCGCCACGGCCCGGCGCTCCGAGGTGGTGGTGCGCACGTGGCGCCCCGAGCGCGACCGGCGGGTGCTCCTCGTGCTCGACACGGCGCGCACCTCGGCGCTGCGCGTGGGAGACGCTCCCCGGATCGATGCCTCGATCGAGGCCGCACTGCTGCTGTCCGCACTCGCGTCGCACGCCGGGGACCGCGTCGAGCTCGTGGCCTTCGACGCGCGCCCGGGTGCGCGTCGCGGGGATGCACGGCTCGCGGCTCATGCCCGCGATGGCCGAGGCGCTCGCGACCGTCGAGCCCGAGCTCACCGAGATGGACTGGTCGGGGGCCGTCACCGTGGTGCAGGAGCGGCTCTCGCAGCGCGCGCTCGTGGTGCTGCTCACGGCGATCGAGCCCTCCGCGGCCGAGTCCGGTCTGCTCGAGGCCGTCGCGCGGCTCGACCACCAGGTCGTGGTCGCCTCGGTGCGCGACCCGGAGGTCGACCTGCTGCGGGCCGGGCGGGCCGACGCGCACGAGGTGTTCGACGCCGCCGCAGCCGAGCGGGCCGAGCTCGAGCGGGCCGCCGTGACGATGCGGTTGCGCCAGCGCGGCGCCGAGGTGGTCGACGCCCTGCCCGACGACCTCGCCCCGAAGCTCGCCGACGCCTACCTCGCGCTCAAGGCCGCCGGCCGGCTCTGAGCCGACCGCCCCGGCCGTCGCTCCCGTGCCGCGCTACGCCGCGAGGGGGACCACGGCGCCCGCCTGGTCGGCGTCGAGGTCGCCCGTCTCGCCGGTCGCGACGGCTCGTCGTCCGAGCACGATCGTGTAGACCCAGTACCCCGCGAGCACGACGGCGCCGATGAAGATCTTGAGCCACGAGGGCAGTCCCGAGCCCGTGACGAAGCCCTCGACGAGCCCCGAGACCCCGAGCACGCCCACGAGCCCGATCGCCACGGTGAACAGCGAGCGGCCCTCTTCCGCGAGCGCCCGCCCGCGCGGCCGTGGCCCCGGGACCACCCACGTCCAGAAGATGCGCAGCCCCGCCGCCCCCGCGATCCAGATCGCGGTGAGCTCGAGCATGCCGTGCGGGGCGATGAGGCTCAGGAACACGTCGAGCGCGCCGTGGTGGGCCATCATGCCGCCCGTCGCCCCGACGAACACGGCGTTCTGCACCTGGACGAGCACGGGCCATATCCCGCTGATGCCGAGCCCCACGCACTGGGCGGCGAGCCACGCGTTGTTGGTCCACACCATCGCCGCGAACCCGACGCCGGGGTCGTAGTAGCTCTCGAAGGCGTTGTTGACGTACTCCGTCTGGTCCACGGGGTCCATGAAGTTGTTGAGCACGTCCTCGTTCGCCCACACGTACCACCCGGCGAGGGTGCCGATCACGAGGAACGAGACCATGACGGCCACGGTCCACCACCGGATCCGGTAGAACGCCGCGGGCAGGGTCACCACGAGGAAGCGGACGACGTCGCGCCACGACGGCTCGTGCGCCCCCGAGATCGCCACGCGCGTGCGCGCGAGGAGCTGTGACAGGTGGGTGACGGTGCTGGGGTCCGGTGCGGCGGCGCGCACCTGGGACAGGTCGGTCGCGACTGACTGGTAGAGCCGCACGAGCTCGTCCGCCTCGGCACCGGTGAGGCGTCGCGCTCGGCCCAGCTCGTCGAGGCGTGCCCAGCGCTCGGTGCGCGCCGCGGTGAAGGCGTCGAGGTCCACGCCCGATACCCTGCCATAGCGAAGGGAGGTCACGGCACATGCAACGAGACGAGATCCTCACCGGTGAAGGCGTCCTCCTCGACGCCCAGCCGGTGTCCTTCGGTGTGCGCGTGATCGGCGGGGTCATCGACGCCCTCGTCTACCTCGTGGCGGGCTACGGGCTGCTCATGCTCCTGTTCGTCCTCGCCGCGTCCCTCGAGGACGAGGGGCTCGCGACCGCCCTGAGCGTCCTGGGCCTCGCCCTGATCATGGTCATCGTCCCGACCACCATCGAGACGCTCTCCCGGGGACGCAGCATCGGCAAGCTCGCGATGGGTGTACGGATCGTGCGCGACGACGGCGGCCCCGTACGGTTCCGGCACGCGTTCGTCCGTGCGCTCACGGGCGTCGGCGAGTTCTGGCTCACCCTCGCGTCCGCCGCCGTCATCACGTCCGTGGTGCACCCGCGCGGCAAGCGCATCGGCGACATCCTCGCGGGGACCTACGCCGTGCGGATCAGCGGCGGTGCCCAGGTCGACCGAGCGCTCCAGATGCCTGCGCACCTCGCCGGCTGGGCGCACGCGGCGGACATGCGACGTCTCCCGGACGGCCTGGCCCTCGCGACCCGGCAGTTCCTGCGCCGCACCGCGACCCTCCACCCGGAGTCACGTACCCAGCTCGGCAACGAGCTCGCGGCCCAGGTGTCGGCCTACGTCGCGCCCGCTCCCCCGCCGGGCACGCACGCCGAGTACTTCTTGGTCGCCGTCCTCGCCGAGCGCCGCGACCGCGAGTACGCGAACGCCCTGCGCACCGCCGAGACGCGCGACGCCGAGTCGATCCTCATGCACCGCCTCCCCCACGCGGTCCCCGACCCGGAGAACTGAGCCCCCCCCC
>CAZECM010000064.1:0-16251 GCA_964510785.1 uncultured Cellulomonadaceae bacterium | reverse complement strand
CTTCGAGTTCTGGGAGAAGTGGACCACCGAGGTGCTCGACTACGCCTACGCGCACGGCAAGCCGGACTTCTTCATGTTCGGCGAGGTGTACGACGCCGACGCCGCGAAGACGGCACCCTACGTACGCGGCTCGGACATGAGCTCGGTGCTCGACTTCTCCTTCCAGTCCGCCGCAGCGAACTTCGCCCGCGGCTTCACGCCGGACTCGCTCGCGAACCTCTTCGCGAGCGACGACTGGTACACCACGCCGACGACGAGCGCCTCGGCCCTGCCGACCTTCCTCGGCAACCACGACATGGGCCGCATCGGCTACTTCGTCAAGGACTCCGGCTCGGCCCCCGAGCGCTCCGAGCTCGCGCACTCGCTCATGTACCTCACGCGCGGGCAGCCCGTCGTCTACTACGGCGACGAGCAGGGCTTCGTGGGCGACGGCCCGCTCGGCGGCACAGACAAGGACGCCCGGCAGTCGCTCTTCGCGACCCAGGTGGCCGAGTACGCGAACCAGAACCTCCTCACCGGCGAGCAGGCCGGTTCCCAGGACCGCTTCGACACCGATGCACCGCTCTACGGGCACATCGCCGAGCTCGCCACGCTGCGCTCGAGCACGCCGGCCCTCGTGGACGGCGCGCAGCTCGAGCGGCCCGACGATGCGGGCTCTGTCTACGCCTTCTCGCGCGTGCTGCGCTCGGACAAGGTCGAGCACCTCGTCGCGGTCAACAACGCCGACACCGCGGCGCAGGTCGAGGTCACGACCCTCACGCCCGGTGCGACGTTCACGAGCCTGTACGGCGGGCACGCCAGCGTCACGGCCGACGACGACGGTCGCGTCTCGCTCACGGTCCCCCCGCTGGGCGCCGTCGTCCTCGTGGCCGATGCGCCCGTGGCCCCCGCCGTCGGCGGCCCCTCGGTCGCGGTGACCGCCCCTGCCCCGGGTGCGGCCCTCGCTGGCAGCGCCCCCGTGGCCGCGACGATCGCTGACGCCTGGGCCGAGACCTCGTTCGCCTATCGCGTGGTGGGCGACGACGCCTGGACGTCGCTCGGTACCGCGGAGACCACCACGCCGCGCGTGTTCCACGACCTCGACCTCCCGCGCGGCGCGCTCGTCGAGTACCGCGCCGTGACCACGGACGCCGCGGGCCAGCACGCCGCCGCCTCGACCTACGCCTCGGTGGGCGTGCCCGTCGACGGCGCCGAGCCGGTGGACCCCGGCCCCGGGCCGGGCGGTGCACTCGTGTCCGTGCCCGGCAGCTTCAACGCCGCCGTGGGCTGCCCCGGCGACTGGCAGCCGGACTGCCCGCAGATCGTGCTGGCCCACCAGGGCAACGACATCTACGCGGGGACCTTCGAGATTCCCGCCGGCTCGTGGGAGTACAAGATCGCGATCGGCGGCTCGTGGGACGAGAACTACGGCGTGGGCGGCGTGCCCGGCGGCCCGAACGCCTCCTTCACGCTCGCGGCGCCGACGGCGGTCACCTTCGTCTACGACCACCGCTCGCACCGCTTCACCTCGAGCGCCGAGGGTGAGCTCGTGACGCTGCCCGGCTCGTTCCAGTCCGAGGTGGGCTGCCCGGGCGACTGGGCACCGGACTGCCTCGGCACGTGGCTCGCCCCGCTCGGCGACGGCACGTACACGTTCACGACCGACCTCATCCCCGCGGGGGCGTGGGAGGTCAAGGTGGCCCACGGCCTGAGCTGGGACGTCAACTTCGGCGAGGGCGGTGTGCCGGGCGGTGCCAACATCGCGTTCTCGACCCCGGGCGACAAGCCCGTGACGTTCACGTACGACGGCGCGACGCACCTGCTGACCATCGAGGTCACCGACCCGCCGCTCGCCGGCATCGGTCAGTTCCGGGCGCACTGGATCGACGCGCGGACCATCGCGTGGCCCGGTGCGCTCGCGCCGGAGGGTACCGAGGGGCTCGAGTGGCGGCTGCACCATGCGGCGGGCGGGGTGCTCGACGTGGTGGACGGCGTCGTCGTCGGCGGCGAGGCCGCCACGCTCGAGCTGGTGCCGGACGGCCTGACCCCGACCCAGGCCGAGCGCTTCCCGGCGCTCGCGGGCTTCGTCGCGCTGCGGTTGCCCGACGGCGTGACGCGGGCCGACGTCGAGTCGTGGCTCACCGGTGAGCTGCTCGTGGGCCAGTACGACGCCGACGGCGCCGCGAGCGCGATCACGGGCGTGCAGATCCCGGGCGTGCTCGACGACCTGTTCGCCGCGCGTGCCGCGAAGCGTGCCCTCGGGGCGTCGTGGCGGGGCGGTGTGCCGACCGTCGCGCTGTGGGCACCGACGGCCACCGACGTCGACCTGCTGCTGTGGCCGAACGCCACGGGCCAGGGCGCACCGAAGCGCGTCGAGATGAAGCGCTCGGGTGACGGCGCGTGGACCATGACCGGCGCGAAGTCCTGGCGGGGCAAGGCGTACCGGTTCGAGGTGGACGTCTACGCACCCAGCGTCGACGCGCTCGTGACGAACGAGGTCACCGACCCGTACGCCGTGGCGCTCACCACGAACTCGACGCACTCGGTGCTCGTGGACCTCGCGGACTCCGCGTTCGCGCCGAAGCAGTGGGCGAAGACCAAGCAGCCCGTGGTGCGGCCCGTGGACCAGACGATCTACGAGCTCCACGTGCGCGACTTCTCGATCTCGGACGCCTCGGTGCCGCGCGCGCTGCGCGGGACGTACGGGGCGTTCGCGCACCAGGGCAACGGCACCAAGCATCTCAAGGCGCTCGCCAAGGCGGGGCTGACGACGGTGCACCTCCTGCCGACCTTCGACATCGCCTCGATCGAGGAGGACCGGGCGGCGCAGGGCACACCGGACTGCGACCTCGCGTCCTTCGCCCCGGACTCGGAGGAGCAGCAGGCGTGCATCGACCCGGTGCGTGACCTGGACGGTTTCAACTGGGGCTACGACCCGTGGCACTTCACGGCGCCGGAGGGTTCCTACGCGCGCGACCCGCAGGGCGGTGCACGGGTGAGCGAGTTCCGGACCATGGTCGGGGCGCTGCACTCGATGGGGCTGCAGGTGGTGCTCGACCAGGTGTTCAACCACACGGCGGCCTCCGGGCAGGACGAGAAGTCCGTGCTCGACCGCGTGGTGCCGGGCTACTATCACCGGCTCAACGCCGTGGGCAACGTCGAGACCTCGACGTGCTGCCAGAACCTCGCGACCGAGCACGCCATGATGGAAAAGCTCATGGTGGACTCCGTGGTCACGTGGGCCCGCGACTACAAGGTGGACGGCTTCCGCTTCGATCTCATGGGCCACCACTCGGTCGAGAACATGCAGGCCGTGCGCAAGGCCCTCGACACGCTGACCCCCAAGAAGGACGGCGTGGACGGCAAGCGCGTGTACCTCTACGGGGAGGGCTGGAACTTCGGCGAGGTCGCGGACAACGCGCTGTTCCGGCAGGCCACGCAGGGCCAGCTCGGCGGGACGGGCATCGGCACGTTCTCCGACCGGCTCCGTGACTCCGTGCGCGGCGGCGGGCCGTTCGACGAGGACCCGCGGATCCAGGGCTTCGGCTCGGGCGGGTTCACGGACCCGAACGGGGCACCCGTGAACGGCTCGACGGCGGACCAGCTCGCCCGCGCCCAGCACGACGCGGACCTCGTGCGGCTCGGCCTCGCGGGCAACCTGCGCGACTTCGCCTTCCTCGCCGCCGACGGCTCGGTGCGCACGGGAGCGGAGCTCGACTACAACGGCCAGCCCGCGGGCTACGCGGACTCGCCGGAGGAGATCATCACGTACGTCGACGCGCACGACAACGAGACGCTCTTCGACTCGCTGACGTTCAAGCTGCCGACGACGACGTCCATGGCGGACCGGGTACGTATGAACACCGTCTCGCTCGCGACGACGGCGCTCGCCCAGACGCCCTCGTTCTGGCACGCCGGTGCGGACCTCTTGCGGTCCAAGTCGCTCGATCGCAACAGCTACAACTCGGGCGACTGGTTCAACGTGCTCGACTTCACGAAGCGCGACAACGGCTTCGGGCGCGGGTTGCCGCCGGCGGGGGACAACCAGGACAAGTGGGTGTTCCAGCAGCCGTTGCTCGCCGACCCGGCCCTCAAGCCGTCGTCCGCCGAGATCTCCCGCGCGGCCTCGGACGCGCAGGACCTGCTGAAGCTGAGGTTCTCGACCGACCTGTTCCGGCTCGGCTCGGCGCGGCTCATCGACCAGAAGGTGAGCTTCCCCGGCAGCGGTCCGGACGCGCAGCCCGGCGTCGTCGTGATGCGGATCGACGACACGGTGGGGCGCGACGTGGACCGCAAGCTCGACGGCGTGCTCGTCGTGTTCAACGCCTCGCCCGAGGCCGTGACCGTGCCCGTCGCAGGCCTCGAGGGTGCCTCGTACGCACTCTCGCCGGTGCAGGCGAAGGGTTCGGACAAGGTCGTCAAGCAGACCCGCTGGGACACGCGGGCGGGTGCGGTCACGGTGCCCGCGCGCACCGTGGCCGTGCTGGTCGACGATCAGCGGGGCGGGGGCGGGCACGGCGGGCACCACCCCAAGCCACCCCGGGGTTGGTGCCGCGCCATGGTGTGACGTGAGCCACTCGCGTGACGTCGCTGTGTTAGAGGTACAAACGCACTACAGGGCAAATCGGGCCGTTGGCCGCGGAGAACCCGCAAGACACGGTTTGGTAACGGCCCTTGCGCCGACCTTGCGTTAGGACCTTGAATGCAAGCGACACCCACGACGACCGGGTCACCCAGAGCGCCGACGGCGGCGCGACGGGCCGGTCGAAGGGCATTGCAGCCCCTCGACCGCCGGCGTCGACCACGCGAACAAGGAGCGGACAACGATGTCTTCGACATTGAAGAAGGCGGCTGCTGGCTTTGCCACGGCTGCACTGCTCGTGGGTGGCCTCGCCGCCTGCAGCAGCGAGCGCAACACCCCCGAGACCACCCCGAGCGACACCGAGACCACCGAGTCGGCGCCCGAGGACGAGCCGGAGGAGACCCCCGCGGCCTCCGCGATCTCCTCCGTGGGCATCGCGATGCCCACCAAGAGCCTCGAGCGCTGGAACCGTGACGGCGCGCACCTCGAGAAGCTCCTCAACGACGCCGGCATCGAGACCTCGCTGCAGTACGCCGACAACAAGGTGGACCAGCAGATCACCCAGCTGCAGAACATGGTCAACGCGGGCGTCGACGTCCTCGTCGTGGCCTCGATCGACGGCACGGCCCTCGGCCCGGTGCTGCAGTCCGCTGCGGACAACGACATCGTCGTCATCGCCTACGACCGCCTCATCAACGGCACGGAGAACGTCGACTACTACGCGACGTTCGACAACGAGCGCGTCGGCACGTTCCAGGGCGAGTTCATCGTCGAGCAGCTCGACCTCGACAACCAGGCCGGTCCGTTCAACCTCGAGCCCTTCGCCGGCTCGCCGGACGACAACAACGCCAAGTTCTTCTTCTCCGGCGCGTGGGACGTCCTCAAGCCGTACATCGACGCGGGCAAGCTCGTCACCCCGTCGGGCAAGGCCCCCAAGAGCAACGACGAGTGGACCTCGATCGGCATCCAGGGCTGGAGCTCAGACACGGCGCAGTCCGAGATGCAGAACCGCCTGAACTCGTTCTACGCGGGTGGCGACAAGGTCGACGTCGTCCTCTCCCCGAACGACTCGCTCGCCCTCGGCATCGCCCAGGCGCTCGACGGTGCCGGCTACACCCCGGGTGGCGACTGGCCGCTCCTGACTGGCCAGGACGCCGACCAGGCGAACGTCCTCAACATCCTCGCGGGCAAGCAGTCGATGTCCGTGTGGAAGGACACCCGCGAGCTCGGTGACCGGGTCGCGACCATGATCGGTGAGCTCGCCGCCGGCGGCACGGTCACGGTCACGGACACAACCACGTACGACAACGGTGTCAAGGTCGTCCCGAGCTACCTGCTCGACCCGATCGTCGTCACTGCCGACACGGTCGAGGAGATCCTCGTCGGTTCCGAGTTCTACTCGGCCGCCGACCTCGGTCTGTGACACTGCGCACCACGCGGTAGCTATCACGGCGACACCGGCGGGACGGGCCAGAGTCCGTCCCGCCGGTGACGCTGCACCGCGGGTACTACAGTGCGCAACGACCCTCTCAGAGCTGCGAGGAACCATGGAGCACGGCCACATCCTTGAGATGCGGGACATCACCAAGCGCTTCCCCGGCGTCGTCGCCCTCAAGGACGTCACGCTGAGCGTGAACCGAGGCGAGGTGCACGCCATCTGCGGCGAGAACGGCGCCGGCAAGTCGACCCTCATGAAGGTTCTGTCCGGGGTGTATCCCCACGGGACCTACGAGGGCGACATCCTCTTCGAGGCCGAGCCCGTCGAGTTCCGCAACATCCGGGACTCCGAGGATCTCGGCATCGTCATCATCCACCAGGAGCTCGCGCTCTCGCCGTTCCTGTCGATCGCGGAGAACATCTTCCTCGGCAACGAGCAGGCCTCGCGCGGCGTCATCGACTGGCACCGCACGAACGCGGAGGCCGCCAAGCTGCTCGCCCGGGTGGGGCTCACCGAGAGCCCCGACACGAAGGTCAAGGACATCGGCGTCGGCAAGCAGCAGCTCGTGGAGATCGCCAAGGCGCTGTCCAAGCGCGTCAAGCTCCTCATCCTCGACGAGCCGACGGCCGCGCTGAACGACGAGGACTCCGCCCACCTGCTCGACCTCATCCGGTCCCTGCAGGGCCAAGGCATCACGTGCATCATCATCAGCCACAAGCTCGGCGAGATCGAGGCGATCGCGGACACCACGACGGTCATCCGTGACGGGCTCACGATCGAGACGCTCGACATGCGCGAGGGCAAGGTCTCCCAGGAGCACATCATCCGGGCCATGGTCGGCCGCCCGCTCGAGAACCGGTTTCCCGCGCACACGTCGTCGATCGGCGAGGAGGTGCTGCGGATCGAGGACTGGACCGTGCACCACCCGATCGACCAGGAGCGCAAGGTCGTCGACGGCGTGAGCCTCAACGTCCGCCGCGGCGAGATCGTGGGGCTCGCCGGCCTCATGGGTGCCGGCCGCACCGAGCTCGCCATGAGCGTCTTCGGCCGCTCCTACGGCACGCGCATCAGCGGCCGGGTGTTCAAGGACGGCAAGCAGGTCGAGCTGCGCACCGTGGGCCACGCCATCCGGCACGGCGTCGCCTACGCGACGGAGGACCGCAAGCGCTACGGTCTCAACCTCATCGACTCGATCCGGCGCAACGTCTCGGGTGCTGCCCTCGACAAGCTCTCCCGGCGAGGCGTCGTCAACCACAACGCGGAGGCGCAGGTCGCCGAACGGTTCCGCAAGGAGCTCGGCATCAAGACCCCGAACGTCGAGGCGCTCGTCGGCAAGCTCTCGGGCGGCAACCAGCAGAAGGTCGTGCTGAGCAAGTGGATCTACGCCGACCCGGACGTGCTCATCCTCGACGAGCCGACGCGCGGCATCGACGTCGGCGCGAAGTACGAGATCTACCAGACCATCAACCGGATCGCGGACGAGGGCAAGGGCGTCATCGTCATCTCCTCCGAGCTCCCCGAGCTCATCGGGATCTGCGACCGCATCTATGCGATCAGCGAAGGCCGCCTCACGGGTGAGGTAGCGCGCGAGAATGCCACCCAGGAGCACCTCATGCACTTCATGACGATGGACACGAGCAAGAAGGACGGGGCCACGCGATGACCACCGAGACCATCCTCCAGCCGACCGAGCCGCCGCGGGAGCGGCTGACCCGTCGCTTCGGCGCGGTGAGCGGAAACATGCGCCAGTACGGCATCTTCGGGGCGCTCATCGCCATCGTGATCCTGTTTCAGATCCTGACCGACGGCAAGCTGCTGCTCTCGAACAACGTCGCGGCACTGTTCCAGCAGAACGCGTACGTGATGATCCTCGCGATCGGCATGGTCATGGTGATCGTCGCGGGCCACATCGACCTGTCCGTCGGCTCGGTCGTAGCCTTCGTCGGTGGCATCGTCGCGCTCGCGATGCGCGACCTCGAGCTGGGCTGGCCGGTCGCATGCCTCATCGGGATCGCCGTCGGGCTCCTCGTCGGGGCCTGGCAGGGCTTCTGGGTCGCCTACGTCGGGATACCGGCGTTCATCGTGACGCTCGCGGGCATGCTTCTCTTCCGCGGTCTCGCGATCGTGCTCGTGGGCGAGACCGTCGCGGGACTGCCGCAGGGCTTCATCCGGATCTCCAACGGGTCGCTGCCCCCGGTGCTCGGGTTCGTGAACCAGGCCGACGTGGTCACGCTCGCCATCGGTGCGCTCGCGATCCTGGCGATGCTCGTCTCGCAGCTCCGCGCCCGTGCCTCGCTGCGCAAGCACGAGCTGCAGACCGAGCCGCTCGGGATCTTCGTCGCGAAGGTCGGGATCATCGCCGCGAGCATCGCCGCGCTCGCGGTGGTGCTGTCGCTCTCGGCGGGCGGCACGCCGATCGTGCTCATCATCATCGGCGTCCTCGTGGTCACCTACAGCTTCGTCATGGGCCGCACGGTGTTCGGACGGCACATCTACGCGATCGGCGGCAACCGGCTCGCCGCGGGGCTGTCGGGCGTCAACACCCGTCGGGTCGACTTCTGGATCTTCGTCCACATGGGGATGCTCGCCTCGATCGCCGCGATCGTGACCACCTCGCGCGCCGGCGCCGGTGTGGCCGCCGCGGGGACCATGTTCGAGCTCGATGCGATCGCCGCGTGCTTCATCGGTGGGGCCGCCGTCACCGGTGGCATCGGTCGGATCTCCGGGGCCATCGTCGGCGCGCTCATCATGGGCGTGCTCAACATGGGCCTGTCGATCATGGCCGTCGACTCCGCGTGGCAGCAGGCGATCAAGGGCCTCGTGCTGCTCGCCGCCGTCGCGTTCGACCTCATCAACAAGCGACGCGCCGGGGGGAGATAGCTGCGGCGCGCTTCCGCGGCGACGGGCCGTGGCTAGGCTGACCGCGTGACTGGGCGTGCAGCGGCATCCGGCTCGCTGTCCTCGTTGCGGGAGGCGAACCGGGCCCTCGTCGTGGAGACGGTCCGGCGCTACGGCGGGCTCACCCAGGTCGAGCTCGCCGCGGCGACGGGGCTGTCCACGGCGACCGTGTCGACCCTCGTGCGCGAGCTCTTGGCCGCGGGCGTCGTGGAGACGACGACGACGACGCGCAGCGGGCGCCGGGCCCAGCTCGTCACCCTCGCGAAGCAGGTCGGTCTCGCGATCGGCGTCCAGATCGGGCACCGCCACATGCGGATCGTGCTGAGCGACTTCGCCTACGACGTCGTCGCCGAGCAGACGCTGCCGCTCCCGCCCGACCACCGGGTCGACACGTGCCTCGACCGGGCCGCGCTGCTCGCGGTCGACATGCTCGAACGGGTCGGCTCCGGGCTCCAGGACGTCATCGCGATCGGCGTCGGCGTGCCGGCGCCCGTCGACGCGAGCACGGGCATGGTCTCGGTGCGCGGCACCATGCGCGGCTGGGACGAGGTGCACCTCGGGCACGTGCTGCACAAGCGGCTCGGCCGCCCGGTGTTCGTGGACAACGACGCGAACCTCGGGGCTCTCGCGGAGTCCGTGCTCGGCGCCTCGCGCGAGTACCGGGACTCGATCTTCGTGCGCGCCTCGCACGGGATCGGTGCCGGCATCGTCATCGCGGGGCGGGTGCACCGCGGCTTCGCGGGCACGGCGGGGGAGATCGGGCACGTCCAGGTGGACCCGGCGGGCGACATCTGCCGCTGTGGTTCTCGCGGCTGCCTCGACACGATCGTGGGGGCCCAGGCGCTCATCGAGCCGTTGCGGACCAACCTCGGCAGTGTCGCGCTGCGGGACGTGATCCAGCTCGCCGTCGAGGGCGACCCGGGGTGCCAGCAGGTCATCGCGGACGCCGGGGCCCAGATCGGTGCCGTCGTCGCGGGGCTCGGCATGGCGGTCAACCCGCAGTGCATCGTGGTGGGCGGTGAGCTCGCCGAGACGGGCGAGGTGCTGCTCGGGCCGCTGCGCGAGGCGGTGCGCCGGCGCGTGCTGCTCAACCAGATCGCCCCGCTCGAGGTGGTCCCGGCCGAGCTGGGGCAGCGCGCCGAGGTGCTCGGTGCGGTGCTCCTCGCGATCCAGTCGAGCGAGTTCACGGGGGGTGGGGCGCCTTGACGCGCTATGGTCCGGGGGCTTCACTGCAGGTATCACGTACCCAACGGGGAGTAGGTGAGTGGCGATGAGTGCACGGGCAAGGGTGCCTCTGCTGTCGCTGCACGGCATCACGAAGCGGTTCAACGCCGTCGAGGCGTTGATCGACGTCGACTTCGAGGTCAACGCGCACGAGGTCGTGGCGCTCGTGGGCGACAACGCCGCGGGCAAGTCGACGCTCGCGAAGATCATCGCGGGCGTGCTCTCCCCGGACGCCGGGCTCATGGAGGTCGACGGCGGGGCCGTGAGCATCCCCAACCCCTCGGCCGCCCACGCGCTCGGCATCGCGACGGTGTTCCAGGACCTCGCGCTGTGCGAGAACCTCGACGTGACCTCGAACATCTTCCTCGGGCGGGAGCTGCGTGCGGGGATGGCGATCGACGACTCGCGCATGGAGAACGTGGCGCGAGGGATCCTGCGCGACCTGACGAGCCGCATCCCTTCGGTGCGTACGCCCGTGTCGACCCTCTCGGGCGGCCAGCGGCAGTCCGTGGCGATCGCGCGCACCCTCATCGGCTCCCCGCGGATCGTGGTGCTCGACGAGCCGACGTCGGCCCTCTCCGTCGCGCACACGGCGGAGGTCCTCACCTACATCGAGCGCCTGCGCGACCTCGGGCTCGGCGTCGTGCTCATCAGCCACAACATGAACGACGTCCGCGCCGTCGCGGACCGTATCGAGGTCCTCCGCCACGGCCGCAACAACGGCTCCTTCACCACCGAGTCCGTCACCCACGAGGAGATCCTCGGCGCCATCACCGGCGCCTCGGTCGCAGCCGCCCACGCCCGAGCCCTAGCCATCTAGCCCCCCACCCCTCACCGCGAGGTAGTGCCCAGCGCGCCCACGTAGGTCCGTGGCGGCACTACTTCGCGCACTCGGACCTACGTCGCGGAAGTATGGGCCCCCGGGTGGGTGCTAGCGGAAGACGACGGTGCGGTGGCCGTCGATGAGCACGCGGTGCTCGGCGTGCCAGCGCACCGCCCGGGCGAGCGCGCGTCGCTCGACGTCCTGACCGAGCGCCACGAGGGCCTCGACGCCGTGCGTGTGGTCCACCCGCTCGACGTCCTGCTCGATGATCGGCCCCTCGTCGAGGTTGGCCGTGACGTAGTGCGCCGTCGCGCCGATGAGCTTGACCCCCCGGTCGTGCGCCTGTGCGTAGGGGCGGGCGCCCTTGAACGAGGGCAGGAACGAGTGGTGGATGTTGATGATCCGCCCCTCGAGGGCCCGGCACAGGTCGTCGGAGAGCACCTGCATGTAGCGGGCGAGCACCACGAGCTCGACGTCGAGCACCCGGACGAGCTCGAGGAGCCGCGCCTCGGCGTCGGGCTTCGTCGCGGCCGTGACGGGGATGTGGTGGAAGTCGATGCCGTAGAAGGCGGCGAGCTCGGCGAGCACGGTGTGGTTCGACACGACGGCGACGATCTCGATGGGCAGCGACTCGGAACGCTGGCGGAAGGCGAGGTCGTTGAGGCAGTGGGCCGCCGTCGACCCCATGACGAGCGTGCGCACGGCCCGGCCCGCGACGTCGAGGTGCCACGTCATCGAGAACCGCTCGGCGAGGGTTGAGAGCGCCGGCTCGAGCTCGGCGCGGCCCGCGGCGGACTCGACCTGGACCCGCATGAAGAACAGCCCCGTGTCCGGGTCGCCGAACTGCTGCGACTCGGTGATGTTCCCGCCGTGCTCGGCCAGCAGCCCCGCGACGGCGTGCACGATGCCGGGGCGGTCGGGGCAGGACAGGGTGAGCACCCAGTGGGTCGCGGAGTCAGTCACGAGCCCTGAGGGTACTCGGGTCGCGAGGCCCACGGTGTCGACCGAGTCTCGGCGTCGACCGGATCGCGGCGTCGACCGGATCGCGGACGCGCGCGGGGCGTGCTTAGGAGGATCGGCGGGCCTCTGACACCATGAAGGCATGGTCGCTCCCGAGGTTGAGATCCGCCGCGTCGACGTCGAGCACGCGGGCGAGCTGTTGACGCTGCGCCGCGCCGCGTTCGTCACCGAGGCGCAGGTGACGGGGGACCCCAACATCCCGCCGCTCACCCAGACGCTCGAGGAGCTCACCGCGGACCTCGAGCGCGCGGACGTCATCACGCTCGGTGCGTGGTCCGGCCACCGGCTCGTGGGCTCGGTGCGCGTGCTCGTCGAGGGCCCCAAGGCCACGCTCGGCCGGTTCGCCGTGGCCCCGGACGTGCAGGGCCTCGGGCTCGGCACCCAGCTCATGTTCGCGGTCGCGGGCACGCTGCCCGAGGGCACCGAGGAGATCTGGGTCTTCACGAGCCAGGACTCCGTGCAGAACATCGCGCTGTACAACAAGCACGGCTACTCCCACGAGTACGACCAGCGCACGGGCGACCTGACCTACGCCTACCTCCGCAAGATCATCGGCGAAGCAGGCTGAGCCACCCCACCCCCTCCGCGAGGTAGTGCTGAGCGCGGCCAGGTAGGTCCGCGGAGGCACAATCTCGCGCGCTCGGTACTACCTCGCGGTTGCACGCATAACCTGCGGGTTATAGATTTACCGTATGCACGCACTCGACGTCCTGGGCGACCCGGTGCGAAGGCGGCTGCTCGAGCTCTTCGCCGCGGGGGAGCGAGCGGCCGGGGACGCGTCCGCCGTCGTCGAGCGGGACTTCGGCATCAGCCAGCCCGCTGTCGCGCGCCACCTGCGTGTGCTCCGCGAGGCCGGGTTCCTGACCCGCCGGGCCGAGGGTCGCACGCGCATCTACCGGCTCGAACCGGCGGCGCTCGACGAGCTCGAGTCCGCCGTCGGTCGCTACCGGGCGCTGTGGAACCAGCGCCTCGACGCGCTCGACACCGAGATCGCGCGCGGCGTGCGCGAGCGGAGGGGGGCCGACGACGGCGGTGTCCGGGCACCCGGCCCCGTCCGAGAGCTCCCGAAACCCACCACCTAGGAGATCGGCCATGGCCACCACCCCCATCGCCCTCGGCGAGGTCACCCGCCACGGCGCCAGCTTCGACCTGAGCTTCGAGCGGGTCTTCGCGACCACGGTCGCCGACGCCTGGGACGCGGTGACCGACCCCGAGCGACTCGCGCGCTGGATGGAGACCTACCGGGGCGACTTCCGGCTCGGCGGCACGTGGGAGGCGCTCGGCTCGGACGGCGGCGTCTACGCCACCGGGACCGTGACCGCGTGCGATCCGCCGCACGGCTTCACCACGACGTGGCAGCACGTGGGGGAGGACGTCTCGACCCTCACCGTCGAGATCTCCGAGCACGCCGAGGGCGCGGTGCTGCGACTGCGTCACGAGAACCTCGAGGATCCCCACTACGGTCCCGGGTGGCAGACGTACCTCGAGCAGCTCGACGAGCAGCTCGGCGCGGCGCCGTCCGCCGTCGTCGACCCGCACCGCACTCCCGGCACCGCCTGGGACGACCGTTTCACCCAGCTCGACCCCGTCTGGCGCGCCCGCCTCGACGCACCACAGGACTGACCCGCTCCGCTGACCGGAGCGTGAAGACTTCTCGCCCTCACAGGGCCACAAGTCTGCACGATCAGGTCGGGTTGGGAGGGTTGGGGGCCGGGGAGGGCATGGCGGGCCGGGGGTGGGCTGGGCGGTGGTTAGGGTGGGGGCGTGACGGGTTCTCGCGCGCTCCATGTGTCCGACGTCGGTTCGACGGGCCCGCGCGTCGTCTTCCTGCACGGGCTCTTCGGCCAGGGCAAGAACTTCTCCACGATCGCGCGCGCTCTCGAGCCGCAGTGGCGCTCGCTCCTCGTCGACCTGCCCAACCACGGTGCCTCGCCCTGGACCGAGCACGTCGACTACGTCGCGATGGCCGACGCCGTCGCCGCCACGCTGCGCGAGCACGGCGAGAGCGGGGCCGACGGCGGCACAGTGCCCGACGACGGCGCCTTGCCCGACGGCGGCACAGTGCCCGACGACGGCGCCTTGCCCGACGGCGAGGCCTTGCCCGACGGGGGCTCCCTGCCCGACGACGACTCACCGCCCGGCGGCGCCGCGCGGCAGACCGCCCCGGTGCACGTCGTCGGTCACTCCATGGGCGGCAAGGTCGCGATGCTGCTCGCGCTGCGGCACCCGGAGCTCGTGGACCGGCTGGTGGTCGTCGACATCGCCCCGAGCGCCGCGGGAGAGACGGGGGAGTTCGAGCACCTCCTCGACTCGCTCGCGGCCCTCGACCTCGACCAGGTGACGAGCCGCGCTGGCGCGGACGCGGCCCTCGCAGGCCCGATCCCCAACCCGACGGTGCGCGGCTTCCTGCTGCAGAACCTGCGCCGGGCCGAGGACGGCGGCTGGCGCTGGCGCGCGAACCTGGACCTGCTGCGCAAGGAGCTCGACGTCATCTCCGGCTTCCCCGACCCGGACGGCGTGACGTCCGACGGCACGGCGCAGCTTGACGGCACGGCGCAGTTCGACGGACCTGTGCTGTGGGTAGCGGGGGAGCGCTCGAACTACATCCGCCCCGAGAACGCACCCGCGATGCGCGCCCTGTTTCCCCGCGTGCGCCAGCTCACGGTCAAGGGCGCGGGCCACTGGGTGCACTCCGAGCAGCCCGAGGTGTTCACGCAGGCGCTGCGGGTCTTCCTCGGCACACCGGTCTAGACCACGGGTCGCCATCCCGAGGCGTGGCTCCGGGCCGTTGGTCCTCGGAGGCGTGGCGGGCGCACGCGCATGCTGAGGGCACCGGCCACCTCGATCGCCGACCTTGGCGAGTGCGCCGGACCTGAGACCCGGAGGTTGCTGTGAAGGCATGGCGCTTTACCCACACGAACGATCCGCTCGTCCTGACCGAGGTGCCCGCACCCGTGGCAGCACCGGGTCGCGTGATCATCGACGTGAAGGCCGCTGGCCTGTGCCACTCGGACGTGGGCATCTTCGAGGACGAGAAGTGGCTCGCGATCATGACGCCCCCGGTCACCCCGGGGCACGAGGTCGCCGGGGTCATCACCTCGGTCGGTGAGGGAGTCACGGACTACGCCGTGGGGGACAGGGTGGCCGTCTGGCCGATGGTCGACTTCACGGGCTACCAGGTCGACGGGGGGTTCGGGGAGCAGGCGTCGGTGGCCACGGAGGCGCTCGTGCGCATCCCCGACGGCGTGACGTACGCACAGGCCGCCGCGGCGACCGACTCGGGCATGACCTCCCACAACGCGATCTTCGGGACGGGTGGCGTCACCGAGGGCACGAAGCTGGGGATCATCGGCCTGGGCGGGCTGGGCCAGGTCGGTGCACGGGTTGCCGTGCTGCGTGGCGCGGAGGTGTACGTCGCGGAGATCGACGAGTCGGTGTGGCCGCTTGCCGAGAAGATCGGCGCCACGCGGGTCGTCAAGGACATCAAGGAGCTCGCCGACGAGAACCTCGACGTGATCGTCGACTTCGCAGGATTCGGTGGCACGACGGCGGACTCGGTCGAGGTGATCGGTCAGGGTGGCACCGTCGTCGTCGTCGGGATGGGCAGGCTCGAGGCGACCATCAACACCTACCCCCTCATCATGAAGGGCGCCAAGGTCGTCGGCTCGGTGGGAGGCAGCGCGCAGGACATCGCCGACGTCATGGAGTGGATGGCCAAGGGTGAGCTCGACCCGGTCCTGACGCCGATCACCTTCGAGGAGATCCGCGAGGGGCTCGAGAAGCTCGAGCGTGGCGAGGTCGTGGGTCGGCTCGTGGCGATCTACGCATAGGTGCGCGCCGTCTCGGTCACCGTGCGTTCGTGACACGGGGGACGACGACGGCGCCGCTCCTTGCTAACCTGAACCCCGTCGTAACTGGCGCAGCGGGTGGGTCACCACCGGGGAGCGACACTGCAGCAGACTTCGGGTCGGACGCCTGGGCCCAGGGGTCGCCACACCAGCGGTGTGGGTGGCCGATGCGTCATGCGTGGCCGCGCCACCGCGCCGACCCGCAAGGAGAAGCCATGAGCGACCAGCACCCCGACTTCCTGAACGTCCCCCTCGGCGAGCTCGACCCCGAGATCGCCGCCGTCCTCGACGGTGAGCTCGCGCGCCAGCAGGGCACGCTCGAGATGATCGCGAGCGAGAACTTCGTCCCGCTCGCCGTCCTGCAGGCGCAGGGCTCCGTGCTCACGAACAAGTACGCCGAGGGCTACCCGGGCCGCCGCTACTACGGTGGCTGCGAGCA
>CAZECM010000063.1:0-16354 GCA_964510785.1 uncultured Cellulomonadaceae bacterium | reverse complement strand
GTACCTGCCGCCGGACGCCAACACGCTGCTCGTCACCTACGACCACGCGCTGCGCAGCCGCAACCTCGTCAACGTCGTGGTCGCGGGCAAGCAGCCGGCGCCGTGCTTCCTGTCCATGGACGAGGCCGTCGCCCACTGCGCCCGGGGCGTGGGCATCTGGGAGTGGGCGGGCACGGAGGAGCGGGGCGAGGACCCCGACGTCGTCCTCGCGTGCGCCGGAGACGTGCCGACGCTCGAGGTGCTCGCGGCCGCGGACCTGCTGCGCCGCCACCTGCCCGAGCTGAGCGTGCGTGTCGTCAACGTCGTTGACCTCATGCGGCTGCAGGACGAGCGCGAGCACCCCCACGGCATGTCAGACCGCGACTTCGACACCGTGTTCACGGCGGACAAGCCGATCATCTTCGCCTACCACGGCTACCCCTGGCTCATCCACCGCCTCACCTACCGCCGCCACGGTCACGCGAACCTGCACGTGCGCGGGTACAAGGAGGAGGGGACGACGACGACGCCGTTCGACATGGTGATGCTCAACGACCTCGACCGGTACCACCTGGTGATGGACGTCATCGACCGCGTACCCTCGCTCGGCACGCGCGCCGCCGAGCTGCGCCAGGAGATGGTCGACGCCCGGCTGCGGGCGAGGCAGTACACGCGCGACCACGGGGAGGACGTCCCGGAGGTCGCGGCATGGGTGTGGCCCGACGCGGGCGACACCGCCACCACGACCGGCGGGCCGCAGACGGCGACGGCCGCCACCGGAGGAGACAACGAATGAGCACCCGGTCCATCTACGTCTCGGCCCAGGAGGGCGAGACCGGCAAGTCGACGGTGGCCCTCGGGCTGCTCGACCTGCTGACCCGCCGGGTGCAGCGCGTCGGCGTGTTCCGCCCCGTGGCGCGGAGCACCGACCAGCGTGACTACGTGCTCGAGCTCCTGCTCGGCCACGACGGCGTCGACCTGTCCTACGAGGAGTGCGTCGGGGTCACGTACGACGACGTGCACGCGGACCCCGAGGCTGCGCTCGCGACGATCGTGTCGCGCTATCACGCGATGGCCCACTCGTGCGACGCCGTCGTCATCGTCGGCTCGGACTACACCGACGTCGCCGGTGCCACCGAGCTGTCCTTCAACGCGCGCGTCGCGGCGAACCTCGGCTCGCCCGTGCTGCTCGTCGTCTCCGGCAACTCCCGCAGCGCGGGCGAGGTGCGTCACGCCGTGGACGTCGCGCTCGCCGAGCTGCACGCCCATCACGCCCAGACGATCGGCGTCATCGCCAACCGCTGCACCACCACGCCGCTCGGGGACGTGCGGCGCGCGCTCGAGGGGCCGGTACCCGCGTGGGCGCTGCCCGAGGAGCCGTTCCTCGTCGCCCCCACGGTCGGCGCGCTCATGGAGGCGGTCGACGGGCGGCTCGCGATGGGCGACCCCGAGCTGTTGTCCCGCGAGGCGCTCGAGGTGCTCATCGGCGCGATGTCCGTCGAGCACCTGCTGCCGCGGTTGTCCGACGGTGCCGTCGTCATCACCCCCGGCGACCGCTCGGACGTGCTGCTCGGGCTCGTCATGGCGCACGCGGCGCCGGGCTCGCCGTCCCTCGCCGGCATCGTCCTCAACGGCGGCTTCTACCCGCCGCCCGCCGTCGCCCGGCTCGTCGAGGGGCTCGGGCAGCGCCTGCCCGTCATCCGCACCAACCTCGGCACGTTCCGCTCCGCGAGCGCCGCCGCCTCGACCCGCGGCCGCCTCGCCGCGGACTCCCAGCGCAAGGTCGACACGGCCCTCGCCCTGTTCGAGAAGCACGTCGACGGCGAGGCCCTGCTCGCGGCGCTCGAGGTGCCACGCATCGAGGTCGTCACCCCGCTCATGTTCGAGTACGGGCTGCTCGACCGGGCCCGCGGCGACCGCAAGCACGTCGTGCTGCCCGAGGGGAAGGACGACCGGATCCTGCGGGCCGCGTTCACGCTCCTGCAGCGCGAGGTCGCGGACCTGACGATCCTCGGCGAGGAGGACTCGATCCGGGCGCGCGGCACCGAGCTCGGCCTCGACCTCTCGGCCGCGAAGGTCATCGACCCGAAGGCGTCCACGGAGCTGTCCGAGCACTTCGCGCACGAGTACGCGCGGCTGCGCGAGCACAAGGGTATGACGGTGGACCGGGCGCGGGAAGTCGTGTCCTCCGTGTCCTACTTCGGCACGATGATGGTCGAGCTGGGCCTCGCCGACGGCATGGTCTCCGGCGCGATGCACACCACGGCGCACACCATCAAGCCCGCGTTCGAGATCATCAAGACACGGCCCGACGTCGGCGTCGTGTCCTCCGTGTTCCTCATGTGCCTCGAGGACCGCGTGCTCGTGTACGGCGACTGCGCCGTCATCCCGGACCCGACGGCGACGCAGCTCGCGGACATCGCGATCTCCTCGGCGGAGACGGCGCAGCAGTTCGGCATCGAGCCGCGCATCGCGATGCTGTCCTACTCGACGGGCGACTCCGGCACGGGCGCGGACGTCGACAAGGTCCGTGAGGCGACCGTGCTCGTGCGGGAACGGCGCCCGGACCTCGTCGTCGACGGCCCGATGCAGTACGACGCCGCCGTGGACCCCGCCGTCGGCGCCTCGAAGGCTCCCGACTCCCCCGTCGCCGGGCGCGCTACCGTGCTCGTGTTCCCCGACCTCAACACGGGAAACAACACGTACAAGGCCGTGCAGCGTTCCGCTGGTGCGGTCGCGATCGGCCCCGTGCTGCAGGGCCTGCGCAAGCCGGTCAACGACCTGTCGCGCGGGGCGCTCGTGCAGGACATCGTCAACACCGTGGCCATCACGGCGATCCAGGCACAGGGCCTGGACGCGGTCGCAGAAGGAGAGCACTGATGGGGCAGTCCCCCCGCGTCCTGGTCGTCAACTCCGGGTCGAGCTCGCTCAAGTACCAGCTCGTCGAGCCGAGCAGCGGGACGGCGGTCGCCTCGGGGCTCGTCGAGCGGATCGGCGAGCCCGGCGGGGTCGCCGACCACGGTGAGGCGCTGCGTGCCGCCCTCGACTCGCTCGGGTCGCTCGACGAGGCGGGGATCGTCGCCGTCGGGCACCGCGTGGTCCACGGCGGGCCCGACTTCGGGGCGCCGGTGCTCGCGGACGACGACGTCGTCGCCAAGATCCACGCGCTCGTCCCCCTCGCCCCGCTGCACAACCCCGCGAACGTGCGCGGCATCGAGGTCGCGCGCGAGCTGCTGCCGGACGTGCCGCACGTAGTCGTCTTCGACACCGCGTTCTTCCACACGCTGCCGGAGGCCGCCGCGACCTACGCGATCGATGCCGAGGTCGCCGCAGAGTACGAGGTGCGCCGCTACGGCTTCCACGGGACGTCGCACCAGTTCGTGGCCGCGGCTGCCGCCGAGCTCGTGGGGCGGCCGATCGGCGAGATCGACCAGATCGTGTGCCACCTCGGCAACGGCGCGTCCGTGTCCGCCGTGCGGGGCGGGGTCGCCGTCGAGACGTCGATGGGTCTCACGCCGCTCGAGGGGCTCGTCATGGGGACCCGCTCCGGCGACATCGACGCCGGGATCGTGTTCCACCTCGCGCGCACCGCGGGAATGTCGATCGACGAGCTCGACGTGCTGCTCAACCGGCGCTCGGGGATCAAGGGACTCTCGGGGGTCAACGACTTCCGCGAGCTGCACCGGCTCATCGCCGAGGGCTCGCCGTCGGCCCGGCTCGCCCTCGACGTGTACCTGCACCGGCTGCGCAAGTACGTCGGGGCCTACCTCGCCGTGCTCGGCGGCGTGGACGTCATCGCGTTCACTGCCGGGGTGGGCGAGAACGACGACGTCGTGCGGGCCGGTGCGCTGTCCGGGCTCGAGCGGCTGGGGATCGCCGTCGACCCGGAGCGCAACGCGGAGCGTTCCAGGCGTGCACGGGTGATCTCCCCCGACGGCTCCCCCGTCACGGTCGCGGTGGTCCCGACGAACGAGGAGCTCGCGATCGCCCGCCAGGCGCTCGCCCTCCTACCCTGACGCCCTTGCCCCGACTACCCGTGCCAGGGACGTCCTGACCTGGAGCGCGAGGCCCCGGGGCGCTAACGTCGGGGCATGACCAAGGACTCGACCCAGCCTGTCCGTCTTCCGCAGCTGCTCTTCGGGATGCTGCTGCTCCTGCTCGGCCTCGCTCTGCTGCTGAACCGCCTCGAGATCGTCGACGTCTCGTTCCGGGTGCTCGTCGGCACGTGGTGGCCGCTGCTCATCGTCGCGGCCGGCCTCGCCGCGCTCATGACGGTGCCGCGTGCATGGCCCGGGCCTGTCGCGCTCATCGCCGTCGGCGTGTTCTTCCAGCTCGCGAGACTCGACCTCTTCGACATCGAGCTGTCGTCGCTCATCTGGCCGATCATCCTCATCGCGATCGGCCTCTCGCTGCTCGTGCGCTTCGGCCGCCCGACGTCGGACTCCGCGGAGTCGATCCGCTCGACCGTGTTCTGGTGGGGCTCGGCCCGCAAGTCACGCTCGCCGAATTTTCGCAGCGCCGTGCTCACCGCCGTCATGGGTGGGATCGAGCTCGATCTGCGCGAGGCGGACATCCAGCGCCGCGCCGACATCTCGATCTTCACGTTCTGGGGCGGCGTCGAGGTCAAGGTGCCGCCCACGTGGCGGGTCACGGTGCGCGGGCTGCCGCTCCTGGGCGGCTGGGAGGACAAGACCGTCGAGCCGACGGACCCGAACGCCCCCGAGCTCGTGGTTCACGTCACGACCGTCATGGCCGGCGCCGAGATCAAGAACTGACCGCGACGTAGTACCGAGGGTGCGAGGTAGTACCCCGTACGCACCCCTCGGCCCTACGTCGACGCCGCCAGACCTACCTCGCGGCAAGGGGGAGCGGGGTGGGGGGCTAGAGGCCTAGGGCTTCGCGTACCTCGCGGCTCACCAGGGCGAGGGCGGCGGCGCGCGCCTGGGTGGCGTCGGAGGCAGAGCGGGCTGCCTCGGCGATGAGGCGGCACTGGTCGTCCGTGTGGTGGCGGAGCGCGAAGCGTACGAGGGGGGCGGCCGACGTCGACATCGACAGGCTCGTCACGCCGAGCCCGTGCAGCGCGAGCGCCATGACCGGGTCCCCCGCGGACTCCCCGCACACCCCCACAGGTTTGCCCGCGGCGATCCCGGCGAGGGCCGTCGAGGCGACGAGGTCGAGCACCGCGGGCTGCCAGATGTCGAGCAGGTCCACGAGCTCCCCGCGCAGGCGGTCGGTCGCCATCGTGTACTGCGTCAGGTCGTTCGTACCGAGCGAGACGAAGTCCACCTCGTCGAGGATCTCCCGGGCTCGCAGTGCCGCGGCCGGGATCTCGACCATGACGCCCACCGTCGCCACACCGTGCCCGCGCGCCCGCGCCGCGAAGGCCGCGGCCTCGCCGGGCGTGGCGATCATCGGGGCCATGACCCACGGCGCGACGCCCGTGCGCCGACCCGCCTCGGCGAGCGCGGCGAGCTGGGTGTCGAGCAGCGACTCGTCGATGCGCACGAGCCGGTAGCCGCGCACTCCGAGGGCCGGGTTGTCCTCGTCGGGCTGGGTCGCGAACGCGAGCGGCTTGTCCGCCCCCGCGTCGAGCGTGCGGATCACGACCTTGCGCCCGCCGAACGCCTCGAGCACACGCGCGTACAGGCCCGCCTGCTCCTCCACGGTCGGTGCCGTGGAGCGATCGAGGAACAGCACCTCGGTGCGGAACAGGCCGACCCCGTCGACGGGGACGGGGGCCGCCCGGTCGGCGTCGTCGGCCGTGCCGATGTTGGCGAGGAGCTGGACGGGGACGCCGTCGGCCGTCGCGGCGGGGGCGTCGTCGCCGGCGAGCGCGGCGATCACCGCGACGCGCCGCTCGATCGCCTCGCGCAGCTCCGACGACGGGTCCTTCGTGACGGTGCCGTGCGCGGCGTCGACCGCCACGACGTCCCCGTCGAGCAGCGAGCCCACACCGTCGGCCCGCACCACGCACGGGATGCCGAGCTGGGCGGCGATGATCGCGGTGTGCGAGGTGGGCCCGCCGAGCCGCGTGACGATCGCTGCGGTGTTGGCCAGGTCGAGCGTCGCGGTGTCGGCGGGCGAGAAGTCCTCGGCGACGACGACGGACGGCTCGGTCAGCGCCGGCACTCCAGGCTCCGCGACGCCGAGCACCTTCGCGACCACCCGGTCGCGCACGCTGCGCAGGTCCGTGACGCGCTCGGCGAGATACCCGCCGGCGGACAGGAACATCTGCGCGAACACGTCCACGACCTGCTCGACGGCGTTCGCCGGGCCGGTCCCGGAGTCGATCAACGAGTTGACCTCCTCGAGCAGCGCCGGGTCCTGCGCCATCTGGGCCGTGGCCCGCAGCACGTCCGCGAGGGTCGTGATGCCCGCCTCGCCCGCGGCGTCGGCCTTGGCGAGCAGCGACGCGGACACGTCCGCGAACCCCTGGGCCACCCGGGCCTTCGCGGCCTCGGGATCGGCCGGGCTCGGCTCGCCCGGGGGTACGCGCGGCGCCGCATGGGCGAGGACGACGGGACCGACGGCCCCGCCGCGACCCACACCGATGCCCGTGAACTCCCGGCCCGAGCCCGTCATGTCAGCCCTCCGGCTCGGCGTCGAGATCCGTCGCGAGCAGCTCGACGAGCTCGTCGAGCACCCGGTCGGCCTCGTCGCCCTCGGCCGCGAGCGTGACCTCCTCGCCGTGCTTCACGCCGAGCGCCATGACGCGCAGCATGCTCGCCGCGTCCACGGGCGCCCCACCATTCTTGGCGATCGTCACCGCGACCCCGCTCGCACCCACGGCCTGCGTGAACAGGGACGCGGGCCGGGCGTGCAGCCCGACGGCGGAAGCGATGGCAACAGTTCTCTCTGGCACGGTGTCCTCCTGGGGACGAGGGGGCCGCCGGCGACTTTCGGGGGAGAACGTCGCCGGCGGCGGCTTCGGGTGGAACTACGGCTCGATCGTGACCTTGATGGCTTCACCGCGTGAGACGATGCCGATGCCCTCGAGCACCTGGTCGAGGCGGAGCCGGTGCGTGATGAGGTCGTCGACGGGCACGGACCCGTCCGCGATGAGGGCGAGGGCCTGCTTGTTGTGCTCGGGGCTCGAGCCGTTCGCACCGACGATCGTCAGCTCGCGGTAGTGCACGGCGTTCGAGTCGAGCGTGATGGTCGGCTTGTCCTTGGGCAGCCCGCCGAAGAACGAGATCCGCCCTTGCGGCGCGACCATGAGCAGGGCCTGCTCCTGCGCGGCCCCGGACGCTGCCGCCGTGATGACGACGTCGGCGCCCCGGCCGTCCGTGAGCTCGAGCACGCGCGCGACGGCGTCCTCCTCGCCCGAGACGATCGCGGCGTCCGGGTGCACGAGGTTCGCGGCCATCTCGAGCCGCTCCCGCGAGAGCTCGACGAGGAACACGCGCGAGGCACCGCGGGCGCGGGCCAGGCGGACGTGCAGGCACCCGATGGGTCCGGAGCCGATGACGACGACGACGTCCCCGTCACCCACGTGCGCGAGGTTCTGGGCGTTGATGGCGCACGCGAACGGCTCGGCCACCGACGCCTCCGCGAAGGTCACTCCCTCGGGGATGCGGTTGAGGCCGTCCACGGCGAGCACGTTGCGCGGCACCACCATGTACTCGGCGAAGCCACCGTCGAAGTGGTAGCCCATCGAGACCTGGTGGGGGCAGATCGTCATGGACCCGCGCGTACAGAACTCGCACTCGCCGCACGGGATGGCCGCGATGACCTGGACCCGGTCCCCCGGGAGCCAGCCCTCGACGCCGTCGCCGACCTCGACGACCTCGCCGGCGATCTCGTGCCCCATGACTCGCGGGGGGTGGATGTGGTGGTGGCCGAACCGTGAGATCTTCACGTCCGTGCCGCACGTCGAGCACGCGCGCACCTTGATCTTGACCTCGCCGGGTCCCGGCTGCGGCTCAGGGATGTCCTCGAGCCGGATGTCCTCCGGCGCGTAGAACCGTGCTACTCGCATGTGTTCCTCAGTTCCTCTGGATGGGTCGTGCTGGGTCGGTGGGGTGCGACGCGCCGCGGCTACTCGCCGTCGTCGTCCTCGTCGTCGTCCTCGGCGAGCAGGGCCCGCAGCGCGTCGAGGTCGGTGACGTCGCGCAGTGCGGCGGCCTTGTCGGCGTCGAGCAGGAGGACGGCGAGGCGGGAGAGGAGCTCGACGTGCCCGTCGCCCTTCGCCGCGATCCCGATGGCGATCCTGGCGTCCTGGCCGCCCCAGTCCACGCCGTCGGGGAAGCGCACGAAGCTCAGGGCGTCGCGATGGACGAGCCCCTTGCCGGCGAGGGTGCCGTGCGGGATCGCGACGCCCTCGCCGATGTAGGTGGGCACGGACAGCTCGCGCTCGAGCATCGTGGCCACATAGCCGGGGTCGACGGCCCCCGCCGCCACGAGGGCCTCGCCGGCCAGGACGATGGCCTCGTCCCGGCCGGCGGCGACCGCCGTGAAGCTGACGGACCGCTCGTCGAGCAGGGCCGCGAGACCGAGCTGCTCAGACATCGACCGTCGCCTTGTCCTGGATCGCCTTGACCAGCGTGTTCACGGCGGGGTCGCCGAGGAAGAGCTGGAAGGAGACGACGGGGATGTCGGGGACGACGCCGCGGGCCCGCTCGGCGAGGCCGTTGTGGGTGACGACGACGTCGGCGTCCTTGGGGATCTCCGCGACGGGCGAGTGCACCACCTCCACCCCGGACTTCTTGAGCTGCTTGCGCAGCGTCCCGGCGAGCATGACGCTCGATCCCATGCCCGCGTCGCACGCGACGACGAGCTTGTGGACGGCGCCACCGTCGATGGTGGTCATGCGGACTCCTTGTTCGCGGCGGACAGCTCCGCGTCGGTGAGGTTGCCGGCGGCGGCCTCGGCCCTGGCCCCGCGACCGAAGCCCATGAGGGCTGCGGCGACGAAGAACGCGACGGCGGCTGCGATGAGGATCGACAGCAGCACGGCCAGGTGCGCGCCGCGTGGCGTCATCGCCATGTAGGCGAAGATGCTGCCCGGCGCCGGCGAGGCCACGAGACCGTTGCCGAGGACGACGTTCGTCAGCACGCCCATGCCACCACCGGCGATCGCGGCGAGGATGAGGCGCGGCTTCATGAGGATGTACGGGAAGTAGATCTCGTGGATGCCGCCGAAGAAGTGGATGATGATCGCCGCGGGGGCCGAGGCGCGCAGCGCGATCGGGCCGAAGAGCATGAACGCCACGAGGATGCCGAGGCCCGGGCCGGGGTTCGTCTCGATCATGAAGAGGATCGACTTGCCGGACTCTTGCGACTGCGCGGCCCCGAGCGGCGTGAACACGCCGTGGTTGATCGCGTTGTTGAGGAAGAGGACCTTGCCGGGCTCGACGAGGATCGAGGCGAGCGGGAGCAGCCGGTTCTCCACGAGCACGTTGACGCCGGCCTCGGCCCAGTCCATGAGGGTCCGGATCACGGGGCCGATCGTGTAGAAGCCGCCGACGGCCATCGCGCCGCCGAGGATGCCGGAGGAGAAGTTGTCGATGAGCATCTCGAAGCCCGAGGCGACCTTGTCCTCGATGAGCTCGTCGAACTTCTTGAGCAGCCACGCGGTGAGCGGGGCGATGATCATGGCCCCGAGGAACATCGGCGTGCCCTCGGCGCCGACGATCACGCCCGCCGTGGCGATCGCGCCGACCACGCCACCGCGCGTGCCGTGCACCATGCGGCCACCCGTGTAACCGATGAGCAGCGGCAGCAGGTACGTGATCATGGGGCCGACGAGGCCCGTGTGGTCGTTGAAGCCACCGAGCTCGGCGACCGGGAACCAGCCGACCTCGATGAACAACGCGGTGATCAGGCCCCACGCGATGAACGCGCCGATGTTGGGCATGACCATGCCGGCGAGGTAACCGCCAAAGCGCTGGACCACGGCTCTGGCACCCGTACCGGTGACCTTCGGTGTGTACTCGCTCATTGCTGGGACTCCTTCGTTCCAGTGAGGGTTCTGACTCGTTAGCTGGCTGGGGCAAGGGGGGAATGCGGGTCAGGCGAGGTGAGGATCTGCGCCGCGGACAGATCGATGTCCGACGGCGCGGGCATGACACTTCCGGGGAGCCGCACCGCGGCGGCCCCCCAAGCGAGCGCCGTCAGCAGCGCGCGCGACCGACCGGCGTCACCCGGTGGGGTGGCCCCGGAGGACTCGATGGCGGACAGGTAGCCCGCGAGGAAGGCGTCGCCGGCTCCCACGGTGGAGCGGGGGTTCTCGACGGTCGATGTGCCCACGAGGTCACTCGCCCCGTGTCCGCCGTCGTCGGCCCCCTCGCCCCCGACGAGGACGGCACCGTCACCGCCGAGGCTCACGAGGACGTGCCCGACGCCGCGCCCCCGGAGCTCGTGCGCCGCCTCGAGCACCTCCGCGACGGAGCCGAGCTCTCGGCCCACCACCTCGGCGAGCTCCTCACGGTTGGGCTTGACGAGGTCGGGACCCACGGCGACCGCGTGGTGCAGGGCGGGCCCGGAGGTGTCGACGGCGACCCGGCGGCCGCTCGACTGCAGGAGCTTGGTCATCGCCGCGTACTCGCCGTCGTCGACCCCGGGCGGGAGGCTCCCGCACAGCACGACCCAGTCCCCCGCGCTCGAGTGCTCGAGCACGTGACCGAGGATCGTGACGAGCTCGGCCTCCGAGAGGCTCGCGCCGGGCTCGTTGAGCTTCGTGACCGTGCCGTCCGCCTCCGCGACCGTGACGTTGGAGCGGGTCGAGCCGGCGACCGGCACGGCCGTGACGTCGACCTCCTCCGCCTCGAGCAGGACGGCGAGCTCTGCCCCGTCCGGCCCGCCGAGGGGGACGACGGCGCGCGACGCATGGC
Organism: uncultured Cellulomonadaceae bacterium; assembly: GCA_964510785.1. GTDB lineage: Bacteria > Actinomycetota > Actinomycetes > Actinomycetales > Cellulomonadaceae > JAAYZM01. Next base: position 5,544 of record CAZECM010000063.1, on the reverse strand, counting down.
CGTTGGCGAGCAGTGCCCTCGTGACGTTGACGCCCTTGCCGCCCGGGTCGAGGCGGGTGCGCAGCGCACGGTTGACGGCGCCGGGCACGAGCGACTCGACCTCGATCGTGCGGTCGAGGCTCGGGTTGAGCGTCACGGTGAGGATCACGCGCGCACCACCCTCGGACCGGCCGTCTCGATCTCTTCGGCGAAGGCGGGCTCGAGGCCCGTGTCGGTGATGACCGTGTCCACCAGCTCGATCGGGGCGACCTGGGCGAAGTCGGAGCGGCCGAACTTCGTGTGGTCGGTGAGCACCACGGTGCGACGGGCCGCGGCGACGAGGGCACGCTTGACGCCGGCCTCGCCGAGGTCCGGGGTGGTCAGGCCGCGCTCGGCCGTGATGCCGTTCGTGCCGAGGAACGCGACGTCGGCGTAGATGTCGCCCAGCTCACGCGTGGTCCAGGCGCCGACGGCGGCGAGCGTGCGGCCGCGTACCGTCCCGCCGAGCAGGTGGAGGGTGATGTGCGGGCGGGTCGCGAGCATCATCGCGATGGGCAGCGAGTGGGTGACGACCGTGAACTCGCGGTCGCTCGGGAGCATCTCGGCGAGGCGGATCGTCGTCGTGCCCGCGTCGAGGATGACGGCGCCGCCGTCGGGCAGCTCGTCGATCGCAGCCTTCGCGATGCGTTCCTTCTGGCCGGACATGCGCCCCTCGCGGTCCGCGACGGCGGGCTCGATGCCGAGGCGTTCGACGGGGATCGCGCCACCGTGCATGCGACGCAGCAGGCCGCGGCGCTCGAGGAGGGTCAGGTCGCGGCGGACCGTCTCGGGCGTGACGTCGAGGCTCTCGGCGAGCTCACGCACCTCGACGCGCCCGTCCTGCCGCGCCTTGGCGAGGATCTCCTGCTGCCGCTCCGTCGCGTACACGCTCTCTCCATCTGCCCATTCGGATGTTGCTATGTCTTTGTTTACTTCTGTTCATGTCCGTTGTCAAGCCCTGCGGCGCCGATCCATCCCCTCTGCCCTTTTCCACGCTCCAGATGTCCCGCCCGATCCCCACTCGGCCTCACCCCGAGCCGTCCGCGCACTCCTTGGTGCTCAAATGACATAACTCACGCGACACACCGGGCGAGACGCCGTCGGTCCAGTCACACTGGCCCCAGTGGCACCAAGGAGTGCGTGGACGGATGGCCCGTGGGCGGTGGGGGGCAGTCGCAGGGCAGCCGGGTGGTTAGGGTGGCGGAATGGTTGCGCGCGCTACACGGCTGGCCGGGTCCGCACGAGGGGTCGACGGGCTCGACGCCGCGTTCCACGCGATCCGCGCCGAGCACGACGTCCCCGAGGAGTTCCCCGCCGAGGTGCTCGAGGCGGCCGAGCAGGCCGCCCACGAGCCACGGCTCCCCGGGCGAGACACCCACGAGGCAGGGCTCCCCTGGCGAGACGCCAGCGAGACACGCCTCCCCGAGCGCGACGAGCGCGACATCGAGCTCGTCACGATCGACCCGCCCGGCGCGATGGACCTCGACCAGGCCCTCCACCTCGCGCGCATCCCGACCGGCTACCGCGTGCGCTACGCGATCGCGGACGTGTCAGCCTTCGTCTCGACCGACGACCCGGTCGACCTCGAGGCCCGTCGTCGCGGCCAGACCATCTACTGCCCCGACACGCGCGTCCCGCTCCACCCGCCAGCCCTGAGCGAGGGCGCGGCGAGCCTCCTGCCGGGCGAGGACCGGCCCGCGTACGTGTGGGACATCGAGCTCGGCGAGGACGGCGCGCGGCGCACCGCGAGCGTCTACCGGGCCATGGTCCGCTCCCGCCGCCGCTTCACCTACGAGGAGGTGCAGGCCGCCGTCGACGACGGGACCGGAGGCGAGGTGCTCGAGCTGCTTCGAGAGGTGGGCCGCCTGCGCATCGCGCGCGAGTCCGCGCGCGGCGGGGCGAGCCTGCCGATGCCCGAGCAAGAGGTGCACGCCGACGACGACGGCCACTACCGGCTGCGCCTGCGCCCGCTGCTCGAGGCCGAGGAGTGGAACGCCCAGATCTCCCTGCTCACCGGCATCGCGGCGGCCCAGATCATGATCGACGGTGGTCTCGGCATCCTGCGCACCATGCCGCCCGCGAGCCCCGAAGCCATCACCCGTCTCCGGCGCGAGGCGAGGGCGCTCGGTGCCGAGTGGCCCCACGACACGGCCTACGGCGACTTCCTGCGCAGCCTCGACCGGGACGACCCGCGCCACCTCGCGATCATCCACGACGCGACGTCGCTCTTCCGCGGCTCGGGCTACACGGTGTTCGACGGCGAGGTCCCCGGGGACCTCGTCCAGGCTGCGATCGCCGCGCCGTACGCCCACACGACCGCGCCGCTGCGCCGGCTCGTCGACCGGTTCGCCCTCGCGATCTGCGAGGCGCTGAGCGCGGGCCGCGAGGTGCCGGTCTGGGCCCGGGACGGGCTCACGGAGCTACCCGAGCTCATGGCCGCCTCGGGGCAGCGCGCCGGTGCCGTCGAGCGGGCGTGCACGGACGCGGTCGAGGCTGCCGTCCTCGCCCACCGGGTCGGCGAGGTGTTCGACGCCGTCGTCGTCGACGCGAACCGTTCCGGGCTCGACCTGCAGCTCACCGACCCCGCCGTCTCGGCGCGCGCGGACGGCGAAGCCACACCCGGGGACCGGGTACGCGCCGAGCTCGTCCGCGCAGACCTCGCCGAGCACACCGTGCGCTTCGCCGTCCGCGAGGTAGTGCCCAGCGCGCCCAGGTAGGTCCGCAGCGGCACTACCTCGCGCACTCGGTACTACCTCGCGGGCCGGGCCCTGCCGCCACGCACGAGGTCGCTCGGCTACTCGTCCCGCACGGCGTCAGGGCGCAGCCGAGCCGACGGCCGCAGCGGCGGGACGAGGGCACGCAGCCCGACCGAGAGCAGCACGACGGGCGACGCGAGCAGCATCAGCACGAACACCGACCAGAACGATCCCGCGGCTCCGAACGTGCTCATCTGGGCCACGAGCGACACCAGTGCGGTAGCGGCGACGAGGCACGCGGCGGTCCAGCGGTAGTCGACGCGGCGCAGCACCCACGTCGGGAGGATGTGCCCGACGGCGACACACCCGGCGAGCCAGAACCCCACCTGGATGACGACCCACAGCAGTGCCCAGGTCCACTCGAAGCCCGAACTGAAGAGCACCGGACCACTCATCGACCCGAACCACACGAGGACCGCCACGAGGAGCGCGACGTAGTGCTTCCAGAGCTCTGCGAGCAGGTCGGACCGGTCGACCCTGGCGGGTCGCGCATCGAGCGCCCGCGCCTCGACGGCTGCCATGCACCCAACGTAGCGCGGGCTCTCGCTCCGCCACCGTGACGTAGGTCCGAGTGCGCCACGTAGTGCCGCCGCGGACCTACCCCGACGCGCCGACCTACCTCGCGGGACGAGGGTTAGGGGCGGCGCAACGTGCGCAGGGTGCGGAGTACCTGGGTGAAGAGGGTCGTCGTCTGCTCGGCGGGGAGCTCGTAGAAGTTGCGCAGGCCGAGGCCGCGGTGGGCGAGGCGCTGCGCGGCGACGGTCTGGGTGCGCGTCGTCGCGAGCAGCCCCTCGCGGCCGTGGCGAGCGCCCAGGCCCGAGGAGCCCCAGCCGCCCACGGGCGCACCGTAGGCCGACCAGCCGGCCGCGTAGCCCTCGTTGATGTTGACGATCCCGGCCCGCACCCTGGCTGCGAGGGCACGCCCGCGCCGCTCGGAGCCGGTCCACAGGCTCACGTTGAGGCCGAACTCCGAGTCGTTGATGCGCGCCACCGCCTCGGCGTCGGACCGCACCCGGTACAGCGCCACGACGGGTCCGAACGTCTCGTCGCGAGCGAGGAGCGCGCCGTCGGGCACGCCGTCGAGCACCGTGGGCTCGTAGAACAACGGGCCCACGTCGGTGCGGTGCACTCCCCCGGTCAGCACGCGCGCCCCGCGGGCGACGGCGTCGTCGAAGTGCTCGACGATCTTCGCGAGCTGCGCCTCGGTCGTGATCGAGCCGACGTCGCTCCCGTAGTCGAGCCCGCCCCCGAGCCGCAGCGCCTTGACCCGGCGCACGAAGGCCGCAGTGAACTCGTCGGCGACCGCCTCGTGCAGGTAGAGCCGCTCGACGGAGACGCACACCTGGCCGGCGCCCGCGAAGCACGCGCGCACGGCGCCCTCGGCGGCCGTCTCGACGTCGACGTCGTCCGCGACGTAGAGCGCGTTCTTCCCGCCGAGCTCGAGCGTCGAGGAGGCGAGGTTGCGCGCCGCCGCGGCGGCGACGAGGCGCCCGGTGGCGGTGGAACCGGTGAACGAGACGTGGTCGACGGCGTCGACGACGGCGGCCCCCACGTCACCGTCCCCCGCGACGACCTGCAGCAGCCCGGCGGGCAGCCCGGCGGCCTCGAGCTGCTCGGCCCCCCACAGCGCGCTCAGCACGGTCTGCGTGTCCGGCTTGAGCAGCACGGCATTGCCCGCGAGCAGCGCGACGAGCGTGTCCCCGATGGGCAGGTTGAGCGGGTAGTTCCACGGCGTGATGACGCCCACGAGCCCCGCGGGCCGGTGGTGCACCCGCACGCTCGTGAGGCCCGGGACCATGCCTGCCTCGCGACGCGGGGCGAGGTAGCGCGGCCCTCGGACGGCGAAGTGCCGGGCGATCGACGCGAGGTCGTAGATCTCCTCGAAGGCGTGCAGCCGGGCCTTGCCCGACTCGAGCTGGACGAGGTCGAGGATGTCCGACTGGCCGTCGAGCAGCAGGTCGCCGAAGCGCAGCAGCACCCGGGCGCGGTCGGTGGCCGACGTCGCGGCCCACGCGGACTGCACCTCCCGCGCGGCTGCCGCAGCCCGGTGCACGTCGTCGGGCGTCGCGAGGGGTACCGAGGCGAGCGGGGCACCCGTGGCGGGCGCCGTCGTCGTCGTCGTCCGTGCTCCTGGCGAGACCACGAGGCGCGAGGTGAGCGAGGCGACCTCGTCGGGCTCGAGCGCGTAGGTCGCGCGCGGGTCGGACTCGGGGTCGGCGACGGCGAAGGCCGGGGGCTGCTCGGACGCCATGCTCAGCTCGGGGTGTAGGGGGAGACGACGACCTCGATGCGCTGGAACTCCTTGAGGTCCGAGTAGCCCGTCGTGGCCATCGCCCGGCGCAGCGCGCCGATGAGGTTGAGCGTGCCGTCCGCCGTGTGGCCGGGGCCGAACAGGATCTGCTCGAGCGTGCCCGCCGTGCCGACGTGGACCCGCTCGCCGCGCGGCAGCTTCGGGTGGTGGGCCTCGGGGCCCCAGTGCCAGCCCTGGCCCGGCGCCTCGGCGGCGCGGGCGAGCGCGGCACCGATCATGACGGCGTCGGCCCCGCACGCGACGGCCTTGACGAGGTCACCGGAGCGCCCCACGCCGCCGTCGGCGATGACGTGCACGTAGCGGCCGCCGGACTCGTCGAGGTAGTCGCGCCGGGCCGCTGCGACGTCCGCGACCGCCGTGGCCATGGGGGCGTGGATGCCGAGCGAGGCGCGTGTCGTGTGCGCCGCGCCGCCGCCGAAGCCCACGAGCACGCCCGCGGCGCCCGTGCGCATGAGGTGC
>CAZECM010000062.1:3733-17473 GCA_964510785.1 uncultured Cellulomonadaceae bacterium | reverse complement strand
CGTACGGGTCCTCGAGCTCGATCTCCTTGGCGATGGAGACGCCGTCGTTCGTGATGGTCGGCGCGCCCCACTTCTTGTCGAGCACGACGTTGCGGCCCTTGGGGCCAAGAGTGACCTTGACGGTGTCGGCGAGGACGTTGAGTCCGCGCTCGATGCCGCGACGGGCCTCCTCGTTGTGGGCAATGATCTTTGCCATGGGGGGTGTTCCTCCGTGGTGGCTCTGGGGTGGCCGGCTGGTGCCCGCGACGGACGGACGGCGCCGACCCGGTCATGTCCCGCGACGACGCCGACCTCACCGGTCGGCTCTGCGATTCTGTCACTCTCACGTCGAGAGTGCTAATCCATGGTTAGCACTCTCCCCCGTCGAGTGCAACCCCTCGCCCCTCCTCGGGCCGCGGGTCGCGCGGCCGTCAGGGCGCGAGGGACGGGGGCGGCAGGGCGAAGACGTCGCGCAAGGCCCGGCGGGCGGCGTGCCAGCCCGTCATGCCGTGGACGCCCGGTCCGGGCGGGGCCGACGCCGAGCAGAGGTACACCCCCGGCACCCCGGTGGCGTAGGGGTCGCGCACCACGGTGGGCCGCGAGACGAGCCCGAGCACCCCGAGCGCACCACCCGCGATGTCGCCGCCCACGAGGTTCGCGTTGTGGCGGTCCAGCGCCGCTGCGGGGGTCGCGCGGGCGGAGACGATGACGTCGCGCACCCCGGGGGCGAACCGCTCGAGCTGTCCGACGACGGCGTCCACCGGGTCGGTCCGCGAGCCCACGGGGACGTGCGTGTACGCCCCGACCGGGCGCCGCCCGCCCACCGCGCGCCCGGGGACCGCCACCGCGGGGTCCACGAGCAGCACGTAGGGCCGCCGCGCGTGATGGCCGGACCCGGTGAGCCGCTCGGCCCGCCGCACCTGTGCGCCGGAGCCTCCGAGGTGCACCGTCGGTGCGAGCCCGACCCGGGGATCTGCCCACGGGATCTCACCGTCCACCACGAGCTCGACGGTCGATGCGCCGATCCGGCCCGGGCCCGCCCGTCGCAGGGACCGCTCGCGCGCACCGAGCCGCGCGCCGTAGACGCGTGCGAGGGTGGCCGGCGTCGCGTCCCACAGGTAGGCCCGCGCGCGCGGCAGGTCGGCGAGGGAGCGCACCTCGCGGCCCGTCTCGACGCGACCGCCGTGAGCTCGAAGGTCCGCGAGGAGCGCGTCGGCGATCGCCTGCGAGCCACCCACCGGCACGGGCCAGCCGGCCGCGTGGGCGAGGGTCCCGAGCAAGAGCCCCCCGGCGGTCCAGGCAGGCGAGCCGGGCGCGCTCGTCACGTGCGCCGCGACACCGGAGAAGAGCGCATCGGCCCGCGGTCCCCACCAGCGGGAGCCCGACGCCTGGGCGAACCCGCCCGCGAGCGCGCTCGCGGCGTCGGCCACCGCACGCAGGACCTCCCCGCGCCCCGTGGCTGCGAGGAGACGATCCGGCAGCCCCCGGTGGTCGCCGAGGGCGAGGGCGACGACGTCGTCCACCCGCGCGACGAGCGGTCCGAACGTCCGTCGCCACGCGGGCGCACCGAGCTCGTCGGCCGTACGGGAGACGTCCCGCCACGCGATCACGGCGTCGCCGCCGTCGAGCGGGTGCGCGAACGAGGCCGCCGGCACCACGAGCTCGACCCCGCGCGCGGCCAGGTCGAGCTCCCGGAAGAACGGTGACGCGAGCGCGAGAGGGTGCACGGCCGAGCAGACGTCGTGGTCGAGCTCGTCGACCCGCTGCGTGCGCATCCCGCCGCCCGCCTCCGGCTGCGCCTCGAGGACGAGGACGTCGAGCCCGGCCCGCGCGCACGTCACCGCGGCGGCCAGCCCCCCGGGGCCGGACCCCACGACAACGACGTCGGTCATGGTTCAGGACTCGAAGTCGGCCTCGAGCACCACGGTGATGGGATCGGTCGCCCTGTCCGCGTCGAGCTCGACGTTCGAGATGCCCAGCTCCTCGGCGACGGCGCGCGCGCTCGCCTCGAGCTCGTCGTCGTCCTCGGCGTAGAACACGGTCGATGCGGGAAGTGCCCCGGAGAAGTTGCCCGTCGCGACGTTGGTCCAGCCCGCCGTCTCGAGCGAGTCGCGCGCACGGCCCGCCAGACCGCCCGTCGTGGTGGAGTTGAGCACCATCACGCGCGTGCCGAGGTCGGGGTCGACGGTGGGTTCGTCGGTCGTCGTCTCGTCGTCGGCGGTCTCGTCGTCCGTCGCCGTCTCGTCGTCGGTGGTCTCGTCGTCGGGCACGGTCTCGTCGTCGTCGTCGGGACTGACCGTCGGCGTCACGGTGTCACCGGTCTGCTCCGTCGTCGGACCGTTCCCGCCCATGCCGGGCAGGTCGCCCGTCGAGATCGCCGTCACGATGACGTACGCGAGCAGCGGGCCGAGGATGATCGCGGCGATGAACGGCAGCAGCCGGCGTGCGAGCGACTTGGGCGCGCGGTGGGGCGAGCGCGGACTGGAGGAGTCGACGAGATCGAACTCGTCCGGGGGATACGCGGAACTGGCCTTGGGCACGGCGTCCAGGGTAGCGGGCCGTCGCCCGATCAGCGCTCGATACCCAGGCGACGCGCGGTACGGCTGCGCTGGCGCTCGGCGCGCATGCGACGCAGGCGCTTCACCAGCATGGGGTCGTGCGCGAGTGCGGCCTGGTCGTCCAGCAGTGCGTTGAGCACCTGGTAGTACCGTGCCGGCGAGAGGTCGAAGAGCTCCCGGATCGCCTGCTCCTTCGCGCCCGCGTACTTCCACCACTGGCGCTCGAACGCGAGAACGTTCTGGTCCCGCTCGGACAGCGTCGACGTGTCGTGCTCGACCTGCATCGTCTGCGCGCCCATGTGACCTCCTCGATCGTCGACGCCGACCTGCGGCGCCGCCCACCAGGTTAGTACGGAATGACATCCGTGTCATTCGTTGCCACCGTCGCGGCAAACTGGGTCAAAGTGCTCGGACAACCGATAGCCTGCCGCTCGTGACAGGGGAACGGCTGAGCGAGCTCGTGGATCCCGGCTGGGCGAGCGCGCTGGCCCCGGCCGAGGAGCAGATCGGCGCGATGGGCGAGTTCCTGCGCGCCGAGTCGAGCGCGGGCCGACCCTACTGCCCTCCCGGGCCCTCGGTGCTGCGCGCCTTCCAGGAGCCGTTCGAGGACGTGCGGGTGCTGATCCTGGGCCAGGACCCGTACCCGACGCCGGGCCACGCCATGGGTCTGGCGTTCTCGGTGCGCGACGACGTCCGGCCGCTACCCCCGTCGCTCGTCAACATCTTCAAGGAGCTGGTGGCCGACGTCGGCGTACCCGCCCCCGCGCACGGGGACCTCTCGCCGTGGTCGCGCCAAGGGGTGCTGCTCCTCAACACGTCCCTCACCGTCCGGGCCGGCACGGCGGGCTCGCACCGCGGGCGAGGCTGGGAGTCCGTGACGGCGCTCGCGGTGGATGCGCTCGTCGCGCGCGGCGGACCGCTCGTGGCCGTGCTGTGGGGGCGCGACGCCCAGTCGGTGCGTCCCGCGCTCGGAGACGTGCCCTTCATCGAGAGCCCGCACCCGAGCCCGCTGTCCGCGCACCGTGGCTTCTTCGGCTCGCGGCCCTTCTCGCGGGTGAACGAGCACCTCGAGGCCCTGGGCGGGGCGCCGGTGGACTGGGAGCTGCCGTCCGCGGCGACCTCCGACGGCGCGCTCGAGGTCGCCCGCCCTCGGTGAAGCCGCACCTCGTCGCGCAGAATGGGGCGATGACCGATGAGAGCTCTCCCGTGACGGCACCGCGGTGGCGACGGTTCGTGGCCGTCGGCGACTCCTTCACCGAAGGCCTCTGGGGGGAGGACGACGACGACGGCCGCCCGACCGGTTGGGCGGACCTGCTCGCGGCCGAGCTCTCCGCCCGGCGGTCCGCCGCCGGAGAGACGCCGCTCGAGTACGCGAACCTCGCGGTGCGCGGCCGGCTGCTGCGGCCCATCCTCACCGAGCAGGTGCCGACGGCCCTCCGGATGGGCCCCGACCTCGTGAGCATCGTGGGCGGCGGGAACGACATGCTGCGCCCCGTGACCGACGTCGACGTCCTGGCCCGCAACCTCGAGGCGGCCGTCGTACGCGCCCGGTCGGCCGGCGCCGACGTGCTGCTCGCGACCGGGATGGACGCCAAGGACAGCCCCGTGGTGCGCCGCACCCGCACCCGCGTCGGCACCTTCAACGCGCACATCTGGTCGATCGCCCGGCGGCACGGCGCCTTCGTGGTCGACGTGTGGGGCATGCGCTCGCTGCGCGACTGGCGGATGTGGGCGCCCGACCGGATCCACCTCAACGCCGAGGGACACACCCGGATCGCCCAGGGCGCGCTCGCCGCGCTCGGCGTCGACGTCGAACCCGGGTGGGACGCGCCGTTGCCCCCCGCGCCCGCGATGACGTGGCTCGAGACCGCGCGCTGGAACGCCGAGTGGACGCGCGACTGGGCCGTGCCGTGGGCCACACGGCGGCTGCGGCGCAGGTCCTCGGGCGACTCGATCACCGCGAAGCGGACGGAGGCGAGGCCTCTCGGGCACTAGCCCGCTGTCCGGTCACGCGCATCCAAGACCAGACTTCCCGGTGCGGTTCTCGTAGTAGGTGAAGTGAACGGTGTTGCCGGATGCCCAGCTGGGCGCTCGAGCCGTCAGGAACGGCAGAGCACTGCACGACGATCCCGGCTGCGCTATCAGGGACCCCAGGCTGAACCCCCGCATCGGCGAGTCCCATACCCAGTTGGCTGGGAATCCTGGCACGGTGCGCAGATCTACCGTGAACAGCACGTACTCGCCCGACCCCGGCGCGGCGAACGTGAAGCCCAGGTAGACGTTCGCGGTGCGCTCACCTGGTCCCTTGCCGTCGCCGAACTCCGCGGCGCTGGAGGCCGCGAGATTGATCGCGCAGGACTTCCCGGTGTCCGTCCCGGTTGAGCTCATGACCTTGCACCCCGTCGCCACAGGAAACTGCGCCGCCGCCGAAACCGGGGCGCGGAAGTGGGCCGAGTCGCTCCAGGCGGCGATCGTCGGGACGGTGACGAAGGGCAGGAGCGCGAAGAACGAGACGAGGCTCGTCAGAAGAACGTGGCGGCGGGTCCGACGCCGCCGAGGATTCCTGCTCGGAGGCAAGCTCATCGTGCCGCCTCCTCCTCGTCAGCCCTGCGTCGGCGCGCGACGAGCAGGATCAGGAACAGTCCAGTGGTGAAGAACGCGGCCGCCGTCGCCGCCATCGAGACAAGGGGGCTGCCGGTGTCGGGGAGCCTATCCGAGGGCGGGGCGGAACCCGCCTCGACCAGACGGAGCTGGCCTCGGATCGCGGAGGAGTCCTCGGGGGACGAGGCGCGCGCGTCGGCGTCGAGCTCGACGGCGACCCGCAGGGTGTAGCGCCCCGCCGCGAGCTCTGTCCCCTCGGAACCCTCATCGACGGAGACGCAGTCGGTGCTACCGGCCCCGCACAGCCGGACGTCCCAGTCGAAGGCGTCCGACGACCCCGGCAGCACGTCGAAGGTGGCGATCCCCACCTCGGCGGAGACGGGCACCTCGAGCACGGTGGACCGCTCGCGGGTGTCGCCGGGAAACATCCCCGAGAACGACAAGGAGAGGTCCTCGTCCGCAAGGACATCGGCAGCTGCTGGCGGTCCGAGGACCAGGACTGCGGAGACAGCAACGAGAGCCGCAGCGACCACGCTGCCGCTCACCCCACCTCGCCTACGTCCCATGTGCTCCTCGCTCGTCACTCTCCGCGGCGCCAGATGGTGCTCCGGCATCGTCGCGGATGCCTTCGTCGGCCGCCGTCTGGCCGTCCGTCTCGTCGTCGTCCTCGGGCCGGGACGACATCGCCGTCAGACCGATGCACGCGAGGATCGCGACGAGGAGCGGGACGGCGACGTTGGGTCGCGTCAGCGTCCGGACCGCGAAGCCGCCTCCGCTGATCTGCCACTCCGGTGCCCACACGGTGCCCGAGACCTCGTACGTCTCGCCGTCGGGCGCCTCGTTGCCGTCACCCTGCATGCGGACCGCTGCCGACCCGCCCACGCCCGAGACCTCGATCACGCGGTGGGTCACGATGTCTCCCGTGACCTCGCTTCGCAGGCTGAGGACCCGACCCACCTCGATCTCGTCGACCGGTAGTGGCACCGCCACGAGCAGGTCGCCGGTCATGATCTCCGGTTCCATCGAGCCGGAGACCACGATGAGCGGCTGGATCCGACCGGCCGCCGTGGCCCCCCAGACGAGCGCCGAGCACACGCCCAGGAGAGCCACGACGGTCAGGACGGCGTTGCCGACCACCTTGAGAGCACGCATGAACTACTACTTACAGGTGTTGCGGTGACGGCTCAAGAGGAGGTCGTGCCAGAGATCTGAACCGTGACGGCACCGAGGAGGCCCTTGTAGGTGTCGGGCCACAGGGCATCCGTGCCGACGACGAGGGTGAACTCGTCCGTGGCATTCGGCGCGAGCGTGGTGGCGAGTCCAGTGACGGTGGCGCTTGCCGGAAGAGCTCCGGTGAACACACCCCCCGTGGCCACGACGTCGGAGGAGATCGTCAGATCGACAGACGAGGTGTTCCGCACGTGGAGAGTGATGTTCCGCGTCTGGCCAGGGACGAGATCGGCCAGCGCCGCCGGGTCGATGTCGATGCGCACGCCCGAGTCGTTCGTGTCGGCGTCGGTCCACGTCGTGCCGTTGAGGCTGCCCTGCAGCTGCACCGTTGCGGCCGAGGCCGAGCCGGAGAACCAGGCGTCGTTGGTCCAGGCGGCGGTCGTCGCGGCCGCGCCGATGCCGAGGACGGCAACGCCCGCGAGGCCGAGCTTGAGGAACGCTGCGCGCTTCTTGCGACGCTCTGAAGTCTTCTTCTGGGCAGACATGATGATGCTCCTTGAGAGTATGAGTGTGATGGCCGTCAGCGGCCGTAGCGGGATCGAACTTCGCACTGGAACCGATCGCCGCTCTGGTGGCTCGGGCCCCAACATAAGAGTGCTTCGGCACCGGGTTCGGCCGGGCCCTAGGTGCTAGCCCCTGAGACCGCTCTCACAGCTGCCGGGCAACTCGGCCCCGACGGGGCGATCCGGACAGATCGAGCGGGTGAAAACGGGGGTGACCACGGGCTAGATGTGGTCGTGCTGCGCCTCGACACGCTCCAGCGGGAGCCACGTGGTGACCGTCGCGCCGGCCCCGGGCATCGACGAGATGTCCAGGGTGCCCCCCACGATCGCGAGCCGGTCGGCCAGCCGGGCCAGACCGGAACGGTCCTTCATGTCCGACGCCGCGGAGTCGTAGCCCTCACCGTTGTCCGTGACGACCACCTGCAGCCGGCCCGCCTCCTCACGGATGACGACGTCGAGCCGCGTCGCGCCGCCGTGCCGCAAGGCGTTGGTGACGGACTCCTCGACCACGCGGACGGCGAGCAGCCGCTCGGTCTGGCTCAGGGCGGGCGCGGCGGGGTCATCGAGCCGGCGCACGGCGTCGGACACCACGAGGCGCGTGCCGATGAGGGTCGGCAACCGACCGAGCAGGCTCCGCACGGCGGGAACCATGCCGATCTCGATGGCATCCGGGTAGAGCAGCCGGCTCATCTCGCGCACGTCACCCTCACGGGCGACCTCCATCTCGGCCACGGCGTGACGAAGCTGGGCGATGTCGCCGTCGGACACCTCGCGCTGCTCGAGGTGACCCAGGACCTCCTCGAGGCGGCGGGCGATGAGCACGAGGCGCTGCTGCAACGAGCCGTGGAGTCCTTCAGCCACCTCGCGGCGCACCCGGATCTCCTCGTGGGCCAGCGCCTGGAGCGCGTAGTGGACGTGCAGCTCGTTGGTCGTCGCCGCGCGCTCCTGCTCCTGGACCTTGCGCCGGGTCCACATGTGCGTCAGCGCGATCCCGTTGGACGCGGATGCCGCCACCCAGGCGAGCGCCAGCTCCGTGGTCCAGACCATGGCGCCGCCACCGGGGTGCAGGCCGAAGACGCGCTGCATGATGACCCGGGTGAGCGCGGCGGCGGCGGCCGCAGCGACCGCCCCGGCCATGCCCCACTTGCCGCGCTCGACGATGTGGACCCGGAACGCCCAGAGCAGGAACGCGTTGACGGCGATGGCCCCGAAGTTCGCGATCAGCCGCTGGGGCAGCCGGACGGGCATCCCGATGTCGACGAACTCACGGAGCACGAACTCGAACTGGATCGTGGCACCGATCGCGAACACGGCGAGCAGCGCCGCGCTCGTCAGGATCAGCACCCGCAGGTTCGACGACGCGGCTTGCGCGCGGGCCCGATCCATCGTCGTCGTCGTCATGAGGTCCTTCGTGCTCGGTGCGCCCTGGCTCCTGGCGCCAGTGTGGCAGTACTCCCTCCCTATCGGCACGTCGCCCCCCTGAAGGTGATAGGAATTGTCAGTGCCGGTAACCGACCAGACGTCCCCCGCCGATCCCATCCGTGTCGCGATCATCGAGGACCAGCCGCTGTTCCGCAGCATGCTCGAGGTTGCCCTCGGATCCGAGCCCGCGCTCACGGTCACCGCGTCGTGCGCCACCGTCGCCGAGGCCAACCGCGCCCTCGCCCTCGGCAAGGTGGACGTGGCCGTGATCGACATCGACCTGCCCGACGGCAACGGCATCGCACTCGGCGTCACGTTGCGCCGCAAGCACCCCGACGTCGGCATCCTGCTGCTGTCCGCGCACGACGCGATGGACCTGCTGCTCGACCTGCCCTCGGACGTCGCCTCCGGGTGGAGCTACCTGTCGAAGACGTCCTCGACCGACTCGCACACTCTCGTCAACGCGATCGAGGTCGCCGCGGCGGGGGGCACGACGCTCGACCCAGCGCTGCTCAACCGCATGCAGCCCCGGGCGGGCACGTCCGTCGAGCGGCTCACCGACCGGCAGTACAAGGTGCTGCGCCTCCTCGCCCAAGGGCTCTCCAACGCGGGGATCGGTGAAGAGCTGGGCATCACCGAGAAGTCGGTGCAGAACCACATCAACGCGCTCTACGCGGGTCTCGGCATCGACGCCGACCCGTCCCGCAACCCGCGCGTCACGGCGGCACTGCGGCTGCTCGAGGAGACGGGTCCGGCGAGCTCGATCAGCTGAGCGCGACCGACCGGGGTGGAGCCGCCGGTCAGGATTGAACTGACGACCATCCGCTTACAAGGCGGGCGCTCTACCACTGAGCTACGGCGGCACGGCCCGAGGGCCGGGTCAAGGGTACCGACCGTCCCCGCCACGGCAACCCGCGGCGGGGACGGTCGGTGTGCTCAGTCGAGTCCGAGCTCGGCCTTCTTGGCGAGGACGGCGGTCGAGAGGCCACCCGGCTCGTAGATGATGCCGGGCTCCTGGTCCGGACCAGGGAACTTCTCGCCGTTGATCAGCACGGTGGGCGTCGACAGGCCACCCAGGTCCTGGCTCGTGTACTCCGTGGCGGCGGCGATCCAGCGTGAGAACGTGCGCTCGTCCGAGCCCTCGACGGTGGTCGTGAACTGGTCCACGACGGCCTGCGGGACACCGACGTCGAGCGCGAGCGCGCCGATCTCCTCGTCGTTCAGCCCGTTCGAGCCCTCGTCGGGCTGGTTGGCGAAGAGCGCGTTGTGGAACTGGAGGAACTGCTCGGGCGCCTGGTCGGCAACCACGGCCGCGGCGTTCCCCGCACGGGTCGAGTACTCCTTGCCGTTCGACGCGCGGTCGAGGAAGGAGACGGGCCGGAAGAGGAACTCCACGTTCCCCGTCTGCAGCAGCGTGTTGATCTCGAAGGCGTTGGCGTTCTCGAACATCGCGCAGTACGGGCACTGGTAGTCGTAGACGACCTCGACGACGACGGCGCCCTCCGCCGCGGTCGAACCCGCAGCGAGGTCGGTGCCGATGGGGATGCCCCCCGTCTCGTTCGCCGTCGACGGTGCCTGTACCTGACTGATGTCGAGGGGCTCGCTGCCGCGGTACGCGATCGGCTTGGCCTCGGAGCCCAGGATCGCCCAGACGGCGACGACGAGGACGACGACGGCGGCCCCCAGGCCACCGATCGCGAACCCGCGGTTGCGCTTCTCACGGCGCTTGGCCTCGTCACGGAGCTTGAGCGCCTCGGCACGGGCGCCCTCGCGGCGGTCGGCCTTGGTGGGCCGCGGGTGGTTCGTCGACATCGCACTTCCTCAGGGGGTCTGTTCGGGGGCGGGGGCCGCGCGCGGCGGCGCCGGGACAGCGTCCTGCACAGAATACGTGGCACCCAAGCAGGCAAACCTGCAAAGTTCCTGGGAAGCGGGCGTGCGACTCGACCGAGGTTCCGCCGCGCCTAGAGCAGGTCCTCGATCGCGGCGCGCAACGGACCCGGGGCGTAGAGGGACGCCGGGTCGGCGCCGTCGCCCGGGAACCGCTCACCGTCGACGAGCACGGACGGGGTCGTCAGCGTGCCCAGCAGCTCGTCGGCGCGCTCGGTGGCCGCGAACACCCACCGGGCGAACGTGCGCTCGGAGCCCTCGACCGTCTCGGTGAGCTGGGTGACGACATCCTCCGGCACGCCGGACGCGCGGGCGACGGCGGCGATGTCCTCGTCGTCCGGCCCCTCGCCCTGCGCGGGCTGGTTCGCCATGAGCGCCTCGTGGAAGGCCACGAAGCGCTCGGGGGCACGGTCGGCGACGAGCGCCGCTGCCGTGGCTGCGCGGGTGGAGTACTGCCTGCTGCCCTCGGCGCGGTCGAGGAAGGACACGGGGCGGAAGACGAGCGTGATCTTGCCCTCGTCCGCGAGGCGGGTGAGGTCGGGGCCGTTGGCCTCCTCGAACAGGGCGCAGTAGGAGCAGCGGTAGTCGAAGACGACCTCGACGACGACGGCGCCCTCCGCGGCGGTCGACCCCGCGACGAGACCCGGTCCCACGGGGATGCCGCCGTCCTCGTCCGCGCCCGCTGGCGTCGCGACGTCGGCGAGCGTGACCGAACCGGCCCCACCCTGATGACCGAGCGGCTTCTCCTCGTTGCTCAGCACGAGGACGACGATCACCACGAGCGCGACGACGGCAAGGGCGAGCCCACCGATCGCGAGCATCCTGTTGCGCCGCGCCCGCTGCTCGGCCTGCGCGCGCAACCGGGCGGCCTCTTCACGTGCCGCCGCGTGTCGCTGCGCCTTGGTCGGCTTGTCGCTCGCCGTCGTCATCACTGCTCCTCGGACCCGGATCGCTCTCGTCGCGTCGAGCCAACCACGCGCCCTGGACCGTTCCCTGGGATCAAGTGCCCATCCGAATCCCCTGGATATGAGACTTGCGTATCCGGATGAACTAGTGCAGAATAGGACATATGTTGCAGTTTCGGGTGGGGGAAGGAGGCGGGTCGAGGTGAGTTCGACGACGACGGCGGAACGTGACGCCACCGTAGCCCCCGCCCCTGACACTGCCCACGGCGGGCTGGCGTGGTGGGCGCTGTCGCAGGATCGCGCCCCGGAGAACGCGGCGCGGGTCTCGGCGCGCACCCTGGAGGCCGCGGCGCGGCTCCTGGCCGGCGCGGCGCAGGACGCCGCGGCGTGGTCGCCCGAGACGCGTGGGCTGGTCCTGGCGGCGCTGGACTCCGCGAGCCGGTCCGTGGCCGCGGCGAAGTCACCGCTGATCGTGGCCGAGGAAGCATCAGGTGCGTGGCGTGCACCCGGGGTGCGGTCCTTCGGGGACGCT
This sequence comes from uncultured Cellulomonadaceae bacterium, assembly GCA_964510785.1. Taxonomy (GTDB): domain Bacteria; phylum Actinomycetota; class Actinomycetes; order Actinomycetales; family Cellulomonadaceae; genus JAAYZM01. The sequence goes on along the minus strand of CAZECM010000062.1, from coordinate 5,856 downwards.
CGCTCACGCACCACCCGCACCGGGACGGGCACCACCCGGGGCGAGGTCCAGGACGCCCACGCCGTGACGGAGCTCGACGGCGGCACGGAGGCGTTGGCCGCTGGCGAGCTCACCGAGGCCCACGTGCGCCGGCTACGCACCGCGGCGGACAAGCTGCCCGAGGGACGCCGCACCGAGCTGCTCACGGGCGACAGCGCGGCCCACCTGCTCGACCTCGCCCGGACCAACGACGCACCCACGTTCGCCCGCAAGGTCGAGGACCTCATCGCCGCCACGTCCGCCAAGGACACCCAGGACGACCACGAGAAGGTGCGCGCCACACGCCACCTGACCCTGCGCGAGTCACCGGAAGGTACGCACCTGAACGGGCTGCTCGATCCCGTCGCCGGCCACATCCTGCGCCTGGCCCTCGACGGCGCCACCCCCACCCCGGCGGCTGACGACACCCGCACCCGTCCCCAGCGTCACGCCGACGCGATCACGGCCCTGGCACGCCATGCCCTGGACGACGGCGCCTTCAAGCCCGGCGCCCCCGTGCGCCCGCACCTCAGCCTCACCATGGACGCCCAGACCTTCGCCCGCGCCCGCGAGCACCAGAGGGCCGCCAGCCACACCCCCGACGGCCAGCACACCGAGGACCCGATCACCCGCGAGCCCCTGAGCACGCCACCCGTGGTGCGCCTCGACAACGGACCCCTGCTCCCGCCCTCCGAGCTCGGGCGCATCCTGTGCAGCACCGAGATCACCCGCATGGTCATCGACGCCGAGTCCCAGGTCCTCGACGTCGGACGAACCCAGCGCCTCTACTCCGGACACCAACGCCGCGCGGTCGTCGCCCGCGACAAGCACTGTTCGTGGGGCGGGTGCTCGATGCCCGCCCGGTTCTGCGAGATCCACCACATGGACTGGTGGGACGAGGACCACGGGCACACGAGCATCGACCGCGGCGTCCTGCTCTGCGAGTACCACCACCACGAGCTGCACACCCACGATCTCGACATCGTCCGTGACACCGTCCGTACCGCCGGTCCGAGCACCGGCCACGACGCCGGTCCGCCACCACACACCCGCAGCCGCACACCCCTGCCCGGCGACCCCCGGTACGAACCACCCACGTACCGCACCATCCCCCGCTCACGCACGAGACGAGAACGCGACGAGGCACGGCAACACCGCCTGCGCGCAGAGATCTACGACCCGACACTGCGCAGCGCCGCCGACAGACCACCCTTCTGAGCGCGGGTCCCTGGCGCGCGCTCTGGTGGGCCGAGGTCAGGCGAGCGAGGGCGGGCCGGGGAGCGGCCACCACCAGGTGGCCTGGCCGGTGACGAGCAGGACGGCGACGATCGCGATCCCCACGAACACCGCGGCGACAAGGATGAGGGCACCGGTCCGGCCCGGCGCGAGCCGCTCGAAGGTGCGCCGCGCGCCGAGGCGGGTGCTCCGCGAGAAGGGCCCGCCCCACAGGGTGGCGATGCCCGCGAGCGTCGCGAGCGCGATGACGGCGAGATACACCCACGGCTCGTTGCCGCCGCCCGGTGCGGTGCCGCCCCCGCCGAGCGCCGGCGGGACGACGAGCCGTCGCGTGTCCAGCAACCACCACGCGATGCCCCCCACCACGACCACGACGCTCGCCGCCACGAGCAGGCTCGGCAGGGCGATCGCACTGCCACGCACCAGGTGCCACGGCCAGCTCACCGCGGCCCGCAGCACGTCCCCCCGGCGCAGACCCCGCCGTTCGCGGCGCACCTCGAGCGCGGCGGCCACCGACTGGACGGTCCCGAACAGCAGGGTCAGGACGCCGATCGCGAGGGTCACCACCCCAGGGGCGAGCGCCGCAGCGACCACGGCGAGGAGCAGCAGCGCGAGGAGCGTTCCCGTGCGCCGCGGTGGCACGGGTGGCGCGTACGCCTCGAGGTCCGCGTCCGGGACATCCGCCTCGGTGGGCTCCGGTCCGGGGAACGCCGTCGTCGGCGCCCCTTCGAAGGCACGCGTCTGCCCGTCGTTGGCGAACACCTCGGTCGCGGCGGGGCCGTCGAGCCCGCTCACCTCCGCCGTCGGCACCACGGGACCGTCGCCCCGCCGACGTCGTCGCCATCCTGGAGGCCGTCGCCGCGCGGGGC
>CAZECM010000062.1:0-3723 GCA_964510785.1 uncultured Cellulomonadaceae bacterium | reverse complement strand
GGCACCACGGGACCGTCGCCCCGCGCGGCGACGGCCTCCAGGATGGCGACGACGTCGGCGGGGGCGGCCCGGTGCGCGGCCCGTGGCTCGAGCGCACCGCGCAGGGCACCCGTCGTGAGCGGGCCGAGCCCGTCGACGTCGACCTCGCCCGACCGGGCGCGCGCGAGGACCGCCTCGATCGGGCGCGAGCCGAACGGCTCCCTCCCCGTGGCGGCGTACGCCAGCACGGCGGCCCAGCCCCACCAGTCGGACGACTCGTCGGGCTCCTCTCCGTCGAGCAGCTCGGGGGCGAGGTACCCGGGTGTGCCGAGCACCACCCCGGTGGAGGTGAGCCGCGCGTCACCCATGCCCTGGGCGATCCCGAAGTCGATGAGCACGGGCCCCGCTGCGGTGAGCACGACGTTCGAGGGCTTGAGGTCGCGGTGCACCACGCCCGCGGCATGGACGGCCTCGAGGGCACCCTGCAGCCCTCGCGCGACGTCGAGCAGCTCTCCGGCATCGAGGGGACCGTGGGCGCGGATGTGATCCGTGAGGTTCTCACCGTCCACGAGCTCCGTCACGATGAAGGCCTCGGAGGAGTCCGCCTCGGCGTCGAGCACCGCCGCGACGGCCGGGTGGCGCAGCCGTTGCAGGGCGGAGACCTCCCGTCGCAAGCGCTCCCTCGCGGCCGGGTCCGCACCGATGTGGGGGTGCAGGAGCTTGAGCGCGACCTCGCTGCCACCCCCGTCCGCCGCCCGGTAGACGGCGCCCATCCCGCCGGCTCCGAGGGGCGAGAGGATGCGGTAGCCGCCCACCTCCGACCCTGGGGAAAGCCCGATCCGCTCCATCCGGCCACGGTATCCCCGCAGGCGGCAACGTGCAGGCGGGCTACCCTCGAAGGCAGATCAAGGAGCTGATGATGACGGGATACGACTTCGTCGCGGTGGCGAACCGCCTCCCGGTGGACATCACCGTGGCCGACGACGGCAGCATCCACCAGGTGCGCGCACCGGGGGGCCTCGTGACGGCGCTCGCGCCGATCATGCAGGGGAAGGCGTGGGTCGGCTGGGCCGGCGCCGCGGACCTGGACGTCGAGCCCTTCGACGCCGACGGCATGCGGCTCGTGCCCGTCCCGTTGAGCGAGCGGGACCTCGAGGACTACTACGAGGGCTTCGCGAACGACACCCTGTGGCCGCTGTACCACGACGTCATCGCGCCCCCCGCGTTCCACCGCGAGTGGTGGGACGCCTACCGGCGGGTGAACGAGCGGTTCGCGGTCGCCACGGCGGAGGTGGCCGCCCAGGGCGCGACGGTGTGGGTGCACGACTACCAGCTCCAGCTCGTCCCCGCGATGCTTCGGGAGCGGCGCCCGGACCTGCGCATCGGCTTCTTCCACCACATCCCCTTCCCGCCGTGGGAGATCTTCGCCCAGCTCCCGTGGCGCACCGCCGTGGTGCGCGGTCTGCTCGGGGCCGATCTCATCGGCTTCCAGCGCGGCTCGGACGCCGCCAACTTCCTGCGCAACGTCCGGCGGCTGACCGACCTCCAGGTGCGGGGCCAGGTCGTCACGCTCCCGGATGGTGAGGGCAACCCCGGCCGACACGTCCGCGCGGCCGCGTTCCCCATCTCGATCGACTCCGGCGCGCTGGACAAGATCGCCCGCTCCGAGGCGGTCGTGGCCCGTGCCGCGGAGATCCGCGTGGAGCTGGGCAACCCCAGGACGATCCTGCTCGGTGTGGACCGGCTGGACTACACGAAGGGGATCCGCCACCGCATCAAGGCGTACGGCGAGCTCGTCGCGGAGGGCCGCATGCCCGTCGGCGAAGCGATCCTCGTGCAGGTCGCGAGCCCCTCGCGGGAGAACGTGCGCGCCTATCGAAGGCTGCGCGAGGACGTCGAGCTCGCCGTCGGGCGGATCAACGGCGAGGTCGGGGAGCTGGGCAGCCCCGCGATCGAGTACCTGCACCACACCTACCCCCTCGAGGAGATGGCCGCCCTCTACGTCGCGGCCGACGTCATGCTCGTCACGTCGCTGCGGGACGGCATGAACCTCGTCGCGAAGGAGTACGTCGCCGCGCGCACGAACGACGACGGCGTGCTCGTCCTCTCCGAGTTCACGGGGGCCGCGGACGAGCTCTCCGGCTCGGTGCTCGTCAACCCCCACGACATCGAAGGGCTGAAGGACGCGATGGAGTACGCGGCGCACCTCCCGCACAAGGACGCCCGGCGCCGCATGCGTCGCCTCAGGAGGAGGGTGCTCGACGACGACGTCGCGAAGTGGTCCGCCGCCTTCCTCGGGACCCTCACGGCCATGCCCAGCCGGACCTCGTATGTCTAGGCCGGAGGCCGCGCTCGCGGCGCTCGCCCACCAGGACGGCCCGGTGCTCCTCGCCCTCGACTTCGACGGCACCCTCGCCCCGATCGTCGACCATCCGGCAGCGGCGCGTCCGCTCCCCGACGCGATGACCGCCGTCGCACGGATCGCTCGGGTGGGGGTCGAGGTGGCCCTCGTCTCCGGCCGGGGGCTCGAGGAGCTCTCGACCGTGACCGGCCCGCTCCCCGAGGGGACGTGGCTCGTGGGCTCCCACGGCGCCGAGTTCGGGCGGGTCCACGACGGTGGCTACCTCCTCGAGCCCTTCGAGCTCTCCGACGAGGCGCGCACCCTGCAGGACGAGCTCGTCGCCGAGGCGGAGCTCATCGGGGCGCGTCACGAGGGCGTGCTCGTGCAGCGCAAGCCCACCACCGTCCTCGTCCACACGAAGATGGCCGCGCCCGAGGTCGAGGCCGCCGCGACCGCGGAGGCCGTGGCGCTCGGGGCGGCGCGGAACCTCAAGACGGTCGTGGGCAAGCACATCGTGGAGATCGCGGTCCATCCCGCGCACAAGGGCGAGGGTGTGGCTGCGCTGCGAGCCACCACGGGAGCCGCCGTCGTCGTCTATGTCGGCGACGACACGACCGACGAGGACGCGCTCGAGTCCTTGGAAGAGGGGGACGTCGGCATCAAGGTCGGGCCGGGGCCGACGGCGGCGCGCTACCGGGTCGACTCCCCCGCGGACGTCGCGGGAGTGCTCGTGGGGTTCGCGACCGACCTTGGTGGATGAGGTCCCTCGCCCCCGGGAGTTGGGGTGTGGCAGGATGGCCGGTGATCGAGGGCACGAGCCCTCGATCGCGTGTCGGTACCACCTGACACTCTTCACAACGGATCGTCCGGCACGTACCTGCCGGTGAAGGGATGTAACCAGCATGGCAACGGTGACGTTTGACAAGGCGACCCGGATCTACCCGGGCACCGAGCGCCCCGCGGTCGACAAGCTCGACCTCCACATCGAAGACGGCGAGTTCCTCGTCCTCGTCGGTCCCTCCGGCTGTGGCAAGTCCACGTCGCTCCGCATGCTTGCGGGCCTCGAGGACGTCAACGAGGGCCGCATCCTCATCGGTGACCGCGAGGTGACCGACGTGCAGCCCAAGGACCGCGACATCGCGATGGTGTTCCAGAACTACGCGCTGTACCCGCACATGACGGTTGCCGAGAACATGGGCTTCGCCCTGAAGATCGCCGGCGTCAACAAGGACGAGCGCGCTGCGCGCGTGCTCGAGGCCGCCAAGCTCCTCGACCTCGAGGAGTACCTGACCCGCAAGCCGAAGGCCCTCTCGGGCGGTCAGCGTCAGCGTGTCGCGATGGGCCGCGCGATCGTGCGTCAGCCGCAGGTGTTCCTCATGGACGAGCCGCTGTCGAACCTCGAC
>CAZECM010000061.1:0-17562 GCA_964510785.1 uncultured Cellulomonadaceae bacterium | reverse complement strand
CGTGGGCGAGGTCGACCTCGGTGGCGGCTTCGGTATCGCGTACCTGCCCGGTGACGTCGCGCTCGACCCGGAGCGGGTCGCGAAGGACATCGCCGCGGGCGTGGTCGCCGCGGCCTCCGAGCTGGGCGGAGGGCTGCCGCGGTTCTCGATCGAGCCGGGGCGCGCCGTCGTCGGCCCCACCACGGCGACCCTCTACACCGTCGGTACCGTCAAGCCCGTCCGGATCGAGGACGGGCGCGTGCGCACGTACGTCTCGGTCGACGGCGGGATGAGCGACAACCTGCGCCCCGCGCTGTACGGAGCGGCGTACCACGCGGAGATCGTCTCGCGACGCTCGACGGCCGAGCCGGTGCTCGCGCGCGTGGTGGGCAAGCACTGCGAGAGCGGGGACATCGTGGTGCACGAGGTGCTGCTGCCCGGCGACGTCGCGGCGGGGGACCTGCTCGCCGTGGCCGCGACGGGCGCGTACGGGCGGTCGATGGCGTCCAACTACAACCTCGTGCCGCGCCCGCCCGTCGTGGCGGTGGCCGACGGCGGATCACGGGTGCTCGTGCGCCGCGAGACCGTCGAGGACCTGCTCGCGCTCGACCTGGGATAGCCCCGCGGCGCTGAGACGTCGATCACAAGCGCCCCGGGACGTTGTCCGCGCTACGACCTCGTGAGTAAGGTGAGCAATACCTAACTTTGGTAAGCCTTACCTCAATCACATCACCCTCGGCCGACATGACAGCGCCCCGAAGTGGGGGCGCTGTTCGCGTTTCGGGGTGATCTGACACGCCGTCAGAAAGGCATGTTGATGTCACTGAACACGCGCACGCGGGGACGCCTCAGCGCCCTCGCCGCCGTAGCACTGGTTGTGGCTGGAGCTGTCTCCGCCGCACCTGCAGTCGCAGACGCGACACCCGCCACCTTCGACAGCGCCTCGCTGGAATGGGGCCTCAACCTCGTCCACCAGGGCGGCTCACCCGCCGGCGGGTGCAACTACTTCACCGCCGGCTACGGCGACGGCAGCGAGGCCACCTACCGCACCGTCGACCGGGATCTGCGCATCATCAAGCGCACCGCTGAGGGCGAGGCCCTCGCCGCTGGCAAGGACACCCGGTGCAACCAGGACGGCCCGGGTGGCACGATCGGCCAGCAGCTCTACTTCGCCGACGGCGAGGGCGAGCGGCAGGCCGACGGCTCCGTGCAGATCGCCTGGGAGGGCGCGCTCACCGTCTACGCCTACGGCGGCCTCGTGCCCTGGTACCTCGCGGACCCCGTGCTCAACCTCGACGCGAACGGCGACGGCGAGATCACCGCGAAGGTCGGTGGCTTCGCCTCGTCGATGGCGGACCCGGACGTGAAGGTGCCGCTGGATCCCCAGGAGGGCGTCGTCGTCGCGACCATCCATGGCGCCGCGACCGAGGGCGACGGCTTCACGATCGAGCCCGCCTACCAGGGCGTCGACTACTTCCCCCTCGCCGGGGAAGGGCGTTCGACGACCTCCGCGATCCCGCAGGAGACGAAGAACACCAACCCAGGCTGGGGGTCGTGGCCGGAGAGCTTCGTCGACTTCCAGTACACGACGGGCCTGTCCTCGTACTGGCACACGAGCGGACTGTCCGCGGACCCGCAGAAGCCCCCGCTCCCGCTCACGGTCGACTTCGAGGCCGAGGAGCTCGAGCTCGCGCCCGTCGTGGTGGCCCACCCCGGGTCGAAGACCGTCAGCGAAGGTACCGACGTCACGCTCCAGGCCGTCGGTACCGGCGCTCCCGCGCCGACGACGCAGTGGCAGCGCCTCGACGATGGGGAGTGGAACGACCTCGCCGGCCAGAACGCTGACGTGCTGGTGCTCCCCGAGGTCAGCATCGCCGAGCACGACGGCGCTCAGTACCGCGCCGTCTTCGCGACCGGGACGGTTCAGGTTCCCACCGCGGCAGCCACGCTCACCGTCGTGGCCAAGGAAGCGGTCCTGATCACTCAGCAGCCCACCTCGCTCGAGGTGCAGGCCTCGCGGGTCGCACAGTTCCAGGTCGTCGCCACGGGATCGACGCTGAGCTACACCTGGCAGCGCAAGCCCGCCGGTGAGGGCGCGGTGTGGGAGGACTGGGGCGGCACCGCGAGCACGTTGCGCATCGCTGCGGTCGGGCCCGAGCTGAACGGCTCGACCCTCCGCGTCATCGTCTCCAACGGGGTCGACGAGCCCGTCGTGAGCGAGGAGGTCGGGCTCACGGTCACGACCGAGGCCCTCGCGATCGTCGGAGACGTCAACGACCTCACGGTCGAGGCCGGGGGAGCCGGCTACTTCCGAGCCAGCATCACGGGTGCCCCCTACGGCACGTGGACCTGGGAGAAGAGCGCCGACGAAGGCGAGAGCTGGAGCGCGGTGCAGACCATCACGCAGACGAGCGGCTCGCTGCAGCTCTACGTGTACAGCATCACCCCCGACCAGGACGGTGAGCTGTATCGAGCCCGAGGTACCAACGGTGTCGGCGAGGACGTCGTGTCGCGCACCGCCGTGCTCACGGTGACCACCCAGCCGCTCGCGTGGCTCGACACGTCGACCTCGCTGCGGGACGTCGAGCTGCTCGCCGGCACCCAGCTCTACTTCTCCCGGTGGGCACAGGGTGCCCCGCAGGCCGACTGGACGTGGGAGACGAGCGAGGACGACGGTGAGACCTGGAACGTCGCGTTCACTCAGACCGGCAGCAACAACGCCTTCTACTCGGTGACCACCGACACCCCGGTCTCGCTGCACGGCCTCCTCGTCAAGGTGACCGGAACCAACGGCATCGGTGATCCCGTCACGGACGGTCCGGTGCGTGTGAGCGTGCGGACCCAGGCACCGACCTTCACCCGGTTGCCCGAGCCGCTCTCGGTCGTCGAGGGCACCACGGCGAGCTTCACGGCCACGGTGACCGCAGGACCGAGGGCGAGCTGGACCTGGCAGACCAGTCGTGACGGTGAGTCGTGGGGCACGGTCGCGACGAGCACGACCCCGGGGAACACCTCGACGCACTCGCTGGGTGCGGTGACGGTGGACGACGACGGCCTGCTGGTCCGTGCGATCGCGGACAACGGGCTCGACGAGGGCTCGCCGATCGTCTCGCCCGCCGCGAAGCTGACCGTCGCGCCCGCCACGGGTGAGCGGCAGGTCCTGGTCGACCCGGGCACCGAGGTGCCCACGGGGGTCGCGACGGCCATCAACGTCGGGCTCGGTGGTTTCGACACGGCACTCACGAGCGGTCTGTTGCGGGTCAGCATCGTCGAGAGCGGTGCCTGGACGCCCGGGACGAACCCGGCGACGGCACAGCGCCCGTCCACCGGGACGGTGGGGTTCTCCGTCCTCAAGACCTCGGGGGGCTTGGGAACGGTGCGGCTCGCCGTGGCCGGCAGTGGTCTTGACCCGGCCAAGACCTACGAGGTCGTGACCTACAACTCCACGACGCTCGCGGACCGCAGCTATGACAGTGTCACTCCGATCTCGTTGCGGGAGGCCTTCCCGGTCGTCACGACGCAGCCCCAGGCCGCGGAGGTGTACTCCGGGCAGCTCGCGAGCTTCACCGCCGCAGCCGAAGGCACTCTCGCGGTGACGCTGCAGTGGCAGTCGTCTCTCGACGACGGCGAGAGCTGGTCCGACGTCTCGCATGCCACGGCGGCAAGCCTGACGGTGCAGGCCCTGCCGGCGTCGGACGGTGCGCTGTACCGGCTCGCCGCGACGAACTCGACGGGCACGGCATACTCCGAGCCCGCCGCGCTCTCGGTGCTGCCGCTTCCGGCGACGGTCGAGCCTTCGGTGACGCTGTCCGCCACCGAGCTCGTGTCGACCGACGAGGTCGAGCTCACGGTCACGGGTAGCGGTTTCCACCCAGACTACGCCTACGGCTACGGTCGCCCCCCGCTCGCGGGTCAGCGCGCCGGTGTCTATGTCTCCTTCGGTCGGTTCGCCGAGGACTGGCGGCCCTCCCAGGGTGCCGGTGGCGCGGCACGGTCGGCGGCCGCCAACGCGTGGGCGCTGCCCGCCGAGTCGATCAACCTCGTCGGCGGTACCGCGGCGGGCGCGATCGAGCTGAGCCCCGAGGGAAGCTTCGAGGTGGCGTTCACCGTGTCGAAGGCAACGGCCGACGAGGTCTCCGCCGCGCTCGGCTCCGGCCGCTACGGGGTGTACACCTACCCCGGTGGCGGCGCGGTGCAGGATCGTTTCGAGACCTACACCTCGGTCACGTTCCTGCCCGCCGCCGAGATCACGTCCCAGCCGAAGCCCGTCCGGGCGAACACGGGTGACGTGGCGTTCTTCGAGCTGGCCTTCACCTCGCCGAGCTCGGCACAGGTGCAGTGGCAGCGCAGCGACGACGGCGGTCTGAGCTGGAGGGACGTCCCCGGGGCGACCTCGACGAGCCTCGAGCTCGCCGCGGTGCGCACCACGGACAACGGTGCCCAGCTCCGCGCCGTCGTCGTCAATGCCGGCGGTACCGTTCACTCCGACGCTGCCGGTCTCGTCGTGCAGGTTCCCGGTCTGTCCTTCGCCGCACAGCCGAAGGACACCTCGGTCGCGGCGGGCGGCGTCGCGACGTTCTCCTCACGGGCCAGCGGCGACTTCGTCACGTACCGGTGGCAGTCCTCGAGCGATGGTGTGGTCTGGGTCGACGTGGAGGACGCGGATCACCGCAACCTCACCGTGCCGACCTCGGCCGTGTCGCAGTCGGGTACGCAGTACCGCGTCGTCGCGAGCAACCCTGCTGGTTCGGTGGAGTCTGCTGCGGCGACGTTGACGGTGACGAAGGCCGCGCCGTCGGTCAAGGTTTCGGTGAAGAAGAGCTTCCGCTTCGCGTCGAAGACCAAGGCGACGGTGACGGTGGGTGTTCCTGCGGGGGTCAAGGCTGCCGCGGGCAAGGTGACCGTCAAGGTCGGCTCGACCGTGGTCGGCAAGGGCACGGTCAAGAACGGTAAGGCGCAGGTCACGCTGACCAAGAAGCTGTTGCCGGGTTCGCGCAAGCTCGTTGCTGAGTTCGCGGGTGGCGCGGACCTCGCTGCGGCGAAGTCGGTGGTCGCGACGGTCAAGGTCTCCAAGGCGAAGTCCGCAGCGACGGCGAAGCTCGCGAAGTCGAGCGTCAAGGCGGGTAAGCGTGCGACCTTGCGGCTGACCGTCAAGGGCACCGGCGTGAAGGCCACGGGCAAGGTTCGTGTGGTGGTCACCCAGGGCAAGAAGACCGTCCGCACCATCACCGTCAAGGTGAACGCCAAGGGCAAGGCGACGGTCAAGCTGCCCAAGCTCGCCAAGGGCAAGTACGCGGTCAAGGCTCAGTACCTGGGCTCGAAGACCGTGGCGAAGAAGGCCGCGAAGCAGGTCACTCTCCGGGTGCGCTGAGCGGTCCACCGGGGGTGCCGCGCAGGGGCGGCGCCACCACACCGGGCGGGTGCCCGGACCACACAGGTCCGGGCACCCGCCCCGGGGCCTTCGCTGGGCAGCGGTTCCTGAGACTTGGCTCACAAGCGGCTAGGACTATTGGCCCTTGTGCCATGTCTCGATTATGGTGAGGGGGACCTCACTTCGGTAAGGCTTACCTCAATCACATCACCCCCGTACGACACGACAGCGCCCCATCTGCGGGCGCTGTCCTCGTCTCGAGGGTGTGCTGACACAGCGTCAGAAAGGTACTTCAATGGCATTGCACACGCGCACGCGGGGACGTATCGGCGCCCTCGCCGTGGCGGCCCTCGTCTTCGGCGGCATCGTTGCCGCCGCACCGGCCTCGGCCGACGAGACGACGGCACCCGCCGACGGCATCCTGAAGTGGGGGTTCCGGCAGAGCTTCCGCAACTACGTGGGTCAGCAGATTGCGGCTCTACCGCCCGTCGGTGCGGTGCCCGTGGGCGAGAGGATCACCCTCGTCCAGCCCGCTCAGTTCGACCTTGACGGCACGCCGGCATGGGCGGCCAGTACCTCGAGCCCGAACGAGACCTTGCCGTATCTCCTGCCGGTCTACGACTTCGAGTTCACGGACGCCGACAACTTCGAGGTGGGGACGACCGGTGGTGCGGAGTACCACTTCCCGTCGCACGCCTTCGAGGTGACGGTCGAGAACGTCGGCGTCGTCGTCGTCGACGGCGACGCGTCGGTTGTCGGCGACCTGAGCGTCGTGATCCCGGAGAACATCCTCGGGTTCGAGCCCGGCACCTACGGCGGTGAGGACGTTGTCCTCGGCGAGGTCGGCGAGACCGTCGTCGTCGTCGACGGCGATCTCGTCACGGTGACCGGCAGCAATGTGACACTCACCGAGCTGGGTGCTTCCGCCCTGCAGGACTTCCTGCCCGAGGGTGCTGCTCTCGACAACTTCTCGGTGTCGTTCCTCACGACGCCGTCGGTGACGCTCGCGACGGACAAGTTCGGTCTCGACCTCACGTCCTCCGTGGCGGTTGAGGGTCGCGGCTTCTACCACGGAGTCGCGGTCGGTACGCGCCCGCCGCTCTCGGGCAAGCAAGCCGGTGCGTACGTCGTCGTCGGCTACTTCCCCGACGTCTGGCGTCCTTCGGCGGGTGCCCCCACGTCGGCGCGCCCCGCGGTGTCGGTCGCCAACGGTGGCCAGAAGTGGGCTGTCCCGGCGGAGAGCATTCCGTCGCCCGTCGCCCCGAGCGCGGGCGGCATCGTGCTCGCGGTCGACGGTAGCTTCACGACCGAGCTCGTCGTGGACAAGGCCGTCGTCGATGCCGCGGCGAGCGCCATCACCGAGGGCAACTACGGTGTCTACACCTACCCCGGCAGCGGTGCCGTCGCGCCGTCCTTCGAGATCTACACGCCGATCGAGTTCCTTCCCGGGCCCGTCGTCGTGACGGCGCCGCAGTCCGTCGCTGTTCTCGATGGTGCGACGGCGACCTTCGCCGTGGAGGTGGATACTGACGACGCGTCCTTCCAGTGGGAGTCGAAGGCTCCCGGTGCGGAGTGGGTCGACGTCGCCGGCGCCACGAGCAGTGTGCTCGAGTTCCCCGCATCGATCGACCAGGACAGGACGCAGTTCCGTGTCACGGCCTCGACCGCCTTCGGTGCCGTGACCAGCGACGCCGCGACGCTGACTGTGACACTCGTCGCCCCGGCCGTGACCGCGGCGCCGAAGAACGCGTCGGTCAAGGTCGGCTCCGCGGCGACGTTCACGGTCGCTGCCTCGGGCAAGTCCGTGGCCTACCAGTGGCAGTCACGCGCCGGTTCGGGTGCCTGGGCGAACGTCGCAGGTGCGACGGCGTCGACGCTCGAGGTCGCCACGACCTCGGTCGCGCAGTCCGGTACGCAGTACCGCGTCGTCGCGAGCAACCCTGCTGGTTCGGTGGAGTCTGCTGCGGCGACGTTGACGGTGACGAAGGCCGCGCCGTCGGTCAAGGTTTCGGTGAAGAAGAGCTTCCGCTTCGCGTCGAAGACCAAGGCGACGGTGACGGTGGGTGTTCCTGCGGGGGTCAAGGCTGCCGCGGGCAAGGTGACCGTCAAGGTCGGCTCGACCGTGGTCGGCAAGGGCACGGTCAAGAACGGTAAGGCGCAGGTCACGCTGACCAAGAAGCTGTTGCCGGGTTCGCGCAAGCTCGTTGCTGAGTTCGCGGGTGGCGCGGACCTCGCTGCGGCGAAGTCGGTGGTCGCGACGGTCAAGGTCTCCAAGGCGAAGTCCGCAGCGACGGCGAAGCTCGCGAAGTCGAGCGTCAAGGCGGGTAAGCGTGCGACCTTGCGGCTGACCGTCAAGGGCACCGGCGTGAAGGCCACGGGCAAGGTTCGTGTGGTGGTCACCCAGGGCAAGAAGACCGTCCGCACCATCACCGTCAAGGTGAACGCCAAGGGCAAGGCGACGGTCAAGCTGCCCAAGCTCGCCAAGGGCAAGTACGCGGTCAAGGCTCAGTACCTGGGCTCGAAGACCGTGGCGAAGAAGGCCGCGAAGCAGGTCACTCTCCGGGTGCGCTGAGCGGTCCACCGGGGGTGCCGCGCAGGGGCGGCGCCACCACACCGGGCGGGTGCCCGGACCACACAGGTCCGGGCACCCGCCCGAAACCACGTCAGTTACGATCGAGCGTGCTGAGGTGAGGCTTACCTCGTGCACTCTGGAACTCCGGGAGATCCCACTTCATGCCACGCCGCCTCGTGCCGCTCGTCCTTGCCGCCCTCGTCCTCGCGGGTTGCGCCGGTGCACCTACGGGCGCCAGCACGGTCGCCCAGGGCGCGGTGGGCGTGCAGCTTGCGGACGCGGACGTGGCGAGCGACCCGCGCACCATCGAGGGGCCGAGCACCGCGGTGCTCGCGGACAGCACGATCGACCCCGTCGCACACTCTCCCGAGCAGCAGCTCCCCGTCACGGTGACCGACATGCAGGGCACCGAGGTCACCATCACCGACACGAGCCGCATCCTTGCGCTCGACATCTACGGCTCGCTCTCGCGCATCGTGTTCGAGCTCGGCCTCGGTGACCAGATCGTGGGGCGCGACGTCTCCTCCGCGTACGCGGAGATCTCCGACCGGCCCCTCGTCACCTCCGGCGGGCACGACCTGAGCGGCGAGGCGATCCTCGAGCTCGCCCCCACCGTCATCCTCACGGACACGTCCCTGGGGCCGTGGGACGTCATCCTGCAGATGCGCGACGCCGGGATCCCCGTGGTCGTCATGGACCCGCACCGCGACCTCTCGGCGATCCCCGAGCTCATCCGCGCCACCGCGCAAGCGCTCGGTGTGCCCGCCGAGGGCGAGCTGCTCGCCGAACGCAGTGACGCGACGGTGCAGGCCAAGCTCGCCGAGATCGCGGCCGTCGCCCCGCAGGACCCTGCCGCCAAGCTCCGCATGGCCTTCCTGTACGTGCGCGGACAGTCCGGCGTCTACTACATGTTCGGCTCCGGTTCGGGGGCGGACGCGCTCATCACGGCCCTGGGCGGGATCGACGTCGCGTCCGAGATCGGCTTCGAAGGCATGCGCCCGCTCAACGACGAGGGACTCGTCAAGGCCGCGCCCGACCTGATCCTGATGATGACCAAGGGCCTCGAGTCCGTCGACGGGATCGACGGACTCCTCGAGCGGCTCCCCGCCGTCGCGAACACCCCGGCCGGTCAGTCCCGCCGGATCGTGGACATGTCGGACACCGAGATCCTCTCGTTCGGACCCAACACCGCGGCCGTGCTCGACGCGCTCGCGGTCGCGATCTACGCACCCGAAGGATCGTCGTGACGGCTGTGGTCGCCAAGGAGCCGGGTACGACGACGTCGGCCCCCACCCCGAGCGTTCCCCGCAGGTCGCGGACCGCCGTGACGGCGCTGTTCGTCGTACTTGTCGTCGGTCTCGTCGTGTGCGCCGTCGTGGCCGCCGGGGTCGGGCAGCTCTCGATCCCCGCCGCCGAGGTGTTCTCCTCGATCCTGCATCGGATCGGTCTCGGCGGCGCCGAGGTCTCGGCCCACCCCAACGGCGAGGCGGCCCTCTGGACGATCCGTTTCCCCCGGGTCGCGATGGCGATGCTCGTCGGTGCGGCGCTCGCGACCGCCGGTGCGCTCATGCAGGGTGTGTTCGGCAACCCGCTCGCCGAGCCGGGCATCGCGGGAGTGTCCGCGGGTGCGGCGCTCGCCGCGTGCGCCGTGATCGTCTTCGGCTGGACGTTCCTCGGCCCGTGGACGACGGCGGCCTTCGCCTTCTGCGGCGGGCTCGCCGCGACGCTCGTCGTGTACTTCCTGTCCCGCTCGGGAGGACGCACCGAGGTCGTCACCCTCATCCTCACCGGCGTCGCCGTCAACGCCGTCGCGGGAGCGGGTATCGCCTTCCTGACGTTCCTCGGCGACACCCAGGCCCGCGAGCAGATCGTGTTCTGGCAGCTCGGCAGCCTCAACGGCACCCGCTGGCCCTACGTCGCGATCGTGGCGCCGCTCGTCGTCGTCGGCGTCCTGATCGCGACGACGTTCGCGCGGCGTCTCGACCTGCTCGCCCTCGGCGAGCGGCCCGCCCGTCACCTCGGGGTCAACGTCGAGCGGCTGCGCATCACGACGATCGTCGTCGTCGCGCTCCTGACGGCGGCCGCCGTCGCGTTCAGCGGCATCATCGCGTTCGTCGGGCTCGTCGTCCCGCACGTCGTCCGCATGGCCGTGGGACCGGGCCACCGGGTGCTGATCCCCGCCTCGGCGCTCGGCGGAGCGGTGCTCCTGCTCGGCGCGGACCTCGTCGCGCGCACCGCGGTGGACTACGCCGACCTGCCGATCGGCATGCTCACCGCGCTCGTCGGCGGGCCCTTCTTCCTGTACCTCATCCGGCGCACGCGCCGCTCGTCGGGAGGCTGGGCATGACGGCGGCACTCGTGACGGCCCGAGGCGTGGGCCTGCGGATCGGCGCGGCGCAGATTCTCGCCGACGTCGACCTCGACGTCCGCCCGGGCGAGGTCCTCGCACTCGTCGGGCCCAACGGTGCCGGCAAGACCTCGATGCTGTCCCTGCTCGCCGGCGATCTCACCCCCTCGTCCGGGCAGGTCCTCCTCGAGGGACGCCCCGTGGCCGAGCACCGCCCCGAGGCACTGGCCCGACGGCGCGGCGTGCTCCTGCAGGAGAACCGGCTCTCCTTCCCGTTCGAGGTCGTCGACGTCGTCCAGATGGGCCGCGCCCCGTGGCGAGGTCGTCCCGAGGAAGAGGACGACGACGCCGTCGTGGCTCGTGCGATGCAGTCCGCCGAGGTGCTCCACCTGGCCCGACGGCTCTTCCCGACCCTCTCCGGCGGAGAGAAGTCCCGGGCGTCCTTCGCCCGGGTGCTCGCCCAGGACCCACGGCTCGTGCTGCTCGACGAGCCGACCGCCGCCCTCGACATCCGGCACCAGGAACGCGCCCTCGAGCTCGCGCGGCAGCGCGCCCGGGCGGGTGACGCCGTCGTCGTCGTCCTGCACGACCTGAGCCTTGCCGCCGCCTACGCCGACCGCATGGTCCTGCTCTCCGGAGGCCGGGTCGCCGCGACCGGGTCGCCGCGCGAGGTCCTCGACGCGGAGCGGCTCTCCGCCGTCTACGAGTACCCCGTCGAGGTGGTCGAACGCGCCGACGGCTCGCTGCTCGTGCTCCCGCTACGCACCGTGGAGGTGTCCTGATGTCCCGCCGCCTGATCCGCTCCACCGCCCTGGTCGCCCTCGTGGCCATGCTTGCCACGACGCTCTGGGTGGTGCTGGGGCCGGTCGGGGACGCCCAGGCCGCCTCGCGGGTCACCGTCGAGAACGAGTTCGGCAAGGGTGAGGCGGACACGAGCTACTCGACCGAGATCACGGTCTCCGGCTCGGGCTTCCAGTCGATCCAGGGCGCCTTCGGCGGCGTCTACGTCTTCTTCGGCACCGTCGGCGACGGCTGGCAGCCGAGCAAGGGCGGGCAGAGCGGCGTCGACTTCCGCTACGTGCCCGACGCCGAGACGCAGAACAACGCCGGCTTCCAGCGCTTCGTCGCGTTCCCCGGGTCCTCGACCGCCGACGAGGCGCACGCCACGATGTCCGACTCAGGTGGCTGGACCGTCACGATGACCGTGCCGGGCCCCACCTTCCAGACCACGGGTCGCTCGGGCGGCACCGAGACCGTGGACTGCCGCACGACGCGTTGCGGGATCATCACGATCGGGGCGCACGGCGTGAAGAACCCGCAGAACGAGACCTTCACCCCCGTCGCGTTCGCCGACATCTACTCCGGTGGCTCCGGGCCGACCGATCCGCCGGGGGGCGACGAGCCCGGGGGCGAGACCCCGGGTGCCGAGGAGCCCGCCACGGACGAGGCCGGCACCGAGGGGCCCGACGTCGCCGCGCCCGCCGAGCCGACCCTCGACGTCGACCGTGCCACGGCCGTGGTCGGTCGCGTGCTGACCTACACCGCACGAGGGCTCGTGCCCGGTGAACAGCTCACCGTCTCGCTCGGAGCCGGCCTGGCCGCGGCCGGTCCGCTCGTCGCGGGTGCGCACGGCGAGGTGGCCGGGGTGCTGCAGCTTCCCGCCGACCTGCGCGCCGGGACGCACTCGCTCGTGCTCACCGCGGCGGCGAGCGGCACGCGGGTCGAGGTCGAGTTCCAGGTGGCTGCCGCGCCCGCGCCGCCCGTCGCCCCGAGCGAACCGGACGACGAGGTCGCCGGCGGGATCGCTCTCGAGTGGATCCTGCTCGGGATCGCCGCGCTCGCGCTGATCGTCGTCGTGATCGTCGGGCTCGTCACCGCACGTCGGGAACGCCGGGCACGTCACGCGGCGGCGGACCAGGCTCCGTCCTCACCCGGACCTGACGAGGTGTCGCCGGCCCCGGTCGCCTCGGCGGGTCCGGCACCCGAGGCGCCGCTCGAGCCCGCGGGACGCGTCGGGGCGAACCCGCAGGTGGCGCGATGAGCGCCCCACGTCGCCGGCTCGCCGCCGCCCTGGCGCTCGGCCTCGTCGCCGGGCTCGGCGTGGCGTCCGCCGAGGTGGCCCAGGCGGACCAGATCGAGCTCGACGTCGAGATCCCCTCGGTCGCCACGGAGCCCTTCACGGTCTCCAACGCGCAGCTGCGCTGGGGGCTCAACGTCGAGACCGGCGGCGGGGCGTTCGCCGGTGGCTGCAACTTCCTGTCCGCCGGTGAGGCGGGCGACACCGGCTCCTCGCGGGTGTGGACCGAGCAGGACGGCTTCTTCAGGACCACGTCGGGTGCCGTCACGATCGAGAAGCCCGTCGGGACGGCCGGGAGGTACGGTGCGGTGAAGTTCGCCGATCGTTGCCGGGATGCGAACGGCGATCCCGTCTCCACGTCGAACCTGCGTGGCACCGGGATCCAGGCCGTCATCAACGGGGGCAAGGGCGAGGTCGACCCGGTCTCGGGCGACGCCACGATCTCCTGGAACGGCTCCTTCACGGTCGCGTTCTACGGCGGCATGACGTACTGGTGGGTGACCGACCCCGTGCTCACGATCAAGGACGGCGCCGGGACCTTGCGTGCCGAGGTCGGTGGGTACGGCGCGTCGATGGACAACCCGGGACAGTGGGACGAGCTCGATCCCGAGACCGTCGTCCTCGCGACCCTCGCCGCGGTCTCGCTCCAGGGGGACCGTGGCTTCACGACGCTGCCGGCCTACCGCGGCGTCGAGGTGTCCCTCCCGAAGGACGCGACCGAGCAGGTCAAGAAGGACACGGAGAAGGCGCCATGGGGTGCCTTCCCGCAGTCCTTCATCGACTTCCAGGCCCGCACCGGCCAGCTCTCGTACTGGTACTCCTCGGGTGGCGCCCGCGACGGTGCGAAGCCGGCCTCGACGCTCTCCGTCAGCTACGACGCCGACGAGCCGCAGGACCCCGACGAGCCGGTCCCCGGTGACGGGGACGACGACGGCGAGCAGGACGAGGACGAGACACCGAAGAATCCCGTCAAGCCACCACCCACGACGAAGCCCGCACCACCGAAGGTCAACGTCCCACCAGGTGGTACGACCCTCGCGATCGGCTCTGCGGGTGCGGCCCAGGGGCTGCCCGGTGCCGTGATGGCACCCACCGTGCTCCCCGCGCTGGCCGAGCCCGCCGCGGCGAACGCCTCGGTGCTCGCCTCGACCGGGTCGACGCCGGCAGCGCCGGTGCTCGCGAGCGCCGCGATCCTGCTCGGCATCGCACTGACGCTCCTCGGCTACCGGCTCGAGTGGCTCGTGTGGCCCGGCAGCGGCGGCGCCGGACGGAAGGGAACCTCATGATCGCCGTGCACAGCTCCGCGCGGCGACGTGGCGCCGCCCTGCTCGCCGCGCTCGCGCTCGCCCTCGGCGGGGTCGTCCTGGCAACCGGTCCGGCCCACGCCCAGGACAGGGCCGTCGACGGTGGCACGCTCGCGTGGGGATTCAAGGAGAGCTTCCGCAACTACGTGGGACGCCAGACGGCGGCGCTGCCCCCGATCGGTCCCGCACCGTTCGGCGAGCGCATCGAGGTGAGCGAGGGCGCGAGCTTCGACCCGGCCGGCACGCCCACCTTCCCCCAGAGCCAGTCGAGCCCGAACGAGACGCTGCCGTACCTCTTCCCGGCCTCGGGGGGTGCGCTCGCGGACGCGGACAACCTCGTGATCGAGACTGGTGGCAAGGTCACCTACAACTTCCCCTCCCACTACTTCGTCGTGACGATCTCCAACCTGTCCGTCGTCGTCGTCGACGGCGTCGTGACGCTCGTCGGTGACGTCTACCAGAACGCGACGGAGGAGTTCGGGGAGTTCCCCGCGGGGGAGTACCGGGCGGACGGCGTGACCATCGGCACCGTGGCCAACCCCACGGTCACGCTCGGGGAGGACACCGTGACGGTGCACGGCACCGGGGTCGCGGTGCACGCCGACGCGGCCGTGGCGTTGCCGCAGCCCGAAGGCGACGTGCTCGACAGCTTCACGGCGACCGCGACCCTCGGCACATCGGTGTGGCGCCCCAAGGTGTCGGTGTCGAAGACGACGGGACTCGACCCCGACTCGACGACGATCGTGCGCGTCGAAGGCTCCGGCTTCGACCCGGACGCCAACGACGGCGCGGGGGTCGATGTCGCTTTCGGCAGGTTCGCCGAGACGTGGCAGCCCTCGAAGGGCGCTCCTGCGAGCGCACGGCACGTCATCGACCGCGAGCACGTGGTCCCCGGTGCGGACGGCACCTTCGAGGTCCATCTCGACGTGCGCACGGACGACTCGGTCACGGGCCGATACGGCGTCTACGTCTACCCGCCGGACGGCGTCCTCGACGCGAGCATCGAGCGGTTCGTCGCCATCTCCTTCGCGAGCGGGGGCGGCGGCGATCCGGAGCCTGGTGAGCTCGCCTGGAGCATCGACGGCGGCGTGACGGCCGTGAGCCTCGGCACCGCGAGCGTGGCCGACGGCGCGTTCGTGGCGACCGGCACCCTCGCGCCGATCACCGTGACCGACACGCGGCCGGGCGGCGCCCCGTGGCGGATCACCGCCCAGGTCTCCGACTTCACCTCCGCCGACGGCGGCTTCTCCGGCAGACACCTCGGGTGGGTGCCCTCGCTCCCGGGTGCCGGGGGCGGAGCGGTCGCCGGCGACGCCGTGGCTCCCGGGCACCCGAGCGGCAACGGGCTGTCCACCGCGCGCACGCTCGGCTCGGCGCCGAGCGGGCACGCCCCGGGTACGGCGCGCCTCGGCGGCACCCTCGAGCTGCGGCTTCCGCTCACCACCGAACAAGGCAGCTACCGCGCCGTCCTGACCATCACGGCGGTGAGTTGACCCGGCGACCCGGGGCTCGACGTCGTCGGGCAGGAACCCTCGCGCTCCTGCTCGTGTGCCTCGCGACGGGTGCGCCCGCCCTCGGTGAGGGCTCCGACGTCGCGTGGGGCATCCGGCCGGCCGACGGCGAGCAGGGGAACGCTCGGGACAACTTCCGGTACGAGGCGGTCCCCGGCGAGACGGTCCACGACGCCCTGCGCGTCACGAACCGCGGCGCCGCGGAGCTCGAGCTCCAGGTCTACGGTGCCGACGGGACGTCGTCGGCGTCCGGACAGATCGAGCTGGAACCGGCCGGCGAGGTTCCGACCGGTGTCGGCGCATGGCTCGCTCCGGCCGCACCCCGGATCGTCCTCGCCCCGGGTGAGTCGATCGAGCTCGCGTTCACCCTCGCGGTGCCGGCCGATGCCGACGCGGGGGACCACGTCGGAGGCATCGTGACCTCGTCGCTCGCGCCCGGCGAGGACCCGGCCGTCGCGGTGGACCGCAGGCTCGCGTCGAGCGTCGTCGTGCGCGTCGCTGCCGAGGTGCGCGAGACGCCGTCGGCGACGGGGGATGCCATGGCGCCGTGGCGCACCGCCGCCGTGCTCGCCGTGCTGGGACTGCTCGTCGCGGCGGTCGTCACGTGGCGCGTCGTGCTGCGCGGGCGGGCCACCGGCTGAGCGGTGCGGCCGCGCACCGGTCCGGACCCCTATCCTGTGCTCAGTCGAACCCGCCCCCGACGAGAGGTCCCGCCACCGTGTCCGCCCCCTCCTCCGGTTCCCCGCTGCGCATCGCCCTCCTGGGCTGCGGCATCGTCGGCACCGAGGTCGCCAAGCTCCTCGCCTCGCAGGCCACCGAGCTCGCCTCACGCGTCGGGGCGCCCCTCGAGATCGTCGGCATCGCCGTGCGGGACGCGTCCCGGCCCCGGTCGGGCCTTGCGGGCACGGGGCTCGAGCCGCTGCTCACCGAGGACGGCGAGTCGCTCGTGCGTCGCGCGGACATCGTCATCGAGGTCATGGGAGGCATCGAGCCCGCCCGCGGCCTCTTGCTCGCCGGGATCGAGGCGGGGGCGAGCGTCGTCACGGCCAACAAGGCGCTCCTCGCGCAGCACGGGCCCACGCTCTACGCCGCTGCGGACGCCGCCGGGGTGGACATCTACTTCGAGGCCGCCGTCGCGGGAGCCATCCCGATCGTGCGACCCGTGCGCGAGTCGCTCGCGGGTGACCACGTCGAGCGGATCCTCGGCATCGTCAACGGCACCACCAACTACGTGCTGGACCGCATGGCGAGCGAGGGCCTCGAGCTCGCGGACGTCGTCGCCGAGGCCCAACGGCTCGGCTACGCGGAGGCGGACCCGAGCGCCGACGTCGACGGGCACGACGCCGCCGCGAAGGCCGCGATCCTCGCCTCCCTCGCCTTCCACACGCGCGTGAGCCTCGACGACGTCGCCGTCGAGGGGATCATGTCCGTGACCGCGCAGGACATCGCGTGGGCGAAGAGCACGGGCCAGGTCGTCAAGCTCCTCGCGATCGCGGAGCGCACGGATGGCGGCGTCGTCGTCCGTGTCCACCCCGCCCTCGTGCCCGAGGCGCACCCGCTCGCGGGCGTGCGCGGGGCCTTCAACGCCGTGTTCGTCGAGGCGCGTTCCGCCGGTGAGCTCATGTTCTACGGGCGCGGTGCGGGCGGGGAGCCGACGGCGTCCGCCGTGCTCGGCGACGTCGTCTCCGCGGCACGTCATCGCGTGCTCGGTGGCAAGGGGCCCGTCGAGTCCTTCTACGCCCAGCTCGAGGTGCTCCCGGCGAGCCGGGCGCTCACGCGAGTGCAGATCCGGCTCGACGTGCAGGACCGTCCGGGCGTGCTCGCGACCGTGGCCGCCGTCGTGGCCGAGCACGGTGTCTCGATCGAGGCCGTGCGCCAGGCGCCGGGCGACGGCGTGGCGCACCTCGTCGTGACGACGCACGCGGCGCCGCAGGAGGCGCTCGACGCGACCGTCGAGGCGATCCGCGGGATCGATGTCGTGGACAACGTCGTGTCCGTGCTGAGGGTGGAGGGCGTCTAGGTGGCACAGCAGTGGCGGGGCGTGATCGCGGAGTACGCGGACCGGCTCCCGGAACACGTCCAGATCGTCCCCGTGACGCTCGGCGAGGGCGGCACGCCGCTCGTCCCCGCACCCGTGCTCTCGTCCCTCGTGGGCGCCGAGGTGCACCTCAAGGTCGAGGGCATGAACCCGACCGGCTCGTTCAAGGACCGGGGGATGACGACGGCGGTCTCCGCAGCGGCCGGCCGTGGCGCGAAGGCCGTCGCGTGCGCCTCGACGGGCAACACCTCCGCCTCGGCGGCGGCGTACGCGACGCGGGCGGGGATGAGCTGCATCGTGCTCGTGCCGGACGGCAAGATCGCGATGGGCAAGCTCAGCCAGGCGATCGCGCACGGCGCGCGT
>CAZECM010000060.1:0-17586 GCA_964510785.1 uncultured Cellulomonadaceae bacterium | reverse complement strand
ACGAGGTGGTCTACACGCAGGACCTCTACGACGAGCTCGGGCTGACCGAGGACGTCAAGAAGTTCCTGCGCTACAACGCGAACAAGGCGCTCATGAACCTCGGCTACGAGGCGCTCTTTCCGCGCGACGAGACCGACGTCAACCCGGCGATCCTCTCGGCGCTGTCCCCCAACGCCGACGAGAACCACGACTTCTTCTCCGGCTCGGGCTCGTCCTACGTCATCGGCAAGGCCGTCAACACCGAAGACGACGACTGGGACTTCTGATATGTAGTGCGTGCCTGTCAAGTGGCAGGGTGAGGCGCCCGTCCCGGGTTCGGGGCGGGCGCCTCGTGCTTGGCCGTGGGGGTCCTGGTGAGCGTGTCGTTGGCGACGCGCGGTCAGACTGATATGCGCGGGTTGGTTACCGCAGGACGGTGGTTCGGCTGGGGCGGATGCGTGTGTCTAGCGTCGAGCGTCGATCTGGTGATCTGCTCATGGAAGTACCGCGGGTCGCTCCTCGCGCTGTCACCGGGGCCCGGGTCGGCCAAGCAGTCAGGGGGTGCTCAGGAGTCGTCCATGACTGCCAGCGACCAGGACCAGCCGGCCAGCTCGCGGGCAACGGCGACGCAGGCGATGGTGTTGCGCTTGCGTCGGTCGATGAACCCGACCCATCGCCGGTGAAGGCGACGGTTGCCCTCGTCACCGCGGGCCCGGGCGGCGGCCGGGGCCAGGTCCCACCGGTCGCGCATGACCTTGCCGACGGTGTAGCGGGGCCGGTGGTGCCAGGCGGCCTCGACGAGCAGACGACGGGCGTGAGAGTTGCCGGTCTTGGTGATGGGTCCCAAGGTGCGTGAGCTGCCCGAGGAGTACTCAGCTGGCACCAATCCGACGAACGCGCCGATCGTGTTGCCGGTGAAGCGGTGCCAGTCGCCGATCTCCACGGCCAGGGCGAACCCGGTCAAGGTGCTGATCCCTCGCAGGCAGCCCAGCCGTCGGGTCAGTGCGCTGAACTCGCTGTCGGCGGCCATCTCCTCGATCGCGGCGTCCAGACGGTCGCGACGGGCCTTGGTGGCCAGCACCGTGTCGAAGTCGGCGTCGAAGGTCGACCTCGTCGCCCGCGACGTCAGCTGGCTCAGTGCTTGGGTGCGCAACCACGCCTCGTGCTTACCAGTCCACGCTGCCCCACCGTCATAGACGATCCCGTGGCGCAGCAACAGCTTCGAGAGCCGGTGACGAGCACGCATCAGGTCCCCACGAGCGTCCTCGCGTGCCCGGACCAGGTCACGAGCAGCTTCTTGAGCGACGCTGGGAATCGCCACCGAGGTGATCTCATCCATGCGCAGCAACCGCGCCAGATGCACCGCATCACGCGAGTCGGTCTTGACCCGGTCTCCCGAGGGACGCTGCAACTTGCTCGGCGCGGCCACCTCGCAACGAATCCCCCCATCGCGCAGCGACCGGTAGAGACCGAACCCGGTCGGGCCAGCCTCATAGGTCACCGCGACCGGGCCCGGCAGACCATCGAGCCAGGACCGGATGTGCTCGTAGGACGGACTCAGCCTGGACTGGAACAACTCACCCGTGACGCCATCGATCGCCGCTGCCGCGACCGACCGTGCGTGCACGTCGAGCCCCACACTCGTACGCTCGGTAAACACCGGGGCCTCCCACAACTGTCGGATAGGCCGAGCAGGCAGCCCCTACTCGGTAACCCACGAATCTTGTGAGCGAGGCCCCGGCCCGCAACCGCTCACCAACGAGCAGTCACCTCATACCGTCTAGCCCCCTCACCCCCCGCTCCCCCCTTCTCGCGAGGTAGGTCTGGGCGCGCTCAGGTAGGTCCGCTGCGGCACTACGTGGCGCACTCGGCCCTACCTCGCGGGCGTCTGGACTCGCTCTACCGCGGGCCGGTAGCCCGCGCGGGGGTGGCCGACGGCGCCTAGGTTGGGTGGAGGTCCTCGAAGGGAGCTCGCGATGCGCGTGACGACAGTGCTCGACCCGGCGTGGCGCGAGGAGGGACGGATCCCACCTCCGCTGCTGCTCGCCGGCGGTCTCCTGGCCCAGTCGCTCGTGTCCCGCTCGCGCGGCGGCCCTTTCTCGCGGGCGGCGGGCGCGCTGCTCGGTCTGGGGTCGGTCGCCCTCGCGGCGTCGGCCGCAGCGGAGTATGTCCGACGGCGGACGAGCCTCGACCCCTTCGTCCCCGATGCGAAGGTCCTGGTCACCAGCGGGGCCAATGCTGCGAGCCGCAACCCGATGTACACCGGGCTGGTGGGGCTGCTCGTCGCGCGGGCCGTCGCGCGCCGCTCCGTCCGGGCACTCGTGCCCGCCGCGGCAGTCGCGTTCCTGATCGACACCCGCCAGATCCCCGCCGAGGAGCAGGTGCTGGCCGAGCGCTTCGGCCCGGACTTCGACGCCTACCGCGACTCGACCCCCCGCTGGCTCGACGCTCGTTCGCTCGAGGCTGTCCAGCAACTCCTCCCCCTTCCGCCGAGGGCGTGAGGACCCCCCGAGGAAGTGACTCCAGAATCACTGACTCGGGGAATCGTCACTTCCTCGCGCGCGCTGGCGGAGGGGGTAAGCCGACGCCCGGCTCGGAGGTAGGTGCTGGGTGTGTACACCGAGTGTATAGTTGGGCGGCATGACGGTGCCGATGGCGATACTGGCCTTTCTGGACGGGCAGCCCGCGCACGGGTTCGCGCTCAAGCAGCGGTACGACCAGGTGCTGGGGCACGAGCACGAGCTCAAGGCCGGGCAGGTGTACTCGACACTGGCGCGGCTCGAGCGTGACGGGCTCGCGCGGGAGGTCGCTGTCGAACGGGGGGCCGGCCCGGACCGTCGGGTCTACGCGATCACCGAGGACGGCGTCGCGGAGCTCGAGCAGTGGCTGCGCACCCCGCAACGACCGCACGCCCGGCCGAATGCCCTCTTCACCAAGACCGTGCTCGCCCTCGCCTCGGGCCGCAGACCCGAGGCGCTGCTCGACGAGCAGCGCGCAGCTTACCTCGAGCGCGTGCGCGATCTCACCGCCGCACGCCACGAGGGTGACGTCATCGACCGCCTTGCGAGCGACTACGAGATCGCCCACCTCGAGGCCGACCTGCGGTGGATCGAGACGGCCGCGAGGCGGGTCGCGGGCGAAGCGGGGTCGCGATGACGGCAGCACTGGCCGGCCGTGACCTGCACCTGTCCTTCGGCGCCACCGAGGTGCTGCGCGGCGTCGACGTCACGCTCCAACCCGGGGAGATCGTCGCGGTCATGGGGCCGTCGGGCTCGGGCAAGTCGACGTTGCTCCACGTGCTCGCGGGGCTGCTTCGCCCGGCGTCGGGCACGGTCGAGCTGGACGGGCAGCGCATCGATCACCTCTCCGACAAGGAACGCTCGGCTCTACGACTGCGCCGGTTCGGTTTCGTGTTCCAGTTCGGCGACCTGGTGCCGGAGCTGACCGTGGAGGAGAACGTCGAGCTGCCGCTGCGGCTCACCGGTGTGGCCCGCGGTGCGGCGCGCGAGAGGGCGCACGCGACGCTCGACACGCTCGGCATCCTCGATGTCGGGCGGCGCAGGGTCAGCGAGGTCTCGGGTGGCCAGGCCCAGCGGGCTGCGGTTGCGCGGGCACTCGTGCACAGCCCCGCCGTCGTCCTCGCCGACGAACCCACGGGCTCCCTCGACACCGTCACCGGTGAGCTCGTGCTCGAGTCCCTCGTCCAGGCGGCTCGCGCTCAAGGCACCGCCGTGCTCCTCGTGACGCATGAGCTCGCCGTCGCCTCGTGGGCCAGCAGGGAGATCCAGCTGCGCGACGGCCGGCCCGTGGCCCAGGCGACCGCGCCGTGACGGCACTCGCCGAGCTCGGCTGGCGCCTGGTCAGGGCGGGTGGCCGTTTCCGGGTGTGGATCGTCGTCGTCGGCAACGCCGTGGCGACCACGCTCCTGCTCGCGACCGCGGCGATGCCCGCGGCGCTCTACCCCGCGGGGGTGCGCGTGAACCCGGACGAACGGGCAAACGTCACGGCCATCCTCGTGTTCTCCCTCGTCCCCGCGGTGGTCCTGCTCCTGACCGCGAACCGCACGTCTGCCGCCGTCCGGGACCGCCGGTTGGCGTCGCTGCGCATGCTGGGTCTCTCGCGCGGCCGCACCATCGCCGTCGGCGCGATCGAAGGTGGGCTGCTCGGCCTGCTCGGTGCGATCGCGGGCTTGATCCTCTTCCTGGGTGTCGCGCCCCTGGTCGAGAAGGCCGTGGCGGCCGGTCCCGAGTGGTTCAGGGGCCTGATGACCACCACACCAGTCACTGCGGGCCTCGTGATGCTCGTCGCCGTCGTCCTCTCCGCGGGAACCGCCGCGGTCTCGCTTGTCCGATCAACGCGCAACCCCATGGCGGAGCGGTCGGAAGCCACTGCGCGGCGGCCGAGCCTGTGGCGCCTTGCGGTGCTCGGGGCCGCCGTCGTCCTGCTCGGGGGGATCTCGCAGCTCGGCGAGCGGATCGGATGGATGCGCGGCGATGCGGCACTGCCCCTGCTGCTCGGCGGGGCTCTCGCCGGAGCCCTCGCCATCGCCTTCGTGACGCCGCTCGTCTGCTGGTGGCTGGCCGGTCTCATGGTGCGCACCGGCCGTGTCGCTCCGATGCTCGCCGGCCGGGGAATCCAGGTGGAACCTGGCGGTACCTCCCGGCTCGTGGCGGGGCTCGGGGTTGCCGTGTATCTCGTGCTCGCCGCGCTGTCGGTGCTGACGGCGTTTGCTTCCACGCCGCAGTACGAGTTCGCGCGGCAGTCGATCCAGGGGGGACCGCAGGTCATCGACGTCTGGCACCCGCAGGACGAGGCGTCGGAGACTCACCCCCCGGTCACCTCGGACGAGCTCACCTCGCTCGCCGCCGTCCCCGGGGTGATCGCCGTCATCCCGCAGCACGGGCTCGAGATCGAGGGGTGGTGCGGCCTGGTCAGCTCGTGCGTCGTCGAGCCCTTCGTCGGCACGTGCGCCGAGCTCAACGAGCTGATGACGGTTGCGGGTTGCCGCGACGACCAGGCGGCCGCCGTCGTCGTCGGCAACTACGAGGGCACTGCGCAAGGCTGGGCGCCTGATCTGGGCGGCATCGACAGAGCCACCGAGATCTCGATCCGGTTCAGTCAGGCCGGCACCGTCGTCGCCCTCGAGCTCACCGCGCCCCTCGTCCAGGACTCCGCTGCGACCCAGGAGCGTTGGGTGTACCAGTCGGGCATCAACCTGTTCATCCCCCGTGCGGTGGCCGAGGCAGCGGGTGCGGAACCCACCTTCGCGCTCCTCGTGGCCGACGGCGGGGTCGAGGTCCAGCAGGCCGTGATCGACGCCGCCCCACCGGGCCTCGAGGTGTGGACGTATCCCATCGACGACTACGCGGCCGTGATCCGCATCCGGGTGGTCGTGATGACGCTGAGCGCGCTCGTCATCGGCGTCGGGCTGCTCTCGCTCGGCACCGCCGCGGCGGACCGTGCCGTCGCCCGCCGTCGTGCCGTCGCCCGTCACGTCGCGATCGGCGTGCCCGCGCGGGTCCTGCGCACCGCCCAGTTCCAGCAGACCGTGGTTCCGCTCGTGATCGCCGTTGTGCTCGCTGCCGCGCTGGGTGCCCTCGTGACCCGCGCCTTCGCCGCGCTCTCCGGCTGGCCACCGCTCGCCGACGGCGTCCAGCTCGGCCTGGTCGCTGCATCGAGCCTCGTCGGTGCCCTGCTCGTCGCGGCCGCGACGCTGCCCACGATCAGCACCAGGATTCGCCCGGAGCTGCTGCGCCGGGAGTAGGACCGTTGGCGCCCGGCCGCAGCCCGACTCCTGTCGTGGGCGTGGGCGTGGGCGTGGGCGAGTGGGCGCGAGTCCGCGGGCGCGGAGGCGGGGCGCCCGGGCCGGGGCTGGCTAACCTCGACGGATGACACCCGCCCGCCAGCAACAGCCTCACCTGCGCCCGCTCCGCCCGGCCGACGCCGCGACGCTCGCTCAGTGGACCACCGACGAGGACTTCCGGCGCCAGGCCGAGTGGCGCGAGGGTCTGACCGTCGAGGAGGCGCAGGCGTTCTGGGATGCGGCGATCACCTCGCCGCGCGCGGAGCTGGTCCGCCTGGCCGCCGTCGTCGGCGAGGTCCTCGTCGGCTACGTCGATCTCCATGGTGAGGAGCCCGGCAGCCGGGAGCTCGGGTACCTGGTCGGACCGTCGTCGCGGTGGGGCCAGGGTCTCGGCACGGAGCTCGCGCGACTCGGGCTCGCGCACGGCTTCACCGCGATGGGCCTCGAACGCATCTGGGCCGAGGCGCTCGCGGCCAACGAGGCGTCGGTACGAATCCTGCGCAGCATCGGCATGACCGAGACCGGCCCCGGGGGTGTCGCGCCGTTTCTCGGCCAGGAGAGCCGGTACCTCCAGTTCGAGATGACGCGCGAGCAGTGGGACGGACGGGCCTCGGTGCGGGTGGTTGGATGGACCGCATGACCGCCCAGCACACCGAGCATTTCGTCGGCTTCGTCCAGGCCTCGCCGTCGGCGTACCACGCCGTCGCGGAGGTGGCGTGGCGGCTCGAGGGCGCCGGGTTCGTGCGCGTCGAGGAGTCCGACGACGGCCCGACGGCGGACCGTGGCTACACCGTGCGCGACGGCGCGATCGTCGCGTGGCGCCGCGCCTCGGGTACTCCCGCCGACGCCCCGTTGCGCATCGTCGGCGCCCACACGGACTCGCCCGGCTTCAAGCTCAAGCCCCGGCCGGCGTTCACCAACCAGGGCTGGTTGCAGGCCGCCGTCGAGGTGTACGGCGGGCCGATCGTCGCCTCGTGGCTCGACCGTGAGCTCGAGCTCGCCGGCCGGCTCGTGCTGCGCGACGGCGCCGAGCATCTCGTCCGCACCGGGCCGTGGCTGCGCATCCCCCACCTCGCGATCCACCTCGACCGCGCGGTCAACGAGGGGCTCACGCTCGACAAGCAGCGCCACACCCAGCCCGTGCTCGCGACGACGGCGGGCTCCGTCGGCTCACCGAGCGGCCCCGACCCGGTACTCGCGCACCTCGCGCAGCTCGCCGGGGTCGAGGCGGACGACATCGCGGGCCACGATCTGCTGACGGTGGACTCCGCCGCGCCCGTCGTCTTCGGCCTCGACTCCGCACTGCTCGCCTCGCCGCGACTCGACAACCTCGCCTCCGTCCACGCGGGGCTCGTGGCACTGCTTGCCGACGACGACGGTGTGCCCGGTCACGTGAGCATCTTCGCCGCCTTCGAGCACGAGGAGATCGGATCGGTGTCCCGGTCGGGGGCGGACGGCTCCTTCCTCGAGGACGTGGTCGACCGGCTCACGGGTTGGGACGTGGCCGCGCGCCGTCGGGCGCTCGCGGGCTCGTGGCTCGTGTCGAGCGACGTCGGACACTCCGTGCACCCGAACTATGCCGAGCGCCACGACCCGACGCACCAGCCCGTCGCGGGTGGGGGGCCGATCCTCAAGGTCAACGCGAGCCAGCAGTACTCGACCGACGCGCACGGGGCGGCGCTGTGGTCGCGTGCGTGCCGGGCGGCCGGGGTGGGCGAGCAGGTCTTCGTGTCGAACAACACGGTGCCGTGTGGCTCGACGATCGGGCCCATGGCCTCGGCGCGGCTCGGTGTGCGCAGCGTCGACGTCGGCATCGCGATCCTGTCGATGCACTCCGCCCGCGAGCTGTGCCACACCGCCGACCTGTCCGCCCTGACGGGTGCCCTGACCGCCTTCTACGCGGGCGCCTGACCGCTCCCGTAGCCGAGTTCGTGAATTCTGCGCGAGTTCGTGAGGCCGGACCAACGAACTCGCGCAGAACTTACGAACTCGAGGGGGACGTGCGGCGGGTGAGGAGGGCGCTGCGGATCGTGCGGAGGAGATGACCGGGCGCGCGTAGGTCGGCAGCCGTCACACGGATGACGATCCAGCCCGCCGCCTCCATCGCCTCTTGCCGACGCTTCTCTGCGAGAACGGCCGTACCCGCTCGACCGTTGGCCTCGTACTTGGCGACACCGTCGTACTCGAGGATGACTCGCTCCTCTGGCCAGCCGAGATCACCCCAGAAGGTGCCAAGATGCGTCTCGACCTCGATCTGGGTCAGGGGGCGAGGCAGCCCGCCCAGGAGCACTTCGAACCGGGCCAGGGACTCGCCGGGCGACTCGGCGCCGCCGTCGGCCATCTCGAGCACCCAGCGCGCACCGACCACGCCCCGCCGTCCTGGTAGCCCAGCGAGGATCTGTTCGCACGTCGCGCGTTCTGCGCCGATGTGCAGCGCGGCATCCGCGATGATCAAGCCGCCCCGCCGGCCTAGTGACATCGCGCAGTCGACCACGGTCCGCTCGAGGCTCGTCACCGGCAGACCGTGGCGCACCGCGGTGTGCTCCGGCAGCAGCGGGAAGAAGTGACGGTCGAGGTCTGCCGCGCCGAGCTTGCCTGGTCGAATCTGCTGAACCAGATGGGCCCGGTGGGTGACTCCGACGACCGGCAGGCCATGAAGCACCGCTGCGGTCTCGTGACTGAAGACGTGCGTGATCGTCGTCTGCGCGTCAACGGCGGCAGCCAGCGCCAGTACCTTGAGGCGTCGTCGCGTGAACTGGTCTGAGTCGAGCGCATCGACATACGCGCCAGCGCGGACTGGCTCCCACGCGCCGGAGCGGAGGTGCGCCTTGACCTCGGTGCGCAGGTAGTTGCTGGCGAGATGCACCGGGGGCGGGGGGAGGCTGTTGAGCTGGGCGGGCGAAGGGGGTCCGGGTCGGCGTGGCATCCCGTCACGATGGCGAACTCCCACCCCCGGGCGACTGCCACTCCTCCCCACCTGTGGATCACCTGGCGCCGTCTCACCCGGCGCCACGCGAGTTCGTGAGTTCTGCGCGAGTTCGCTGGTCCGGCCTCACGAACTCGCGCAGAACTCACGAACTCGGCGGGAGGGGTGAGGAGTCCGGGCGGCGCTTCTGGGGGTAGGGGAGCTCGCCGCGGGAGAGCTGGTCGACGAACTTGGCGATGTTGCGGGCTCGCGTCTCGGGGCGCTTGGCACCGTTGATCCGGTAGGTCAGCGCGAAGCGGTTCTGCGAGGTCAGCACGTCGAACCACGCCTGGGCGGCCGGGACCGCCGCGACGGCCGCGAGGAGGTCAGCGGGCACTTCTGCCGTGGCGGGTCCCGCATAGGCCGCCTCCCAGCGACCGTCCGCCTGCGCGGCGAGCACCTGCGCGCGCCCCGCGTCCTGCATGCGGCCCTCGCGCTCGAGCCGCTCGACGCGCTCTACGTTGACCTTGGACCACGGGCTGCGCGGCCGGCGCGGCGTCATGCGCTGCAGCGAGGACTCGGCGTCTCGCGAGCGGGCCTGCCCGTCGATCCAGCCGAAACAGAGGGCCTCCTCGACCGCAGCGGCGTAAGTGAGCGCCGTCGTCGTCCCGCCCTTCTTGTGGAGCACGAGCCACACGCCGGGCGCCTCGACGTGGTTGGCGGCGAGCCACTCGCGCCACGCGGTCGCGTCTGCCACGAGCAGCTCGGGAAGTTCAACGGCCATCGGCCCTCCTCGGTGTCCCGTCATGGTGGCACGGGCCTCTGACATCGCGCGCGCGAGCCGGGAGCGATCGCGCCCACCGATCCGGCCGCCGCTACCGGGCCCCCGGCAGGGCGAAGCGCCCCACCGCAGCGACCGGGCTCAGCCGCAAGCCCCAGCGCCCAGACTCAGTCGCCAGGCCGCGCCCGCGCCCAGTACGAGTCGAGCAGCTCCGCGGCGAGCTCCTCGAGCGGCGCCCCGATCCCGAGCTTGCTGAACCCGCCCGCGGCGTCGAGCACCGCGGCGCCGTGCAACGTGGCCCAGATGGATCGCGCCACGGAATGGGCGGGCCGCCGGTCGGTGAGGTAGCCCTCCTGCTGGGCGAGGACGACGGCGTCGAAGAACGTCTGGAAGGACGGTGGCCCGTACTCTGCGGGTCGCCCCTCCCGGTCGCGGAACATGATCGCGAAGACGGCGGGGTGCCCGACGGCGAAGCGCAGGTACGCGACGCCGATCCGTGCCACGGCGTCGCCCGGGTCCGCCGCGCCGCTCACGGCCTCGCGCAGGGCGTCGTGGAAGATGACGTAGCCCTCGTCGGCCAGCGCGTCGATGATCGCGTCGCGGTCGGCGAAGTGCCGGTAGGGGGCGGCCGTGCTGACACCGACCCGCCGCGCGAGCTCGGAGAGGGAGAACGCGTCGGGGCCGCGCTCGGCGAGGAGCTCGCGGCCGGCCACGAGGAGCGCCTCGCGCAGGGCGCCGTGGTGATAGGGCTGCTGAACCGCCATGTTGACGACTCTAACATCTGGCCCTAGGTTGGCGCTCGACACAGTGTTAGAGGCATCAACATTCACCGGAGATCCGTCATGGTCGCGACCCAGCTCGCCCCCGCCCCCTCGCCAGCCACCGAGCGGTCCAGCCGCCCGGGCCTGCTCGCCGTCACCCTCGCGGCACTCGCGATCGCCGGCATCTCGATCTACAGCTATGCGCAAGGCACGCTCGCCGAGATCGCCGCCTCGGACGCGGACGCCGCCACGATCGCCGGCAACTACGTTGGCACGCCCGCCTTCGTCCAAGGGGCCCTCTACCTGCACATCGGTGCAGCGGCCCTCGCCCTCGCGCTCGGGCCCGCCCAGTTCTCCCGGCGCCTGCGCGCCCGGGCACCCCGCGGCCACCGCATCACGGGCCGGGTCTACTTCGTCGCGGTCGGCCTCGGGGCGCTCGCGGCCCTCGTCATCGCGCCGTGGAACCTCGCCGGGCTCGTGGGCCTGTTCGGCTTCGGCTCGCTCGGCGTGCTGTGGCTGTGGACCGGCGCCCGAGCGCTCCGGGCGATCCGCGCGGGCGACGTCGCGCTCCACCAGTCGTGGATGCTGCGCAACTACGCGCTGACCTTCGCAGCGCCCATGCTCCGGCTGTGGACCGGGGTGCTCGTCGCCGTCCTGGTCGCGACCTCGGGCGGCGACCTCGACCCGGAAGCCGCTTTCGCGAACGCGTACGCCGCCGTCCCGTTCCTGTGCTGGTTGCCCAACCTCGTCGTGGCGGAGTGGCTCGTCCGGCGACGCGGGCTGCCGTCCTACCGACTCACGTCGGCGAGCAGGCGCACCCCGGGTTACGTCGTCGGACGCTAGGACGGACATCGCCGTCGGGTCTCGCCGTCGAACACGAAGCCGGGGCCCGTCGTCGGACAAAGAATCCGGGCCGACGGCGGGGGCGGGGAGCTCCGACACCCGCCGTCGGCCACGGGTCTAGCTCGTCGAGCAGGTCGCGCTCGGCGTGCTGTTGTTGCCGTTCTTGTAGAAGGTGATGCCGAAGCTGCTGCCCGAGCCGTTCGGGCGCGCCGTCACGGTGTTCCCGCTCGAGGAGACGGAGGCGTTCCAGGAGTTCTGGACGCTCTGCCCGTTGGTCGTGACGCGCACGACCCACGAGCTCGAACCGCTCACGGAGTAGGAGACGTTGAAGCGGTCGCTCCACTCCTGGCCGCGCGTGACGGTCACGGTGCAGCTGCCGCCACCACCCCCGCCGCCACCGGAGCCGGAGGCCGCGCAGTCGACCGTGGGCAAGGTGGTGTTGCCGTTCGAGTAGAGCGTGACGCCGAAGTTGTTGCCGGCGCCGTTGGGCGTGGCCGTGAGGGTCGAGCCGGAGCCGGAGACGCTCGCGTTCCAGCTGTTCTGCAGGCTCTGACCCGAGGCGAGGCGGAGCGTCGCGGTCCACGCGGAGGACCCGGAGATCGAGACGTTGACGTTGAAGCGGTCGCCCCACGAGTCGCCGCGAGTGACGGTCGCGGTGCAGCCGTTCGAGGAGCCGGTGCCGCCCCCGCCGTTGTTCCCGCCGCCGCCTCCACCGTCACCGCCACCGCCGCCGCCCCCGGAGCCCTCGCTCACGGTGACCGACGAGGAACCGCTCGACTGATAACCCTCCGTCGCCATGACCTGGTAGTCGTGGCTGCCGAGGTTCATGCCCCTAGATGCCCACGCGTCGAAGTGGTTGCCGACGGTGATGGTGCCGCTCGTCCGCTTGCTCTGACGCACGGACCAGAACTGGTAGAACGTCGCGGTGCCTTCGATCGACGGCTGGTTCACGCGCTGGGTGCGGTAGATGTCGTACGTGCCGCCGTCGCTCGTGACGGTCCCCATGTGGGTACCGGTGGGCCGGTAGGTGCCCCAGCTCTCGACGATGTAGTACTCGACGAGCGGACCGCGCGTCCACCCGTACAGGGTGAGGTAGCTGTTGCCCTGCGGGTTGAACTGGGCGGTGTAGCTGATCGTGCGACGCGAGCCGGTGGCCCAGCCCTTGCCGGAGACGAAGTTGTTCGTGTTGCTCCACTGGGTCGAGTAGCTGCCGCCCGCGCCGAGGGTGATCGACGCCGTGCCGGGCGAGTCGGTCCAGTGGGTGTAGAAGTACCCGTTGTGAGTGCCCGTCGAGTTCTCCGTGACGGTCTGCGCCTGGGCCGGCGCCGCGAGAGCGAGCGCCGCGGCGACGAGGCCGACGGCGGACGCGATGGCGGTCAGGGGACTGACCTTCCGACGACGACGGCGACCAGCGCCCGTGTCGCTGCGAATGGTGCTGTGAGACATGTGCACTCCTTTGTGCGTAGTGCCGAAACTATCGGGGCCACCGAGTCATCAGAATCGACCCCTGAGCCCCACCTGCCCGCACCAGGATCAAGTCGCCGAGTGGGCTGGTAAGGGACAAGGTGCCTCAGAACGGACCGGCTTGCCACCGGAGAACGGCCAGATTCTGCGAAAGTTCGCGAGTCGGGTGGGAGCTGCGGAAGGGTGCGCGGGATGGGCGCGATCCCATCCCAATGATGGCGCGAAGTAGAGAAAGTGTCGAAAGTCCAACTACAACTTTCGATGGAACTTGGGCGCGGCGGTGGATGGGTCCACTCAGTGAGACGTGGTCTCGCAGCAGTTCAGGGGTCAGCTCTCGTGCAGCTCGTGAGAGGCGCGCAGGTCGAGCTTCTCGCGGGTGGCCCACAACCCAGCAGACGGGGTGGAGATGAAGAAGATCTCCTCGCCGTCGGACATCGTGTTCCACCCCTCGCGCAAGGTCTCGGGGTCGTAGCGGGCGAGCGCCTCGTCGAGGTCCATGTACTCGTAGCCCACCGACTCGATGTCCTCGCGCGAGAGCGCCCCGGGCGCGTACGTGATCGTGAACCGCCCCTCGGCGGAGCCGTGCACCAGGTGGGCCGTGCCGTGGGGGATGTCCTGCATGTCCGCCTGCGTCTCGTAGAGCGCGACGACCTCGGACTGGCTCAGGTACCCGTACTTGCGGATGAGCGCGTCCACCTCGGGCTGCTCGCCGAAGCGTTCCACCCCGGGGGCGATCACGAGGAGCTCACCGCCGTCGGCGATCGCCATGCGCGTGCGGTACACGGCCTTGTTGGCGACCCACGTGGCCCGGAACTCGTCGGCCTGCATCACGGCGACGATCTTGCGGACGGGCTCGTCGAACTGCGTGATGTTCTGGGCGAGCGAGGCGTGCGCGGCGTCCTCGTAGGTCTCCAGGTCGTCACCCACGTACACACCGGTGTGCACGAGTGCGCCGTCGTCGTCGTACCGCATGACCACCTGGAAGTAGACGTCGGGCAGGTCGCCCAGGAAGTGGTCCTCGGCGTAGTTGAAGCACGCACGCACCGGGGTGAGCAGGTTGCCGAGGTTGTTCTCGATCCCGTACACGGCCGAGGCCATGTGCGAGGCGCCGAGCGTGCGCTTGCCGCCCAGGCCGATCAGATAGTTCTTGTTGTGGTTCGCGAAGCCGAGCACCTCGTGCGGCACCACGTGGCCGAGGTTGACGATGAGGTCCCACTGCTCCGTGACCGTCATCGTGTTGAGGTCCACGGGGATCTCCCAGTCCACCGCGCCGCCCGTGCGCTCGCGGACGAACTCCGCGGGGACCGTCCCGACGTGCGTGACGCCGTTCTTCCAGTCGTGGGCGTGGATGCGCTCCTCGGGGATCGAGCCGAACATCCACGTGTTGTCCTCGGACGTGTGCGGCACGTGCTGGCCGAGCGTGGGGATGACGTGCACCTCCGCGCCCGCGCCGTCGAGCAGGCGGTACACGTGCTCGGTCATCCAGCCGAGCCCCGCGTGGGCCCGAGTGATGTCCGGGGGGAGCAGGAGCACGCGGCGGTACGCCTCGATGCCCAGCCGTTCCTTCGCCTCCTCGAGCATGCGGGCCAGGAGCGACTCGATCTCGGGCCGGGTGATGAGGGACGCCTCGTGGCTGAACCAGGTCATGTCGCCAACGTACTGGCCGGGTGCGGGGCGGGCCAGGTGTTGCCATGAGATGCCGTGGGGTGCCGTGGGGTGCCGTGACCCGCGCGTCCTCGTCGCTCGGTCGCCCCATCACGCCGCCGGCCCGCCACCCCCCGCCCGTCCAGCCCCATCGCCCTGAGCCGTCCGCGTCCATCCAGCTGTCCATGCGCACACCGACCCAGATCTGTGCCCTCCAGCCCATCGTCCGGAGCCGTCCGCGCACTCCTTGGTGCTGGAGTGGCGACTGCAGGTGCGACACGCCAGGCGACACGCCGTGCGGACGGGACGTTATGTCACTTGAGTACCACGGAGTGCGCGGACGGCTCAGCCGGTGCGCGTCCGTGGGTGTGGGGTGGTGCGGGGGCGTGGGGCGGTGTGGGTGTGGGGAGAGGTGGCTCGAGCGGGGAGTGCGTCAGGCCGACGACGACGGCGAGGGCTGGCCGATGCGCCCTTCGAGGACTGCCACGCCCGGCCCCTCGAGCTGATCCAGGTATGCCGGCCGACCCGCCAGGGTCATGACGAGCGCGAGCGTGGGACCGGACACCCCGGGACCCCCGCCCGCGGTGAAGGGCCCATCGGTGGCCCGCAGTGCGAGGCCCTTCGCGACCGAGGCGCTTGCGACAGCGAAGTCTCGTTTGGCGAAGAAGCCGGCCACCGGGGTGAGCGCCGCGACGTCTGGCTCGAGGGGCAGGCCGAGCGGCCGGCGGATGTCCTGGCCGTGGACCAGGACCTCGCCGAGGTAGGCGACCGAGTGCTTGGACGGCGTCGTGGTCGAGTCGATGATCGCCCGGAAGTTCTCGAGCGTCTGCGCGGGCGTGGCGCCGAGGTGCTCGCGCAGCCGCCGTTGGTTGTGCACGGCCGGGCGGAAGCCCGCGGCGACGATCGAGCGGAACCACGCCCACTGGCCCGTGCTCGCCCCGGCAATCAGGTGGGCCACGACGTGCTCGACGTCCCACTCGCCGCACAGGCTCTGGTGGTGCCACTGCGCGTCGGTCAGCGTCGCGAGCTCGTCCGCGAGCGTCGTGCGGGCCTCGCGCATCAGGGCGCGCAGCTGGGTGTCGCTCAGGCGTGTGCTCATGGCGTCGACCTCCGGCTCGGTGGCATGGACCTGGCTACTGGAACATCTACTGCAACATCTACTGGCGAACGAGCTCTGCAGTAGATGTTGCAGTAGATCCTCACATCAACCGCCACAGGTTCGTGGAGCGCGCCTCGGCCGCAGTCGGGGACACTGGAGACTGCAAGCATCACTTTGACGAGGAGTCCGCCGTGCCCCAAGGAACTGTCCGCTGGTTCGACGCCGAGCGGGGCTTCGGCTTCCTCGCCCTCGAGGACGGCGCGGACGACCTGTTCGTCCACGCCTCCGAGATCGTCGGGGGCGCCGAGCCGAAGGTGCTCCGTGAGGGGCAGGCGGTGGAGTTCGAGCTGGGCGAGGGCGATCGCGGGCCCCAAGCGCGCCGGGTCCGGGTCACGGGCGACCAGGCCCCCGGCGCGGCTCTGGGCGTGCTCGGCACCGTCAGCTGGTACGAGCCCGCCAAGGGGTACGGCTTCATCACGCCCGACGGCGGCGGCACCGAGATCTTCCTGCACAGCTCGGCCATCGTGGGCGGCGGCGTGGTCGCAGAAGGCCAGCGGGTCGCGTTCCTCGTCGTTCCCGGGGAGAAGGGGCCGCAGGCCGAGAATCTGCTGCCGCTCGCCGCTGCGGCCAAGCCGGCGGCGTCCGACGGGGCTGACGGCACCGTGTCCTGGTACGACGCGGACAAGGGCTTCGGCTTCGTCACGCCCGAGTCGGGTGGCGCGGACGTCTTCGTCCACGTGCGCTCGCTCGGCGGTGGGTTGACCGAGCTCTCCGAGGGCGACCGCGTGACCTTCGAGACCGTCCCGGGGGACAAGGGGCCTCAGGGCCGCGACGTGCGGATCGTGCGGGGTTCCTCGCCGCGACGCGGCTCAGGATCGGCTCCCCGGGGCGACTCGCGCGGTGGGTTCGAGCGGTCCCCGCGTGGCGGCCGCCCGGACTCCCCGCGCGGTGGGTCCGCAGGCTCGCAGCGCGGTGCGGACTCGGGCGGCTCGCGTGGCGGTCAAGGCGTCGTCACTCGCTTCGACGCGGATCGAGGCTTCGGCTTCATCAAGCCCGACGACGGCGGTGCGGACCTCTTCGTGCACGTCTCGTCCCTCAAGGGTGAGGACCACCTCGAGGAGGGTGACCGGGTCCGGTACTCGACCAAGCAGGGTGATCGGGGACCCCAGGCCGACCGCGTCGAACGGGTGCGCGGCCGCTGACGCGACGTGGTCCGAGCTCGTCGCCGACCGCCTCCCCACCCGCGCCCGCCGGACCACTCGCCGTACTGCCGATCTGGTACCAGCCCGACCTGGCCGAACCACGCCGGCTCCTCGACTCGCTCTCCGAGCGCCTGACTGCGGCCGGCCACACGGCCACCGCCATCGCCGAGACCTATCAACCGCACGTTGCGCGTCGCGACGCCCGACCGCGGCGATCTGTTCATCAACGGGCGGCAGGACGACCCTTACGGCCACACGAGGCGCGATGGCGCACCCGCCTGAGCAGCGCTTCGCACCCCAGGTGCGCGGACACCCAGCACGCACTGGCCCCGACAGCGCAGCTTGCTGCGAGTGCGCGCATCGATCTCGCCGTCCGCGCACTCCTTGGTGCCGGAGTGATGACTCTGGGCCGACACGCCGAACGACACGCCGAGAGAAGCGTCTGTTATGTCAGTTGAGTCCCAAGGAGTGCGCGGACGGACAGGTTTGGGCGGCAGGGTCCGGGTCGGGTGACGGTGTGGCGCCGCGAGGACGTCGGCGAGAGCGTGGTCGGGGGGAGTCGGCGGGGGCTGTCGGGAACAACTGAGGTTCGCCGAGAGTTGAGCCATACAGACTCAACTTTGCGGCCGCGAACTTGCGCGAGCGGGCGACGGCGCGCAAACTTGAGCCCGGTTGACTCAACGCGACCCGGCGACACCGGGCCCAGCAGAACTCCGTCAGGAAGGCATCACCCATGGCACGTGCAGTCGGCATCGACCTCGGTACCACCAACTCCGTCGTCTCCGTCCTCGAGGGCGGCGAGCCCACCGTCATCGCCAACGCCGAGGGCGCGCGCACCACGCCGTCCGTCGTCGCGTTCTCCAAGACCGGCGAGGTGCTCGTCGGCGAGGTCGCCAAGCGGCAGGCCGTCACGAACGTCGACCGGACCATCTCGTCCGTCAAGCGCCACATGGGCACGGACTGGTCCGTCGAGATCGACGACAAGAAGTACACGTCGCAGGAGATCTCCGCGCGCGTGCTCGGCAAGCTCAAGCGCGACGCCGAGGAGTACCTCGGTGAGCCCGTGACGGACGCCGTCATCACCGTGCCCGCCTACTTCAACGAC
>CAZECM010000059.1:0-17802 GCA_964510785.1 uncultured Cellulomonadaceae bacterium | reverse complement strand
CCTTGCCGTACTCGGGGCGGGTCTCGCCCGTCATGATGCCCGGGTGCTCCTTGAACTGGCGGCGCACCTCGAACACGATCGCGCCGGCGGCCCGGGTCACGGCGTCGATGAGCAGGCCCGAGAACAGGAACACGGTCGCGCCGCCGAGGATCACGCCGACGAGAGTCACGGGCGAGATGATCGAGTACTCGAGCATTGCCGCGACCACGTCGCTGTCCTCGATCGCCGAGCCCACGTCGCGCAGGGCCGTCGCGACGGCGTCCGCGTACGAGCCGAAGAGCGCCGTCGCGGCGAGCACCGCGGTGGCGATCGCGATGCCCTTGGTGACGGCCTTCGTGGTGTTGCCCGCGGCGTCGAGCTCGGTGAGGATCTGCGCGCCCTCCGCCGAGACGTCGCCGGACATCTCGGCGATGCCCTGGGCGTTGTCGCTCACGGGGCCGAACGTGTCCATCGCGACGATGACGCCCACCGTGGTGAGCAGTCCGCAGCCCGCGAGCGCGACGAGGAACAGCGCGAGCGCGATCGAGCCGCCCGCGAGCAGGAAGGTACCGAGGATCGCGGCGGCGATGATGCCCGCGGTGTAGACGGCGGACTCGAAGCCCACCCCGATGCCGGAGAGCACGACGGTCGCCGCGCCCGTGAGCGAGGTGCGTGCGACGTGCAGCGTGGGCTTCGACTCGGTGCCCGTGAAGTAGCCGGTGACCCACAGGATCACGCCGGCCAGCACCACGCCGATGAGCACGGCGAGCGAGGCGACGAGCCGCGGGTCGCCGGGGTGGTCGGCGAGCGGGCCCACACCGAGCTCGGCGAAGGTCGCGGGCAGGTAGATGTACGCGCCGACGGCGGCGAGCCCGGCCCCCGCGAGGGCAGAGATGTAGAAGCCGCGGTTGATCGCGGCGAGCGCGGACTCGTCGCCGCGCACCCTGGTGATGATGACGCCGAGCACGGCGACGAGCGCGCCGATCGCGGTCACGATGAGGGGGAACACGAGGCCGTGCTCTCCGAAGGCCGCCTTGCCGAGGATCAGTGCCGCGACGAGCATCACGGCGTAGGACTCGAAGAGGTCGGCCGCCATGCCCGCGCAGTCGCCCACGTTGTCGCCCACGTTGTCCGCGATGGTCGCGGCGTTGCGCGGGTCGTCCTCGGGGATGCCCTGCTCGACCTTGCCCACGAGGTCGGCGCCGACGTCGGCGGCCTTCGTGAAGATGCCACCGCCCACGCGCATGAACATCGCGAGCAGCGCGGCGCCGAAGCCGAAGCCCTCGAGCACGGCGGGCGCGTCACCGCGGTAGATGAGGACGACGGCGGCCGCGCCGACGAGCCCGAGGCCCACGACGCTCATGCCGACCACGCCACCGGTGCGGAACGCGATCCGCGCGCCTTCCGCGCGCCCGCCGGGCAGCGAGGCCGCGGCGGCGACCCGCAGGTTCGCGCGCGTCGCGAGCCACATGCCCAGGAAGCCGATCGCGGCGGAGAACCCCGCGCCGAGGAGGAAGAAGATGGAGCGCCCGAGCTTCACGCCACCGTCACCGGGCAGCAGGAACAGCAGCGCGAACACGATGACCGCGAAGAGCAGGAGCGTGCGGAACTGCCGGTTGAGATACGCGCTCGCCCCCTCCTGGATCGCCCGCGCGATGTCTTGCATCGACTGTGTTCCCTCACCCGCGGTGAGCACCTGACGGCGCAGGACCAGGGCGAAGACGAGGGCCAGGACGGCGAGTGCCGCGATTGCCCCCACGATGACGAGACTCGTTGTCCCGAGAGTCAACATCCGTCCTCCTTGACGTCTGTGCGACGGCCCGACCTTGTGGGCCAGGGCGCGAACGACCCGGCAACGGCGCCGGGAATCCGGGCCGAGTCTACGGTGGATTCCACCGCGATGAGCGCGCACCCCAACCTTTCGGGACGGTCGTTCGTCACACGGGGTACGAGGCGCCATCCGGGTGCCGCAGCCGAGGAGGAGACCATGGCCCGCTGGGAGTCGGTGCTCGACGAGCTGGTCCGCGACCGCGGCCGCGCGCTCGTCGGGTACGCGTTCCTGCTGTGCGGGGACACGGCCGAGGCCGAGGACCTCGTGCAGGACGCGCTCGTCAAGACGTTCGCGGGAAGGCTGCGGGCCGACGCCGTGCTCTCGCCCGAGGCGTACGTGAAGCGTGCCGTCCTGACGATCTACCTCGACGGCTTCCGCCGTCGCAAGCACTGGGCCACGATCCGGCACCTCTCGGTCACCCCCGAGTCCGACGGTGGCGCCCAGACCGAGGCGCTCGTGACGGACCGCATGCACGTGTTCCAGGCGCTCGGCACGCTGTCCCCGCGCGAGCGGGCGTGCGTCGTCCTGCGCTTCTACGAAGACCTGACCATCCGGCAGATCGCCGACCACCTCTCGCTCAGCCAGGGCACCGTCAAGCGGTACCTGTCCGACGCCGTGCACTCGCTCGAGGCCACGCTCGGCCCCGTGGAGCACGACCTGAGCGAAGAGTTCGAGACCACTCCCGTCCAGGGAAGGAGAGCGCGATGAGCTTCAACCTTGAGCACGCCCTCGAGGACCTCGCCGAGGCCGGCGCTGCGCGCCGCACTGCCGACGACGACGCCCTGACGTCCCGCGTGGGCCTGATGGCCACCCGGATCCGTCGTCGTCGGGCACTGCGCTACACGGGAACCACGGTCGTCGCCGCGTGCGCGGTCGGGGCGCTCGCCGTCGGCGTCGCGTTCCTGCCCGGACTGCTGCGCGACGGGCCGACGCCGCCCGCCGGAACACCGTCGGGCACGACCGAGCCGACCACCGAGGACCCCGACGGGACACCCGTCATCACGACGCTCGCTCCCGTCGAGCTCGGCGGGCTGTGCGGCGCATCCCCCTCCGAGCTCGAGTCGATCGTGCGACGCGACGACGGGCGCAGCGACCTCGACCCCGGACCGGGCAGCGCACGGGTGCTCTCCGTCGAGGAGTCCCCCGACTCACCCCTGGCCGAGTACCAGTACGACATCCCGGTCGACACGAGCGAGGTACTGATCCACTGGCAGACCGTCATCACCCAGTCGGACTCCGTGGTGGCGATCTCGACGGCCTCCGACACGGAGCCCCAGGAGACGCACGGGGCAACCAGCACGGAAGTGCTCGTCCCCGTCACCGCGGCGTGCGGCTACGACGGCGTGGTGGAACCGGGACTCTCCGAGATCCAGGTCATCGTCTCGGCCACGCTCGTCGGGGACGACGGCGAGGTCCGGCACGAGCGCGCCGTCAGCGAACCGTTCGAGTTCGTGATGCCGGGTGCCTCGACACATGACCCGGTCGCGCAAGCGTTCGTGTGCGGGCAACCCGGCCCCGAGTCGATCCACACGCTGCCCGACGCCGGTGGCCTGACGCTCGCCGTCGACCTGCCCGAGGGGCCGTGGGACACCCTCACCGCGATCCCCGCGACCAT
This sequence comes from uncultured Cellulomonadaceae bacterium, assembly GCA_964510785.1. GTDB lineage: Bacteria > Actinomycetota > Actinomycetes > Actinomycetales > Cellulomonadaceae > JAAYZM01. The sequence goes on along the minus strand of CAZECM010000059.1, from coordinate 14,377 downwards.
CGGCGCGACGGACGGGCGCACGATCATCGCCAACGTCTCGCAGGGCTCGAGCTTCGCACTCGTCGACGAGACCGGGAACGTTGTGGGGTTCGTCTACGCGCACTCGCCCGACGGCGTCGAGCTCGTCGAGGTCGGCCCCGACGCGACGGCGACGGTCACCGCGACGACGTTCCTCACGACGTGCGGACCGGACGGCATCTCGACCGCCGCCGGCGCCGAGGAAGGTATCGAAGGCACCTTCACGCTCTGGCCGTACGTCACCGCCGTCATCAAGGAGGTCACGGACGCCGAGGGCAACGCGGTGACGCCGTCGTCGGACCCCGTGATCGTCATCGCCAACCCGCAGCAGATGACCTTCACCAAGTAGTCGGCCACCTCCCTGCAAGCTCACCGCAAGTTCCTCCCAACCTTTTGCACCCGTCCAGCGTTGTGACAGGTAGAAGGAGATTCCGGCGTTGCAGGGGGGCGCCGGCATCGCCTCGAGACCGAGAGGTGTGGCGCCAGCTCTGGAGGGTAGCTGGCACCACACCTCTTCCTCGTGCGCGGACGGAAGGGACGGGACAACGTTTCGCGGCGGCCAGTCGTTGACACACTGAGCAGCAGCCGAGCCGACGAAGGGACACCATGCGCCGCGACGCCCTTCTCACCACGCTCGCCGAGACCCGCGGTCGCGCGCTGGTGGGCTACGCCTACTTGTTCACGGGCGAGCTGCGCGAGGCAGAAGACCTGGCCCAGGAGGCGCTCGTCAAGGCGATGCTGCGCACCCGCGCCGGGGTGGAGCTCACGTCCCCCGTCGCCGCGGAGTCCTACGTCCGCCGCACGATCGCCTCGCTCTACGTCGACGGCTACCGCCGCAAGCGCCGCTGGCTCGCCCTCGTCCCCACGATCGCCGAACGTGACGACGCCGCGAGCGCGCGTGGCTCCGCCACCGACCCGGCGCTGACCGCCGCGAGCCTCGACCTGCGCACCGCGCTCGCCACGCTCCCCCGCCAAGAACGCGCGTGCATCGTGCTCCGCTACTACGAGGACTTCACGGTCGCCCAGATCGCCGAGGTGCTCGGCATCGCGCAGGGCACCGTGAAGCGCTACCTCTCCCAGGGGCTGACCCGCCTCGGCGAGATCGTGACGGACGAGGCGGACGACGACGTCGAGATCACCTGGAGGACGCGATGAACCCGGAGCTCGACCGCCGGCTGACCGAGCTGACCGACGCCGCGGCCCGCGCCACCACCGGGATCGACCCGGTCACAACGCTCGCCGCGTTCCGCCGTCGTCGGCGGACCAGGACCGCCGCGAGCTCGGTCGCCGCCGTGGCCGCCGTCGTCGGCCTCGCACTCGGTGCCGCACAGCTCGGGCCCGATGTTCCCGTCGACCCCGCCGACACCGTGGAGTGGCCGACGGCGGACCCCTCGCTGCCCCAAGGCGCGTGCGGCTCGGCCGCCGAGAACATGCCGATCATGGACAGCGCCATCTGGCCCGCGATGAGCCCCGCGGCCGTGTCGGTGGGGCGCGGCGAGGCGCCCGACCTGACGGTCACGATCACGAACCTCTCCGGGGAGGACTACACGCTGTGGCCGGAGCGGACCGTGCACCTGGTCCTGGTCCGTGACGGGCTCGTGGTGGGCTTCACTGCGCCTGCGTCACAGGGCCCCACCGCCGTGCCTGACGACGGCGAGCTCGCGATCAGCGACTTCGGGCCGGCCGTGCTGTGCGAGGCGGGCGAGCTGGTACCTCGTGGTTCGCTCGAGGGACGCGACTCCCTTCCCGAGGGGACGTACCGGGCGTGGCCCGTGACCGCGTCGCTCGCGGGCAACCCCGACGACGAGTGGACCTTCGGCCTCATCGGGGACGAAGGCTCCCTGACGGTCACGGAGGCCCAGGGTTCGGAGCCGCCGGTCGTGGAGCCCTCTGATGCTGCGCTCGCGTGCGGGTTGCCGGTCGGCGAGGGGGTCGCCGCCGTGACAGGGCTGCGAAGCGAGGACGAGCTCGCGGAGGACGCCCGCAGCATCGAGCTGTCCGCGCGGCTTCCGCGGGCCTCGATGAGCCCCGAGGGGGCGCTCGACACATCCACGACCGTTACCTACCGGCCCATGGTGCCGGTCGGTCCAGAGCGGTCGACGTTGCCCGACTACCGCCTGTGGGCATTCGTGACGGACCCCGCCGGCACGGTCGTGGCCCACGCCGAACCGTGGGACCAGGCCAGCGGTTGGTCCGAGCTCGGCCGCGTGACCATGTTCGTCCCGTGCCCGGGAGAGCCAGCGCCCGGTGAGCGCGCGGGAGAGGAGCTCCTGGCCCACGTCGCAGCGGTCGCGAACCCAGCTCTCGCGAGCTCGGCGTTCGCGCTCTCGGAGCCGCTCCCCTTCACCGTGCTCGAGTCCGAGCCGATCTGGCTCGAGGGGCCGGGAAGCTGCGGGATGGCCTTCTTCCTCGACGGCGTCTCCGAGAGCGAGGGCGCCCTGCTCGGGCTCTCCACCGAGCTCACCGACCTCACGCTGTCCCCCGGCGGAACGCTGACCGGGCACGTCGTCATCTGGAACAAGAGCGACGCTCAGATCACGGGCTCCTACGTCCTCAAGCACCTGCTCGTCCAGGAGTACGAGGGGCCGTACTACGGGTCGATCCTCACCCTCGCCGAGCCGCTCGACCTCACCGACGTCGTCTCGCTCGCAACGGGCGGCGCGACACGGGTCGAGCTCGACCTCGCCATGACCGCGTGCGCCGAGGACGTCCTGCCGCTCGAGGCCGGTCAGTACTCCGTGAGCACCATCGTCGACCTCGTCGCGCCCGGCGAGCCGATCGGCTTCTCGAGCCCGGCGGTCGAGGTGAGCGTCGACTGATACAACGTTCCCGAGTGGTCCCTCGTTGAGAGAGGTAAGAGCGGCACCACCGGGGTGCCGCCGTCCGGGGCGAGAGGGGGGACCGTGTCCAAGCACGACGACGTCGTCGCACGCCTGGCCCGCGAACGCGGCCGAGCGCTGGTCGGCTACGCCTACCTGCTGACATGGGACCAGTCCGCCGCCGAGGACCTCGTCCAGGAGGCGCTCGTGCGGACCTTCGCACGCTCGCGCAGCATCGACGACCTGTGGGGCGCCGAGGCCTACGTGCGGCGCACCATCCTCAATCTCTTCCTCGACACGCGTCGCCGCTCCACCCGTTGGGGCGGCGTTCGCCACCTCGTCGCGACCGGCGACGTGGCCGACGACGTCGTCACGACCCCCGAGCAGCTCGACGTGCGCCGCGCACTGACGGACCTGCCGCGCCGCGAGCGCGCGTGCGTCGTCCTGCGCTACTACGACGACCTCACCGTGCGGCAGATCGCCGATCGGCTCGGCATCAGCGAGGGCGCCGTCAAGCGGTACCTGAGCACGGGGGTCAAGCGCCTCGGGCACCTCGTGGCGGCGGCCGACGGCGTGCAGCGGGTCGAACCGGAAGAGGCCGACATCAAGATCGTGAACCGACGGGGGCTGTCATGAACAACGAGCTCGAACGCATCCTCGGCGAGGTGGCCGACGGCGCATCGCGTCAGGCCGGGGCGCTCTCGGTCGACGCGCTGCGCGGCCGTGGGGCACGCCGTCGTCGGACCCGACAGGCGGGCTACTCCGTGGTCGGCGTCGCCGCGGCCTTCGGGCTCGCCTTCGGCGCGGCGCAGCTCCTGCCCGACGACGGCGCACTCGAGCCGGCCGTGACACCGACGGCACCGCTGCCGACGGCGAACACCTCGCTGCCGATCGGCGCGTGCGGCTCGGTCGTGACGAACATGCCGACCCCCGACGCCACCGTCGGCCTGCTCCAGCGCCCCGCGCGCGTGGTCGCCGCGCAGGACGAACCACTCGATCTGACGATCTCCCTCAGCAACTACGACTCCGAGACCCAGGACTGGGGCGCCGGGGAGTCCGCAGTACTGCTCGTGGTGCGCGACGGCGTGGTGGTGGGCTGGTCGTGGCGCGCGGATGCCGCGCTGCCCACCGTGGGTGTCGACGAGATCCGTGAGATCTCGGGCTTCGGCCCCGCCGTCGTCTGCGAGCAGGGCGCGCTCGTCCCATCCGGCTCCGCCGACGGCCTCGAGCCGGTCCCCACGGGTGAGTACCGGACGTTCGCCGTCCTCAGCACGGTGAACGACGACCCTGCGGTTCGCCTGACGATCTTCCCCGGCGACGAGGGGGAGCTGACGATCCTGGAGGCGGGCACGGACTCCGGTCCTCGCCTCTCGGACTACGTCATCGAGGACGTCGACCTGCCAGCCTGCGGCGAGTCGATCGTCGGGTACGAGTTCCCCGCGGGGACGCTGCTCGGCACGGGCGACACCCTCGTGGTCGGCGCCGACTCGGACACGACCACGCTCGAGGTCGAGGCGGGCTGGCGCAACACCGTGGCCGAGGGTGCACAGACCTACGCCAACGACCTCGCCGGGGTGGTAGCCCGCGACGGGATCGTCGTCACCTACGTGCGCGCCGCCGCTACGGGCGGCGGGTTCCCCCTCGAACTCGGCGAGAACGCGCCCTTCCCCGTCTCGTGGACCTGGCTCGAGTGTGAGGGGGAGAACGAGGAGACGATCCTGCCCGCGGGAGAGTACGAGCTCCTCGCGATGCGACTCATGATCGTCGAGGACCCGACGGGCCCCACCCGCTCGGTCTACGTCGGCTACGAGCCCGTGACGTTCTCGATCGGCGAGAGCGAGGACGACTCCGAGACCTCCGCGCCCTTCGTCACCCTGCCGGTGTGCGGCGAGCACATCGCGGACTTCACCTTCCCGGACGGCGTCGTCCAGAACCCGGACACGCTCATTGCCGCCCGGGCGGTGCACACCGACGCCGACGGGACGACCTACCTCGATGGCTACGGCGATCAGCTGGACATCGTGGTCACCTATGGGGGAGCCCCCGGAGATCACCAGAGCGTGACCGTGATCGAGGGAGGCGCCGTCGTCGCACGGGACGGCGTGGTGGTGGCAGTGATGGCGCTCGATCAGTACCGCAACATATGGATCGGCCCCAACTCGACCGGCGCGGCCTTCTCGCTCGACGAGACGAGCGACTGGGTCGACTGCGCCTCGGGTGAGCACACGCAGGTGCCCAAGGGCGAGTACGAGCTGCTCGGCTGGCACCAGCTCGGGTGGCAGACCGGTGAGCGCGCCACACTCATCGAGACGCATGCGCTGGGCCCAGTGCCGTTCACGGCCTACGACTTCGAGGACCCGGACAACCCCGGCCACTCGGGCTCCTGACCTACGACGCGGGCGAGCTCGGGGTCACGGGCGGCGGGAGCGGCACGGCCAGCGCCTCGGCGAGAGTGGTGTGGATCTCGAAGATCTGGGTCAGTGCCGTGATGCGGAAGACCTTGAGCACCCGCTCGTTGTCGATCACGAGCGCGAGGCTCCCGCCCGCGAGTCGCACCCGCTTGAGCACGCCCACGAGCACCCCGAGACCCGTGGAGTCCATGAACCGCACGGCGCGCAGATCGACCAGGAGGTCGTGGCGCCCCGCCTCGTGCAACGCCGCGAGCCGCTCGCGCAGCACGGGCGCGGTGTAGACGTCGATCTCGCCGCCCACCTCGACGACGGCACGACCACCCTTCTCATAGGTGTGCACCGAGACGTCCATGTGAGGAATCTTGCCAGCGATCCGCCCGTTTTCACCCACTCCGTGAGATCTTGGCTGCCGGGGCAACGATTCAGGGGCGGCGAGCGTCTTGGGCTGTGACAGGCGCATGAGCTGTGACGGGCACGGACGGCGAGACGGGGGCGTGGCGCGTGGCACCGACGGCGGGGCGTGACGACACGCTGGCCGTCCTCGCCCGCGAGCGCGGCGGCGCACTGTTCGGCTACGCCCTGCTCGTGACCGGCGAGCGCACGGCCGCGGAGGACCTCGTCCAGGACGCCCTCGTCAAGGTCTTCTCGCGCGTCCGGCAAGGGTTCACGCCCGACGACGCCGAGCGCTACGTGCGCCGTGCCATCCTCACGATCCACCTGGACGGCCACCGCCGCTCGACCCGCTGGCGCAACGTCCGCCACTTGTTCGGTGGCACCGACGAGGCCGACGACGACGGCCCCCGTGCCGCCGAGGCCACCGACGTGCACGCCGCGCTGCGCACCTTGGGACCGCGCCACCGCGCGTGCGTGGTGCTGCGCTACTTCGACGATCTGACCGTCCCCGCGATCGCCGCGGAGCTCGGTCTCGCGGAGGGCACCGTCAAGCGCTACCTCTCCGACGCGCTCGCCTCGCTCGCCACCGTGCTCGGCCCCCTCGACATCGTGGCCGGACCGGACACCGAGACGTGGGACGTCACCCTCAGCCGGACCAGGACCGGGCGGACACGATGAACGAATCCCTGCACGGACCGCTCGGCGAGCCGCCGGACGAGTCGCTGCACGATGCCCTCCACGCGGCCGTCGCGCGCTCGGCCGCCGAGCACGAGGCCACCGGATACCGGGTCCCCGAGGCCGCCGTCCGGACCAAGGCCCGCCGTCGTCGGACCCTGCGCGCCGCGGGCGTCTCGACGCTCTCCCTCGCCCTGCTCGCCGGGGCGGGCGTCGCTGTTGCCCAGCTCGGGAACGACCCAGACGCCGGTCAGCTGGCCGGACCCCACGCCACCGCGAACGCGACCGACCCCGCCCCGGAGCGTACCCACCCGGCGTGCGGCTCCACCGAGATCGGCACCACGTGGGTGGACAGCTGGATCACGCTCAACGCCGAGGGCTGGCCGCTCGACGTCGAGGTCGGGCAACCGCCCGAGGTCACGACGGTCCTGAGGAACACGGGGAACCAAGCTGACGATCTGCTGGTCGTCGACGTCGCCGAGGGGCCCGTGCTGCTCGCTGTCGACGAGGCCAGGCTCGTCGTGGGATACGCAAGGCTCAACCCTGCACCCGGGCCGATGGAGGTGCCAGCCGGGGACTCCGTGACGTTCAGCGGGTACGGACCGCTGTACCGCTGCCCGGGGGTCGGTGACGTCGCGTCCTACCCCTACCTCGCGCCAGGGCGATACGACGTGTACGTCGGGCAGACGTTCTCCTCGCTCCACGCCACGCCGACCCTGTGGGACCGCGCCGGCGAGCTCACCGTGACCACCCCACCGGACGGGTCGACGTCGGCATCCCCCACACCCCCGTCGCGACCGCGCGCCGGGGAGTGCCGCTCGAGCCTCGACTCCCTCACCCAGCACGCCGGGGACACGCTGGCCTTCGACGAGCCGCAGCAGGTGCTCGTGGTGCAGGGTGAGCCGTTCGACCCGCACGCGACCGTGCGCAACGGCGGGGCGCGCGATGCCGAGGATGCCGTCCAGGGTGGGCCCGTGGTCCTCGTGCTCGACGGGGACGGACTCGTGGTCGCGCGCGCCGAGCTGGTCGATGCGGCGCCGGATGACGGGCTTCCAGACGGCGCGCTCGCCGTCGGCGAGTCGTTGACGTTCGGGCAGTTCGAGCCGCTCGTCGACTGCGTGACCGGCGAGCCGCTCGCGCCGGGCGTCTACGACTATCACTTCGCTCGGCTCCTCACCGACCCGGAGAGGCGGGCCGCCGTCGACCTCCTCTCGTTCTGGCGCCGGCTCGCCGTGACCGACGAGGCGGGTGCGAGCCGCCAGGAGGTCGAGCTGCCCGTGCTGCCCGCGTGCGGCGAGTCGATCGACGGTCTCGCGTTCGACCCCACCTTCCCGACCGGCACGGTGACGTTCGCCGGCCGCGCCTCGTGGTCCGTCGAGGACGAGGAGCACGTCGAGGACCCGGACGGCGGGCCCGCCGTGATGTACGAGTTCACGTACACCGGACCCGCCCGCAACCTCACGTTCCTGGACGAGAACGTCGTACTCGTGCGCGACGGCGTGGTCGTGGCCCACGAGTTCACCGGTGGCTGGGGTGGCGCGCAGCCCGAGACGTGGACCGACGGTGACACGAGGACGGCCGCCTTCACGATCTTCCACGACTGCGCCGGCGAGCAGGGCACGGACTTCGAGCCCTCGGGTCCCTATACGCTCGCCGGCTACACGGTGCATGACTACGAGGACGAGTGGGGACTCACCAACGTTGTCGTCGCGACACTGGGCCCCACCGAGGTCGACTTCGGGGAGCGGTGATGACGAGCAGGGGGCGGCGGGTCGGATACGTCCTGCTCGGTGCCGCCGCGCTCGGGGGCGCCGGGGCCTTCGCCGCCGCGGGCGGGTACCTGCGCGCACCGGCACCACCCGCCGAGCCGCAGCTCGTGACCGCGGAGTCGGTGTGCGCGTGGCAGAGCGCGGGGACGTCCATCGCCGAGCTCGTGCCCTGGCTCTCGTCGGACAGCGAGGTCGCGGGCAAGCCCCAGGATCTCGCCCGGTTCTACACCGGTGTCGCGATCACCTCGCCCGGGGATGACCTCGTGCTCCCCGTGGGCGTGTCGACCTCGTTCCCCGTGCACCTCACCAACACCCGCGAGCGCGAGCTGCGGCTGCCCGAGGGCAGCGGACCAGTCCTCGTGGCGACAGCACAGGACGAGCCCGCCGTCGTCGTCGGCTTCGCCCTCCTGGACCACACGCCCGCTGCACGCCCGCTCGCGGCGGACGAGGTGGTCGAGTACCGCGACTTCGGCGCGTTCGTCGCGTGCCCCGGGGCGCCGACGGTGCCCGACGGCGTTCACCTCGCCGCGGGAAGCTACCGCTTGCTCGCGGGTCAGGCCCTCGGGCTGCCCACGACAACCGAGAGTGCGCCCTTCAACACGTGGGGGCACTTCGGGGAGCTCGAGCTGACCGAGAGTGCGTCGGCGGAGGCATTCCCCGAGGACCCGCCGTCGGCCACTCCTGAGCCGACCCTCGCGGTGGGGGCGTGCGGCGGGCCGGCACCGCAGGTGGTGGGCGGTGCGGCCGAGGGCGTGGCGCACTTCGCAGTGCGCCCCCGCGAGCTCGTCTCCGTCGACTCCGCCGCGCCCGAGATCGAGGTGCGGCACGTCAATCCCACCAAAGTTGACCTGCGCACACCGGGCAAGGGCGGACCGGTGATCCTCGTGGTGGACTCCGACGTGGTCGTCGCGATGTCGCGCACCCTCGACCCGGTGCCGGGCGGTGACCTGCCCGCCGGGGACGAGCTCGTGTTCTCGGAGTTCGAGCCGCTCGTGCACTGCGAGACGGGCGAGCCGCTGCCGCCCGGGAAGTACGAGTTCCACGTGGGGCGGCTCCTCGAGGACCCGGCCGTGACGGCGAACCGGCTCGTCGACTTCCTCACTCCCGCGGAGCTGCTGGTCGTCACTGATCGCGACGACGTCACACGCGAGGTCGTGACGTGGCCGAGCATGCCCGTGTGCGGCGAGTCGGTGCCGCAGACCGAGCTCGTGCCCGAGTCGCACCCGACGAGCCTCGAGCTCTTCGACGTCATCGAGGAGGAGGGCCCGGGCGACACCGGGGGTGGTGGCGCAGGGCCGGACAACTCGGTGATCGAGCTGGCCGTGCTGCTCGACGAACCGCTCGTGGGTCTGACCGACACGTTCCACATCGGCGACACCTTCGTGCTCGTGCGCGACGGTCTGGTGGTCGGTGTCCAGGGCGGGATCTACGACGGCGTCGACGCCTACCCCCTCGACGAGCTGCGCGGCGTCCAGCACACCGTGGTCTTCGACGACTGCTCGAGCCACGAGAACTTCACACCCCTCGTGCTCGACGGCGAGTACACGCTGTACGGGTACGTCGTGTACTCGACCCGCCACCCGCTCGGGATCGAGGACCTGATCCTCGTCGCCGTCGGCCCCGAGACCTTCACCCACCACCCACCGGTCCCCTGACGCCAGCGCCGGATCGAAGCTCTAAGACTTGCCACCGCCATCCGGTGGTGAGTCTTCAAGGATGCCTACAACCGGATCGGGTGGTCGGGCGTCTAGGTAGGTGATGGGGCCGGGGCGCGGACCGTCCAGGGCGAAGATGGGGACGTGGTGGCCGACGACGACACGATGGGCGGGCTCGTCCGCACTCGCGGGCGCGCGCTCTTCGGCTATGCGTACGTCGTCTGCGGCAACCGGGAGCAGGCTCAGGACCTCGTCCAGGACGCGCTCGTCAAGACCTTCTCCCGGGTGCGGCGCGGGTTCTCGCCACAGGACGCCGAGCGGTACGTGCGCGCCGCGATCCTCACGCTCTACCTCGACCGGGCGCGTCGGGCCAGCCGCTGGACGGCGGTGCGCCACCTCGTGAGCAGCCCCGTCGCAGCGCCCGCCTCGCACTCGGACGACGCGCTCGACGTCCGCGCCGCGCTCGACCTGCTCACCCCGCAGGAGCGCGCCTGCGTCATCGCCTTCTACTACGACGATCTCACCGTCGCCGCCGTCGCCGCGCAGCTCGGGCTCGCCGAGGGCACCGTCAAGCGCTACCTCGCCAACGCGCGCGGGCGCTTGCGCGGGGTGCTCGAGCACGACGACGACGGCGAGCACCTCACGGTCGAACCCACCCCGAGGAGCACCCGATGACCGAGCCGTTGTACGAGGAGATCAACCGCCTCGTCCGGGAGGCCGCCGCCGCGGCCCCCGACGTCGACCTGCCTCGCCTGCGACGCCATGCTGCCCGACGGCGGTCCGCCCGGCTGACCGGGCTCGTGACCGCGGGTGCGGCGCTCGTCGCCGGGACTGGGTTCGCCCTCTCGCAGCTCGACACCTCGATGTCCTTCGACCCCGCGAGCCCGGGGCCGGCGGTCGGGCCGGCGCACCCCGCGTGCGGGGAGCTGCGCTACCTCGGGGAACGGCTCGTAGGACACCCCATCTCAGTCGGTGCGGCCGACGAGTGGCTGCATATCGCCGTTGCAGGCACGGACTCACCGGAGGTGACGACGAGGGTCAGCGCCACCGAGGCGGACGAGTTCAGCGGCGAACCCGCGGACGCCGTCCGTGCTGTCGTCGATGCCGAAGGTCCGTCGCTGGTGATCGGCGGCCGCGGGGGGACGGTCGTCGGCTACGCCCACCTCGCGAAGGCACCCGGGTCCCGGGACCTCCACCCTGGCGAGACCCTTGAGTACGAAGGGTACGAGCCCTTCACTCGCTGCCCGAGCGCGGACGACCCCGGTGGAGGACTCGTGGCCGCTGGCGCGTACTTCCTGCACGTGGACGGTTCGTGGACGTTGCCCGACGGCGGGCACGCTGGCCTCTCGCGCCCCGTCGGGACGCTGCTCGTCACCTCCGAGGACGAGGCGATCGAACCGAGCCCTCTCACGGCGGCCGAGATCTGCTCTTGGACGGACGTCGACTCCTCGACCGCCACGCCGTTGCTCACCTTCGATGCCACCTACGGCACGTCCGGGGTCACCGGCGCGCCGGTGCGGCGATCGCTCACGCTGCGCAACGAGTTCGGTGCGCCCGTGCGGGTCCCGGCCGGGCACGGCCCCTTCCTGCTGGCCACCTCCGAGCTCGGGCACGACGTCCTGGGCTACGCACCTCTCGCCGATCCACCCGGGACGGTGACGATCGACGCCGAGAGCTCCGTCACCTACTCCGGGTTCGCTCCCTTCGTGGCGTGCCCCGACGGCCCTACTGCCGCCGACGGGATCCACCTCGCCGCGGGCAGGTATATCCACCACGCGGCGCTCTCCACCGACGTGCCCCGGGACCCGGAGGCCCAGCCGTTCGACACCGTGGCATCGCTGATCTGGCTTGACCTCACCGAGCCGTGATCCCGCGGGCGCGACGGATCTACGATCCCAGCAGCGCCAGGGGGACCACGGCGACGCTGCCGGGTCGTCGGTAAGCCGCGGGGACCGTGTCAGTCGCTTGAGCGGCGCGAACGCAGGCAGCCACGCCTCCACGGGATCGAGGACGAACAGCCGGACAAGGTGCTCTCGATAGGCGGCCACCGCCCCGCCCCCGGGCGGGAGGCTGAACGATTGCGTGCGTGTGGCGCACGCAATCGACCAGTGTCCTGGGGCGCGGACCCGGGGGCGCTCGCGGGGGCGGGGGCGCCGGGGGTCGGTGGCGACGGGGTCGGTGGTTACGGGGTCGGTTGGGCGCGGCGGGCGGCGGCGAGCGCCTCGGCGTACTCGGGGCGGGTGCCGTCGGGGCGGGCGGTCTGCAGCACCAGCTCGTGCACGCCGCGGTCGGCGAGCTCGGCGCGGATGCGGGCGACGTCGTCGTCGGACAAGACCGTGGGGTCCACGGTGGTGCGGACCTGGACGTCGACGCCCGCGGCCAGGACGATGTCGAGCGACTCGAAGGCCTTGGCCCCGCTGCTCGCGACGCGCGTGATCTTCGCGTAGTCGCCGCGCGGCGCCTTGATGTCGAGGCCCACCCAGTCGACGAGGTCGATGATCTCGCGCAGCCGCGCCGGGTACGCGCCGCCCGTGTGGAGGCCGACGCCGAAGCCCGCCTCGCGCACCTCGCGCATCGCGGCACCGAGAGCGCGTTGCCGGGTGGGTTCACCGCCGGAGAAGACGACGCCGTCGAGCAGGCCGTGACGCCTCGCGAGCAGGTCGCGCACCCGCTGCCACGCGATCGTGCCGTCGGCGCGCGTCGGGATGAGGTCGGGGTTGTGGCAGTACGTGCAGTTCCACGGGCAGCCCTGCGCGAACACCGTCGCGACGAGCTTGCCCGGCCAGTCGCACGAGGACATGGGGACGAGCCCCGCGATCGCCAGCGAGTCGGAGGTCGCCGGCAGATCGCGGGGCCGGGCCGCTCGGGCACCAGCCCGGGCGGACGCCGTCGTCGTCGTCATACGAGCGCGGCCCTCTTCTCCGTGAAGTGCGTCCGCTCCGCGTGCTCGCCCTTCTTGCCGATGTTGAACGAGCTCACGGGGCGGTGGTAGCCCATGACACGCGTCCACACCTCGCACACCTGCGGCTCGGCGTCGGGGTTGGCCTCGGCGCACGTGGGGCAGGTGTGGTGCTCGCCGGCCAGGTAGCCGTGGTGCGGGCAGATCGAGAACGTGGGCGTCACGGTGATGTACGGCAGGTGGAAGTTCGACAGCGCACGCTTGACGAGCTCGCGGCACGCGGCGGCGGTGGAGAGCTTCTCGGACATGTACAGGTGCAGCACCGTGCCGCCCGTGTACTTCTTCTGGAACTCGTCCTGCAGCTCGAGTGCCTCGAAGGGGTCCTCGGTGTAGCCGACGGGGAGCTGGGAGGAGTTCGTGTAGTACGGGTTCTCGTCCGTGCCGGCCTGCAGGATGCCCTCGAACCGCTTGCGGTCCTCCTTGGCGAAACGGTACGTGGTGCCCTCCGCCGGGGTGGCCTCGAGGTTGTACAGGTGGCCCGTCTCCTCCTGGAACTCGACCATGCGGGCGCGCACGTGGTCGAGCAGGCGCAGGGCGAGCTCGCGGCCGGCCGGCGACGTGATGTCGCCCTCGTCGCCGGAGAAGTTGCGCACCATCTCGTTGAGGCCGTTGACCCCGATGGTCGAGAAGTGGTTGCGCAGCGAGCCGAGGTAGCGCCGCGTGTACGGGTACAGGCCCTCGTCGATGTAGCGCTGGACCACCTTGCGCTTGAGCTCGAGGGAGTCCTTCGCGAGCGTGATGAGGTGGTCGAACTCCGCGAGGAGCCCCTCCTCGTCACCCGCGAAGCGGTAGCCGAGGCGAGCGCAGTTCACGGTGACGACGCCGAGCGAGCCCGTCTGCTCCGCAGAGCCGAACAGCCCGTTGCCGCGCTTGAGGAGCTCGCGCAGGTCGAGCTGCAGGCGGCAGCACATAGAGCGGATCTGGTTGGGCTCGAGCTCGGAGTTGATGAAGTTCTGGAAGTACGGCAAGCCGTAGCGCGCCGTCATCTCGAAGAGCCGCTCGGCGTTCTCCGACTCCCACGGGAAGTCCTTCGTGATGTTGTACGTGGGGATCGGAAAGGTGAAGACCCGTCCGCTCGCGTCGCCGGCCGTCATGACCTCGATGTACGCGCGGTTGATGACGTCCATCTCCTCCTGCAGGTCCCCGTACGTGAAGTCCTGCTCGACCCCGCCGATCACGGGCACCTGCTCGCGCAGGTCCTCGGGGCAGTTCCAGTCGAACGTGAGGTTGGTGAACGGCGTCTGCGTGCCCCAGCGCGAGGGGACGTTGAGGTTGTAGATGAGCTCCTGGATGCCTTGGCGAACCTCCTCGTAGCTCAGCTCGTCGAGGCGCACGAACGGCGCCATGTAGGTGTCGAAGGAGCTGAACGCCTGCGCGCCGGCCCACTCGTTCTGCATCGTGCCGAGGAAGTTGACGATCTGTCCGACGGCCGAGGACATGTGCTTGGGAGGATTCGACTCGACCCGGCCCGGGACGCCGTTGAGCCCTTGCTGCAGCAGGGTCTTGAGCGACCACCCGGCGCAGTAGCCGCCGAACACGTCCAGGTCGTGGATGTGGTAGTCGCCGTCGCGGTGCGCCTGGCCGACGGCAGCCGGGTAGATCTCCGAGAGCCAGTAGTTGGCGGTGACCTTGCCCGCCGTGTTCAGGATCAGACCGCCGAGCGAGTAGCCCTGGTTAG
>CAZECM010000058.1:0-19200 GCA_964510785.1 uncultured Cellulomonadaceae bacterium | reverse complement strand
CTGGGCGTAGTGGCCGATCGCGTGGAGCAGGTGGGTCTTGCCCAGGCCCGAGTCGCCGTAGATGAAGAGCGGGTTGTACGCCTTCGCGGGGGCCTCCGCGACGGCGACGGCGGCCGCGTGGGCGAACCGGTTCGAGGAGCCGATGACGAAGGTGTCGAACTGGTACCTGTCACGCAGCTGCTGGATGCCGTCCGCGGCGCGAGCGCGAGGGGGATCCACGGGTCGCGGTGCTGCGTAGCTCGGCGTGGTCTCCGGAGTGGAGGGGCTGGGCACGGATTCTGCGATCGTCCGCGGTTGCACGATCTCCGGGGCGTCGTCGCGGTTGAGCTCGTTGTTGACGGTCACGGCGAAGCGGGCGTCACGTCCGAGCGACGACGAGAGTGCCTGGCTGAGCTCTTCGCGGACGCGGCTCTCGAGGAAGTCCTTGGTCGCGTCGTTACCCACGGCGATGAGGACGGTGTCGTCGAGAAGCCCCAGCGGGACGGCCATGCGCACGAAGGCGAGCTGCCGGGGAGTGATGTCCGGGCTCGCGTCGAGGTCGGCAAGGGCGCGCTCCCAGACCTGGGTGATGCCCTCGTCCTGTGCCGCCACTTGTCACCCCGTCTGTTGTTCTACGCGCGACCTTCGCGCTCGTCCACATAGTTTTCCACAGGCTGTGTGCCTGGCGTCACCGGAACGTGACCTTCGCCTGTGCGTACGCTAGGTGCCTCGGGTGGAGTGTGCCAGGGTGCAGCGTCCATTTGACCTGCCGCGAGGCCTCAGCGTACCGTTACCAAGCCGATCTCCGGTTCCCGTCTGCATGCCTGCGTTGAGCAGGTGTTTTGGTTGATCCGGGGGCGACCCTAGCCCTGCATCGCACGCGCGATGTGTCCTGAGTACAACAGCTATTGGAGACTCCCGTGAGCAAGCGGACCTTCCAGCCGAACAATCGGCGCCGCGCCAAGACCCATGGCTTCCGCCTGCGCATGCGCACGCGTGCGGGCCGTGCGATCCTCGCGGCACGTCGTCGCAAGGGTCGCGACGAGCTCTCGGCCTGACCTGCGGGAGTGCTTCCCGCTCAGCACCGCATGCGTCGTTCGGACGAGTTCCGGCACGCCATGCGGGGCGGCGCCCGCGCCGGCCGTGACGCGCTCGTGGTCCACCTCGCTCCCGGAGACGGGAACGCGAAGGTGGGCTTCGTCGTCTCTAGGGGTGTGGGAAACGCCGTGACCAGAAACCTCGTCAAGCGCCGGCTGCGTGCCGTCGTCGGACAGAGCCTGGGTGATCTACCTTCGGATGCGCTGCTCGTGGTGCGGGCGTTGCCCGCTGCTGCAACGTCGTCATACGCGGAGCTCGGCGAGCAGTTCGCCTCGGCACTGCGACGCGCAGGTCAGCGGTTGGTAGTGACGGGATGACGGCGGCACTGCGTTGGATCGTGCGGTTGCCCGGTCAGTTGTTGCTCGCCCTGCTGCGCCTCTATCAGCGGTTCGTCTCTCCCCTCTTCCCGCCCTCGTGCCGGTACTACCCTTCGTGCTCGAGCTACGCCGTGACCGCCGTGTCGCGGCACGGAGCGGTGCGTGGCACGGGCCTGGCGGTGTGGCGCGTGCTGCGTTGTCACCCGTGGGCAGCCGGAGGCGTTGATGATGTGCCGCCTGCTCGGCACTCCCACGCCGGTGTTGTTCCTTCCGTTTCTACGTCGTCGCACTGAGGAGATCTGATCCATGGATTGGTTTGACAGCATCCTCTGGCCACTCAAGGTGGCCGTGGGATGGACCATGGTCCAGTTCCACCGACTGTTCACCGAGGTCTTCGGGCTGGCTGACGACTCCGGGGCCTCGTGGGCCCTGTCGATCGTCGGCCTCGTGATCCTGATGCGGATCATCCTCATCCCGCTGTTCTTCAAGCAGATCAAGGCCTCACGCGGGATGCAGATGCTCTCCCCCGAGCTGCAGGCGATCCAGAAGAAGTACAAGGGCAAGACGGACCCTGCCTCCCGTGAGGCGATGGGTCGCGAGACGATGGAGCTCTACCGCAAGCACGGGACCAACCCGTTCTCGTCGTGCCTGCCGATCCTCGCCCAGTCCCCCGTGTTCTTCGCACTCTTCCGGGTGCTGTACTCGCTGCCGCAGGTGGCAGACGGGACCTACAAGCGGGGAAGCATCGGTCCGATCGACGCGACGGTGGCGGCGCAGATCAATGACGCGACCATCTTCGGCGCGAAGATCTCGTCCTACTTCCTCTCCCCCGACGCCACGACGGCGACACGTGTCGTCACCGCGTTGCTGATCGTGGCGATGTCGGCGACCACGTTCTTCACGCAACGCCAGCTCACGCGCAAGAACATGCCGCCGTCCGCGCTCCAGGGCCCCATGGCGCAGCAGCAGAAGGTGCTGCTCTACGCCCTCCCCCTCATCTTCGCGTTCACCGGCGTGAACTTCCCGATCGGTGTCCTCATCTACTGGACCACCACGAACCTGTGGTCGATGGGCCAGCAGTTCTACACGATCCGACGGCTCCCGATGCCGGGTTCCGAGGCCGAGAAGGCGTTCAAGGAGCGGCAGGCACGCAAGGCCGCTCGGCGCGGGGTTCTCCTCAAGAACGAGCCGGAACCAGAGCCCGAGCCCGAGGAGAAGCCCAAGTCCGGCCAGCGACAGCAGCCCAAGCGCAAGAGCCGCCAGAAGCGGCCGCAGTCCGGCCCGCAGCAGGCGCAGCCCCCGAAGCCAGACCAGACCCCGCCCGTTGACGAGGAGTGAGCCATGGAAACCACACAGGCCAGCGACGAACCAGCTGTCACCGAGGATGTCGCCGACGAGCTGAAGCCGGCCGCACCTTCGAGCGACCGTCTCGACGAGGAGGGTGAGATCGCCGCGGACTACCTCGAGGAGCTGCTCGACATCGCTGACCTGGACGGCGACATCGACATCGACGTCGAGAACGGTCGCGCCGCGGTCGAGATCGTGGCCGAGGAGGGCGGCCGGGGGCTCGCGCGGCTGGTCGGAGCGGACGGCGAGGTGCTCGACGCGCTCCAGGAGCTGACCCGGCTCGCGGTGCAGGCCAAGACCGGTGAGCGGTCCCGCCTGATGCTCGATGTCGCCGGTCACCGTGCCGCACGCAAGGCCGAGCTCGTGAGCGAGGCGGAGGCCGTCATCGCGCGCGTCAAGGAGAGCGGTCAGTCCGTGGCGCTCGCGCCCATGAACCCGTTCGAGCGCAAGGTTGTCCACGACGCCGTGGCGGCCGCGGGGCTCGTCAGCGACTCCGAGGGCGTGGAGCCTTCGCGGTACGTGGTGATCAAGTCCGCTTGAGCTTGTCCTGAGACGCGGCCGTCCCCTGAGGGGGCGGCCGCGTTTCACGTGAAACGCTGCCCTTCAGGCACTTCCCGCGGGGCTCCGTGTTGGTTCTTGGTCTTGTGTGCTGCACCGAAGGGCGTTCCTTCCGAGGTGCTGGGTCGTCGGTACCGCGGCGCGCGCCCTGCTTGGCCGGGCTTGATTGCCGATCGTGTGGACTTGCTGAGCGCGCGTTTCACGTGAAACGAGGACGGCGGCAGGGCGATGTGTCGCTGGCTTGGTGAGAGCCCCGCCGGGGGCCGTAGCTCTGGCCATGTGTCTAGTGCAGCCGTCGGGAGAGCCGCGGGTGAGGTTTCACGTGAAACGCATGCCCTCGCCGACTGCGCGCTGCCAGTCGTAGGCACGGTGGGCATGTGAGGCGTGGGCGGGGCGTCGGGTGTTCTTACCGGGCCGGCGGCCGGTGATGTTTCATGTGGAACGCATGCCCTGGCCCGACTGGGTGTTGACAGTCGTGAGGACGGTGGGCCGTGAGCCGGAGCGCAGGCAGGGCGTCGGCTGTTCTTGCCAGGCTGGCGACGGGTGGTGTTTCACGTGAAACACAGGGTGCGGCACATTGGCAGGTTGATGGCTGGAGGGCGGCTCGCCGTGGGCCGGCGCTGCGGCGCTGAGGTCGATGTTCTGGCCGTGAGGATGGCGGTAGATGTTTCACGTGAAACGAACGTCGCGGCGCAGCGATGCGTTGGCGGCTGGAGGTGCTGTCTGCCGTGAGCTGGAGGTTGCGTGTGATAGCGCGTGCTCGTGCTGGGGCAGCCAGGGGACGGGCTCCCGGCGTGGCTGGCAGCGCCGAGCGGCAGGAATCTTGGCGCTGCAACAGGCCGCGGGGTCCTCGGTGCTGCGACAGACGGCAGGGACCTCCGCGCCCTGAGGTCGTGAGAGTCATGAGCCTTGCGGTTGCAGTGGGCGGTCGGCATGGGAGGCGTGGGCGGGCTGCCGTTGCGGGGCAGCCCGCGAGGCCTCTGTCAGGCGCTCCACCCGCGGCAACGCGGCGGCTTCACGTGAAACGTAGGGCGCGGTCGGATCGGTTGCTGGGCACGACAGCGGCCACGTGATCTTCTCCTCCCCCCGTGGTCGTGGGTGGTGTCTCGTGCAAGGCACGCGCGGGCGGCCACGGCTGGTTGGGGCGATGGCATCACGTTGATGTGCTCGCCCAGCTGGGACGGCGGGTTGGCTCTACTGGACGCGTAGGCGGGCAGCTGTTGCAGGTCGGCGCACGAGGACCTGCTGGGCGCTCATCTCGCAGTAGCGGCGGCGGCGTTTCACGTGAGACGTGCAGGGGCGGTCGGGACTGCTTCTGGTCCAGCAGGCGTGTGCCGGTAGCGGAGCCCGCTGTGAGGCACGTTCGGCGCGATGACAGGAGACCGCGTGCTCCCACGACTGAGGCAGCTCGACCACGGAGAGTGGCCCGGCTGCGGGTTGGCCGTGGATGTGCCGGTCCTGCGTTTCACGTTGAACGCAGCCGTGGTGGTGGCAGGTGTCGACATCGGGGCACATGCTGCCGCTCGATGGGTGGCTGCTTGGCGGGTTCTCCATGGTTGGTTTCACGTGAAACGTGGTCAGCGACCCGGATGGTGTGGATGTGCGTTCCGTCGATCGCGAGACGCGGATGCTGCTCGGTGGTCACGCCTCAACGTCGTTCCGCCCATGGTGGTCAGATGGAGAGAGGCCACGTCGAGTGGTGTCAGGGCTGTGCCTCGAGTCGCGATCTGAGCGATGTCGCCGGCCCCCTTGGTTGCCGCCGTCCTGGTGCGGTTCATCGCGGGGCGTCGACAAGCAGGCGCTCCGTGGGTCGCCTTCGGCGCATCCAGAACTTCCGTCTCACGTGAAACGGGAGAGACGAACTCGTGCGTCTGGTGCCGGGACCCGAGGGGACCACGTAGATTTGGGCCGGCTCATCGACAGCGAGGAAGACCTTTGACGACACCCATTCCCCCCCACTCGGACCCACTGGACGGTGACACGCGCTTGCCCGCGTACTTCGGTGCTGCCTGGCCGGCGGTGGACGGGTTCGCGCGGCTGCTTCGCAGCGAGGGCGAGCTCCGTGGCCTCATCGGCCCCCGAGAGCAGTCCCGGCTGTGGGAGCGGCACATCCTGAACTCCGCTGCCGTGGTGCAGCACCTGCCGTCATCGGGGGTCATCGTGGACGTCGGTTCGGGTGCCGGCCTGCCGGGCATGGTGATCGCTGCGATGCTGCCCTCGGCGGAGGTGGTGCTGCTCGAGCCGATGGAGCGCAGGACGCAGTGGCTCGACGAGGTCGTGGCCGAGCTCGGCCTCGCCAACGTCACGGTGCGACGCGGTAGGGCAGAGGAGTTCGACGGCGCGCTCGAGGCCGATGCGGTGACGGCGCGGGCGGTCGCGGCGATGGACAAGCTCGCCCGGTGGTGCCTGCCGCTCCTTCGCCAGGGCGGCAGCCTCGTCGCCCTCAAGGGCAGCTCGGCTGCCGAAGATCTCGAGCGTGCGAAGTACGTGCTACGCAAGCTGGGTGGCGACGCCGGTGAGGTGCTCGACGCCCCCACGATCGAGGGTGTGGACAGTACGACTGTTGTCCGGGTCATGCGCAAGACTGTGCGTTGACCCGGCGCACGACATCGAAGGACAAACTGAGTGGGCTTCCCCGAGGACAACGGTTGGCATCCCGTTTCACGTGAAACGGTCGACCAGCACGAAGACGACGCACGGCGCGCCGAGCTGGTCCGCGGACTGCCGTCGGTCGACGACTCCACCCCGCTGGCCGCGCAGCTCGCCGTGGACGCACGCCGCAGGATCGAGCTCGCCGGTCGACGCTTCCCCCGGCCGGAGAAGACCCGCATCATCACCATCGCGAACCAGAAGGGTGGTGTCGGTAAGACCACGACGACGGTGAACCTCGCCGCCGCCCTCGCCCAGGCGGGCCTCAACGTGCTCGTGATCGACAACGACCCGCAGGGCAACGCGTCCACGGCGCTGGGGATCGAGCACCGCGCGGGGACACCATCGGTCTACGAGGTACTCGTCGAGGGCCGCCCGCTCGCCGAGACGGTGCAGCGCAGTCCGGACTTCGAGACGCTCTGGTGCGTGCCGGCCACGATCGACCTCTCGGGCGCCGAGATCGAGCTCGTCTCGCTCGTCGCACGGGAGAACCGGCTCCGCACGGCCGTCGACAACTTCCTGGCCGAGACGGCGTCGGACCCGGCACGACGGATCGACTACGTGCTCGTCGACTGCCCCCCCAGCCTCGGGTTGTTGACCGTGAACGCCTTCGTCGTCGCGCGCGAGGTACTGATCCCCATCCAGTGCGAGTACTACGCGCTCGAGGGCGTCAGCCAGCTCATCAAGACGATCCAGCTCATCAAGGCCCACCTCAACCCCGAGCTCCACGTCTCGACGATCCTGCTGACCATGTACGACGGCCGCACCAACCTCGCCCACCAGGTCGCGTCCGAGGTGCGGGAGCACTTCCCCGACCAGACCCTGCGAACCACGGTCCCTCGTTCCGTGCGGATCTCCGAGGCGCCGAGCTATGGCAAGACGGTCATCGGGTACGACCCGAGCTCGACCGGCGCCCTGTCCTACCTCGAGGCCGCCCGCGAGATCGCTGACCGTGGTGTCCTGACGGCACAGCTACCAACGAACGGGAGCACCCATGAGTGAGAAGCGCCGGGGACTGGGCCGGGGCCTTGGCGCCCTCATCCCGACGGGATCCAGCACCGGGGCGGAGCGCCCGGTCGACGTGTTCTTCCCCGGCAGGCCCGCCGACCGGGACGCCAGCAGCGGCACGCCCTCGGCGGACGGTGACGGAGCCGACACCGGCTCGGGCGACGTGACGGACAGCACCACGCCGTCGCTCGAGGCCGACCCGGTCGCGTCCGGGAGCGATACGGAGCTCCTCCCCGTGCCCGGCGTCCACTTCGCCGAGCTGCCCGTCGACCAGATCGCCCCCAACTCGAAGCAGCCCCGCAGCGTCTTCGACGAGGAGGCGCTCGCCGAGCTCACGGGGTCGATCAAGGAGATCGGCGTCCTGCAGCCCGTGGTCGTCAGGCCGTCCGCCGAGCCCGGGGGGCCGCCGTACGAGCTCATCATGGGCGAGCGACGGTGGCGCGCGAGCCAGGCCGCGGGCCTGACGACGGTTCCCGCGATCGTCCGCGAGACCGACGACGCCGACCTGTTGCGCGATGCGCTGCTGGAGAACCTCCACCGGTCCCAGCTCAACCCGCTCGAGGAGGCCGCGGCCTACCAGCAGCTCCTCGACGACTTCGGCTGCACCCAGGAGGAGCTCGCGAGGCGCATCCACCGCTCGCGTCCCCAGGTCTCCAACACGCTCCGGCTGCTGCGGCTCCCCCCCGCCGTCCAGCGACGCGTCGCCGCGGGTGTGCTGTCCGCCGGCCACGCCCGGGCGCTGCTCGGACTGCCGGACGAGGAATCGATGGATCGTCTCGCGACACGCATCGTCGCGGAGGGGCTCTCGGTGCGTGCCACCGAGGAAGCCGTCACGATGTGGGAGGGCGCGCCGGCTGCGAAGCGGCCCAGGGCTCCCCGGGCGGGCGATCGGATCGAGGCGCTCGACGATCTCGCCTCAAGGCTCGCCGACTCGCTCGACACGCGCGTCAAGGTCCAGCTCGGCAAGTCCCGGGGGAAGGTCTTGATCGAGTTCGCGTCGGTCCAGGACCTCAACCGCATCATCGCGATCCTGCGACCCGAGGATCCGGGCGTCTTGCGCTGACGCGGCCTCAAGGCTCAAAGTGTCGGATAAACACGCAGGTCAGAGGCCACATGTACAACGGCGTTCCGACCTTGCGTACGCCGATAACTTGCAACTGTGACTAAAGGCGAAGCGCGGCGTCCACGATCGCGCGGTACAGCCCCCCGAGCTCGTGGCCCGCGGCCTCCGCGGCCTGGGGCAGCAGGGAGGTCTCGGTCATGCCGGGCGCGGTGTTGATGTCGATGAACTGGGGGACGCCGTCGGCGTCCACGATGAGGTCCGTGCGGGACAGGTGCCGGAGCCCGAGCGAGCCGTGGACGCCGAGCGCGGCCGCGGCCACGCGCGCCGCGACCTCGCGGTCGAGTCGCGCCGGGACGAAGTACTCCACGCGGCCGGGGACGTATCTCGCGTCGTAGTCGTAGGGCCCCTCGCGCGGCACGATCTCGACGGCGGGCAGCACCACGGGGCCGTTGCCGGTGTCCACGACGGACACGGCGAGCTCGGTCCCCGCCACGGCCTGCTCGATGATCGCGGTCTCGCCGTACGCGTAGGCGTCCACCATGGCCCGGGGCAACGCGGTGGCCTCGTGCACCACGGTCACGCCGAGCGCGGATCCGCCGCGCGCGGGCTTCACGACGAGCGGCAGCCCGAGGTTCGCGGCGATCGACTCGAGCACGCGCGTCGCACCGAGCTCTCGGAACAGGCTCTGTGGCAGGGTCACGAAGCGCGGGGTGGCGATCCCGGCCCGCCCCACGACCGTCTTGGCGATCGGCTTGCTCCACGCGAGGCGGCTGGCCCGCGGGTCCGCGCCGATGTACGGCTGGCCCACGAGCTCGAGGATGTCCCGCACGGAGCCGTCCTCACCGCTCGTCCCGTGGAGCAGCGGCCACACGATCGAGGGCCTGACCTGCGCCAACGCGGGAAGCAGGTCGTTGTCGACGTCGTGCACCGTGACCTCGAGGCCCGTGCCGCGCAACGCCTCGGCGACACGTCGCCCGGACCGCAGCGACACGTCGCGCTCGTGGGACAGCCCGCCCGCGAGGACGAGCACGCTCGGTCTGCTCATGCGAGGTCCGGCCCGGGAGAGTCGACGACGCGGCCCTCGACCTCGGGCACCGTGCCGAAGATCTCCACGAGCTCGCGCTCCCCGGCGATGACCCCGGCGAGGCGGCGTATGCCCTCGCGGATCCGCTCGGGGGTCGGGAAGCAGAAGGACAGCCGCATGTGGTCGGCGCCGGACCCGTCGGCGTAGAACGCCGTGCCGGGCACGTACGCCACGCGGGCGGTCACGGCGCGCGGCAGCATGGCCTGCGCATCGAGACCCTCCGGGAGACGCACCCACGTGTAGAAACCGCCGTCGGGCACGGTCCAGCTCGCGTCGGGCAGGTGCTCGGCGAGGGACGACACCATGGTGTCGCGGCGCTCGCGGTACAGCTCTTGGTACTTCTTGATCTGCCCGCGCCAGTCGTGCGTCGCGAGGTACGTCGAGATGGCGAGCTGGGAGGCGTTCGACGGGCACAGGATCGCGGACTCGCTCGCGATCACGAGCTTCTCGCGCACGGCGTGGGGGGCCACGGCCCAGCCGACGCGGTACCCGGGGGCGAAGGTCTTGGAGAAGGAGCCGAGGTAGATCACGCCGTCGTCGTCCATGGAACGCAACGCCGGGAGCGGCTCGCCCTCGAAGCCGAGCAGGCCGTACGGGTTGTCCTCGAGCACGAGCACGCCGTAGCGCCGGGCGATCTCGAGGATGCGCGGGCGCCGCTCGAGCGAGAGGGTCACTCCCGCGGGGTTGTGGTAGTTCGGGACCACGTAGAGGAACTTCACGCGGCGCCCCTCCCCCGTGAGGCGGGCGAGCGACTCCTCGAGCGCCTCGGGGACGAGCCCGTGCTCGTCGAGCGGGGTGTGGCGCACGTCCGCCTGGTACGCGCGGAAGACGCCGAGCGCCCCGACGTAGCTCGGCGCCTCGGCGAGCACGACGTCCCCGGGATTGATGAAGAGCCTGGTCACAAGGTCGAGCGCTTGCTGCGAGCCGGTCGTGACGACCACGTCGTCCGGGTGCGCGTCGATGCCCTCGAGCCGCATGACCTCGAGGATCTGCTCGCGCAGCGTCTCGTCGCCCTGGCCCGAGCCGTACTGCATCGCGACGGTGCCGCGCTGGGCGATCACCTCGCGCGCGGTCTCGGCGAGCGCATCGAGCGGGAGGCCCTCGAGATACGGCATGCCGCCCGCGAGCGAGACCACCTCGGGCCGGTTGGCGACGGCGAACAGCGCGCGGATCTCCGAGGCGCGCATGCCGTGGGTACGGTCGGCGTAGGCGCCGATCCACCGGTCCAGACGCGTGCCTGCTGCGGGCGTCGGCACGGGGCTCGACGCTTCGCTGGCAGGGGTCTGGTTCTCAGTCATCCTCAGAGTCTCGCACGACCGGCAGGAGCTCCGTGAGGTGCGTGCGGATCTCCCGCTTGGGGTGGGCGCCCACCAGGGTGCGGTCCAGCTCGCCGTCCCGGAAGAAGTAGAGGGTCGGGATCGAGACGATGCCGTAGGCGCGCGCGAGCTCCTGCTCGTCGTCGGTGTTCACCTTGACGATCTTCGCGCGGCCCGCGAACTCCTCGGACAGCTCGTCGAGCACGGGGCCGACGGCGCGGCACGGCGCGCACCACGGCGCCCAGAAGTCGACGACGACGGGCACGTCCGACTCGAGCACCTCCGCGCGGAAGTCCGCCATGGAGACGGCGGCCGCCGGGGCCACCTAGACCACCAGGGCGGAGGCGTCCGCGTGCGCGGCGTCGTCGAGCGCGCTGAGGTAGTGCTGGGCGTCGAGCGCGGCGGCGCACCCCGTGCCGGCGGCCGTGATGGCCTGCCGGTAGGTGTGGTCCACGAGGTCGCCGCACGCGAAGACGCCGGACAGGTTGGTGCGCTGCGAACGGCCGTCGACGAGCACGTAGCCCTCGTCGTCGAGGTCGATCTGGCCCGTGAGCAGCTCGGAACGCGGCACGTGGCCGATCGCCACGAAGAGCCCCGTGACGTCGAGCGGGCGCTCCGTGCCGGTCACGGTGTCGCGCAGCGTGATGCCCGTGACCTTGTCGCCACCCTGGATGCCCGCGACCTCGGAGTTCCACACGAACTCGATCTTCGGGTCGGCGAGCGCGCGGTCAGCCATGATCTTCGAGGCCCGCAGCTCGTCACGGCGGTGGATCACGTAGACCTTCGAGGCGAAACGCGTCAGGAACGTCGCCTCCTCCATCGCGGAGTCACCGCCGCCGACGACGGCCACGGCCTGCTCGCGGAAGAAGAAGCCGTCGCACGTGGCGCACCACGACACGCCGCGGCCCGAGAGCCGCTTCTCGTCCTCGATGCCGAGCTCGCGGTAGGCGGAACCCGTCGAGAGCACGACGGCGCGCGCCTCGAGCTCCGTGCCGTCCGCGAGGACGACGGTCTTGACGGGGTCCGCGAGCCGCAGCTCGACGGCGTCGTCCCACAGCACCTCGGCGCCGAACTTCTCCGCCTGCGCCTGCAGGCCCTCCATGAGGTCGGGGCCGTTGACACCCTCGGGGAAGCCGGGGAAGTTCTCGACCTCGGTCGTGTTCATGAGCGCGCCACCCGCGGTGACGGAGCCCGCGACGACGAGGGGCGAGAGCCCGGCACGTGCGGCATAGATCGCGGCGGTGTATCCGGCGGGGCCGGAGCCGACGATGATGATGTCGCGGATGGCGCTGGCGGTCTCGGTCACGTCTCGTCCTTCGGGTCCACGGGTGCGCAGCTGGCTCGCGCACGTGCTGTCGGCAGAACAGATCCTAGGCCGCGAATGTTCCGCGTCGGGGCCGCCCCGCCACTCGCCCGGAGAACGCGGGCTAGTCGAACTCGATCTCGAGGAGCTCGACGCGGTTGAGGTCGTCGGGGGTGGTGGGCAGCTCCGTGAACCACAGCACGATCGACTGCGTGCGCACGGCCTCGTCGAAGTGCAGCACCGTCTCCGAGCTCATGGCCCCCGAGGCGAGCAGCGGGCCCGCCGTCGGCTCGTCGCCCGTCGTGGCCCGGACCTCGACGTTGCCGCCGTCGCCGTTGATGTAGAGCGTCAGCCCGGACACGAGGGTCTCGGCCTCGAGCGTGATCTCGAACCCGAGGCCGCTCTTGCCGGGCATCTCCGGGTTGTTGTACGTCCGCGTGAACCAGTACGTGCTCATGTCGCCGTCGAACGCGCGCTCCACGGCCTCGGGGTGCTCGTCGCCGTCGCCGTCGGGGTCGAGCTGCAGGCCCGAGGCGATGACGGCGGGCAGCACCTCTTCGCTCGTCGACGCGTCCGGGCTGGGCGAGGGCGACCCGGTGTCGGTCGGCGAGGCGTCCGTCGTGGGCGAAGCGTCCGCGGTGACGCTCGGGCGGGCTACCGGCGGCCCGGGGGGTCCCGTGAGCGACTGGAACGCGGTGTAGGCACCGAAGACGATCGCGCCGAGCACGAGTACGAGCACGTACGGCGTGGCGTTGAAGGTCTTGTGCTTCTTCTTCTTGGGCGCGGGTCGCACGGCCTGCTCGAACGGCAGCGCCGGGGCGTGCGGACCGGCCGCGCCCGCGGGTACGTACGTCCCCCCGACGAGGTAGGACGGCGGGGTCGGGCCGGCACCCCCGGCGGCACCGGCACCCGCGATCCCCCCGGTCACGGGCACGGCTCCCGTGGGCGGCAGCACGGGCGGGACGACCTGCGGCGTCGCGACCCCCGCACCGGCGGGTGCGATGGCGGGCGGCAGGGTCGGCGAGACGGGACGCGCGGGGGGCGGGGTTCCCGGGGGGTTGAGGGGCGGTGCGGGCTGCCCGGAGACGCGCTCTCGCACCGACTGCCGGCGCACGGCGGCGCTGAACGGCGCGGCGGCGGGCGGCGCGGCGGGCGACTCCTCGGGGGCGAGGCCCGCCGCAGCGATGAGCTCGGCGCCGTGCACGGGCGGCCACGGCTCGAGGTCGGCGGCGAGCTCGGCGGGGCTGTGCGGACCGTCCTCGTGCGGGCCGAACGTCACGGCGCACAACGTGTCGAGGTCGTTGGGGACGGTGGGCGTGATCTCGGCGGGGGCCACGGTCGCGCCGTCGACCACGGGCGCGGCGGGCAGGGCGAGCACGTCTCCGCTCGCGGCACCGGGCCAGTGCCCCGTCAGTGCGGCGTAGAGGAGCTGGACGAGGGCGACGGCGTCGGACCGCGTCGTGGTGCGCGCGTCGGCGCGATCGAGGCCGAGCAGCGCGCCCTCGACGGCGAGCCCCGTCAGGACGACGGCTCCCGAGGGCTCGACGTAGACGACGGAGGGACGCAGCGCGAGGTGGTGCACGCCACGACGGCGTGCGGTCTCGAGGGCGACGGCGAGCTCGCCGACGACGGCGCGTGCCTGGTCGGCCGGCAACGGACCCGCGGTCGCGAGCTCGGCGAGCGAACGGCCGCCCACCTGCTCGGTCACGACGAAGGAGACGCCGTCCTCCTGCCCGACGTCGAGCACCCGCACGAGCCGCGCGTCCGAGACGAGCGCTGCGCGGCGGGCGGCGTCGAGCGCGGCGTCGACGTGACCGTCGAGCAGGACGTAGAACTCGACGGGCCGGTCGAGCACCTGGTCGACGGCTCGCCAGTGCTCGACCTGGGGGAGGCTGTCGCCGCGCTCACGCTCGAGCCGGTAGCGTCCGGCCAGCACGGCGCCCGGCTGGGTGGGGGTGGTCACCGTTCCTCCTGCGCATCGGGGCTTCGGTGGGTCATCGTACGCACTGTGGGCCTCACGCGGGGCCCGCCGTCCCGCCGCCGGGCCCTCGGCGCCGCAGCCGGGCGAGGAGCGGGGCGGCGAGGTCGGCGAGCTCACGCACGCGCATGAGCCGCAGCAGCCCGAGGTACCCGGCACCCATCGCGAGGCCGAGACCGGCCGTCGTGAGGACGGCGTGCCAGAACCCGCCGTCGGCCACCGACCCGATCCGGTGCAGCGCGAACCAGCCCGCGCCCCCCACGAGGCCAGCGGCGACGAACGCGCGCACGTGCATCTGGACGATGCCGGCGAGGCCGAAGGACCCGAGCCGACGGCGCAGCCCCACGAGCGCGAGCCCCACGCCGAGGACGTGCGAGACCCCCTGACCGGCCACGACACCCACGACCCACCACTGCGGCGGCAGGAGCACGGCTGAGGCGATCGCACCGAGGGCGACCACGACGGCCATCCCCGACTGGATGAAGAACAGCGTGCGGGCGTCCTCGTACGCGTAGTACACGCGCTGGCACAGCGCCCACGCGCCGAGCAGCACGAGCCACGCGACGAAGGCGACGACCACGCGCGCCGTCGCGGCGGCCACCTCCGGGTCCGCGGAGGGGAACACGATGCGGATGACGGGCAGCGCGAGCACGGCGAGCACCACGCTCGCGAACACCGTGAACACACCCACGACGCGCAGCCCGTGGGCGAAGTCGGCCCGCACGGCCCGCACGGCCCCGGCCGCGGCGTGCTTGCTGAGCTGGGTGAACATCACCATGACGAGCGAGGTCGTGATGAGGGAGTGCGGCAGCATCGCGACGAGGAACGCGTTCGTGTAGGCCGCGTTGCCCGCGATCGCGACGCTCGCCGCGGTCTGGGCCGCGTTGTCCGCCGCCGTCTGCACGTTCGTCGCGAAGAGCACCCCGACGTAGCCGACCACGAGCGCCGCGAACGTCCAGCCCGCCACGCGTCCCGCGCTGCCGAGGCCGACGCCGCGGAACCCCCACTTGGGCCGCAGCGGTAGGCCGAGCGCGCGCAGCGGCGGGATCATCACGAGCGCCTGCACCACGACGCCGAGCGTCGCGAACCCCGCGAGCAGCGCGACCCGCGGCGCCGTCCACCACGCGGCCGAGTCGAGCTCGCCGCCCAGGGAGTACGTCCCGAACACGCCGATGAAGACGAGCAGCCCCGCGATCGCGACGAGGTTGTTCGCGACGGGCGCCCACGTGAAGGGCCCGAAGCGCCCGCGGGCGTTGAGGACGTGCCCGAAGAGCGTGTACATCCCGTAGAAGAACACCTGCGGGATGCACCACACCGCGAACACGGTCGCGAGCGAGCGCAGCTCGTCCCCCGCACGCAGCGCGAAGAGGTGCACGACGAGCCCCGCGCCAGCCGTGCACAGCACCGTGATGGCGAGGAGCACGAGCGAGCCGAGGGTCAGCAGCCGCCGCGTGTAGTCGTCGCCGCGGTCGGTCTGGTAGGCGCGCACGACCTGCGGCACGAGCACGGCGTTGAGGACCCCGCCCGCGACGAGCATCGTGATCATGTTGGGCAGCTTGTTGGCGAGGTCGAACGCGTTGGCAGAGAGTCCGACGCCGCCGATCGCCGCGAACAGCAACGACGTGCGGACGACGCCGAGCACCCGGGAGACCGCGGTCCCCGAGGCGAGGATCGCGGCGTTGCGGCCCAGCCCGGCCCCGGGCGCCGCAGCGGCCTCCCCGCCCGGCACGCCGTCGCTCACCGGCCCCGGGGCACCCGCGCCGTCGGGCGTGCTCACTCGCCCGTCTCCCGCGCGAGCTCCGGCACGTCCGCCGCGTCGACGCGGGTGGACGTCTTGCCGCGGCGCACCGTGCGAACGATGCCGGCGACGAACCCCACGCCGAGGAGCGCAGCGATGACCCACGTGCCGACGCTCTCCCAGTCGGCGCGCACGCGCACCTCGAAGCTCGACGGCGGGGCCACGGGCCGGCCCTCCGGGGAGAGAAGCACGACCTCGATCGTGACGTCCCCGTTGGCGACGGACTGCACGGGCACGCGCACGGTCGTCTGCTCGCCCGCGGGCACGAGCGCCTCGACGGTCTCGTCCGCGACGAGCACCCCGGAGTGGGGGCGCAGCTCGACCACCACCCGGGCGTCGTCCGCGAGCGCGTTGCTCACCGTCACGGGCATCTCCCCCCGCGCGGAGATGAGGCTCACGTCCGAGCCGGCCACGACGGAGAGCCCGACGGTGCGCGCCGTGGCCTCCTCGATCACCCGGGCAGCGAGATCGGTGCGCCCAGCGGGATCGGTGCGCCACGCGACCGCCGTCGGCGCGAGGAGCTGGGCCGCCTGCTGGGCGAGGAAGGTGTCGGGGTCCGTGAGCACGGGTGCGAAGGCCTGCGCGAACTCGAGCCTCTCGGCGAGCGTCGTGACGGTCTCGGCGTCGAGCATGTCGCGCGCGGGCGCCTGCGCGGGCAGCGGGACCCGGTCGACGCGGGGGTCGAGCGTGCCGAGGAGCGCCGAGACGGACGTCGGGTCCACCCACGGCGCGTTCTCGAGGGCGGCGAGCTGGGCGCCGGCGAGCGCGGGATCGGGGTGCCACTCGCGCGGCAGCGCGATCACGAGGTGGCGCAGCTCGGTGGACTGCTCCCGGGCGATGACGGCCGTCTCCGCGAGCAGGCGCTGGGCCACGGTCGCGGGCGTCGAGCCGACGGGGTCCACGAAGGCGTTCACGAGGCCCGCGTCGGGCAGCAGCACGACCACGGGGCCGGCCTCGGTCGTCACCGTCGTCCGCCCGGTGGGGCTCGTGCCCGGGTCGGGGTCGCGTGGGGTGAGGACACCGGGGGCGGCGACGACGGCGCGCGCCCCGGACTGGGCCACGAACTCGAGGGTCTGCGCGTCGGTGAGCCCGCCGGCCGGCCACGCGAGGTCGAGGCGGGCCGAGCGGCCCAGGAGCGACTCGGCGCGGGCGGTGCTGAGCTCGAGGGCGCCCTCGAGCAATGCCGTGCCGCGGCCCCGGGCGAGGGCCGCGACGTCGGGGTCCGCCCAGCCGAGCGCGAACACGTCGCGACCGTCGAGCGCACCGAGCAGCTCCGCGGTCCAGGCTTGCGCGGCCTCGTCCGTCGAGGCGAGGCTCGCGGCGACGACGGCGGGATCCACGGCGAACGCGACGTGCGAGCGCGACCCGGTCGCCGCGAGGACGTCGCTGAACCGTCCCTGCGCGGAGATGAGCGGGCCGATCGCGTCGGTGCCGAGCACCCCGGCGGTCCCCGTCGGGCCCGCCCCCGCGGTCGCGCCGCCGTCGGACCCGCCCTGCTCCTCGCCGTCGGCCACCTCCCCGTTCCCTTCGGCCCCGCCGTTCGCGACCGTCCACGCCGGGACGTCGACGGGGTTGCCGGTGAGGGGGACGACGACGGACACCCGGGTCTGCGGCACGGTCGGGGCGCTGAGCCACAGGATGAAGCTGCGGTCCACGTCGATCACGCCCGGGACCTCGCCGTCGGACACGGAGACGGCGAGACCGCGCGGGCCCCACGTGTCCGGCAGGTCGAGGAAGCCGAGCTCGCGACCGGGCACCCGGAACCGCACGTTGCGCGCGGTGCCCGCCTCGATCGGCTCGTCGAGCACCGTCGTCGCGACGATCGAGCCGGCCTCCTCCTGGGGCCCGAGGTCCGCCCACCCGGAGATCCCGGCGCGGTCCACGACGCGGAAGCGGTTGACGTGCAGGCGCACGGTGGGCACGGTGATGTCGTTCGCGGTCGTGTTCTCGACGCGGGCGACCACGGTGAGGGTCTCGTCCGGGGTGAGCACCTGCGGGGAGATGGACGTGATCGCGACGTCCGCGGCCTCCTCCGCGACCACCGGGTCCACCGACGCGGCGGGTGCGGCGGCGAGCGTCGTGGCGAGGAGCGTGGTCGCGAGGGCCAGCGCCCCCCTCGCACCGAGGGTGCGAGCGTTCATGCGTCGCTGGTGAGCACCGCGCGCGCCTCCGAGGCGAGGCGCCGCTCGTTCGGGTAGGCGAGGCGACGGTCGAGATCGTGCAGCGGGATCCACTCGACGAGCTCCGCCTCGCCGTCGGGATCGCCCTCGACGGTGAGCGTCCCGCCGAGCGCGGCGAGCAGGAAGTGGTGGACCACCTTGTGCACGCGCCGGTCGGTGCCGGTGAACCAGTAGTCGATCGTGCCGAGCTCGCGGACGACCTTGCTGTTGATGCCCGTCTCCTCCGCGATCTCGCGGACGGCGGCCTCCTCGGGGGTCTCGTCCCCCTC
The DNA here is from genome assembly GCA_964510785.1 of uncultured Cellulomonadaceae bacterium. Taxonomy (GTDB): domain Bacteria; phylum Actinomycetota; class Actinomycetes; order Actinomycetales; family Cellulomonadaceae; genus JAAYZM01. The sequence continues at coordinate 1,253 of CAZECM010000058.1, read as the reverse complement.
GAGGTGGCCCTTCGGGAGGCACCACTCGAGGCGCCCGGCCCGGTTGCGGCGTGCGATCACCGCGGCGACGTGCTCGCCGGCCTGCAGGTCGACCACGAGGCCTCCCGCGCTCGTCTCGTCCACCACGGGCAGGGCGGTCGGGACCGCTCGGGCGGCCAGCTCGCGCGGGTCGATCCGCAGGGCATGGCCACCGGGCGGGGCGGGTACCGCGCCAGGGCGCGGTAGCGGATCGGCGGCGGACACACCAGACACTGTAGCCATCCGGCCTGGACCGCCCCGTCGCCAGCGCGTCGCCCCGACGTCCCGCACCGTTCACATCTGGCAGGCTTGGAGGTCGTGTCCCCGACTGACCCGCAGCCCAGCACCGCGCCCGCCGCCCCGGGCGCCCCCGCCACCGCGCCCACCCCGAGCCCGGCGGTGCTCGCCTCGCTGCGCGCGCGCGCCGTCACGACCCTCGTCGAGCTGTCCCCCGTCGCGGTCGAGCTCGGAGAGGCCTTCGCGGCGGCGGGCTTCGAGCTCGCGCTCGTGGGCGGGCCCGTGCGCGACGCCTTCCTCGGGGCGACGAGCGCCGACCTCGACTTCGCGACGTCCGCCCGCCCCGACGAGACGGCGCGCCTGCTCGACGCGTGGGCGGACGCGACGTGGGACATCGGTCGCGAGTTCGGCACGATCGGCGCGGTCAAGCACGTCGGGGGCGTCAAGGTCGTCGTCGAGGTCACGACGTACCGCACGGACGCGTACGACGGCGCCTCCCGCAAGCCCGAGGTCGCGTTCGGGGACTCGCTCGAGGGCGACCTGTCGCGGCGCGACTTCACCGTGAACTCGATGGCCGTGCGGGTGCCGTCCCTCGAGTTCGTGGACCCCTTCGACGGGCTGACCGACCTCGCCCGCCGGCTGCTGCGCACGCCCGTGACGCCCGAGCAGTCCTTCGACGACGACCCGCTGCGCATGATGCGCGCCGCCCGGTTCGCCGCCCAGCTCGGCTTCGACGTCGAGCCCGCGACCCGCGCCGCCGTCGAGGCGATGGCCGGGCGGATCGAGATCGTCTCGGCCGAGCGCGTGCGCGACGAGCTGACGAAGCTGCTCCTGACCGAGCGGCCGCGCCCCGGCATCGAGCTCCTCGTCGACACGGGGCTCGCCGAGCACGTGCTGCCCGAGCTGCCCGCGCTGCGCCTCGAGATCGACGAGCACCACCGGCACAAGGACGTCTACGAGCACTCGATCACGGTGCTCGAGCAGGCGATCGACCGCGA
>CAZECM010000057.1:15201-19605 GCA_964510785.1 uncultured Cellulomonadaceae bacterium | reverse complement strand
ATCACGCCCTCGGTGCTCGGCGAGCTCGTCGCGCTGTACGAGCACATCACGTTCGTGCAGGGCGTGGTGTGGGGCATCGACTCGTTCGACCAGTGGGGCGTCGAGCTCGGCAAGAAGCTCGCGAACGAGATCACCCCCGCGATCACGGGCGACGCGACGGCCCTCGCGGCCCAGGACCCCTCCACCCGTGGCCTCATCGAGGCGTACCACTCCCTGCGCCGCCCGACCCCCTAGATCGGGATCGTGGAGACTTATGGCCCTGTGAAGGCCACAAGTCTCCACGATGAGCGCGCGGGCGGGACGGCCGTGGTGGGCGGCACGTCAACCTGAACCGTTCGGGCCCTGTGAGGGACCCAACGGTGCAGGTTGTCGGGCAGCCGTGCGTCGAGGCGGGTGGGATGGGTCTAGCGGACGGAGTCGACGCCGCGGTTGGCCAGGGCGTCGGCCGCCTCGTTGCCGGGGTCGCCGGCGTGACCCTTGACCCAGACCCAGCGCACGTCGTGGCGGGCGACCTCGGCGTCGAGCTCGCGCCACAGGTCCTCGTTCTTCACGGGGGCCTTCGCGGCGGTGCGCCAGCCGTTGCGCTTCCAGCCCGAGATCCACTTGGTGATGCCGTTCATGACGTACTGCGAGTCGACGTGCGCCGTGACCTGGCACGACCCCTTCAGCACCCGCAGCGCCTCGATGACGGCGCGCAGCTCCATCCGGTTGTTCGTCGTGAGCACCTCGCCGCCGAACAGCTCCTTGGTGTGACCGTTCGAGCGCAAGAGCGCACCCCAGCCCCCGGGGCCCGGGTTGCCCTTGCACGCGCCGTCGGTCCAGATCTCCACGACAGCGGGCTGGGCCTCGCCGTCGGGCTGGGTCTCGGCGTCGGGCACGGCGGGGTCTGAGATCACGGAGTTCACCCTAGGGTGCGCCCTTCCCCGCCAGGTACACGGCCACGCCGTCGAGGATCCGCTCGAGCCCGAAGTCGACGTCGGCGTCGTCGGCCCTCGCCTGCCCGTCACCGAAGTAGGCACGCGAGGCGACCACGGCGGCGAGGTGCGGGTACCGCTCGGGCGTGACGAACTGCCCGAGAGCCTCGGCAACGGCGGCGGCCTGCGCGGGCTCCGAGGCGGCCCGCCCCAGGTCGCGCTCGAGCTTGGCGGCGCTCTGCGCGTACCCCGAGAGGATCATGAGCACGGCGAGCTTGTCCTCGTGGTCGAGCGACAGGTCCGCCATCGCACCGAGCGCCGCGTCCGCGACGCGCAGGTTGGCCGGCGTGATGGGTGGCCCCGAGATCGGCACGTCGAGGCGCCACGGCTGGGCCCGGTAGACGTCGATCGCGTACCGGGTCCACCGGTCGAGCCCCACCCGCCACCCGTCACCCGGCCGTGGCTCCGGGAGCTCGACGGGCGGGGTGACCTCGAGCATGAGGAGCAGCAGGTCGTCCTTGCCCGTGACGTAGCGGTACAGCGACATCGTGGTGTAGCCGAGGCTCTTCGCGACGCGCGCCATCGACACGGCGTCGAGCCCGTCCTCGTTCGCGATCGTGACGGCCGCGCGGGCGATCTGCTCGATCGACAGCCCGCGCCGGGGACCGCGCTGCGGTTCGGGGACGAGACCCCACAGCAGGGCGAGGGCGTGGGGCAGGTCGCGCGCGGCGTCGTCGGTCACCCCCACATCTTCGCCTGTCACGACGCTAGCGGGAGGTACGGCGCCCGTAGAGTCGCGCCGCGGCGACGGCCGACACGAGGGTCACCCCGCCGAGCCACGCGAGCGCGGCCCACAGCCCACCGCCGGGCGGGGTGCCCGTCAGGAGCGCGCGCATCGTCTCGATGACGGGCGTGAACGGCTGGTGCTGCGCGAAGCCCTGCAACCAGCCCGGCATCGTGCTCACCTCCACGAACCCGCTCGACAGGTACGGCAGGAACAGGAACGCGACGCCCACCGTGCCCGCCGCCTCGACGCTCAGCACGAGCCCGGCGGCGCAGCTCAGCCACGTGAAGGCGAGCACGACGAGGACGGCGTAGCCGACGACGGCGAGCCAGCCCAGCCCGTGCGCGCCCGGGCGGAACCCGAGCGCCACCGCGACCCCCACCACGAGCACGCTCGTCGCGAGGTTGCGCACCACGCTCGCCACGACGTGCCCCCACAGCGGCGCCGAGCGCAGGATGGCCAGGGTCTTGAACCTGTCGATCGTGCCGCTCGTCATGTCCTGCGCCACGGTGATCGCCGTCGAGGCCGAACCGAAGCCGAAGCACAGGACGAGGACGCCCGGCACGACGTAGTCGATGTAGCCCTCCCCCGCGATCGCCCCGCCGAAGACGACGACGAACACGAGCATGATCGACACCGGGATGACGAACGCCGTGACGAGGGCGTCGACCCCGCGCAAGGTGCGGCGCGCCTCCCGGCCGGTCATGGTGGCGATGTCCTGGATCGCGGTCATGGCGCTCATGCCGCCTCCTTCGTGCTGGTCAGGGCGAGGAACACGTCGTCGAGCGTGGGCCGTACGACGGCGAGGCCCGCGACGGCGAACCCGTGCTGGTCAGCGAGCGCGAGCACCTCGCGCAGCGTGGCGACCGAGTCCGTCACGGGGAGGGTCAGGGTGAGGGCGCCGTCGTCGGCCACCGCCCCCGGCAGGTGGAGGGCGCTCGCCGTGGCGAAGCTCTCGCCGTCGGCGAGCTCGAGCCGGACGTGGTCGCCGGCGGCGAGCGACTTGAGCTGCGCGGGAGTGCCGGAGGCGACGAGCCGGCCGTCGTGGAGCACGGCGACCTGGTCGGCGAGCCGCTCGGCCTCGTCGAGGTACTGCGTGGTGAGCAGCACCGTGGCACCGCCGTCGGCGAGCTCACGGACCACGGCCCACAGCTGGGTGCGCGAGAGCGGGTCGAGCCCCGTGGTGGGTTCGTCGAGGAAGAGCACGGGCCGGTCCGTGACGAGGCTCAGCGCGAGGTCGAGGCGGCGGCGCATGCCACCCGAGTAGGTGGCGACGCGGCGCCGGGCGGCCCCCGTGAGGTCGAAGCGCTCGAGGAGCTCGCCGGCCCTGGCCCTGGCCGCGCGGGGGGTCAGGTGCGCGAGTCGACCCATCATGACGAGGTTCTCCTCGCCCGTGAGGAAGTCGTCGACGGACGCGAACTGGCCAGTGAGCGCGATGCGTTCCCGGACGGCGCGCGGTGCGGCGAGGACGTCGGCCCCCGCGACCGTGGCGGTGCCCTCGTCGGGTCGCACGAGCGTGGTCAGGATGTTGACCGTCGTCGTCTTGCCCGCGCCGTTGCGCCCGAGGAGGGCGAGCACCCTGCCCGCCTCGGCGTCGAGGTCGATGCCGTCGAGCACGACGTGCGGCCCGTAGGACTTGCGCAGTCCCCGGACCTGGATCGCCGGTGCGGCCATGGTGAGTCCTCTCGCTCGCTGTTTCGTCTATGCCATACACAGTCTATGACGCACACAATAACACTTTCTCGCGACCCGGCCACGTCAGCGCGCAATCCGAGCAGATCAGAGGAAGATCTGAGGAGAGTCCGCTGCACAGTGCCGCGGGCCAGGGGCGTGCTCACACGCCAGGAAAGGTGTGTCATGACTCAGGTCACTATCGAACGCCAGAAGAGCGGCGTCGACATCTTCATTGGGATCCTGCTCGTCCTCGCCGGCATCTACGTGCTCGGCAACGTCGTGCTCGCCACCGCGATCACGGCCCTCTTCATCGGTTGGTTCGCCCTCGTCAGCGGCATCTTCGAGCTCGTCGGCTCGTTCTTCAAGATCAAGTCCGGCAACTTCTGGTCGCACGCGCTCGGTGGCGCCGTCCTCACGGTGTTCGGCCTGTTCGTGATCCGCAACCCCGCGATCGCGGTCGTGAGCCTGACGATCCTCGCCGGAGCGCTCTTCTTCAGCACCGGCCTCATGCGCATCTTCATGGCGGCGCAGGTGCCTGCGGGACGCTGGGCGTTCATCCTGTCCGGACTCATCTCGGTCGCGCTCGGCGTCATGGTGCTGTTCAACCTCGCGGCGGCGAGCTTCGCGCTGCTCGGCATCCTGCTCGGTGTGCAGACCCTCGTCGAAGGCCTCACGATCATCCTGGTCGGGCGCCTGCGGAAGGTCACCACCGCAGCGGAGTGACCACGGTGGGAGGCGGGGCGCCTACGCTCACAGGGTGAGCAAGCTTCCCGCCTCCTCCTCCGGGGGCCGGGCCGACGACGGCGACCCCCGGACGGATCCGCCCCGTGCGGCCCCTCCCGCTGCGCCCACCGGCCCGGGATCCACCCGCGTGGACCGGTGGATCTGGGCCGTACGCCTGACCAAGACCCGCGCCCAGGGCACGACGGCGTGCCGCGCGGGCCACGTGCGCGTGAACGGCGCCAAGGCCAAGCCCTCGACCACCGTGCGCCCCGGCGACGAGGTGCGGGTCATGACGGAGGCCGGGCTGCG
>CAZECM010000057.1:0-15191 GCA_964510785.1 uncultured Cellulomonadaceae bacterium | reverse complement strand
CGTGGTGGTGCGCCAGATCCTGCTCAAGCGGGTCGGCGCGGCCGTGGCCGCCGAGGCGATCGAGGACCACACTCCGCCGCCCCCGCCCCGCGAGGAACGACCCGCCGAGATCCGCCGCGACCGCGGCGCCGGGCGGCCCACCAAGCGCGAGCGCCGCCAGATCGAGCAGCTGCGCGGGTACTGAGGCGCCACCGACTCCCGCGAGGTAGGTCTCAGTGCGCCAGGTAGTGCCGCTGCGGACCTACCTTGGCGCGCCCAGACCTACCTCGCGGGACGGAGAGAGAGGGTGGGGGTCAGTCGAGGAAGAGGGCGCGCAGGCGGCGGGTGGTGAGGACGATGCCTAGTGCGATCATTCCCAGGAAATACGCGACGTGGATCAGGAGCTGGGGGCCGAACTGGCCCAGCGTGAGCCCGCGCACGAGCTCGACGGCGTGCCACAGCGGGAGCGCCTGGATGAGCCGCTGGATCGCCTCGGGATACACGTCGAGCGGGAAGAACGTCGCGGAGAACAGGAACATCGGGAGCATCACGAAGTTGATCCAGTCCATCTGCTGGAAGGTCTTCATGTAGCTCGTGATGGCCATGCCGACGCTTGCGAAGCCGAACGCGACGAGCACGACGGCGGGCAGCGACAGGATCGCCGTCCACGACTGGTTGAGCCCGAGGAGCTGCATCACGGTGAGGAAGCCCGTCGCGTACACGAGCCCGCGCAGCAGCGCGTAGCTGATCTCCCCGAGCGCGACGTCGAGCGGGCCCATCGACGTGTTGAGCACGGCGTCGTAGAGCTTGCCGAAGTGCATCTTGAAGAACACGTTCCACGTCGAGTCGTAGACAGCCCCGTTCATCGCGGACACGGCGAGGAGCGCCGGGGCGATGAAGGCGGCGTACGACACCGCCTGCCCGTTCGCGAGCTCGACGTCCCCGATGAACGTGCCGAGCCCGATCCCCATCGCGAGCAGGAAGAACACGGGCTCGAAGAAGCCCGAGAGCACGACGATCCAGTTGTTCGTCTTCGCGCCGAGCCAGCCGCGCACCACGAGCATGCGCGCGTTGCCCGAGTACAGCGCGCGCACGCGCGGGGGCAGCAGCGCGGCGAGCCCCCGGGCGCGCCGCAGCTCCGGGGCGTCCGTCGTCGTCGAGACCCCGCTCATCGCAGCCTCCTCGTGAAGGCGCGCCGCGCGAGCAACCAGCCACCGACGGCGAGCCCCACGAGCGCGAGGACGTGCACCGCGACGAGCCACCCGGGCCGGGGCGCCCCGTACGAGAGCACACGCCCGAGCTCGCTCGCGTGCCACAACGGCGAGATCCAGCCGATCCAGTGCAGCGCGGAGGGCAGGGTCTCGAGCGGGTAGAACGTGCCGGAGAACAGGAACAGCGGCGTGAACACGAAGCGCTGCACCGCCGCGAACTGCCCGGCGTCGTCCTTGAGCGACGCCGAGTACGCGAGCAGCGGCAGCCCGAACGCGAGCCCGCCGAGCACGCCGACGAACGGCAGCAGCCAGATCGTCCACAGGTCGCCCACGGCACCGAAGGCGACCATGAGCGCGAAGTAGAGGGCCGAGCCGAAGAGCATGCGGGCGGCCACGGCGATCACGAGCCCGCTCGCGATCTGCCCCGGCTCCACGGGCGTCGCGTTGATGCCCCAGAACACGCGCCGCCACTTGAACCCGCTCATGACCGTGTAGGTGAACTCCTCCGTCGCGACGGAGACGGCCGCGGAGGCGAGCAGTGCGGGGGCCACGAAGACGACGTACGGCACTGCGCCGCCCGGCCCCATCCCGACGTCGGTGTCGAGCAGCGTCGCGAGACCGAGCCCGATGCCGAGCAGGTAGAACAGCGGCGTGCCGATGCCCACCATGACGACGGTCCACTTGTAGTTGAACATCGCCCGGAACTGATGCTCGGCGACGTACCAGGCGCCGCGCCGGTGAGGGGCGCGACGCTGCGGACCGGTCTCGACCTGCGCCGGGGCGGCTGAGTCGGTGCTCATTCGATGAGGCTCCGTCCGGTCAGCCGCAAGAACACGTCCTCGAGGCTCGATCGGCGCACGAGGCTCGTGGTGGGGTGCAGCCCGGCGCGCGCGACGTGCTCGAGGATCTCCTCGCCGTTCGCGGTGTAGATGAGGATCCGGTCCGGCAGCACCTCGAGGCGCTCGCCGAGCCCCTCGAGCTGAACGGCGACGACGGCGTTGCGCTCCGAGCCGAAGCGCAGCTCGACCACCTCGCGCGAGGAGTACTCACGGATGAGGGCCGACGGCGTGCCCTCGGCCATGATGCGCCCGTGGTCGACCACCACGAGCCGGTCGCAGAGCTGCTCCGCCTCGTCCATGTAGTGCGTCGTCACGACGAGGGTGGTGCCCTGCTCCTTGAGCCGGAACAGCCGGTCCCACAGCACGTGCCGCGCTTGCGGGTCGAGGCCAGTGGTGGGCTCGTCGAGCATGAGCACGCGCGGGGTGTTGATGAGCGCGCGGGCGATCGTGAGCCGCCGCTTCATGCCGCCCGACAGGTCGTCGACCTTCGCCCCGGCCTTCTCCTGCAGCTGGGCGAACTCGAGCAGCTCGTCCGCCCGCTGCGCGCACACCGCCTTGGGGAGCCCGAAGTAGCGCCCGTAGACGATGAGGTTGTCGCGCACCTTGAGCTCCGCGTCGAGGTTGTCCTCTTGCGGCACGACGCCGAGCTGCGAGCGGATCTGCGGCCCGTGCGTGTCCGGGTCGAGCCCGAGCACGCTCAGCTCCCCGCCCGTCCGGGCCGAGACCGCGCCCACCATGCGCATCGTGGTCGACTTGCCGGCCCCGTTGGGACCGAGCAGGCCGAAGGACTCCCCGGGCGCGACCTCGAAGTCGATCGCGTCGACGGCGGTGAGGTCGCCGTACTTCTTGGTCAGGGCGGTGGCGTGGACTACGGGTGCTGGCACGTCCGCCAACGTTAGCCGCGACCACCGACACGCGACGAACGCAAAAGAGCCGGGCCGACGACGGCCGGCTGGGCGAGGCAACAAATGGCAAGCGGTTGCCGCCGGAGCGGTACCGCCGGGAGACTCGCTCCATGGCCCCCGCCCCCCTCACCCTGCACCCCGACCGCCTGCTGCCGGCCGACCCAGCGGTGAGGGGCGTCGCGCGCGAGCTGTACGACGCCGTTCGCGCGCTGCCGATCATCTCCCCGCACGGCCACGTGGACCCGCGGCTCCTGCTCGACGACGAGCCGTTCGCGGACCCGACGAGCCTGCTCGTCAGTCCCGACCACTACGTGACGCGGCTGCTGCACGCCTCCGGGGTCCCGCTCGAGCATCTCGGCGTGGCGCAGGGGCAGCTCGACCCCGAGGCGTCTCGCGCGGTGTGGCGCACGCTGTGCGAGCACTGGCACGTGTTCCGCGGCACACCCGTGCGCTACTGGTTCGACACCGAGCTCGCCGAGATCTTCGGCATCACCGTGCGGCCGAGCGCCGAGACGGCCGACGCGATCTACGACCAGATCGCCGCCTCGCTCGCGGAGCCGGCCTTCCGCCCGCGCGCGCTGTTCGAGCAGTTCGACATCGCGGTGCTCGCCACGACCGACGACCCCGCCGACGACCTCGCCGTCCACGCCGCGCTCGCCGCCGACCCCACGTTCACGGGCCGTGTCGTCCCGACGTTCCGGCCCGACCGCTACCTCGAGTCCGCCCGGCCGGGCTGGGCCGAGGCCGTCGCGCGGCTCGGCGAGGCGGCGGGCACCGACACCGGCACGTACGCCGGCTGGGTCGCCGCGATGGAGGCCCGCCGCGCCCACTTCAAGGCCCACGGCGCGGTCTCGACGGACCACAGCCACGACGACGTCGGCAGCACCCCGCTCGATCCCGCCGACGCCGAGCGCCTCTACGCCGGTGCGCTCGCGGGCGCCGGCACCGGCGACGAGGCGGTCGCGCTGCGCCGCCACATGTTCCTGGAGATGGCCCGCATGGCCACCGAGGACGGGCTGACGATGACGGTCCACCCGGGCGTGCGCCGCTCCCACCACACCGCGAGCCTCGAGCGCTTCGGTCCGGACACGGGCCACGACATCCCCGTCCGGGGCGAGTTCACGGACGCGCTGCGCCCCCTGCTCGAACGCTTCGGCACGCACCCGAACCTCAAGCTCGTGCTCTTCACGCTCGACGAGACGGTGTTCTCCCGCGAGCTCGGCCCGCTCGCGGGCTTCTACCCGAGCGTCTACGTGGGTCAGCCGTGGTGGTTCCTCGACGCACCGGACGCGATCCGCCGCTGGCGCCTCGCCGTGACGGAGTCCGCGGGTCTCTCGCGCACGTCGGGCTTCATCGACGACACGCGCGCGTTCTGCTCCATCCCCGCCCGCCACGACATGTCGCGCCGCCTCGACGCGGGGTTCCTCGCCGAGCTCGTCGCGGAGCACCGCCTCGACCTCGACGAGGCGCTCGAGACCGCCGTCGACCTCGTGGCCGGCCGCCCCGTCGAGGTGTTCGGGCTGTGAGCGCCCTGCGGCGGGAACGACCCGCGCCACCCGTGCGGCACGTCCACCTGGGGCTCGGCAACTTCTTCCGCGCCCACCAGGCCTGGTACACGACGCACGCGTCCGACGGCGAGGAGTGGGGAATCGCCGCGTTCTCGGGCCGCAGCGCCGGGCTCGCCGAGCAGCTCGCCACCCAGGACGGTCTCTACACGCTCGACACCCGAGCGGCCGACGGCGACCACGTCGAGATCATCCCCGCCGTCGTCGCCGCCCACGCCGCCGACGACGACGCCGCATGGCTGGGCTACTTCGAGGACCCCGCCGTCGTCCTCGTCACGTCGACCGTGACCGAGGCCGGCTACCTGCGCGGCGCCGACGGCCACCTCGACACCGCGCACCCCGACGTCACCGCGGACCTCGCCGCGCTGCGCACCGACCCGCGCGCCGCCGGCCGCACCGCACCCGTGCGGCTCGTCGCGGGGCTGCTCGCACGACGCGCCGCGAGGGCCGGGGCGATCACGTTCGTGCCGTGCGACAACCTGCAGGGCAACGGCGCCGTGATCCGTACGGTCGTGCGCGACGCCGCGGCCCTGCTCGACCCGTCCCTCCTCGAGTGGATCGACGAGCACGTCTCGTTCGTCACGACGATGGTGGACCGGATCACGCCCCGACCCACCGCCGAGGACGTCGCCCTGGTGCGCGAGGCCACGGGCCGCGAGGACCCCGTGCCCGTCGTGACCGAGCCCTTCACCGAGTGGGTGCTCGAGGGTGCCTTCCCCGCCGGGCGACCGCGCTGGGAGGACGCCGGCGCCACGTTCACGGACGACATCGAGCCGTTCGAGACGCGCAAGCTCTACCTCCTCAACGGCGCCCACTCGCTCCTCGCGTACGCCGGGCCGCTGCGCGGGCACGAGACGGTCGCGGAGGCCGTGGCGGACCCGACGTGCCGCACCTGGGTCGAGGCGTGGTGGGACGAGGCCGTCACGCACCTCGTGCTGCCCGCCACGGACCTGGTCGCGTACCGCGCGGCGCTGCTCGAGCGCTTCGAGAACCCCGCGATCCGGCACCTGCTGGCCCAGATCGCCGTGGACGGCTCGAAGAAGCTGCGGGAGCGCGTCGTCCCCATCCTGCGCGCCGAGCGCGCCGCGGGCCGCTCGGGCGAGGCCGCGACGCGGATCATCGCGGCATGGGTCGCGCACCTGCGGGCGGGCGGGCCGGTGGAGGACGTGCTCGGCGAGCAGCTCTCGACCCTCGCCGCCGGGGAGCTCGAGCTCGCGGCGGCACGGGTGCTCGACGCCCTCGGGCCGGGGCTCGACGAGGCCGAGGCTGCGGCCGTCGCCGTCCAGGTCGCGACCCAGGTGCGCGACCTCGCCGGGGAGGTCGCCCCGTGAGCTCCCCGGCGAGCCCGCCGGCCCAGGTCGTCATCGGCGTCGACGTCGGCACGACGGCGGCCAAGGTCGCGGCGTTCGGGCTCGCGAGCACGTGGCGCCACGTGGCCGTCCGCGAGTACCCGTTGCTCGAACCACGCCCCGGCCACCAGGTGCAGGACCCCGAGACGGTCGCCACCGCGACGCTCAGCGCGCTCGCCGATGCCGTCGCGGCGTCACGTGGCGCCGAGGTCGTGGCGCTGAGCGTCAGCACCGCGATGCACGGGCTCATCGGTCTCGACGAGCGGATGGTCCCCGTGACTCCCCTGCTGACCTGGGCCGACGCTCGGTCGGCCGGCGAGGCGGCCGAGCTGCGCGCCTCGGGAGAGGCCCTCGAGCTGCACGCCGTCACCGGCACCCCCGTGCACTCGATGACGCCGCTCACCAAGCTCATGTGGTTCGCCCGGCACGACGCCGGGACCGCGGCGCGCGTGCGCTGGTGGGTGGGCCTCAAGGACTACGTCCTGTGGCGGCTCACGGGCACGCTCGCGACGGAGCTGTCGAGCGCCTCCGGCACGGCGCTCCTCGACCGGCGCACGCGTACGTGGAGCGAGCGCGCGACCGCCCGCGCCGGGGTCTCGACCGACCAGCTCCCGGACATCCTGCCGACCACGGCGATCCTCGGGCTGTCGCGCGCCGTCGCGACCCGCGTGGGCCTGCCGGTCAACACACCCGTGGTCGTCGGCGCCGCGGACGGCCCGCTCGGCAACCTCGGCACGGGTGCGCTCGACCCCGGCGTCGTCGGCCTCTCGCTCGGCACCTCGGGGGCGGCGCGCATGGTCGTCGCGACCCCGCCGGAGGACCTCGACCCCTCGCTGTTCTGCTATGCGCTCACGGCCGACGCATGGGTCGTGGGCGGCGCCGTGAGCAACGGCGGCGTCGTCGTGCGCTGGGCCGGCTCCGCACTCACCCCCGACCTGCAAGGACCGGCCGACGACGGCGAGGGGCCGAGCGTCGACGAGCGTGTGCTCGAGCTCGCCGCGCGCGTCCCGGCGGGCTCCGACGGCCTCGTCATGATCCCGTACCTGCTCGCCGAGCGCGCCCCGCTGTGGGACCCCGACGTCCCCGGCGCGTACCTGGGGCTGCGGCGCGCCCACACCCGGGCGCACCTCGTGCGTGCCGCCGTCGAGGGCGTGGCCCTGCAGCTCGGCACCATCGTCGACCGGCTCGACCGGCTCGCCCCCGAGGGGGTCACGTCGGTGCGCGCCACGGGTGGCGCGTTCCGGTCCCCGCTGTGGCGCGACGTGCTCGCGGCCGTCGTCGACCGCCCCCTCTACACCGTGGGCGCGGCCGAGGGCTCCGCGCTCGGCGCGGCCGCGCTCGGCCTGTTCGCCCTCGGGCGGGCGGACTCGCTCGCGGGCGGGCTCGCGCTCGTCCAGGGGCCGGGCGAGGCCGACGCCGTGCGCGTGCCGGCCGACCCGGAGCTCGTCGCCGCCTACTCCGCGACTCGCTCGCGCATCCCGGGGCTCGTCGCCTCGCTGTCCGCCGTCGGCGAGCTGTTCGCGCCCTGAGCCGTGGCCGACGACGGCCCCCGGGGGGCCGTCGTCACGAAGCCGCGAGCGCCCGCCGCTCCCGAGGGCCGCACGCCGGCACCCTGCTGCGCGCCGGCCGCCGCCGCGCGGACCCAGGGCTTGCGCCGTCGGCCGGGCCGCGCCGTCGAGGCGCGCACGAGCAGCTGAGCCGGCAGCATCGTGGGGCGCGACTCGGGTCCGGCGGACGAGCGCAGCTGGGCGAGCAGCCGGCGCACCGACTGGTCCCCGAGCGCCCGCAGCGGCGCCGCCACCGTCGTGAGCGGCGGCGTGCAGAAGTCCGAGCCGAAGATGTTGTCGAAGCCGATGACCGAGACCTCGCTCGGCACGCGTGCCCCCAGCTCGGCGAGCCCGCGCATGAGGCCGATCGCCAGCAGGTCGTTGTAGCAGACCACCGCGCTCGTGGGGTGCGCCGCGAACTCCGCCGCCGCGAGCCACCCGCCGCGCACCGTGGGCGGGAAGGGGCCGATGCGCCGGGCGCGCAGCTCGAGCTCGTAGGCGCCGTCGTGCAACGAGCGCCACCGCATCCCGTCCGCCCAGGAGGCCTCCGGGCCGGCGATGTACGTGATCGTGTGGTGGCCGAGCTCCGCGAGGTGCTCGACCGCCCGGCGCATGCCCCGTGCGTTGTCGGTCAGCACGCTCGGCACGTCGGTCAGCGCCCGGTTGAGGACCACCGTGGGTCGTTGCTTGGCGACCACACGGATCGCGGAGTCGGACATCCGCGACGTCGCGAGCACCACCCCTTCGACGAGGGTGATGATCCGCTCGAGCGACTCGCGCTCGGCCGTGGCGGACTCGTGCGTGTCCGCCACGAGGAGCGTGTACCCGGCCTTCGCGGCGGCCTCCTCGGCCCCCCGGATGATGTCGAAGAAGAACGGGTTGGTCGCGTCCGAGATGACGAGCGCGAGGAGCGACGTCCGGCCCGTCGGCAGCGCGCGCGCGAGCGGGTTGGCGCGATACCCGAGCTCCTCCGCGACGGCGCGGATGCGCTCGGCGGTCTCGGCGTTGACGCGACCGGGCCGGGAGAACGCCCGGCTCACCGTGGAAGGGGCCACCCCAGCGGCTCGCGCGACGTCGTAGATCGTGGGACCGCGACCCGGCTGCCCGTGCGCCATGGCTGCACGCTACGGCGCACGACAAGTCATGGCAACCGCTTGTCATGGCCGGACGGGCGGGCCGCTAATGGACTCGAAGGCACCGGCGTCACCCCCACAGCCGGCGTCGCAGATCCCCAGGAGGACACCGATGCTTCGCCCCCAAGACACCGCCACCCGCGAGCGCAAGTCGCTCAACGGCCTGTGGAGCTTCCGGCTCGACGCCGACGGCGCGGGACGTGACGCCCGCTGGTTCGCGAGCCCCCTCGCCGAGTCCGTCGAGGTGCCGGTCCCCGCGAGCTACAACGACGTCTTCGCCGACGGCGACGTGCGCGACCACGTGGGCGACGCCTGGTACCAGACCACCGTGCGGGTGCCGCGCGGCTGGGAGGGCGAGCGCATCGTGCTGCGGTTCGACGCCGCGACCCACGCCGCCGCCGTCTGGCTCGGCGAGACGCTCGTCGCGACGCACGAGGGCGGCTACACCCCCTTCGAGGCCGACGTCACCGAGCTCGTCACGCCGGGCGAGGAGTACCTCGTGACCGCGGCCGTGAACAACGAGCTGTCGTTCGAGACGATCCCCCCGGGCTACATCGAGGACCAGGGCCACCGCCGTCACCAGAAGTACTTCCACGACTTCTTCAACTACGCGGGACTGCATCGCACCGTGTGGCTCTACTCGACCCCCACGAGCTACGTCTCCGACATCACGGTCGTCACCGACGTCGAGGGCGCGGCCGGCGTCGTGCGCTACGCGGTCGAGGCCTCGGGCACGGGCGGCGCGAGCGTCGAGGTCACGTTGCGCGACGCCGGGGGCGCGGTCGTCGCGACCGGCTCCGGGGCCGACGGCGAGCTCCGGGTCGACGACGCCCACCTGTGGGCACCGGGCGACGGGTACCTCTACGAGCTCGAGGCACGGCTCGTGGCCGGCGGCGACACCGTCGACAGCTACACCCAGACCGTGGGCATCCGCACCGTCGAGGTGCGCGGCACCCAGTTCCTCATCAACGGCGAGCCGTTCTACTTCACGGGCTTCGGCAAGCACGAGGACTCCCCCGTGCGTGGCAAGGGGCACGACGACGCGTTCCTCGTGCACGACTTCGCCCTCCTCGACTGGATCGGCGCGAACTCCTTCCGCACCTCGCACTACCCGTACGCCGAGGAGGTCTACGACTACGCGGACCGGCAGGGCATCGTCATCATCGACGAGGTCGCCGCAGTGGGTCAGAACATGGGCCTCGCGGGCGGCGTGTTCGGCACGCAGGGCTTCACGACCTTCTCGCCCGAGACGATCAACGACAGGGCCCAGGAGGCGCACAAGCAGGCGATCCGCGAGCTGATCGCGCGGGACAAGAACCACCCGAGCGTCGTGCTGTGGTCGATCGCCAACGAGCCCGAGTCGGACACGGCGGCGGCCGAGAAGTACTTCGAGCCGCTCTTCGTCCTGACCCGCGAGCTCGACTCCTCGCGACCCGTCGGCTTCGTCAACGTCATGCTCGCCCCGCACGGCACGTGCCGCGTCTCGCAGTTCGGTGACGTGCTCATGCTCAACCGCTACTACGGCTGGTACGTCAACACGGGTGACCTCGTGGGCGCCGAGGCCGCGTGGCGCACCGAGCTCGAGGCGTGGGCCACGGACGGCAAGCCGATCGTCATCACCGAGTACGGCGCGGACACCGTCGCGGGCCTGCACGCCACCGTCGCGGTGCCGTGGACCGAGGAGTACCAGGTCGAGTACCTCGACATGAACCACCGGGTGTTCGACTCCGTGCCCGCCGTCGTCGGCGAGCACGTCTGGAACTTCGCGGACTTCCAGACCTCGCTCGGCATCTTCCGGGTCGACGGCAACAAGAAGGGCGCGTTCACGCGCGACCGCAAGCCGAAGGCCGCCGCGCACCTGCTGCGGGGCCGTTGGCAGAACCTCGCCTGATCCGACCCGAGACCACCAAGGAAACCGCCATGACCAGCACCGCACCCGAGCAGCACGTCGTGGAGGCCGAGGCCCCCCGGCTCCGGCTGCCGCAGTTCCTCGGCTACGCCGCGGGCGACGCCGCGAACAACCTCGCGTTCTCGATGTCCTCGGCCTTCCTGCTGCTCTACTACACCGACGTCGCGGGCATCTCCGCGGCCGCCGTGGCCACGCTGTTCCTGCTCGTGCGCATCTTCGACGCGTTCGCCGACATCTTCGCGGGGCGCGTGGTCGACAAGACGATGACGCGGTGGGGCAAGTTCCGCCCGTTCTTCCTGTTCGGCGCCGTGCCCGTGCTCGGCCTGAGCGTCGCCGTCTTCTCGGTGCCGTCCGGGATGTCCAGCACCGCGACGCTCGTGTACGCCTACGTCACGTACGCGGCGCTCGGGCTCGCCTACTCGCTCGTCAACATCCCCTACGGCTCCCTGGCCTCCGCGATGACGCAGCGGGCGGACGAGCGGGCCAAGCTCGCCTCGTACCGCATGATCGGCACCGCGACGACGATCATCGCGCTCGCCTTCGTCGTGGCGCCGCAGATCCAGGGCTCGAAGGCCGACCCGGCGCAGTTCCAGCGCTCGCTCACGATCACGACCCTGATCTTCCTCGTCGTCGGCGTCGGGCTGTACCTGTTCCTCTTCAAGACCGCCAAGGAGAACGTCTACCGCGAGGTGGACCACGTCTCGATGCGGCAGAGCTTCGAGACGCTCAAGCGCAACCGCCCGCTGCTCATGCTGTGCGGGGGCTCGCTGCTCTTCCTGCTCGCGATGTTCTCGCAGAGCTCCGTACAGGCCTACTACGCCCGTGACGTGCTCGGGAACGCGAACTTCCTCATCATCCTCACGGTCCTGTCCGCGGGAGCGATCTTCGCGATCGCCCCGCTCATCCCCAAGATGGTCAAGCTGTTCGGCAAGAAGAAGTCGTTCATCATCTTCGGCGTCATCGGGATCGTCGGCGCCGTCGGCATCACGCTCTCCCCGCCCGCCCGGCCGGTCTACGCGATCGTCTCGTTCGGGATCATGGGCATCGCGATCGCGGGCGTGAACACCCTGATGTGGGCGCTCGAGGCCGACACGGTCGAGTACGGCGAGTGGCGCACCGGGGTCCGCACCGAGGGCATCACGTACGCGCTGTTCTCCTTCACCCGCAAGCTCGGGCAGGCGCTCGGTGGCGCCGTCGCCGGGTTCGCGATCGCCGCCGGCGGGTACTCCGGCGCGGTGGTCGAGCAGAGCGAGAGCGCGCTGTGGGCGATCCGGCTCTCCGCCGGGCTCGTCCCGGCCGGCTTCATGCTCCTCGCGATCGCGGTGATCTTCTTCTACCCGCTCACCGAGAAGTTCTTCACCCAGATGGTCGCCGAGACGAAGGCCCGCCGCACCACCCACCCCCCGGCCTCTTCGCCGAAGTAGAGAGGCGAGGAGCGTGGGCGGGTGGACAGGGTTGGGCATGATGAGGAGATGACGATGACGGACAGTGCCGGGCACCCGCCCGTCGATCAGCGGGGCGTCGATCACGTCACCGCGCAGCTGCGAGGTGCGGTACCGCACGGACGGCTCGGCGTCGCGTTCTCGGGCGGTGTCGACTCCTCGACGCTGCTCGCCCTCGCCGCCGAGGCGCTCGGGACCACCCGGGTCGTGGCCGTGCTCGGCGTCTCGCCCTCGCTCGCCACCGACGAGCGCGCCGCGGCCCACGACGTCGCACGCTTCGTGGGCGTGCCCGTCGTGGAGATCGAGACCCACGAGGGCGACCGCCCCGAGTACCGGGCGAACGGCCCCGACCGGTGCTTCTTCTGCAAGGACGAGCTGTTCCGCACGATCGACGACGAGCTCGTCACGAGGCTCGGGCTCGACGCGGTGGCCTATGGCGAGAACGCCGACGACGCGCGCCGCCCGGACCGTCCCGGCGCTCAGGCCGCCACGGACCACGCCGTGCTGCGCCCCCTCGCGGACGCGGGGCTCGACAAGGCGGCCGTACGCCGCATCGCCCGCGCCCGTGCCCTGCCGTGCGCGGACAAGCCCGCCGCCCCGTGCCTCGCCTCGCGCATCCCGCACTTCGAGGAGGTCACTCCCGAGAAGCTCGCGCAGGTGGATGCCGCGGAGTCGGCGCTGCGCGCGCTCGGGCTCGGCGACCTGCGGGTGCGCCACCACGGCGAGATCGCCCGCCTCGAGGTGCCGGCCGCGGACATCGCGCGCGTGGCCGCCGAGCCGCTGCGCGCCGAGGTCTGGGCCGCCGTGCGCGGCGCGGGTTTCCGCTTCGTCGCGCTCGACCTGCGGGGCGTGCAGTCCGGGGCGTTCACGCTCCCGCTCGTGGCGGTCCGCGGTGGTTGAGCAGGCCGTGGTCGAGGAGTCCGTGCCCGACGACGGCGCCCCGCGGGAGCTGCGCCGCGCCCCGGCGACCCTCGTCGAGCTCGACCACGACCGCGCCACCCGCCGCGGCTACCCCGAGGCCGTGCTCGCGGAGTCGAAGTCGCTCGACCAGCTCCTCCACATCGCCCACGAGGTGGTCGGACGCGACGCCCCCACCCTGTTCACACGCGTGCGCCCGGAGCACGTCGAGCCGCTGCGCGCCGCGCTCCCGGGCGCGGTGCTCGACGCCGACGCCGCGCTGCTGGCGTGGCCCGGCACCCCGCCGGACCCGACGGGCGGGCCCGTGGTCGTGCTCGCCGCGGGCACCTCGGACGTCCCGGTCGCGAGCGAGGCCGCGACGACGGCGCGGTATCTCGGACGGTCGGTCGAGCTCGTGGTCGACGTCGGGGTCGCGGGGCTGCACCGGGTGCTCGCCCGGGTCGAGCTGCTCCGTTCGGCGCGCGTGATCGTCGTCGTCGCGGGGATGGACGGCGCGCTGCCCGGGGTCGTCGCGGGTCTCGTGCCCGCTCCCGTGGTGGCCGTCCCGACCTCGGTGGGCTACGGCGCGGCCTTCGAGGGACTGGCCCCGCTGCTGACGATGCTCAACGCGTGCGCCCCCGGGGTCGCGGTCGTCAACATCGACAACGGCTACGGCGCCGGGCACCTCGCGGCCCAGATCGCGGCGCCCGTGGGCCAGGACGGAACGGGCTAGGGGGAGCGGCACGCGCGGCGGGAGATACTGACGAGGTGCCCCAGCCCGACTTCTTTCCCGAGCCCCTGGACGCACCGTCGGCGGGCGACGAACGCCCCACGATCGACGGGCAGCCCCACGGCGGGCTCCCCCGCGCGCCGAGCGGCAGGGTCCCTGCGTGGGTCGTGGACGAGGCCGCCCGGGCTCAGGTGGCCGGCACGCGACCGAACTTCGGTCCCTTCGTGGAGTCCCCGCCGGCCGGCACCGGGATCCGGTACCTCGGTGGCTCGGGCGACCCCGCGGGCCACTACGTCGCGCCGGGGCAGTACCGCCCCGGGGACGCCGAGGGCACTCCACGGCGCTCCCTCGGCGCCCGGCTCGCCGGCATCGGGGTGGCGGTCGCCGTCGCGCTCGCCGCCGTCTTCGTCTCGGCCGATGCCCTGCGCACCTCGCGCGTGCCGCCCGAGCTGCTCGGCTCGTACGCGGAGCGCACGGACCTGCCCGCCCCGTTGGGCCTGACCCCCGCGCGGGGTCGACCCACGGCGGGCTTCGGCGAGCAGGACCGGCGGCTCGCCCCGTCGCCCGAGGTCACGAAGCAGAGCGACGCGTGGGTGTACCGGGACACCGCCACGGAGCACGGCAGGGACCTGCCCGTGCTGTGGTCGCCGTGCCGCCCCATCCACTACGTCGTCAGCACGGCGGACGCCCCCGACGACTTCCTCGTGCACGTCACGGCCGCGGTCGAGGAGGTCAGCGCCGCCACGGGCCTCGTCTTCCGCTACGACGGCACCACCCAGGAAGCCATCGCGGCCGGCCGCGACCCGTTCCTCCCGCTGCTGTACGGGGACCGCTGGGCGCCCGTGCTCATCGGCTGGTCGGACGACGAACGGATCGCCGACCTCGAGGAGAACGTCGCGGGCCTCGCCTACACGCACGCGGCGTGGGACCCGACGCACGGGGCGGTGCACTCGGTGTCGGGCCAGATCGTGCTCGACCTCGACCTGCGCACGTTCGCGCGTCGCGACGCCTACGTCGGGGTGCTGCGGCACGAGCTCGGGCACCTCGTGGGTCTCGGACACATCGAGGACGAGAGCCAGATCATGCACGCGAGCTCGAACGTCAGCCGCTTCCAGGCCGGCGACCTCACCGGCCTCGCCGCCGTCGGCCAAGGCACCTGCGCCCCCGGCATCTAGCCCCCGCCGCTACCGTCCACCTCCCGTCGAGCGGATACTGGGTGGGTGACCACCACGGCACCCACCGGCCCGGACCGCGTCGCCCAGCTCGAGCGCTGGGAAGCCCTCGGCGCGACGTGGCAGGTCGCCCACCGCTCGGCGCGCGGCGTGACGGTCTCGCTGTGCCGCTGCGACGGCGGCGAGGAGGCCGAGCGGTTCACGACCGACGCCCCCGAGGTGCTCGCCTACCTCGCCGGTCGCGGGTCGAGCACCTGCTGACGAGGGCGCGGCGCGCGCCGGAGCACTCGCCCCGGTACCCGTTTCGAGAGCGAACCGTAACCAAGTTCTGCCTGACCACCATTGACAGCACCCGGCCGGGCGCGGTTCACTCGTAGCAAGTCAGTAAAGTTTACTAACTGAGGATGACGGCGTCCTTCCCCCGGTATCGGCACACCCGGTGCCTGGTGGCGGGACCAGCCGTCACCAAGCGAAAGGGCGGGTCAATGCTTCGACTTGTTTCGCGCGGGCGGC
>CAZECM010000056.1:0-20156 GCA_964510785.1 uncultured Cellulomonadaceae bacterium | reverse complement strand
CCATGTCGATCGGCGCCCACGGCAGCGTCTCGTGGGCCTGGGTGTGCAGGTGCAACAGGGGCTTGCGCAGCTCGTCGAGGCCGAGGATCCACATCTTCGCCGGGGAGAAGGTGTGCATCCAGACGATCACGCCGATGCAGGCGTCCTCCGCGTTGGCGTCGAGGGCGGCGCGGCGGATCGACTCGGAGTCCTTGAGGACGGGCTTCCACACGACCTTCGCCGGGACGGCGCCCGCCGCGTCGAGCGCTCGCGCGATCTCCTGGGACTGGGCGGCGACCTGGCGCAGCGTGTCCTCGCCGTAGAGGTCCTGGCTCCCGGTGAGGAACCAGACCTCGCGGTCGGGGTAGGCCTTGGTCATCGCGGGTCCTCCTGGGTTTCGTCGTGCTGGCCGTAGACGTTCTGGTAGCGCTCGTAGAGCGAGTCGACGTGCTCTCCCGCGATCGGCAGCGGCTCGCCGAGCTCGCGCGCGAGGTGCACCGTGCGGGCGACCTCCTCGCACAGCACGGCGGACTTCACGGCCGCGCGGGCGTCGCGTCCCACCGTGAACGGGCCGTGGCTCTGCATGAGCACGGCCGTCGAGCGCGAACCGCGCAGCGTCTCGACGATGCCGCGGCCGATCGAGTCGTCGCCGATGATCGCGAACGGCCCCACGGGGATCTCCCCGCCGAACTCGTCGGCCATCATCGTCAGCACGCACGGCACGGGCTCGCCCCGCGCGGCCCACGCCGTCGCGTACGGCGAGTGCGTGTGGACGACGCCGCCCACCTCGGGCATGTGCCGGTACACGTAGGCGTGCGCGGCGGTGTCCGACGACGGCGCGTAGTCGCCCTCGACGAGCGTGCCGTCGAGGTCGCACACGACCATCGCCGCTGGGGTCAGCTCCTCGTAGGACACGCCGGAAGGCTTGATCACCATGAGGTCCGCGCCGGGGACACGGGCCGAGACGTTGCCCGCCGTCCACACCACGAGCCCGTAGCGGGTCAGCTCGCCGTGCAGGGCGGCGACCTCGGCGCGTGCGGCCTCGACGGCGGCGCGGGCGCCCACGGGGATCGTGGTCACGGAGCGACCTCCCCCTGCTGCCCGACGGCGGACTGCCGGCGACGCAGCGCCTTGAGCCGGCGCATGACGTCGTTGCTGCCGCGCCCGAAGTAGTCGTGCAGCGCGGTGTACTCGGCGTAGAGCTCGTCATAGACGCGCGCGGCGTCCTCGTTCGGGGTGTAGGCGTTCTCGACGCGGCTGCCCATCGCGGCCGCTGCGGAGCGCACGTCCCGGTAGGCGCCCGCCGCGACGGCGGCGTGGATCGCGGAACCGAGGGCTGGACCCTGCTCGGAGACGATCGTGGACAGCGGCAGCCGCGTGATGTCCGAGTAGACCTGCATGAGGAAGCGGTTCTTGAGCAGCCCGCCCGCGACCACGAACTCCGTGACGGGCACGCCGGACTCGACGAACGTCTCGACGATCTTGCGGGTGCCGAACGCCGTGGACTCGAGCAGCGCACGGTAGACGTCCTCGGGACGCGTCGCGAGGGTCGCTCCGACGAGGAGCCCGGACAGCTCGTGGTCCACGAGCACGGAGCGGTTGCCGGAGTGCCAGTCGAGGGCGACGAGGCCGTGGGCACCCGGCGCCTGGCGAGCGGCGAGCTCGGTGAGGTGCTCGTGCACCGACACGCCCCGCTCGGCCGCCGCCTCGCTGAGCTCCGCCGGCACCTGGTTCTCGACGTACCAGGCGAAGATGTCGCCCACACCGCTCTGCCCGGCCTCGTAGCCCCACAGGCCGGCCACGATCCCGCCGTCGACGGCGCCGCACATCCCCGGGACCTCGTGCAGCTCGGTGCCGGACATGACGTGGCACGTCGACGTGCCCATGATGGCGACCATCTGGCCGGGTTCGACGGCGTTCGCGGCAGAGGCCGTGACGTGCGCGTCGACGTTCCCGACGGCGACGGCGATGCCCTCGGGCAGGCCCGTCCATGCCGCGGCCTGCGCGGACAGCGTGCCGGCGAGCCCGCCCAGGGGGGCGACGTCGTCGGACAGCTTTCCCTTGGCGAAGCCCGCGAAGTCGGGGTTCAGCGCCGCGAGGAAGTCCATCGACGGGTAGGCGCCGTCCTGGAAGATGCCCTTGTAGCCGGCGGTGCACGCGTTGCGGGTATAGCGCCCGGCGAGCTGCCAGACGATCCAGTCGGCGGCCTCGACCCAGTGCGCCGTCGCGGCGTACACCTCGGGGTCCTCCTCGAGGAGCTGCAGGCCCTTCGCGAACTCCCACTCGCTCGAGACGAGGCCGCCGTAGCGCGCGATCCACGGCTCGCCGCGCTCGTGGGCGAGGGCGTTGATGCGGTCCGCCTGCGGCTGGGCGGCGTGGTGCCGCCACAGCTTGACGTAGGCGTGCGGACGGTCCGCGAAGGCGTCGAGCTCGCTGAGCGGGGTCCCGTCGTCGAGCGTCGGGACCATCGTGCACGCGGTGAAGTCGGTGCCGATGCCGATCACGTCGCCCGCGTGGACCCCGTGGGCCTCGTGGGCCGCGGCGAGGGCGGCGGGGACGGCGTGCTTGAGGACCTCGACGTAGTCGCCGGGGACCTGGAGGGCCCAGTCCGGGGGAAGCTGCTTGGGGGCGCCCGCGTCGGCGGCTGGGCCAGCGGTCAGCTCGGTGTCCATGACGGCGTGGGGGTAGGCGTGGACGGCGGAGCCGAGCTCCTTGCCGTCGCTCACGCGGACGACGACGGCGCGACCCGAGAGCGTGCCGTAGTCGACCCCGATCACGAGGTCGTCCGGCCGCCGCGCGGTCCCGGTCAGTGCGTCCTTGCTCATGCCCATCGCTTCCTTGCGAGTCTTGCCCAGTGCTGGAGCGGCGCCGTTGTTATCGCTAACAATCGCCAGTGGTCACGAGTGTTATCGCTAACAACGGACATGTCAAGGGCGGCATCGATCCGACACCGAGCCGTGACCCGACCGTGACCTCACGGCCACCCAAGCCGCGGGCCGCTACCTCGCGGGGCCGGTGGACGCGCGGATCACGAGGCGCGGCGGGATGGGGGTGTGGTCGAGCGGGTCGCCCGTGATCGCCGCGATCAGCATGCCGATCGCCTTGCGACCGAGCTGGTCGAACTCCTGGCGCACGGTCGTGAGCGGCGGCTGGAAGTAGGCCGATCCCGGGATGTCGTCGAAGCCCACAACGGACACGTCCCCCGGCACGGACACGCCGGCCTCGGCGAGGGCACGCAGCAGCCCGAGCGCGAGCTGGTCGTTCGCGGTGAACACGGCGCTCGGCAGCCCCTCACGGACCAGCGCGCGGCCGATCTCGAAGCCGCGCGCGGCGGACCAGTCGGCGTCGATCGGGGTCGGCACCGGGAGGCCGGTGTCCTCGAGCTCGGCCCGCCAGCCGAGGTCACGCTGCTGGGCGTCGAACCAGTCCTGCGGTCCACGGACGTGCACGATCTCGCGGTGACCCTGCTCGACGAGGTACCGCGTCGCGAGCCGCGCACCGAGCTGCTGGTCCACGCTGATCGGGTGGAACTCCTGTCCGGCGCCCTGCCCGGCCGCGATCGTCACGACGGGCACCTGGAGGGCGAACGGCCGGATCGTCTCGGCCACGGAGGACAGCGGGGCGATGACGACGACGCCCTCCACCCCGAGCGCGAAGAAGTGCTCGAACACGCGCGTGATCTGCTCGATCGAGAAGTTGGGCAGGGTCGTGAAGCTCACGGAGTACCCCGCGGCGTGCGCGGCGGACTCGAGCGCGATGATCGTGGACGTAGGCCCGAACTCGGGCTCGGAGATCGTCACGACCCCGAGCACCCCGGACCGCCGGGTCACGAGCGCCCGGGCCGCCGAGTTGCGCCGGTAGCCGAGCTCCGCGATCGCCGCGAGCACCCGCTCGCGGGTCTCCTCGCGCACGTTCGGGTGGTCGTTGAGCACGCGCGACACCGTCTGGTGGGACACGCCGGCCAGTCGCGCGACGTCATGCATCGCGGGCGGTCGTGGGCGTGCACCGCGCCGCGGGTAGCTCAGCTCCCCCGGACCGCCGTCGTCGGCCTCGCTCATGAGGCTGTAGGCCCTCCGGCCGCCTCTGCGCCCATCTCCACCGACCGGTCGCGGCACCGTTCCGCGGCGGCGAGGAACCCGGCGCGCACCCCGTACTCGTCGAGCACGCGCAGCGCCGCGACCGTGCTCCCGCCCGGCGAGGAGACGCGCTCGCGCAGCACGGCCGGGTGCTCCCCGGTCTGCGCCACGAGTGCGGCGGCCCCCTCGACGGTGGCCACGGCGAGCTGGGTGGACAGCTCACGGCTGAGCCCGAGCAGCACTCCCGCCTCGGCCATCGCGTCGATCACGTAGAACACGTACGCCGGCCCGGAACCGGAGACGGCTGTGACCGCGTCGAGGTCCTTCTCCGCGACGCGCACCACGAGGCCCGTCGAGGCGAGCAGCTTCTCGGTGAGCGCGAGGTGGTCCTCGCCCGCGTGGGCGCCCGGTGCGACGGCGCTCGCCCCGTGGCCGATGACGGCAGGCGTGTTCGGCATGACCCGCACCACGGGGGTGCCCGCGGGCAGCCGCTCCTCGTAGAACGACGAGGGCACTCCCGCGGCCACGGTCACGACGACGGCACCGGGTGCCAGGGCGGCCGCGACCTCCTGCAGGACCGACCCCACCTGGTAGGGCTTCACGGCGACGACGACGACGCCGGCCCCCGCGACCGCGCCCACGGCGGTGTCCGCCGTGTCGAGCCCGTGCCGGTCCGTGAGCTCGGTGCGGCGCCCGGCCCGCGGCTCGGCGACCGTGACCTCGCTCGGCTCCCAACCGGCTGCGAGCACCGCGGCCGCGACCGTCTCACCCATGACCCCGCCACCCAGGACGGCGACCTTCGGCGTACTCATCTCACGCTCCTGACCGGGCCCGACGTGGACCTCCGGTGCGAGCCTACCGACGAGCCCGGCGAGCTCGAGCGGCAGCGCGCTCCCAAGGCCCCCGAACCCGCGCGCGGGGCGCCGGACCGAGCGATGTCCGGGGGTGCGACAGACTCGCAGCATGAACGTCGTCGTCCCCGTCTACAGCATCGCGAAGCCCTACACCGCGATCGCGGTGCTGCGGAGCCTCGAGCTCGACGCCGTCGTCGGTGACCACGTCGCGGGCCTGCGCGACGACCTTGCGGCCCTGACCTTCCGGGCGCTGCTCACCCACCGTTCGGGGCTCGACGACTACGGCGGGTGGCCGGTGTACCGGGACGCGGTCGAGGCGCGCCTCCCGGCGTGGCCCGAGGAGCGGATCCTCGATCGAGCCGAGGTGGGCCCACCCGGGACGTTCCGCTACTCCAACGTCGGATACCTCCTCCTGCGCCGCGCCCTGGAGGAGGTGCACGGGAGCTCGTTCTTCGGTGTGCTCACGGACCTCGTGCTCGGGCCGCTGGACGTGGCGGCACACCCGTTCGCCTCGCCGGCGGACTGGCAGCACTGCCACCACCCCGGCATCGACGAGCGGTTGCGCGCCTACGACCCGGGCTGGGTCTACACGGGGACCTTCGCCGCCGAGCCCGACGAGGCGGCGCGGGGCCTCGCGCTCGTGATGCGCGGCGCCCTGGGCGACGAGGTGGCTCGGGCGCTGCGCGGCACGCTCGCCGTCGACGTGCCGGCCACTCACCCCATGACACCGGCGGGCTACGGGTTCGGGGTGATGACGAGCGGGGACCCCGTCCGAGTGATCGGTCACGGCGGGGGTGGCCCGGGGTTCACCCTCTTCGCCGCGACCGATGTCGAGGGCGCTCGCTGGCGTGGCGAGGTCGCGGCTTCCGGGAGTGATGACCTCGAGCTCGTCCGGCGCTGCGTCACCGCGGTCCGGCCCGCCCGCGGTGAGGCCGCGGGAAACTAGAGCGGGAAGGCGGTGAAGACGTCCTGGATCAGGAGCTCGTCGCCGAGCACCACGAAGACGGCGGTGGTGTTGCGCCACTTGATACCGAGCTGGCCCGTCTCGCCCCACAGCCCAGGGCCGAAGTGCTCGCCGACGACGACGCCGCCCGCGGTCACCTCACCCTGCTCGACCTCGTCCATGACCACGGGACCCCAGGCCTGCGCGGCCTCGACGTCCGGGAATTGCGCGGCGTGCACCGTGACGCTGCGCGAGCCGCCGTCGGAGTACACGAGGGTGTAGCTCTCGAGCGCCTTGCCCTCGAAGAACTCGTCGTCTGGCGCGAAGTCGGCGAGCGCGAGGTCGAGCACGGTGTCGGGGAGCGCGGCGGAGAAGGCCGTCGGCTCACCCTCGCGCTCGACGGGCGCGGCGGTCGGCGACGGCGGCGTGGCGGTCACGGTCTCGGCGGGCGGGGTCGGCAGGGCCTCGGGCGTGAAGGCACCCGTCCCGGCGAGGATGCCGGCGACGGCACCACCGACGACGACGACCCCCGCGACGATCCAGCCCCACAACGGCACCTTGCGCCACAGCGGGACGTCCGGGCTCGCCGGCGCGGACTCCTCCGGCGCGGCCCCGGCCTGCTCGGGCTCCGGCGTCGTCTGCTCGCTCATACGTCTCCTTGGTTCGACTGCGGCGCCCAGCCTACGCGCCGCGGCCGCTCGCGCTCGTAGTGTGGGACCGTGCCGTCACCGACCGAAGTTCCCCTCGACTCCGCCCGCACGTGGGTCGAGCTGCCCGACCCCGAGTGGGACCCCGCGAGGTCGCCCGACGGCCCCGACCGGGTGTTCCGCGTGGACCTCACGTGGCTCACCAGCTCGTGGACGTGCATCTTCGGTCGCGGCTGCCCCGGCATCTACGCCGAGCGTCCCGACGACGGCTGCTGCACCATGGGCGCCCACTTCACGGACGCCGACGACGAGGAACGGGTCGCCGGCTTCGTCGAGCTGCTAAGCCCCGAGGACTGGCAGCGCCGCCCGGACGGCGCCGTCGTCCCCCGCACCGCATGGACCGAGGCCGACGACGACGGCGCCCGCAAGACCCGGCGCGCGACCGACGGCGCGTGCGTCTTCCTCAACGACCCGGGCTTCCCCGGCGGTGGCGGGTGCGCCCTGCACGGCCTTGCGCTGCAGCTCGACCGCGAGCCGCTCGAGACCAAGCCCGACGTGTGCTGGCAGCTCCCGGTGCGCCGCTCGTACCGCGACGTCGAGCGGCCCGACGGCACGGAGTACCAAGAGGTGACGATCGCGGAGTTCGACCGGCGCGGCTGGGGCACCGGCGGCCACGACCTCGACTGGTACTGCACGGGCGCGCCCGAGGCGCACGTGGGGAGCGAGCCGGTGTACGTGTCGCTGCGCGCGGAGCTGATCGAGCTCGTGGGGGCGGCGGCGTACGAGGCGATCGCGGCGCGGTGCGCAGAGCTCGTGGGGGCACGGCGGTTGCTGCCGCTCACCGTGCACCCGGCGTCGCGACCCGCTGTCGGTGGCCGCGGCTAGCGTTCGGGTCATGTCGAGCCCCGCCGCCGCCCGAAAGAACGCCCGCCCTTCCTACGTCTGCGCCGAGTGCGGCTGGACGTCCGCGAAGTGGGTCGGGCGCTGCGGGGAGTGCCAGGCGTGGGGGACGGTGGCGGAGAACGCGCCGACGGCGGGTCCCCGCACGGCCGCGCGCAACCCGGTGGGGTCACCTGCGGTGCCCATCGGGCAGGTGGACGTCGAGGCGGCGCGGGCGCGACCCACGGGCGTCTCCGAGCTCGACCGGGTGCTGGGTGGTGGGCTCGTACCGGGTGCCGTGATCCTCATGGCCGGGGAGCCGGGCGTCGGCAAGTCGACCCTCTTGCTCGACGTCGCGGCGCGGACCGCGCGCACCGGGCGGCGCGTGCTGTACGTGACGGGCGAGGAGTCCGCGGGCCAGGTGCGGTTGCGCGCCGAGCGCATCGGAGCGCTCGAGGAGTCGCTGCTGCTCGCCGCGGAGACGGACCTCGGCAGCGTGCTCGGGCACATCGAGGCCTCGCACCCGGACCTCGTGATCGTCGACTCCGTGCAGACCATCGCGTCGGCTGCCGTCGAGGGCGCCGCGGGCGGGGTGGGTCAGGTGCGCGAGGTAGCGGCCGCGCTCATCGCCGTGGCCAAGACGCGCGACCTGCCGATCGTGCTCGTGGGGCACGTCACGAAGGACGGCTCGGTCGCGGGGCCGCGCACGCTCGAGCACCTCGTCGACGTCGTGTGCCAGTTCGAGGGCGACCGGCACTCGCGCCTGCGGCTGCTGCGCGCCGTCAAGAACCGGTTCGGCACCACGGACGAGGTGGGCTGCTTCGACCTGACCGAGGGTGGCATCGAGGGACTCGCGGACCCGAGCGGGCTGTTCCTCTCGCACGCGACCCAGTCCGTGCCGGGCACGTGCGTCACGGTCTCGCTCGAGGGTCGGCGCGCGCTCGCCACGGAGGTTCAGGCGCTCGTGACACCGAGCTCGCTCGCGAGCCCGCGGCGCACCACGAGCGGCGTGGACTCGAGCCGGCTCGCCATGGTGCTCGCCGTCCTGCAGTCGCGGGTGCGCGCACCGATCGGCAACAAGGACGTCTACGTCTCGACCGTGGGCGGGGCGCGGCTCACGGAACCCGCGGTCGACCTCGCGCTCGCGCTCGCGACGATCTCGGACCTCGACGGCACGGCGCTCGCGCGCGGCATCGTCGCGATGGGCGAGGTGGGGCTCTCGGGCGAGGTGCGGCGCATCGCGGGGGCCGGCCCCCGGCTCGCCGAGGCAGCCCGGCTCGGGTTCACGCGGGCGATCGTCCCGGTCATGTCGGTCGACGCCGGGCAGGTGCCGGCCGGGATGTCGCTCGTCGAGGTCCCGCACGTGGCGGCCGCCGTGCAGGCCGCGCGGGACGTCTCCGCCCGGCCGTGAGGCTTGGAGCCCGCGGCGCGGCACCGGAGCCGGCGCGACCCGGACCGTAGGATCGACACGTGTCCACCACCCCGTCGCCCCAGGACCTCCTGCGCACCACCCTGGCCGCCGTCGCACCCGGGACCTCGCTGCGCGACGGTCTCGAGCGCATCCTGCGCGGCCGCACCGGCGCCCTGGTCGTGCTGGGCCACGACAAGACGGTCGAGGCGATCAGCTCGGGCGGATTCCCGCTCGACGTCGAGTTCTCCGCGACCCGGCTGCGCGAGCTCGCCAAGATGGACGGCGCCGTCGTCGTCGATGCCCACACCAACCGGATCGTGCGCGCCGCGGTGCAGCTCCTGCCCGACTCGTCGATCGAGACGAGCGAGTCCGGCACCCGGCACCGCACGGCCGAGCGGGTCGCGAAGCAGACCGGCTTCCCCGTCATCTCGGTGAGCCAGTCGATGCGGATCGTCGCGCTGTACGTGGGTGGGCTGCGCTACGTGCTCGAGGACTCGGGCACGATCCTGTCGCGCGCCAACCAGGCCCTGCAGACCCTCGAGCGCTACAAGTCCCGCCTCGACGAGGTGTCCGGCACGCTGTCCGCCCTCGAGATCGAGGACCTCGTCACGGTGCGCGACGTGTGCGCCGTCGTGCAACGCCTCGAGATGGTGCGTCGCATCTCCACGGAGATCGACGACTACGTCGTGGAGCTCGGCACGGACGGGCGGCTGCTCGCGCTGCAGCTCGACGAGCTCGTGGGCGGGCTCGGGCCCGAGGCGGAACTCCTCGTCCGCGACTACGTCGAGGTGGGCCGCAAAGAGCCCTCTCCTGCCGCACTCACCGACGCACTCGCCGCGCTGTCGTCCGCCGAGCTGCTCGACCACGCGCTCATCGCACAGATCCTCGCCCTGCCCGGGGGCGGGGAGCTCGATGCCTCTGCGAGCCCGCGCGGGCTACGGCTGCTGTCACGCGTACCCCGGCTCCCCGGCGCGATCGTGGACCGTCTCGCGGGGCACTTCGGCGGGCTGCAGCGCCTTCTCGCCGCGGGGATCGACGACCTCATGGCCGTCGACGGCGTGGGCGAGCAGCGGGCGCGAGCCGTACGCGAAGGGCTTTCACGCCTCGCGGAGTCCTCGATCCTCGAGCGGTACGTCTAGCCCGTGTCCGAGGCGGCACAGATCGCCCGCTCGATCGAGCGGCAGATCGCGAGCCTCCCGTGCGGTTCGCTCGCATTCTTCGGCGACATCTTCGGCGGGCGGATCGACAACATCCACCGGTTCGTCGCCGCGCACGTCGAGGACTCGAACTCCCTCGTCATCGACTTCGACGGCGCCGAGACGCTCCGGGTGTGGGACCCGGAGTCGGCCGAGATCTCACCGACGACGTTCCTGATCCAGCGGGCGAGCCGGGTGCGCTGGGAGTGGTTCTCCTACGGCCGACCGCTGACGCCGGAGAACTTGCGCGTCATCGAGAGCGCGTGGGTCGGGGGGAGGCTCACGGTGGTCGAGGACGGCGCCCCGCTGCGACACGACCTGCGGCCCTCGGCCGAGCGGCCGGCCGTGGAGATGCTCTGGTACAGCTGACAGGCGTCGCGGCAGCGCATCACTCGAGCGCGAAGGTCGCCTGCTCGGACTCGGCGCCGTTGAGCTTCACTTGCGCCTTGTAGGTGCCCGGTCGCGGTGTGGGCAGGCCGTCGGAGCACTTCTCGTCCGAGCGGATGCGGTCCCAGGACACCTCGTGCGTGTCGGACTTGCCCGCCCCGAGCAGGAGATTGCGCGAAGGTTCCTCGGACTCGCAGTCAAGGCTCGACCAGATGCGGTCCGAGCCGCTCGTGATGAGCAGCTCGCGGCTCGCGTCGCCCACGTCGACGGTGCAGCCCGCGTCGCCCGTGTTCGTCACGGTCACGGTGAACGACGGCGATGCCCCGGCGGCGTAGCTGTTCCTGCCGG
This sequence comes from uncultured Cellulomonadaceae bacterium, assembly GCA_964510785.1. Lineage (GTDB taxonomy): Bacteria > Actinomycetota > Actinomycetes > Actinomycetales > Cellulomonadaceae > JAAYZM01. The sequence continues at coordinate 9,436 of CAZECM010000056.1, read as the reverse complement.
AAGCGACGGTCAGCTCAAGGTTCTCGGCGGTACACGGGCTGGCGGCGCCGGTCGAATCGCCGGAGTCGTTGCCCGTGGCCTCGCCGTCGTCGTCCCCCTCGGTCTTCCCGTCCGCCGACGGACTCGAGCCTGCCTTGGCGTCGGACGGCGTGCCGCCGCCCTGCACGAGGGTCCACACGAGGGTTGCGGCGACGATGAGGGCGGCAAGGATCAGCAGGCGGCGTGTCCAGTAGACCCGGGCCGGTTCTGGACCGACGGGCCGGAGCACGGTGTTCATGGCCGCCTCCTTCCGCGGCTGGCGATCGCACGCGACATCGTGGTTCCCACGCTACGGCGCACAGGCGCGCAATCCGTGGCGGCACGCCGCGCGTCGCGGCGCCAGATGCGTGTCGTCGGGGCGCAGTGTGGGGTGCACGGCCGCGCGTGCAGTGATGCAGGATGAGTCGATGCCTGCCGCCTCCGCCACCGTTGACGCCGCCGCGCTCGTGCACGCGACCTCGGCGTGGTTCGCCGTGAACGCCCGGGACCTGCCGTGGCGCGGCCCTGGGTGCTCGGCGTGGGGCGTGCTCGTCAGCGAGGTGATGCTGCAGCAGACGCCCGTCTCCCGGGTCGAGCCGGTGTGGCGGGAGTGGCTCGCGCGCTGGCCGGACGCAGCGGCCTTCGCCGCGGCGAGCCCCGACGAGGTGCTGCGGGCGTGGGGGCGGCTCGGCTACCCGCGCCGGGCGCTGCGGCTGCACGAGTGCGCGCGGGCGATCGTCGAGCGGCACGGTGGCGAGGTGCCCGACGACGAGGAGCTGCTGCGTGCGCTCCCCGGCATCGGCGAGTACACCGCGGCTGCCGTGCGGGCGTTCGCGTTCGGACGGCGTGCCGTCGTCGTCGACACGAACGTGCGCCGCGTGCTGGCCCGAACCCTCACCGGGACCGCCCTGCCCCCGCCGCACCCGACGGCCGCCGAACGGCAGCTCGCCCGAGCGGTGGTGCCGGACGGCGACGCCGATGCCGCGCGCTGGGCGGCCGCTTCGATGGAGCTCGGCGCCCTCGTGTGCACGGCGCGCTCCCCCAGGTGCGCCGGGTGCCCGGTCGCCTCGATGTGCGCGTGGCGGGCCGCCGGCTACCCGCCCGACGAGCACACGGCGCGGCGCCGGACGCAGCCGTGGCACGGCACGGACCGGCAGGTGCGCGGACGGATCATGGCGCTGCTGCGGGACGCCGTCGGCCCCGTCCCCCTCGGGGCGATCGAGGCCCTCGAGCCGGACCGGGCGAAGCTCACCCGCTGCCTGGACTCCCTCGTCACCGACGGCCTAGCCACCCTCCTCACCACCACCGACCCACCCCAGGTCGCCCTGCCCCGCTAGCCCCGCCCCCTGCGCCGGGCTGCTCAGGCTGACGGCAGGGTGAGGAGCATCCTCGTGTTGCCCAAGGTGTTCTGCTTCACGTGGGCCAGGTCGAGGAACTCCGCGACGCCGTCGTCGTGGGAGCGCAGCAGCTCGGCGAAGACGTCGGCGCTCACGGGCGTCTCCTCGATCGCCTCGAAGCCGTGCCCGCGGAAGAAGTCGACCTCGAAGGTGAGGCAGAACAGCCGCGAGAGCTCGAGCTCGGCCGCCCGGGCCACGAGCGCGGTCAGCAGCGCGTGCCCCACCCGCCGGCCACGCCAGGACCGCTTGACCGCGAGGGTGCGCACCTCGCCGAGGTCGGACCACATGACGTGCAGCGCGCCGCAACCGATCACGCCCTCCCCGGGCACCTCGGCCACGAGGAACTCCTGCACGGACTCGAAGTAGCCGACCAGCTCCTTCGCGAGCAGGATGCGGTCCTCTGCGTACGGGGTCACGAGGTCGCGGATCGCCGGGACGTCCCGCGGCAGCGCGGCGCGGATCAACAGGTCGCTCACCAGCACAACCTAGCGCCCGCTGGCGGCGCGACGTGGCACGCTGGCACGGCAGGACGCCGACGACGGCGGACGGTGGCACCGCGTCACCCCGGGGAGGGACATGAGCGGCTACATCCTGGCGATCGACCAGGGCACCACGAGCACGCGCGCCGTCGTGGTGGACCACGCCGGGCGGATCCTCGCCTCGGGCCAGCTCGAGCACCGCCAATACTTCCCGCGCGCGGGCTGGGTGGAGCACGACCCCGTCGAGATCTGGGATCGCGCGCGCGAGGTGATCGCCCGGGCCCTCGCCCGCGCGGACCTCACCCACCGCGACCTCGCCGCCGTGGGCATCACGAACCAGCGCGAGACGACGGTCGTGTGGGACCGGCACACCGGCAAGCCCGTCCACCCCGCGATCGTGTGGCAGGACGTTCGCACCCAAGCCATCGTCGACGAGCTCGCCGCGGACGAGCGGCTGCGCGAGCTGTTCACCGAGCGCACCGGCCTGCCGCTCGCGACGTACTTCGCCGGACCCAAGATCCGCTGGATCCTCGACCACGTCGAGGGCGCCCGCGCGGCCGCCGAGCGCGGCGACGTGCTGTTCGGCACGATCGACACGTGGCTGGCCTGGAACGCCACGGGCGGGCCCGACGGCGGTGTCCACCTGACCGACGTCACGAACGCGTCCCGCACGTTGCTCATGGACCTCACCACGCTCGCCTGGGACCCCGAGCTCGCCGCGGCCCTCGGCGTCCCGCTCGCGATGCTCCCCGAGATCCGGCCCTCGAGCGGCCCCTTCGCGACGGCCCACCGTGACACCCTGCTCGCCGGCACACCCATCACCGGGATGCTCGGCGACCAGCACGCCGCGACCTTCGGCCAGGCGTGCTTCACGCCCGGGCAGGCGAAGAACACCTACGGCACGGGCAACTTCATGCTGCTCAACACGGGGCCGACGGCGGTGCGCTCGCAGCACGGCCTCCTGACGACCGTCGCGTACCAGCTCGCGGGCGAGGCACCCGTCTACGCGCTCGAGGGGTCCATCGCAGTCACGGGATCGCTCGTCCAGTGGCTGCGGGACAACCTCGAGCTCATCGACTCGGCGAGCGAGATCGAGGCGCTCGCCGCGAGCGTGCCGGACGCCGGGGGCGCCGTCGTCGTCCCCGCCTTCTCCGGACTGTTCGCGCCGCACTGGCGACCCGACGCGCGCGGGGCGATCGTGGGGCTCACGCGCTTCGTCACGAAGGCGCACCTCGCCCGGGCCGCGCTCGAGGCCACGGCATTCCAGACCCGTGAGGTGCTCGACGCGATGGACGCGGACTCCGGGGTGCCGCTCACCGAGCTGCGCGTGGACGGCGGCATGGTCGTCAACGACCTGCTGATGCAGACCCAGGCGGACCTGCTCGGCGTGCCCGTCGTGCGCCCGCGCGTCGCGGAGACCTCGGCGCTCGGGGCGGCCTACGCCGCGGGGCTCGCCGTCGGCTACTGGTCCGGGCTCGCCGAGATCGAGGCCAACTGGCACGAGGACCGGCGCTGGGAGCCCGCCATCGGCATCGAGGATCGCGAGCTGCGCTACCGGCGGTGGCGCAAGGCCGTGACACGCACCCTGGACTGGATCGACGAGGACGACGTGTGAGGCACTCCGGGCCGGACGAGCGGCACCGCGCGCGATGATGTCCAGGTGAGCGCCGTCCTGACTGCCCTGGGCACCTTGGGCGCCGTCGTGCTCGCGGGGTACCTGCTCGGACGGTTCAAGGTGCTCGGCGAGCATGCCGCGACCGTGCTCGCGCGGGTCGTGTTCACGATAGCGATCCCCTCTCTGCTGCTCGTCACGGTGGGGCGCGCGGACCTGCACGTGGTGCTGTCCCGCACGGCGGCCGTCACGGCGGTCAGCACGGCTCTCGTGGTGGTGGGGGTCGCCGTCGTCGTCCGCGGCCTGTGGCGCCGCCCCGCGGGCGAGGCGGCCATCGCGACGCTCAGCGCGAGCTACGTCAACGCCGCGCACCTGGGCCTGCCGCTCGCCGTGTTCCTGTTCGACGACGCCGTCTACGTGGTGCCGACGATGCTCTTCCAGCTTCTCGTCCTCGCCCCGATCGCGTTCACGGTGCTCGACGCCGACGTCGCCGGAAAGGACGGTGGCCGACGGCGGACAGGGGCGGCCGTGCGCGCGACGCTGCGACGCACGGTGCGCAACCCGATCATCGTCGCCACGCTCGCCGGTCTCGTGCTCGCGGCGCTGCCGTGGCGGCTGCCCGATGTGGTGTTCGGTCCGTTCGCGCTCGTGGGGGCCACGGCGGCTCCGCTCGCGCTGCTCGTGTTCGGGTCCACGCTCGCCGTGCCGCGCACCCTCGGTGCCCGCGCGCCACGGCGGGAGATGTGGTTCGCCGTCGTCGTGAAGTCCGTGGTGCACCCCGTGCTCGCGGCGCTCGTGGGGCTCGCGTTCGGGCTCGACCGGACGGGGCTGCTGATCGTCACGGCGATGGCGGCGCTGCCCACGGCGCAGAACGTGCTCGTGTACGCGCTCAACTACGGGCGCGGGCAGGCGCTCGCCCGGGACGTGGGGCTCTGGTCGACGCTGCTGCTCGTGCCGGTGCTGCTCGTGATCAGCGCGGTGCTCGCGCCCTGACGCAGCGCCCGCCCACCCCCACACCCACCCATCCGTTCTCTGAGCCGTCCGCGCACTCCTTGGTGCTGGAGTGACGCTGACGGTGCGACACGCCGGGCGACACGCCGGAGAACGGCTGCGTTATGTCTTCTGAGTACCAAGCAGTGCGCGGATGGCACAGGTGGGGTGCACGGACGGGCGGAGGTGGGGGACCGCGCCAGGGGTGTCGGCAGGGAGAATGGCGCCATGGTGCTGACACCGGTGGACCCGGAGAGCGGGGCGTGGATCGGGCCGCGGCTCGCGGAGTTCGGCACGTGCCTCGGGGCGATCGTGCCGCGCGACTTCGAGGCGTACGTGCGAATCCTGCACCCGGTGCAGGTGGACACCGACGAGTGGATCTCGTGGGCGGACGTCGCGGCACGGGCCGGGACGACGCGCGAGGCACTGTCACCGTGGTGGCGGGTCGCGGGCGCGCGCGAGCTCTACGACCGCGTCGAGAACGAACCTCCCGAAGGCTGCTTGCCCGAGCACTCGTTCGCTGCGCTCATCGAGGTGCTGGCCACCGGGTCCGGGCCCGACGCGCCGTGCGTCTCGGCGGTGTGGCACGGGTGGGGGCATCTCCACGGTTCGACGCGCACGTTCTTCGCGTGGGCCGACGACGGCTCGCCGGTGCCGGAGCCACCCCCGCCACCGGCAGTCCCCTACCCGGCGGAGGTCCTCGACGGACCGACCCTCGAGCTCCCCAGGCGCGAGTACTTCACGTTCGCGTGCACGCTCGCCACCGCAGACGGACCGAGCCGCTACGACGAGTGGCGCGACGGCGACGGGGCAGGTTGGCAGTCGCCCCAGCTGCTGTGGCCGCTCGACCGCTCGTGGTGCGTCGCGACGGAGGTCGACTACGACTCCACGCTCGTGGGTGGGCCGGCGCGCTTGATCGATGCGATCCTCGCTGACCCACGGCTCGAGTCGTTTCATGTCGCGCCGTCGGACGCGATCGACTACACCTGACCCAACCCGCCCCCATGAACTGGGACACTGCGCGGCTACGTGCGCCACACGCACGCAACCGTTCACCATCATGCTGGGCGGCTCGAGGTCAACGCAGGACAGCGCTGTGGACGACGCGGGGCGTGTCCGGAGAGGCGTCTAGGGTGGGGGGGTGACCGAGGCTCCCCGTGACGTGCTGCGCCGGGTGTGGGGGTACGAGGAGTTCCGGGGAGAGCAGTCCGCGATCATCGACGCCGTCGTCGGCGGTGGGGATGCTCTCGTACTCATGCCCACCGGGGCCGGCAAGTCGCTGTGCTACCAGGTGCCCGCGCTCGTGCGCGAGGGTGCCGGCGTGGTCGTCTCGCCCCTCATCGCGCTCATGCAGGACCAGGTCGACGCGCTCTCCGCGCTCGGGGTGCGCGCCGGGTTCCTCAACTCGACTCAGGACCCGCACGAGCGCCAGGCGGTCGAGCGCGCGCTGCTCGACGGCGAGCTCGACCTGCTCTATCTCGCCCCGGAGCGCCTCGCCGTGCCGGACACGCTCGCGCTCCTCGACCGCGCCCGCATCGGCTTGTTCGCGATCGACGAGGCGCACTGCGTCGCCCAGTGGGGCCACGACTTCCGGCCCGACTACCTGCGGCTCACCGTGCTGCACGAGCGCTGGCCGGACGTTCCCCGCATCGCACTCACGGCCACGGCCACGGCGGCCACGCGCGCCGAGATCGCACAGCGCCTCGAGCTGACCGAGGCGCGCCAGTTCGTCGCGGACTTCGACCGGCCCAACATCCAGTACCGGATCGTGCCCAAGGACAACCCGCGGGCCCAGCTCCTCCAGCTCCTGCGCACCGAGCACGAAGGTGACGCGGGGATCGTGTACTGCCTCTCCCGGACCTCGGTGGAGCAGACGGCGGAGTTCCTCACGAGCCAAGGCATCGCGGCTCTGCCCTATCACGCGGGCCTGGATCGGCGGGTGCGCAGCGGGAACCAGGCGCGCTTCCTGCGCGAGGACGGCGTCGTCATGGTCGCGACGATCGCCTTCGGCATGGGGATCGACAAGCCCGACGTGCGCTTCGTGGCCCACCTCGACCTGCCCAAGTCCGTCGAGGGCTACTACCAGGAGACGGGCCGAGCGGGGCGCGACGGGCTACCGGCGACGGCGTGGCTTGCCTACGGCCTGGCCGACGTGGTCCAGCAGCGACGCATGATCGACACCTCGGAAGGTGACGCCGCGCACCGGCGACGGCTCGCGCTCCACCTCGACGCGATGCTCGCGCTGTGCGAGACCGTGGCGTGCCGGCGCGTGCAGCTCCTCGCCTACTTCGGGCAGACGTCTGAGCCGTGCGGCAACTGCGACACGTGCCTTGCCCCGCCGGAGTCGTGGGACGGCACCGTGGCCGCGCAGAAGCTGCTGTCCGCCGTCGTCCGCCTCGAGCAACGCGGCCAGCGCTACGGCACGGGGCACGTCATCGACATCCTGCTCGGCAAGCAGACGTCGCGGGTGGCGCAGCACGGGCACGAGCAGCTCACCGTGTTCGGGGTGGGCGCTGATCTCAGCGAGGCCGAGTGGCGCGGCGTGGCCCGCCAGCTGCTGGCGCAGGGGCTCGTCGCCGTGGACCACGACGGGTACAACACCTTGCGGCTCACCCCGGAGAGCACCGAGGTGCTGCGCGGTGAGCGTCAGGTGCAGCTGCGGCGCGAGGCGCCCAGACCCGCGCGGGCGGCGAAGGCGAGGACCGCCAAGGGAGCCGCCGTCGCGGACCTGGATCCGGCCGCGACGGAGCGCTTCGAGGTGTTGCGCGCGTGGCGGGCCGCAACGGCCAAGGAGCAGGGCGTGCCGGCGTACGTCGTCTTCCACGACGCCGTGCTGCGCGAGATCGCACTGCGCGAGCCGGCGAGCCCGGGCGAGCTGGAGGGCATCAGCGGCATCGGCGCCACGAAGCTCGAGCGCTACGGCGAGTCGGTCGTCGCGGCGCTCGCAGAGTTCTCGGCCGGCCCCACCCCCTGATCTCCCACCCCCCGAGGTCCCCGGGGTGAGCGTGGCGTGCGACGTGAGCGGCGGTCAGCCCTCCTGGACCGTGCGGGGGATCTCGGTGGCCACACCCGTGAAGCGAAGCTTGATGCCGTGCGCCGCGGCCGCCCGCTCGAGCGGTGCCACGGTGAGCGATGTCAGGTAGGAGTCGACCTCGACCTCGAGCTTGCCACCCGGCCCGCGCGCCACGAGCGTCGCCTCGTCGAGGCTGTCGCCACGCGTCGCGGAGAGCTCGAGCGTGTCACCGGAGCGAAGGGCCACCCCGGCGTCGTCCTTGCCGAGCCTGCCCGCAAACACACGGATGCCGTCGGTCTCCTCGAGCACCTCGAGGTAGGACCAGTCCTGGTACCAGGGGGCGAGCGGACGGAAGGCGAGGACGAGCAGGATCAGGCCGATCGCGTTGCCGAGCCCCGTCAGCGCGACGGCGGGGATCTCGATGATGCGACCGAGCACGATGACGTACTCGTCCTCCGTCACCACGAGGAGGTAGATGTTCGCGAGCGCAAACGCGAGCGTAAACACCGACCAGCCGATGATCGACTTCGTGCGGGTCGCGGGCTTCCACGTATAGCCGCCGTCGTGGTGGACCGCGGGGTAGGGGATCGTCGGGTCGGCCGGACGCGTGCCGTTTGTCTGAGTTGTCATGGTCCGCGAGCGTAGAGGGGAGCGCTCCCACACCGGGAGGACGTCCCACGGACCGGGACGCCCGGGTCAGTCCCTGCTACGGCAGCCGTGCGCCGTCGGGCACCTCGATCTGTGCCAGGTCCAGCACGCGCGGCTCGCCCGCCTGACGCGCGAGGTAGAGCACCTTCGCGTTCTCCTCGACGGCCACGGCCACCTTGAAGGCGAGCTCGAGCGACGGTCCCACGGCGAGCAGCCCGTGGTTCGCCCACACGACCGCATTCACGCCGTCCCCCAGCAGCGCCGCACTGCGCGCCCCGAACTCCGCGTGCGTGGAGAACTCGAAGGGCATCACCGGGACCGCCCCCTTCGCGTACAGCACCATGTTGAGCAGCACGGGCTCGATCGCCCGCCCGAGCGCGCCGAGCACGTTCACGTACGTCGACTCGGTGTGCACCACGGCCCGGGCGTCCGGCCGGCGCCGGTAGTGGGCGAGGTGCACCGGCAGCTCGGTCGACGGCTCGCAGCCCGTACCCGCTTCGAGCACGGTGCCGTCCATCGCGACCACGATGAGGTCTTCGGGCACCATCCGGTCGTAGCGCACGCCGCTCGGGGTGATGACGATCGCCTCCGGCGAGTGTCCGACGGCGGGCAGGCGCACCGAGATGTTGCCCTGGGTGTTGAAGTTGAGCCCGCACCGCACCGACTCGCGGCAGTAGTAGACGATCTCTTCGCGCAGCTCGAGGGCTGCCCGTGGCGCGGTCACGCCGTGGGTCTGGCTCATCCGGGTCTCGCCGTCGTCGTGGGTGTGAATCGTTTCACTCAGCATCGCATCGCGATGGCGCACCCACCCGGGACGAGCGTCCTACCGGATGACGCGGGCGGAGCCGCCGCCCGCGAGCCGCAGCACCTCGGCCTTCGTGACCATCGAGGTGTCGCCTGGCGTCGTCATGGCGAGCGCGCCGTGCGCCGCCCCGTACTCGACGGCCACCTCGAGCGGCTCCCCCTCGAGCAGCCCGAAGATCAGCCCGGACGCGAACGAGTCGCCCCCGCCCACGCGGTCGAGGATCTCGAGCCCCTCGCGGTGCGTCGCGTGCACCACGCCCGTCGCGCGCGACCACGCCATCGCGCCCCAGTCGTTACGGCTCGCGGAGTGCACCGCGCGCAGCGTGGTGCCGACCACGGCGAAGTTGGTGAACTCGGCCGTGGCCCGCTCGATCATCGCGGCGTAGGAGTCGAGGTCGAGCTCGGCGAGGTTCTCGTCCGCGCCCTCGACCTCGAAGCCGAGCGAGGCGGTGAAGTCCTCCTCGTTGCCGATCAT
>CAZECM010000055.1:0-20771 GCA_964510785.1 uncultured Cellulomonadaceae bacterium | reverse complement strand
ATCACGACCCCCGCCAGCACGCCGTCCCGCTCGCCTACGGGGTGCCCGTGTCCGGGGACTGCCGCCCGCAGGCCGATGCGCTCGACCTCGCGTGGCTCACGCCCGAGGAGGCCGTCACCGAGCAGGTCGCGCTCGAGATGAACGGCGGCCAGGACGTGGTGCTGCGCCAGGCGATGGCGTACGTGGGTCGTCTCCCGTGATCCCGGGCAGCGACCGCGCGGCCCGGGTGCTGCACGCCGCCGTGGCGCTGTGCGCCCTCGCCGGCATCGGGACCGAGCTCGTCACGGCGCTCCTCGACGGCCCCGGTATCGCGGGAACGATGACCGAGCGGCTCGTGCGGCTCTTCAGCTACTTCACCATCCAGTCCAACATCCTCGCCGGCGCCATCGCCGTCGCGCTCGCCGTGCGCCCCGACCGCGACGGGCGGGTGTTCCGCGTCCTGCGTCTCGACGCCGTGCTGTGCATCACGGTGACCGGCATCGTCTACCACGCGGTGCTGCGCGGGCTCAACGAGCTCACGCCGTCGGGCGCCTTCGCCAACCTCCTGCTGCACACCGTGGTGCCAGCCCTCGCGCTCGTGGCCTGGTTGTGGGTCGGTCCGCGCCCGCGCATCACCTGGAGCACCGTCGCGTGGTCCGTCGCCTACCCGCTGGTGTGGATCGCCTACACCCTCGTGCGGGGAGCCATCGTCGACTGGTACCCCTACCCGTTCCTCGACGTCGGCGAGATCGGCCTCGGCGCCACCCTCGTGAACACGGCGCTCGTGGCGGTCGTGTTCCTCGTGCTCGCGACCGCAGCTCTCTGGGTCGACCGGCGACTGCCACCGGCGCCCCGAGGGGCTGCGTAGGACGACCGAGCCGCCGACTCTCGTCGTCGACGTACCAGGTAGTAACTTCTCCTCGCATTCGACACTCACGCGGGTGGTTCGTCCCCTATGTTCGAGTGACGGCTCCGACCCCTGCCACGAGCACGCGTCGGCGCCGTCGCCATCACAGCGTTGCTCTGCACATCCCCAAGGAGGAACCCACCCATGCAGCCGATCCCCTCGACGAAGCGCTCCAAGAGCGCCGTCGCCACCCTGGCGGCGGCCAGCCTGGTCGCGTCCGGCCTTGCCCTCGCACCGAGCGCCTCCGCAGCCGAAGGCACCACCGACATCCAGGTGGTCGCCGTCAACGACTTCCACGGCAGGATCGTCGCCGACCACGTCAACGGGCTGCCCGGCGCCGCCTACGTCGCGAGCGCCCTCGACGCGCTGCGCACCGAGTACCCGAACACGATCTTCGCCTCAGCGGGCGACAACATCGGCGCCTCGATCTTCGAGTCGTTCTCGCTCAAGGACGAACCCACGATCGACGCTCTCGTCGAGATGGGTCTCGGCGTCGCCGCGGTCGGCAACCACGAGTTCGACCAGGGCGTCGCCGACCTCAAGACCCGCGTGCTGCCGAGGTTCTCGGCCACCGAGGGCGGCAAGTTCGGCCTCGGCGCCAACGTCTACTACAAGGGCACCACGATCCCGTACCTCCAGGAGTTCCACGTCCAGGAGGTCGACGGTATCCAGGTCGGCTTCATCGGGACGGTGACGACGGACACCCCCAACATGGTCACGCCCACGGGCGTCGCCGGTCTCGACTTCGGAGACGAGCTCGCGGCGGTCGAGCGGGTCGCGGCGAAGCTCACCGACGGCAACGACGCGAACGGTGAGGCGGACGTCATCGTCCTGCTGTCCCACTCCGGCTTCGCGACCGGCTCGTGCGACGCACTGCTCGCCGACACCTCCGGGTTCGGGGACTTCCTGCGCGCCGTCCCCGAGAGCGTCGACGCGATCTTCACGGGCCACACGCACCAGGCCTACGCGTGCGACGTGCCCGTCGGAGCCTCCGCCGACACCCGCCCCGTGGTCCAGGGCCTCGAGTACGGCAAGAACCTCGCCCAGGTGGTGCTCACCGTCGACAACGACACCAAGGAGCTCGTCAGCGCGGTGGGCGCCTCGCTGCCGCTGCTCGAGAGGGTCGGCGAAGCCAACGTCCCGGTGTATCCCGGGGTGCACGCCGGCGTCGCGGCCATCGTCGACGCGGCGGTGACCGAGTCGAACGTCGTGGGTGCCCAGGAGATCGGCAAGGTCTCCGGTGACATCCTGCGCGGCGGCACGCCCCCGGGCCAGGACCGCGGCGTGGAGTCCACGCTCGGCAACCTCATCGCCGACGTCCAGCTCTGGGCGACGAGCAACGAGAGCTTCGCCGGCATCCCCGCCCAGGTCGGCATCATGAACTCCGGTGGCCTGCGCGCGGACGTGCTCCACACCGGGGACGGCACCGTGACCTTCAAGCAGGTCGCCAACGTGCAACCCTTCGCCAACACGCTCGTGGCGATGGATCTCACGGGGGCGCAGCTCAAGGAGATCCTCGCGCTGCAGTGGAAGGCCACCGGTGACCGGCCCAAGCTCCACCTGGGCATCTCGGAGGGCTTCGAGTACTACTACACCGAGACCTCGCCGCGGTCGGGCGTGATCCACCAGATCCGCTTCGACGGCAAGGTCGTGGCCGACGACGATGTCCTGCGCGTCGTCACGAACTCCTTCCTCGCCACCGGCGGCGACGGGTTCGGTCCCTTCGCCGACGGCGTCAACCGGGCCGACACCGGTCAGGTCGACCTCGAGGCCACGGTGAACTACTTCGCCGCGCACGAGGTCGTGGACCCGGCACCCCTCGGGCGTGCCGTGGCCGGTGACCCGCCGCCGCTGCCCGAGGAGCCCGTGGCGAAGACGGCCACGAGCGTGACCGCCGTCGTCGTCCCGAAGCAGGTGACCGCAGGGAAGAAGGCAACCACCGTCGCCCTCGTCACGGGGGCGACCTCGGGCAAGGTCGAGTTCCGGGCGGGTGGCAAGCTCGTCAAGACGGCGACCGTCACGAAGGGCGAGGCGCGGGCCTCGTTCGCCCTGAAGGTCGGCACGCACGCCATCACGGCGCACTTCGTGGAGAACTCCACGCACCTCGGCTCGGCGAGCAAGGTCGCCCGGCTCAAGGTCGTCAAGGCCGCCTCGAAGATCACCTCGGCGAAGGCCGCCAAGAAGTCGCTCAAGCGGTCGAAGACCTTCTCGATCAAGGTGAAGGTGACACCCAAGGGCCTCGCGGCCAAGGGGACCGTCGAGGTGCGCTACCTGGGCAAGAAGGTGGGCTCCGCGAAGGTCAGCTCCAAGGGCGTCGCGAACGTCAAGGTCAAGGCGAGCAAGCTCGGCAAGAAGAAGGGCACCAAGAAGCTCGTCGTGCGGTTCGCGAAGACCTCGCAGCTCAAGGCGAGCAAGAACGTGAGCCTGAAGGTCAGCGTGCGCTGACGCGGCGCTGATCTCGCGGCGTCACGGCGGGTGAAGTGACCACCGTGGCTGGTGTGGCTCGTGTGACTATCAAGAGTTCACACGAGCCGCACCAGCACCTTCACCCGCCGTGACGCCGGCGCATGACCGGCCGCGCTACGCCGACGGCGGGACGTTGTAGGCGAGGAGCCCGACGCCGCCGTCGGGGCGCAGCTCGAGGGTCGTGACGTGGCAGTTCCCCACGGCGGGAAGCAGCTCGCGGTAGCGCTCGACGTCGGCGCCCAGCAGAGCCGTCAGCAGGATCCGGGTCAGGGTCGAGTGGGCGACGACGAGCACCGTGCCGTCCGGGTGCTCGCGCGTCACGTCGCCGAGGGCCTCCCGGGCGCGAGCCACGGCGTCGAGCCCCCGCTCACCGCCGGGGAGCGGCACCGTCGCCGGGTTCGCGAGGAACGCCGCGACGTCGGCGGGGAAGATCTCCTCCATCTCGGCGCGGGTCATGCCCTCGCCGCGCCCGAAGTCGATCTCCACGAGGCGCGCGTCCGCACGAGGTACGAGCCCGAGCTCCGCCGCGGCGGGGCGGGCCGTGAGGATCGCGCGCGACAGGGTCGAGGTGACGACGGCGTCGAACCGTGTGCCGCCGTCGGCCCTGCGTCGCACCCAACCCGCGAGCTCTTCCGCCTGTTCGAGGCCACGCGGGGTGAGCGCGACGTCGGAGATCCCCGCGTAGCGGTTCTCCGCGTGCCACAGCGTCTCGCCGTGGCGCGCGAGGTGGATCGTCGTCACCGGCGCTGCTCCGCGAGGACGCGGGCGATGTGCGGGGCGAGCGCGCGGAAGGCGTGCCCGCGGTGGCTGATGGCGTTCTTCTCCTCGGGGGCGAGCTCGGCGCACGTGCGCTGCTCACCCTCGGGCACGAGGATCGGGTCGTAGCCGAAGCCGTTGCCGCCGCGCGGGGCGAGTGCGAGCGAGCCCCGGAGCGCCCCCTCCTCGACGTGCTCGAATCCGTCGGGGGTGACGAGCGCGGCCGCGCACGTGAACTGCGCGCCACGGTGCTCGGGGGCGATGTCGCCGAGCTGGTCGAGCAGGAGGGCGAGGTTCGCGGCGTCGTCCCCGTGGGAGCCGGCCCAGCGCGCGGAGAAGCTCGCCGCGGCGCCGCCGAGGACGTCGACGGCGAGCCCCGAGTCGTCCGCGACGGCCGGCAACCCTGTGGCCGCGGCGATCGCGCGCGCCTTGATGAGGGCGTTCGCGGCGAACGTCACGCCGTCCTCGCGGGGCGCGGGTACGCCGAGGTCCGCGGCCGAGACGACGTCCGCGGGGTCGAGGCCGACGACGACGGGAGCCAGGACCGCGCGCAGCTCGCCGACCTTGTGGGCGTTGTGCGTCGCGAGCACGAGTCGCGGGCTCACCGTCAGCGCCCTTCGACGAGGGACTGCGCGAGCGCGGCCGCCTGGACCCGGGCGAGCTCGGTGGTGCCCGCGACGGCGAGGTCGAGCAGCGCGTCGAGCTCCGCGCGGTCGAACGGCGCGCCCTCGGCGGTGCCCTGCACCTCGATGAACTTGCCCGAGCCGGCCACCACGACGTTCATGTCGGTCTCGGCACGCACGTCCTCCTCGTAGGGCAGGTCGAGCAACGGGACGCCGTCGACGATCCCGACGCTGACCGCCGCGACCGAGTCGTGCAGCACCGCCTGGCGGGTCTTGACGATGCCCTGGCCGATCGCCCACGAGACGGCGTCCGCGAGCGCGACGTAGGCGCCCGTGACGGATGCCGTGCGGGTGCCGCCGTCGGCCTGCAGCACGTCGCAGTCGAGCACGATCGTGTTCTCACCGAGCGCACGGGTGTCGATGACCGCGCGCAGCGAGCGGCCGATGAGGCGGGAGATCTCGTGCGTGCGCCCTCCGATGCGCTGGCGCACCGACTCGCGGTCCGAGCGCGTGGTGGTGGAGCGCGGCAGCATCGCGTACTCGGCCGTGACCCAGCCGTTGCCCGAGCCCTTGCGCCAGCGCGGCACGCCCTCCGTGAAGCTCGCCTGGCACAGCACCTTGGTGCCGCCGAACTCGACGAGCACGCTGCCCTCGCCGACGTCGAGGTAGTGGCGGGTGATGGTCACGGGACGGAGCTGATCGGGACGGCGGCCGTCCGCGCGGGGTGCGTCTGACATGCCCCCGACCCTATCGGCCCGTCGCCCCCTCGCCGCACCCGCGAGGTAGTGGCGAGTGCGCCACGTAGTGCCGTCGCGGACCTACCTCACGGCGCTCAGACCTACCTCGCGGGAGGAGCTAGAGGGTGTAGGTGGTGGCGGGGGTGGCGATGTCGATAGGGCCCGAGTACGTGCGGCGGGCCTCTGCTAGGGAGGTCTCCGGGGAGTTCCAGAGGGCCAGGTGGGTCAGGACGAGGCGGCGAGCACCCGAGCGGGCGGCGACCTGGCCCGCACGGGCGCCCGTGAGGTGGACGTCGCGCACGGCGTCGGAAGGGCCACCCTCGACGAACGCGGCCTCGCTCAGCAACAGGTCCACGTCCCGGGCGAGCTCGTCGAGCGCGGGGCAGTCGTCGGTGTCGCCCGTGTAGGCGAGCGTGACGCGTCGCGCCGGGTCCGCCTCGGACGGCCCCGTGATGCGCATGCCGTACGCCTCGATCGGGTGGTTCACCAGTACGGGCTCGATCTCGAACGGCCCCACGCGCACCGCCCGCCGGTCCACCCACGCCTCGAACGTGAACTGCGCGCTCGTGTCCGTCGCGGGGTCCGAACCCGCGATCGCCGCGAGCCGCTCGGGCGTCTCGGCCGGCCCGAAGAGCCGCACCGGGCCGCGCGGGCCGTCCGGGTGGTAGCGCAGGTACACGTTGAGGACCACGACGTCGGCCACGTGGTCGGAGTGCAGGTGAGAGATCGCCAGGGCGTCGAGCCCGGCCGGGTCGCAGTGCCGGTGCAGCGGCCCGCTCGCGCCGTTGCCCATGTCGAGCGCGACCCGCCAGGTGCGCCCGCCGTCGTCGTCGGCCTCGACGAGGTAGCACGACGCCGCGGAGTCCGCGTGCGGGAACGAGCCGGCACAGCCGACGACGGTGAGCCTCACGCGAGCACCCCCAGGGGCTCGACGGAACCCACCTCGGGACCCAGGAACCGCCGGGCGAGCGAGGCGAACTGTGCGGCGTCGCCCGTCGCGACGAAGCGGTGCTCGGGTGCGGGGGCGTCCGGAGAGCGCTCGAGGTCGTGCGCCACGAGCGTGCGGTACACGTCCTTGGCCGTCTCCTCGGCGCTCGACACGAGGGTCACGCCCTCCCCCATCACGTAGGAGATGACGCCCGTGAGCAGCGGGTAGTGCGTGCAGCCGAGCACGAGCGTGTCCACACCCGCCTCGCGCACCGGCTCGAGGTACTCCCGGGCCACCGCGAGCGCCTCCGGGCCCGACGTCACGCCCGCCTCGACGAGCTCGACGAAGCGGGGGCACACCTGGGAGGTCAGCTCGACGCCGGGGGCGGCGGCGAACGCGTCGTCGTAGGCGCGCGAACCGATCGTGGCGCGGGTGCCGATGACGCCGATGCGCCCGGTGCGCGTCGCGGCGACGGCCCGGCGTGCGGCGGGCAGGATCACCTCGATGACGGGCAGGCCGCGGCCGTGGGTGTAGCGCTCGCGCGCGTCCCGCAGCACGGCGGCCGAGGCCGAGTTGCACGCGATGACGAGCGCCTTGACCCCCGAGTCGACGAGGTGGTCCATGACGTCGAGCGCGAGCGCCCGCACCTCGGCGATGGGGCGGGGCCCGTACGGGGTGTGCGCGGTGTCCCCGACGTAGAGCACGCGCTCCCGCGGGAGCTGGTCGATGACGGCGCGGGCCACGGTCAGCCCGCCCACCCCAGAGTCGAAGATGCCGATCGGCGCGTCGTCCACGCGTCGATCCTAGGCGTCAGGGGCGTCGAGATCGGCGAGCTGGGCTGTGACGAGAGACTCCTGCAGCCAGGTCAGCGCCGCGTAGGCCGTGCCGAGGTGGAGCCGCAGGGCCGCCGCGGGGCCGTCGGGACCGACGCCCTGCTCGGCGCGGGCGAGCTCGGAGTAGAGCGCATCGGCCGAGTCGTCCGAGTCGAGACCGAGCCGGTCCGCGATGACGAGCCGGATGTCGACGAGGGCACCGGCGAGCAGGTCGGCCCGGTCCTTGGGCACGGCGAGCCGCCCCTTGGCCGCGCCGTCCTGCAGCGCCCGCACGAGCGCGAGCAGGCGTTCGATCTTGTGGGCGCGCAGGTCGACCTGGGTGAACCGGCGGAACTCCTCGGCGATCTCCGCGTCCTCGCTCGCCGCGGGCAGGAGCCGGCGCAGCGCCGGGTCGTCAGGCACGGCGGGGCCCGTCGTGTCCGTGACACCCGCGAGAACATGGTCGAGGCCGCCGAGCGCGGGCAGCTCCCAGGGATCGCCGTCGGCCCCGCCCTCCTCTGGCCCACCGATCGCGGCCGCGAGCTGGACCGGCGTCGCCCCGAGGAGCTCGGCGACGTCCGCCGCGAGCTGACCGACCACGTCCCGCTCGACGTCGTCGAGCCGCGCGACGTACCTGCGCCCCTTGGCCTTGAACGCCCTCACTCGCCGCTCCGCTGCAACGTGGCCCACAGCCCGTAGGAGTGCATCGCCTGGACGTCGACCTCCATCTTCTCGCGGTTCCCCGTCGACACGACGGCCCTCCCCTCGTGGTGCACGAGGAGCATGAGCCGCTCGGCCTCCTCGACGGGGAAGCCGAAGTACGACCGGAACACGTACGTGACGTAGCTCATGAGGTTGACGGGGTCGTTCCACACGATCGTGACCCACGCGTCCGCGGTGCCGACCTCCTCGGAGACGTCGACCTCCTCGAGCGGCAGGCTCGTGCGGGAGACGACGGTGGGCATGGGTCCACTCTAGGAGGGATGGCCGACGACGGCGGTCGCCGGGGCGCGGGCGCTGTGGACGGCCACCGTCCTGCGCGGAACCGGCCCGGCGCCCTACCGTGGACCTCGTGACCACCGCTGCCGCACGCTCGAGCGCCCTGCTGACCGACCGCTACGAGCTGACGATGCTCCAGGCGACGCTCGCCGACGGCACGGCGGACCGCCGCTGCGTGTTCGAGCTGTTCACGCGGCGCCTCCCGGCCGGGCGGCGGTACGGCGTGCTCGCCGGGACGGGGCGGCTGCTCGAGGAGCTCGAGGACTTCCGGTTCGGCGACGCGGAGCTGTCCTGGCTCTCCCGCGAGAAGGTCGTGGACCGCGCGACGCTCGACTGGCTCGCGGACTACCGGTTCCGCGGCTCGATCCGCGGCTACGCGGAGGGCGAGGTGTACTTCCCGCACTCCCCCGTGCTCGTGGTCGAGGGGACGTTCGCGGAGGCCGTGCTCATCGAGACGCTCGCGCTCTCGGTGCTCAACTACGACTCGGCCGTCGCGGCGGCGGGCTCGCGCATGACGAGCGCGGCCGTCGGGCGGCCGTGCCTCGAGATGGGCGCGCGCCGGGCCCATGAGGAGGCCGCCGTCGCCGCGGCCCGGGCGGCCGTGGTCGCGGGCTTCGCCGGGACCTCGCACCTCGAGGCCGGGCGGCGCTACGGCCTCGACACGATCGGCACGGCCGCGCACTCCTTCACGCTGCTGCACGACGACGAGGCCACGTCCTTCGCGTCCCAGGTCGCCTCGCTCGGGGTCGGCACGACGCTGCTCGTCGACACCTACGACATCGAGCAGGGCGTGCGTACCGCGATCGAGGTCGCCGGGACGGGGCTCGGGGCCGTGCGCATCGACTCGGGCGACCTCTCCGCCCTCGCCGTCGAGACGCGGAAGCAGCTCGACTCGCTCGGGGCCACGGGCACCAAGATCGTCGTCACCTCGGACCTCGACGAGTTCGCCATCGCGGCGCTCGCCGCGGCGCCCGTGGACTCCTACGGGGTGGGCACCTCGCTCGTGACCGGGTCCGGCGCGCCCACGTGCGGGATGGTCTACAAGCTCGTGGCGCGCGAGGGACCCTCGGGCGAGATGGAGCCGGTCGCGAAGGCGTCGACCCTCAAGACGTCCGTGGGTGGGCGCAAGGCCGGGGCGCGACGGTTGCGGGACGCGCGGGCGGTCGAGGAGCTGCTCGTCGTCGGCCCCGACGACGCCGTGGCCGCGTGGCGCTCGGACGACGACGACGTGCGCGACCTCATGGTGGACCTCGTCGCGCACGGCGAGGTGCTCGGCGGCTGGACGGGGGCCGACGGCGTGCGCCGGGCCGCTGCGCGCCACGAGGCCTCCCGGGCCGAGCTGCCCCGCGGGGCCCGGCGCCTCTCGGCCGACGAGGCCGCCGTCCCCACGACGACGCTCCCGCTGGACTGAGTCGCGACCGGGACACGGCGCGGCCCCGGGACCGTTGCCGGTACCGGGGCCGTGGAGAGGGTGCTGCGCTAGGCGCGCGTCCGACCTCGGCCGAGCAGGGAGAGGACCAGGCTGACGACGAGGACGACGACACCGATCCAGATGAGGAACTGTCCGATCTCCGTCGCGACGCCGAGCACGATCAGCACGACGCCGAGGAGCACGAGGATGAGCCAGCTAGGCATGATGTTGCCTGCCTCTCCAGTAGACGACCGCCCGAGGATCCCCGTGCGGCTTCGTCTTCCACCTTGGCGCAGGTTGGACCGATCCGCATCCGGAGCTGCCCCGCCCGCCTTCGCCGAGGTAGTGAGAATCCCCCCAGGTAGTGAGTGCGCAGTCACTACCTGGCGCAGTACTCACTACCTCGCCGGGCGGGGTACGGGTGGGTACGGGCGGGGGTACCGACGAGGGCTACTTCTCGCCGTCCCCGTCGCCGTTCTCGCGGCGCTTCATGTTGTCGACGATCGCCTTGCACGTGGGGCACACCGGGAACTTGTCGGGGTCGCGCCCGGGCACCCAGACCTTGCCGCACAGCGCGATGACGGGCTTGCCCGAGAGCGCCGACTGCATGATCTTCTCCTTGCGCACGTAGTGCGCGAAGCGTTCGGCGTCACCCGGCTCGAGGAGCTCCTCGGCCTCGGTGCGCTCGAGCACGCTCGTGGACGTGCCGGGGTCGGGGCTCGCGTCGGGCTGGGGCAGGTCAAGCGGCTCGCTCATGCGGATGATTCTACGCGGCGCGCCCCGGGCCGCGTCGGTGCCGCTGCCTAGGAGTCCTGGACCTCGCGGAAGTAGTCGGCGAGCTGAAGCTTGCTCGCGGCGGCCTCGTCGAGCAGCACGGTCACGTCGGGGTGGTGCTGCAGGATCGTCGCGGGCCACAGCGCGCTGACGGCGCCCTCCACGAGCTGGTGCACGGCCTCGGCCTTGCCGCTGCCCCGAGCCACGAGCACGATCGCGCGCGCGGCCATGATCGTGCCGAGACCCTGGGTCAGGCACCGGCCGGGCACGGAACCGGGATCGCCGTCGAAGTACCGCGCGTTGTCCTGGCGCGTCTGGCGCGTGAGGGTCATGACGCGCGTGCGCGAGGCGAACGAGGAACCCGGCTCGTTGAAGGCGATGTGCCCGTCCGTGCCGATGCCGAGGATCTGCACGTCGACCCCGCCGGCGGCCACGATCGCGTCCTCGTACGCCGCGCACGCCCCGTCCAGGTCCGCGGCCAGCCCGTCCGGGCCGTGCACGCGCGCCGGGTCGAGGTCCACACGCGAGACGAGCTCACGGTCGATGACGTTGCGGTAGCGCTCCGGGTGCCCGATGGGCAGGCCCACGTACTCGTCGAGCAGGAAGGCGCTCGCCCCGGCAAAGCTCAGCCCGTGATCGGCATGGCGCCGCGCGAGCTCGTCGTACACCGGCAAGGGACTACCACCGGTGGCCAGCCCCAGGACGGGGTGCTCGTGGCCGCGCAGCACGCGCTCCACGGCGTCGGCGCCGCGACGGGCGAGCTCGGTCTCGTCAGCGATGACGACCTGCATCAGTAATCCGCTCCTCTGAGGGTGAGTGCGGCGCCCACGGCGCCGACGGGGACGTCGGGCGGTGCGAGCCGAACCCGGCTCGCGAGTCCCGATGCGGCGAGGAAGGCCGAGGAGCCTTCCCGCTGCACGAGCCGCGAGCGTACCCCGTCCAGGAGCGGTGCCCCGAGCCGCGCGATGCCCCCACCGAGGACGACGGCGCCCACGTCGAGGGACAGCACGAGCATCTGCGTCATCTCGGCGACGCCGTCGAGCAACCGGTCCCACACGGTGGTGGCGAGCGGGTCGCCGCTCAGGACGGCGGCGTACACAGCCGCGGCGATCGGCTCCTCGCCGTCGTACGGAAACTGGCGCGCAAGGCCCGAGCCCGAGGCGTACAGCTCGAGGCAACCGCGCTGCCCGCACGGGCACTGCAGCCCGTCCGGGTCGATCGGCAGATGACCCACCTCGCCGGCGAGCCCGTGCCGCCCGCGGCGCAGCCGTCCGTCGAGCACGAGGCCGACGGCGACACCCGTGCCGAGGGCCAGGTACGCGAGGTCGTCACCGACGCCGTCGAGCACCGCGGCCGCACCGAGGGCCGTCGCGTTGAGGTCGTTCTCGACGACGACGCGCAGCCCGTCGAGGCGCCGCGACACGGGCTCGCCGAGCGGGAACGGCTCGGAGCCCAGGCCGAGGTTGATCGCGTAGCGCAGCGAGCCGGTCGAGGGATCGACGACCCCGGGGACGCCGATGCCGACACCCTCGAGCACCGCACCGTTCCCGTCGAGCGAGGCGCGCAGGGCGTTGACGGCGTCGACCGCACCCTGGATCACGCCGTCGGGCCCGACGACGGTCCGCGCCCGGAACTCCGCGCGCACGGTGCCGCCCGGGTCGACGAGCACGCCGTGGATCTTGGTCCCGCCGATGTCGAGGCCGACGCGCATCCCCGTCATCCCTTCACCGCCCCGGACACCAGCCCCGAGGTCATGCGCCCCTGCACGAAGAGGAAGAAGATGATGACGGGCACGGCGATGAGGGCCGACGCCGCCATGACCTCGCCCCAGTCGACGCCTCGGTTGGCGCTCGCCGACAGGAACGTGCGCAGCCACAGCGGGAGCGTCTTGGCGGACTCCGCGGGCAGCGCGACGAGCGCGACCGTGAACTCGTTCCACGCCTGGAGGAAGGCGTACACGCCCGAGGCGACGAGCCCCGGCGCGAGGAGCGGGAACGTGATGCGCAGGAAGGCTTGCGTCCGCGAGAGACCGTCGACCATCGCGGCCTCCTCGAGCTCGATCGGCACACCCGCGACGAAGCCGCGCAGCATCCACACGGTGAACGGCACGATGGCCGCCGTGTAGAGGATCGAGACACCGAGCACCGAGTTGAGCAGCTGCGCGCCGGAGAGCATCTTGTACTGCGCGATGAACAGGCCCTCGGCCGGGAGCATCTGCACCAAGAGCACCGTGATGACGAACGAGACGCGCCCCCGGAAGCGGAACCGGCTGATCGCGAGCGCCGCGAGGAACGCGAACGCGAGGACGGCGACCACCGTGACGCCCGTGATCGCGAGGCTCATCTTGAGCGCCGAGGTGAACGACGAGCCGCCGATGACGGCCGTGTAGTTCGAGAAGGTCGCGTTGACGGGCCAGAAGCTCGGGGTGCCCGCGCGCAGCCGCGCGTTGGACATGAGCGAGGAGTTGACCATCCAGTACACCGGGAAGACCCACACGGCCGCGACGGCGAGCGCGACGAGGGTGAGCAGCCACCGGGTCAGGTTGCGGCGCAGGCGTTCGGGGCTCACTTGTCCAGCTCCTTGATCAGTGCGCGGACATACGGCCAGCTGATGAGCACCGTGAGCGCGAGGACGAAGATCGACACCGCGGCCGCACCGGCGAAGTCCTGCCGCCCGACGCCGAGCTCGAAGATGAAGTTGCCGAGCAGGTTGGTGTCGCCCACGGGGGCCCCGCCGTCCTGCAACAGGCGGATCTGTGCGAAGACCCGCAGGTCCCAGATGATCTGCAGCAGCAGCACGATCGCGAGCACGGGGCGGATGAGCGGCACCGTGATGTTCCAGAACTGCTGCCAGCTGTTGGCGCCGTCGATCCGGGCCGCCTCGCGGACCTCGTCGGGCACCTGGGTGAGGCCGGCGTACACGGACAGCGCGACGAACGGCACGGACATCCACACGATGATGAGCGTCGCGACGAAGAAGAACGAGAGGGGTTCGGCGAGCCAGTGGTGCTCCCGGAACTCGACGAGGCCGAGGTTCGTCAGGAGCCAGTTGACGACGCCGGTGCGCCAGTCGAACAGCCACTTCCACACCGTGACGGCGGCGACCATGGGCATGGCCCACGCGAGGAGCATCGAGATCTGCAGCGTGAGCCGCGCGGCCGTCCCGACGGCGCGCATCAGGAGTGCGAGCAGCACCCCGATCAGCACCGTGAGGAACGCGTTGACGAGGCAGAACACGAGGGAGCGCGCGACCACGGCCCACAAGGCCTCGGACGTGAAGATCCGCACGTAGTTGTCGAGGCCGACCCACGGCGCGGGCTGGCCGAACTGCTGGGCGAGGCCGTACTCCTTGAAGGAGTTGACGATCTGCCAGAAGACCGGGTAGCCGAGGCCGACGCCGAGGACGGCGACCGCGGGCAGGATCAGCAGGTACGGGATGCGGGGACGCCGGGTGGGGCGTCGGGGCGCCGTCGTCGTCGTCGCTCTGCGTGAGGCGACTTCGGTCGAGGCCATGGCGGAACCTCCGGGGGCGGGGCGGGGGCGCGGGGGGTGACAGGGGCGCGACCCGGACGTGGGCGCGCGAGGTCGAGGGCCGGTGCCCGGCGCGAGGGGACTCGGGGGACTCCCCTCGCGCCGGACGTCTCAGCCCGGGTGCCGGGCCGCTGGGCGACCCGGCGTGCCGGTGACTAGGAGGCCTGGCCGTTCAGCATCGGCGTGAGGATCGCGTCGTACTCGGCAGCGAGCGCCGCGACGTCGCCACCCTCGGCGATCTTCTGGAACAGGTCCTCGTAGACGAGCGCACCCTCGATGGCAGCCCAGCCCGGCGCCGCCGGGGTGAGCTTCGAGCCCGCAGCGGTCTCGATCATCGTCGTGGCGAACTTGTCGTCGCCGAGCGCGGAGACGAAGTCGCTGTTGGCCGGGCCGAGGCCGTTCTGGCCGAGCAGCGTCTGGTACTCCTCCGAGAAGATGATCCGCAACAGGTTCTCCGCGAGCTCCGGGTTCTGCGACTGCGCCGAGACGGCGATGTTCGAGCCGCCGGCGAAGACGGGGGCGATGCCGCCGTCGGTGCCGGGCAGGGCGAAGATGTCGAACTTGGACGCGTCGGCCATGCCGTCGCGCACCTCGTCGCCCGCGTCGTTCTTGACCAGGTCACCGATCGACCAACGGGCCCAGCCCGGCGCCATGATGGTCGCGGCCGGCGGCGCGGCGCCGTCGGTCCCGTCGTTCAGGAACTCCCAGTACGCGACGTCACGGTCGGTGGCCGGGAGGTTCGAGCCGCCGGCGAAGACGTCCTGCCACTGCTCGAGGCCCTTGATGGTGTTGGGGTCGGTCAGCGTCGACGTCCACGTGGTGCCGTCCACGGTGGCGAGCTCGCCGCCGTTGGCGAAGACCCAGGAGATGCCGTTGCGCCAGTCCTGGCCACCCAGGGCGAAGCCGGACATGTCGTCCGTGCGGAGCTCCGTGACGGCCTTGGTGAACTCGTCGAGCGTCGTGGGGACCGTGATGCCCTTCTCGGCCCAGACGTCGGCACGGAAGAACATGTAGCGCGAGCCGAAGTAGTACGGCAGGGCGAAGTTCTTGCCGTCGACCTTGCCGATGTCGACGAAGGACTGCAGCAGCTTGTCACCGCCGAGCTCGGCGAACAGCGGCGTGATGTCGCGGAACGCACCCACCGTCGTGAAGGTCGGCGACTGCGTGTTGCCGATCTCGACGACGTCGGGGGTGTTCGCGGCGTCGGGCAGCGCCGTCGTGAGCGAGGTCACGAGGTCGCCCCACTCCTGCTGCTCGATCACGAGCGTCGAGCCGGGGTTCTGCTCGGCGAAGGTGGTCTTGAGGTAGTCGCGCAGCGCGTCCGGCGTGTCTCCGCCGGCGAGCCACAGCGTGATCTCGGCACCCTCGGGGGCCGGGGCGTCGCTCGTCTCGGTCTCGGTGGGTGTCGATGCGCCCGTGTCCGAGGGCTCGGGCGTGGACGGGTTCGATGCGCAGGCGGCGAGGGCGAGTGTCGCAGCCACGCCGACAGCGGCAAAACGTAGGATCTTCACGTTGGGGTTCCTCCCAGGTATGCGGCTCGCCCTGTGCGAAGCCGCTCTCGTTGCCAGGGGTGGAGATTCACTCCGACGAACTGGACGGGCAGCTCGGGGTCGTCACGTGACCCCGAGCTGTCCGGACAGGACCAGCACAGCCGCCCCCTGGAGGGCGACATCCGGTCCAAGCGCGGCCATCCGCACACCGAGTCCCGTCGCGACGACGGGCATCGAGCGCTGTGCGATGGTGCTGAGCGCCGCCTGGGCGAGAGGTCCGTCGAGCAGCTCTTGCGGGCCGCACAGCAGGATCTCCTTCAGGTCGAGCGCACTGACGACGGGGGCCAGGGCGATGCCGAGCCTCCGTCCGACCGACGCCAGTGCGGCATCGGAGTCTTGTGGGGCGAGTCCCGCCACGCGTGCCCGAAGGGCCGGGGCGGACAGGATCGTCTCGAGGCAGCCGCGGCGTCCGCACGCGCACGGCGCGGGCTCCTCGTCCGAACCCTCGTCGATGACGGTCACGTGGCCGAGCTCGCCCGCGGCGTCGCCCGGACCCCGCACGAGCGCGCCGTGCAGGATGATCCCCGCGCCGACGCCGTGCCGGACGGTGAGCGCGAGCAGCCCGGAGCCCTCGGCCCCGGCGAGCGTGTACTCCGCGAGCGCCGAGGTGTTCGCGTCGTTGGCGACGTGCGCCGGGACGCCCAGCTCAGCGGCGAGCCGCGCCGCGAGCGGCACGTCGAACCAGCCGCGGTTGGGGGCCTGGAGCACCACGCCCGAGGCGTTGATGACTCCCGGGGACGCGATGCCCACGCCGATGACGGGCAGGCTCGTGGCGGCGATCAGCTCACGGCACAGCGCGAGGAGCGCCACGATGGTCTGCTCGCCGCGCAGCCCGTCCTGGCCCACCGAGCGGCGCTCGAGGATCTCCCCCGTCAGGTTCATCACGGCGCCGCGCATCTCGAGGTCGTCGGCGAGGTCGACGGCGACGATGACGAACTCGTCGGTGCGCATCCGCAGCAGCGTCGCGGGCTTGCCGACCCGCGCCTGCGTGGCGAGTCCCGCCTCCTCGACGAGGTGGGCGGCCATGAGCTCGTTGACGAGGTCGGAGACCGTGACGCGCGTCAGCCCGGTCGAGCGGGCCAGGTCGGCACGCGAGGTGGGGCCGGCGTGGAAGAGGTGCTGCAGCACCATCGATCGGTTGTGTGCGCGCGCGTGCTCCGGCAGGGCCTTGGCCGTGGCACGCAGGCCCGGGCCATGGAGCCGTCGGGGGGCGATCCCCGTGGTTGGCGTCGTCGTCACATTTGTTAGTAGAGCATCCTTACAAATGCCAAGTCAACGCTCCCGTGTGACTGTGATCACTTCGTGACCCTCGGGTTCGGGCCGGCGCTCAGCGCATCCGCGCGAGCAGCTGCGCACCACGGGCGTCGAGCACCCGCCCGCCGAGCACGATCCCGGCGCCGAGCACGGCCGCTCCCCCGAGCAGCCCCACGGCGAGCGTGACCCCGCCCAGTCCCGGCTCACGCGTCGCGGTGAGCCAGAAGAGCACCACGACCGGGACGGCGAGCGCCCCCGTCACCCCCGTCGAGACGAACTGGGCGACGAGGCTCGCGCCGACCGCCCCCGTCTCGGTCGAGAACGGGCTGTCCCCCGCTCGCGGCGCCGGGTACGGCAGCACCACGGAGCTCACCATCGCGACACCGAGGCCCGCGCCGAACAGCCCGAGCGCGAGCCCGAGCGAGGCGGCGAGCAGGTCCCAGCGTCCCGCGAGCCACGCGCCTCCGACGGCGAGGCCCACGATGAGCGGCACCGCCCAGACCGCGAGCGCGATCACGCGGCCCGCCCGGTCGGCCACGCCGGGCAGACCGGCGGAGACGTGGAGCCAGAATGCCGTGCCGTCGAAGGCCGTGTCGTTGTGCCGCCCCCAGCCCACGGCTCCCGCGACGAGCGGGGCGAGCAGGACGGCCCCGGAGACCGCGCTGAGCCCCACGACGCTCAGCAGCAGCGCGATGAGCAACGGCATGAGCAGCGTCGAGGCGAGCGAGGCGAGGTAGCGCGGGTCGCCCAGCCAGTACCGCAGGCTCCGGCGGGCGACGGCGAGCGCCATGTGCGCCGTCGTCGTCCCCGCTCCTCGCCCGAGGAACGCGTCGGCCCGCCGCCGCGCGGCGCCCACCGTGGTGGGCGGGTCCACGAGGAGCCGGTCCACCTGCGCCGTCCACACGAGCATGCCCACACCCACGAAACCCCACGCGAGCAGCAGGTGCCCGAGCGCGCCCGCCCACGCCCCCTGTGCCGCCGCGGCGGGCGCCGCCCAGGCCGCCCCGAGCGGTGTGTACGTCAGCGCGGTCGCCACCCCGGGCAGCCGCTCGAGGGTGCCCTCGAGCCCGAGCGAACCGAGCCCGATGGCGAGGGGGACGACGGCGACCAGCGCGACGACCGCGGCCACGGCGGCGAGCTCCCGCGAGCGCCGCGAGGACAGCAACCGGGTGGCGAGCGCCGTCGAGACGCGGGCCGCGAGCACGCACGTCGCGAATGCCGCGGCGGCCGAGGCGAGGGCGACCGCCGTCGTCGGCAAGCCGTACTCCCGCCACACGACCACCGCGGCGAGGCACACGAACCCGGTGAACACGGCGGGGATGCTGAGCGTCGCAGCGATCGCGAGCGCCGGGGCGAGGCGCCGCGGGTCCGGGCCGAGCGTGGCGAACTTGCGGGGCGTCACGGTCTCGTCCGCGCCGAACACGAGGACGGGGATCACGGTCCAGCCGAGCAGGAGCACGGCGCCGACGACGACGAGCGAGCTGCGCTGCACCTCGAGACCCTGGCCCGAGAGCCAGCGCGCCCCACCGAGCACGCCCGGCAGCATCGACAGCGCCCACACCGCGCCGAGGGCGAACAGGATGACGCGCCACACCTCGCGCGACATCGTGTTGCGCAGCAAGCGCAGCTTGAGCCCTACGACGGCCGCAACCACGCCAGTCCCGAGGTCGGGGTGCGAGAACCGAGCAGGTCGAAGAACCGTTCCTCGAGGTCGATGCCCCCGCGGACGTCGTCGAGCGCGCCCGTCGCGAGGACCCGGCCCGCACCGATGACGGCCACGTGGTCGCACATCCGCTCGACGAGCGCCATGACGTGCGAGGAGAGCACCACGGTGCCGCCCTCCGCGACGAACTCGGCGAGGATGCGCCGGATCACGCCCGCCGAGACCGGGTCGACGGCCTCGAACGGCTCGTCGAGCACGAGCAGCCGCGGGGCGTGCACGAGGGCGCACGCGAGCGTGATCTTCTTCGACATGCCCGCCGAGAAGTCCGCGACGAGGGTGCGTGCGGCGTCGTGCAGGTCGAGCGCGGTGAGCAGGTCGTCCCGGCGCTCGGCGATGACGTCACGCGGCATCCCCCGCAGCAGCCCCGCGTACGAGATGAGCTCGGCACCCGTGAGCCGGTCGAAGACGCGCAGCCCGTCCGGCAGCACCCCGAGGAGCGGCTTGGCCGTCGCCGGCTCGCGCCACAGGTCCACGCCGTAGACGTGCACCGAGCCCGCGTCCGGGGCGAGCAGGCCCGTGGCCATCGAGAGCGTGGTCGTCTTGCCCGCGCCGTTGGGGCCCACCACGCCGAACATCGAGCCGACCGGGATGTCGAGGTCGAGCGCGTCGACGGCGAGCGTCTCGCCGAAGCGCTTGACGAGGCCGCGCAGGCGCAGAGCCGGGGGGCGTTCGCCGCGGTCCGGCGCCGTGCCCGACGGCGGGGCGCCCGGCGGCGGCGGCGTCTGCGTCATGAGGTGAGCGTAGTTGAGCGAGGCGTGCGCGAGGTGCGGGTCCCCGACACGGGGTACCGCGATGCTCCTAGGCTTGCCCCAGCACCGTCCGACCCGAGAGGCACACCGTGAGCATCGCACCCATCGACCCCACGAGCACCGAGGCCTGGGCGGCGCTCGGCGCGCACCACGCCGGGCTCGCCCCGGACCTGCGCGGCTGGTTCGCCGCCGACCCGGAGCGCGCCTCGCGGCTTACCCTCACGGTCGCTGACCTGCACGTGGACCTGTCCAAGAACCTCGTCACGGACGAGACCCTCGCGCTGCTCGTGCGGCTCGCCGACCAGGTGGGTCTCGCCGACCGCTCGCGCGCGATGTTCGCCGGCGAGCACATCAACGTCACCGAGAACCGCGCCGTGCTGCACACCGCGCTGCGCCGCCCGCGCGGGGCCACGCCGGGCCTCCTCGTCGACGGTCAGGACGTCGACGCGGACGTGCACGCCGTGCTCGAGCGGGTCTACGCCTTCGCCGACGCCGTGCGCTCGGGCGCGTGGACGGGCGTGACGGGCGAGCCCGTGCGGACGGTCGTCAACATCGGGATCGGCGGCTCGGACCTCGGGCCGGTCATGGCGTACGAGGCGCTCGCGCCGTACGTCGCCGAGGGGCTCGAGGTGCGGTTCGTCTCGAACATCGACCCGACGGACCTCGCCGAGACCGTCGCGGACCTCGACCCGCGCACGACGCTCTTCATCGTCGCCTCGAAGACCTTCACCACGCTCGAGACGCTCACCAACGCGCGCCTTGCCAGGGCGTGGCTGTGGCAGGGCCTCACGGAGCTCGGCGCGATCTCCGACGATGACGAGGCCCGGCGCGGCGCCGTCGCGAAGCACTTCGTCGCGGTGTCGACGGCGCTCGACAAGGTCGCCGACTTCGGGATCGACCCCGCCAACGCCTTCGGGTTCTGGGACTGGGTGGGCGGGCGCTACTCGGTCGATTCCGCGATCGGCACGTCGCTCGCGATCGCTGTCGGCCCCGAGGCCTTTGCCGAGCTCCTGGCCGGCTTCCACGCCGTAGACGAGCACTTCCGCACCACCCCGTTCGAGCGCAACGTGCCCGTGCTGATGGGCCTGCTGAACGTCTGGTACGTCAACTTCCTGGACGCGCACACCCATGCCGTGCTGCCGTACGCGCAGCACCTGCACCGCTTCCCGGCCTACCTGCAGCAGCTCACGATGGAGTCCAACGGCAAGTCCGTGCGCTGGGACGGGTCGCCCGTGACCGTCCAGACCGGTGAGGTGTTCTGGGGCGAGCCCGGCACCAACGGCCAGCACGCGTTCTACCAGCTCATCCACCAGGGCACGCGGCTCGTGCCCGCCGACTTCATCGCCGTCGCCAACCCCGCGCGCCCGCTGCGGGACGGCGCTGCGGACGTGCACGAGCTGTTCCTCGCCAACTTCTTCGCCCAGACCAAGGCGCTCGCCTTCGGCAAGACGGCCGAGGAGGTGCGGACCGAGGGGACGCGCGAGGAGCTGGTGTCGGCGCGCGTGTTCGCAGGAAACCGGCCGACGACGTCGATCCTCGCTGCGGCCCTGACGCCATCGGTGCTCGGTCAGCG
>CAZECM010000054.1:8669-21091 GCA_964510785.1 uncultured Cellulomonadaceae bacterium | reverse complement strand
CTCCGCCGTGTCGATACCCCAGGCGAAGCCGCCGATCGGGTGGATGAACGTCACGGGGCAGTCCGTCTGCACGCCACGGTCGAACACGATGACGGGCTTGCCCGTCTCGCAGGCGCGCTCCACGGCGGGCGTCATCGCCGCCGTCGAGTTGGGCGAGATGATGAAGACGTCGCAGCCGCCCTCGGCGATGAAGTAGTCGATGTCGGCGATCTGCGTGTCATCGTTGTCCTGGGCGTCACGCGTCTCCATCTCGGAGATCACGCCGGCGTCCACGAGCACCTTGAGCTGCTGGTTCATCGTGATCCAGCCGGTCTGGCGCCACGGGTTCGAGATCGAGGCGTTCGCGAAGCAGACCTTCTTGGCGCCCTCGGACGCATACGCCGAGGTGTCGACGAACTCCGCGTTGATGTGCTGCAGGTAGGGCTCGTCGGCCGGGCCCTCCGGCGTCACGGAGCGCTGCGCGTACTGCGTGTCGTAGAGCGCCTGGTCGAACCACTCGTTGGCGGGCGCCTCGCCCGTGGGCTCGTCGGTCGGTTCGTCCGTCGGCTCGTCCGAGGGCTCTTGAGACGTCGTCTCGCTCGGCGGTGGGGTGACGGTCGGGTCGGTCGTGCAGGCGGCGGTGAGCAGCAGCGCCGCCGCCCCCATCACCACCGCGACCTGGGTTGTGCGTCGTCGCATCAGGCCATCTCCTTGGGTTGGGTCCCGCTCGTGGCAGGTTCTTGGATGAGAGCAACTCCGTCGCCGCCCAGCGTCGGTGCGGTGACGTCTCCCCCGTCGGGGGAAGCTTGTGCCGGGCCGCTGCGGCGGCGCCGGAAGTCCAGGGCGGAGTACGCGACTGCCGCGATGATGATCACGCCCTGGACGGAGGACCGGATCGTGGAGGGCACGCCGGCGTAGTTGAGGAGCACGAACAGGGCCTCGAGGACGACGGCGCCCGCGAGCGCACCGACGATCCAGCCGCGACCGCCCCCGAGCACGACCCCGCCGAGGACGACGGCGGTGATCGCCGTGAACTCGTACCCCCGGCCCACGGAAGGGTGCACGCCCGCGTACCCGACGAGCAGCACGCCCGCGACGGTCGCCGAGAGGCTCGAGATCATGAAGGCGCGCGTCTTGACCCACCAGATGCGGGCCCCGGCGTACCGCGCCGTCTCGACGTTGTCGCCCACGGCCACGTGCAGCCGGCCCGCGGGACGGCGCGTGTACCAGAGGGCGAGCGCGAGGAGCACGACGAGGAGGGCCACCGAGTACGGCACGAAGTCGAGCAGCGGCACGTCCTGCCAGCCGCCCCGCCCGATCTGGCGGAACTCGTCGGCCGGGTTGCCCGTCGCCGCACCGCCCGTCCAGTACAGGACGCCGCCGAGCAGCGCGAGCATCATGCCGAGCGTCACGATGAAGGACGGCACCCGCAAGAAGGTCGTCACGAGCCCGTTGACCAGGCCGACGAGCGCCCCGAAGGCGAGCATCACGAGGAGCACGGGCACGGTGCGCGAGCCGTCCTGGCCCACGAGCGCCCCGGCACCCACCACCTGGGCGGTCACGAGAGAACCCATCGACAGGTCGAACTCGCCCGAGACGATGACGAAGTACTGGCCCATCGCGACGATCGCCACGGGGGCGACGCGCTGCAGGAAGCGCATGAACTGTCCCGGCTCGGCGAACGTCGGATTGATGATGACGATCGCGACGAGCAGCACGAGGAGCAGCAGGAAGACGGCCCGCTGCGGGCTGACGAGCTCGAGGGCGAGGTCACGGGGCGAGCGCTTCATCGGGCCACCCCCTCGGCCGGCGGGACGGCTCCGGTGGCGGGTGCGCCGTCGTCGGGCAGTCGTCCGTCGTCGGGCAACGCCCCGTCGGAAGGCGCCGCGGCGTCGGGCCCGAACCGCGGGCGGTGCACGTGCATCGTGCGCCGCGTGTAGACGGCCACGGCCGCGACGATGACGACGCCACGCACGATGTCCTTGAGGAAGGGGTTGATCTGCAGGACGCTCATGACGTTGTCGAGCACCGCGAAGATCGCGACGCCGCCGATGGTCCCCCACACCGAGCCGCGCCCGCCGAGCAGGAGCGTCCCACCGAGCACGACGGCCGCGATCGACAGCAGGTCGTAGCCGCCCTGGGCGCCCACCGTCGGGCTGCCGACACCGAGCCGTGCGGCGAGCAGGAGGCCCGCGCAGGCGGCAGCGAGCGAGCAGCCGATGTGGGCGACGATGACGGGCCGGGCGACGCGCAGGCCGCTGAGCCGGGCCACGGAAGGATCGCCGCCGACGGCGAACATCTGATGCCCGATGCGCGTGCGGGTGAGCATGAACCACACACCCGTCGCGAGCACGAGCATGATGACGGTCGAGACCGGCACGGGCCCGAGGCCCGACGCGCCGATGAGCTGGAACTCCCACGGCACGGAGCCCGCCGTCCCCTTGTACTGGGTGTCGAGGTACCCCTTGACGATGAGCCCCGTGCCGAGCGTCGCGATGAAGCCGTTGACCTTGAGCTTGGTGACGACGAGGCCGTTGAACAACCCGATCGCGGCGGCCACGCCGAGCGTCAGGAGCACCGCCGGGACGATGCGCGCCGGGTCGCCGGCCATCGTCGTGGCGGCGAGCAGGCTCGACAGCGAGATCACGGTCGGCACGGACAGGTCGAGCGAGGAGCACAGGATCACGAGGGTCTGGCCGATCGCGACGAGCCCCAGCACGCTCATCCCCGTGAGGATGTCGCGGATGTTGCCCGCGCTGAAGAAGCTGCGGCCCACCGTGGAGACGAGGAGGGCACCGATGACGAGGCTCGCGACGAGGGCGAGGTAGACCACGACCGTGGGGTCGAGGGCGCGCAGCCGGTTCATGCCACGGCCTCCGTCCCGGCGGCGTGCCGCAGCACCTCTTCCTCCGTGGCGTGCGGCGAGAGCTCAGCGGTGATCCGGCCGTCGCGCATCACGAGGATGCGGTCCGCGATGCCGAGCAGCTCAGGGAGCTCGGAGGAGATCATCGCGATGGCGACCCCTTCCCGGGCGAGCGAGCGGATGAGCTCGTACACGGCGACCTTCGCCCCGACGTCGATGCCGCGGGTCGGTTCGTCGAGGACGACGACGCGGGGCCGCGTGGCGAGCCACTTCGCGAGCACGACCTTCTGCTGGTTGCCGCCCGAGAGGAACTGCACCTCACGGTCGAGCCGCGCCGTGGACAGCTCG
Organism: uncultured Cellulomonadaceae bacterium; assembly: GCA_964510785.1. GTDB lineage: Bacteria > Actinomycetota > Actinomycetes > Actinomycetales > Cellulomonadaceae > JAAYZM01. The sequence continues at coordinate 17,901 of CAZECM010000054.1, read as the reverse complement.
AGCCGAGACATGAGCTCGGGCACCTCGCGGCGCACCGCGCCCGTGCGGCGGGGGAAGACGCCTCGGATGACGAGCAACGCGTTGTCGAGGATCGACTGGGCGAGCGAGAGCCCCGAGACCTTGCGGTCCTCCGTGATGAGGGCGATGCCGTGGCGCGCACCGGTGCGCGGGTGCTCGATCCGCACACGCTTGCCCGCGACCTCGACGGTTCCGCGCGTGAAGGGCTGCACACCGAAGAGCGCCTCCGCGAGCTCGGTGCGTCCCGAGCCCTGCAGCCCCGCGAGCGCCGTGATCTCGCCCGCGTGCAGCTCGAGGTCGATGCCGTCGAGCCACGCGTTGCCGCCGCCGCGCACGCGCAGCAGCCCTTCGCCCCGCTCGGTGCCCTCGAGCCGTGCCGGGAAGTACGTGTCGATCGACCGACCCACCATGCGCCGCACGAGCTCGTGGGGCGTGAGGTCCGCGGCGGGCCCGGTCGAGACGAGCTGGCCGTCCTTGAGCACGGTGATGGTCTGGCACAGGTCGAAGACCTCCTTGAGCCGGTGCGAGACGTACAGCACCGCCACCCCGCGGTCGGTCAGGGTGCGCACGATCCGGTAGAGCAGCTCGACCTCGTGCGCCGCGAGCGCCGCCGTGGGCTCGTCCATCGAGATGACCTTCGCGTCGAAGCTCAGGGCCTTCGCGATCTCGACGATCTGCTGCTGGGCGACGCTGAGCGAGCCGACGCGGTCGCGGGGTCGCACGGAGTCGACACCGAGCCCCTCGAGGATCTCGCGCGTGCGCCGCGACATCTCCCGCGTGTCGACCACCCCGCGCCGTCGCGGCTCGCGACCGAGGAACACGTTCTGGGCGACGGTGCGCTCGGGGAGCAGGTTGAACTCCTGGAACACGGTCGCCACGCCCGCGCGCATCGCGTGGAGCGGGTGCGCGAACGTGACGCGCTCGCCGGCGAGCGTGATCTCGCCGCCGTCCGGCTGGTAGACGCCGGCGAGGATCTTCATGAGCGTGCTCTTGCCCGCGCCGTTCTCACCGACGAGGCCGTGCACCTCACCGGGGCGCACCTCGAGCGACACGTCGTCGAGGACGCGCACGCCGAAGAAGCTCTTGGACAGCCCCGTGGCCGTCATGACGGGTGCGCTCATGCGGGCTCACCCACCTCGACCCAGCCGCCGTCCCGGGCCGAGCGCAGCACCGCGTCGGTGATCTGGGCGGCTCGCACGCCGTCGTCGAACGTCGGCAGTCCCTCGGGGTGCTCGCCCCGGATGGCGGCGTAGGTGTCGGCGACGAAGGCGTTGAACGCGTCCTGATAGCCCATCGGGTGGCCCGAGGGGACGACCGAGAGTCGCGCGGCGTCGGGCCCGAGCTGGGTCACGTCGCGCACGAGCAGCCGGGACCCGTCGCGCGCCCCGAGCCACAGCGCCTCGGGCGACTCCTGGTCGAACTGCACGGCGGCGCGGGTGCCGGAGAGCTCGAAGGCGAGGCGGTTCTTGCGACCGGCAGCCACCTGCGAGACGAAGAGGGAGACGACGACGTCGGAGGTCGTCACGGCGAGCACGGCCGCGACGTCCTCGGTCTCGACGGCGACCCCGCCACGCTCGGGGAACACCGTGCGGGTCACGGCCGCGAGCCGGGCGATGCGCGCCCCCGAGACGAACTCGACGAGGTCGACGAGGTGGGAGCCGATGTCCGCGAAGGCCCGCGAGTCCCCACCGACCTCGGCGTCGACGCGCCAGTTCTCGTCCCCCGGCTCGAGCAACCAGTCCTGGGTGTACGAGCCCTGCAGTGACAAGAGGGTGCCGAGCTCGCCCGCCGCGATGCGGGCGCGCGCCTCGCGCACCATGGGGTGGTAGCGGTAGACGAACGGCACGGTCGCGACGACGCCGGCCTCCCGGGCGGCCGCCGCGAGCTCGGTGGCCCCGGCGAACGTCGTCGCGAGGGGCTTCTCGAACACGACGGGCTTGCCGGCGCGGAGCGCCGCGAGGGCGTACTCACGGTGCGTGGAGTTGGGGGTGCAGATGTGGACGACGTCGACCGCCGGGTCCGTGACGAGCTCGCGCACCGAGCCGTGGGGCCGGGCGGCGCCGAGGTGGTCCGCCGCGGCGCGGGAGGCCGGGGCCGACGACGAGGTCACGGCTTCGACGGTGCCCCAGGCGGCCCGGACGGCGCGGCTGTGCACCTCGGCCATGAAGCCGCCGCCGAGGAATCCTGCGGCCGGAACCATGGCCCTCGCTGGGGTGACGTCCGTTGTCATGTGCGCCATGTCACAGCATGTCGATACTTCTGTCAACCCCATACGCAAAAGATGTCTACCTTCGATACAGAACTGTAACTTGCCCGGGCAATAGCCCCCTTGGTTCACTGGGGCCGTGGCCAGTATCCAAGCGATGACCCCGACGTCGGGGGCGGGCGAGCTCTTCCAGCTCTTCCGCGACCACGCCGCGCGCACGAAGGCCGAGCTGATCGAGCTCACGGGACTCTCGCGCACCACCGTCTCCGCTCGCGTCGACGCCCTGCTCGCCACGGGGCTGCTCGCCCCGGCCGGCGAGGCGGCGTCCTCGGGCGGGCGTCCCCCGGCTCGAGTCGCGTTCAACCCGAGCGCCCGTGTGCTCCTCGCCGTCGACCTCGGCGCGACCCACGGCACGGCGGCGGTGTGCGACCTCGCCGGGACGATCCTCGCGAGCCGGCGGACCGCGACCCCGATCGCCGCCGGTCCGCTCGAGGTGCTCGACTGGGCCACCCGCACGGCGAAGGACCTGCTCGCCGAGCTCAGCCGCGATCCCGCCGAGCTCGTGGGCGTCGGCATCGGTGTGCCCGGGCCCGTCGAGCACGCGACGGGGCGCCCGACGAACCCGCCGATCATGCCGGGCTGGGACCGCTTCGACATCCCTGCCTTCATCGGCGAGACGTTCCCCGTGCCCGTGCTCGTCGACAACGACGTCAACCTCCTCGCCCTCGGCGAGCAGCACTCCGCGTGGCCCCACGTCGAGGACCTCGTGTACGTCAAGGTCTCGACGGGCATCGGTGCGGGCGTCATCGCGGGCGGCGCCCTGCAACGCGGGGCCCAGGGCTCTGCCGGGGACATCGGGCACGTGCAGGTGCCCCGCAGCCGCGACCTGCCCCGCGAGGCGGACGACGAGCGCGACCTCGAGGCGATCGCCTCCGGCCCCGCGATCGCGGCGTGGCTCAGCGAGCAGGGCGTGCCCGCCGAGGGGATCGACGACGTCGTGGCCCTCGTGCGAGCCGGCAATCCCCTCGCTGTCGAGGCGACCCGCCAGGCGGGTCGGCACGTCGGCGAGGTGCTCGCGACGCTCGTCAACCTCCTCAACCCGACCGTGATCGTCATCGGCGGCTCCGTCGCGCGGGCCGGCGAGCACCTCCTCGCGGGCGTGCGCGAGGTCGTCTACCGCCGCTCGATCCCGCTCGCGACCCAGCACCTCGCGATCGTGCAGTCCGAGGTCGGCACGCAGGCCGGCGTGCTCGGCGCGGCCATCATGGTCACGCAGCAAGCCCTCTCGATCCCCGCAGTCGACCGCCTGGTAGCCACCACCCCCCTTCCCGCGAGGTAGGTCTGGCGGCGGCCAGGTAGGGCCGAGAAGTGCGTATACGACCCTACGTCGCGCCCTCGGTACTACGTCGCGGGGAAGCTGGAGGTGACCGTGGCTTGGCCGAGCACCTGGGTGCTGCGATAGATCACGAGCGACTGACCCGCGGCCACCCCCATGAGCTCGCCCTCGACGCGCGTGCGGACCGAGCGTCCGCCGTCGTCGTCCCACACCTGCTCGACGTACGCCGGGACCGCCTCGCCGTGCGCGCGGATCTGGACGGCGACCGGCTCGTCGGGCGCGGGCACCTCCGTGAACCACACCGCCTCTCCCGCTTCGACGACGCCGACGGCGAGCTCGGAGCGCGAACCGACCACCACGGTGTTGCGCACCGGCTCGATCGACAGCACGTAGCGCGGCTTGCCGTCCGGGGCGGGCCGGCCGATCGCGAGGCCGCGACGCTGACCCACGGTGTAGGCGTAGGCGCCGTCGTGCTCACCGAGCACCTCCCCGGAGGCATCCACGATGGGCCCGGGCTGCGAACCGAGCCGCTCGCGCAGGAAGCCCTGGGTGTCACCGTCTGCCACGAAGCAGATGTCGTAGGAGTCCGGCTTGGCGCTCACGCCGAGCCCGCGGGCCGCGGCCTCAGCGCGCACCTCGTCCTTCGAGGCGGCCTCGCCGAGCGGGAACATCGAGCGCGCGAGACGGTCCGGCCCCATGACGGCGAGCACGTAGGACTGATCCTTCGCGGCGTCACGGGCACGGTGCAGCTCGCGCGCGCCGTCGTCGTACGTCACGATCCGCGCGTAGTGCCCCGTGCACACCGCGTCGAAGCCGAGGGCGAGCGCCTTGTCGAGCAGCGTCGCGAACTTGATGTGCTCGTTGCAGCGCACGCACGGGTTGGGGGTGCGTCCCGCCTCGTACTCGGCGACGAAGTCCGCCACGACGGTCTGCTCGAACTTCTCCGACAGGTCCCACACGTAGTACGGGATGCCGAGCACGTCGGCCGCGCGCCGGGCGTCGCCCGCGTCCTCGATCGAGCAGCAGCCGCGCGAGCCGGTGCGGAACTGGTCGCGGTTGCGCGACAGCGCCATGTGCACGCCGACGACGTCGTGTCCCGCATCGACCGCACGCGCGGCGGCGACGGCGGAGTCGACTCCACCGGAAAGGGCTGCCAGGACGCGCACCGGGACATGATAGGCGTCCCGGTGCGCGCCCCGCAGTGCGGGGAAGGGGCAGTGCGGGAGCGATCTGCTCAGGACGGCGGCAGCACCGCGACGTTGGCCGCCGTTTCCGAGACCCGCCCCTCGGTGTCCGCCACGAGATAGCTCAGCGTGATGCGCTTCGTCATCGCCTGCGAGGCCGTGAAGGTCAGCACGCCGTCGGTCACGCTGGCATCCCCCTCGGGCAGCGCGAGGTAGGTCTGCACGCCGGCGGCCTCGGGGTCGAGGTCCACGCTCGCGGGGTCGATCTCGCCGTAGAGCGAGACGTCGTTCGCGAGCAGGTCGACCGTGACTGGCTGATCCGTCGCGGCGGTGATCAGGTCGTGGTCCGGCACGGGCGGGAAGTCGCGGCTCCCCGTGGCCATGCCCTGCGAGCGGTAGCTCGTCTGCGTGCACACCGGCGAGGGGCAGTACGCGGTGAAGCCGTCCGAGTCGTTGGGCGTCGAGAACTCGTTGCGCACCTGCATCCACCAGTACAGCCCGATGTCCCCGCCGGCCTCCTCGAATGCGCCCATCCAGTCGTGGAAGACGACGTTGCGCGGCAGCCCGCCACGCCAGCCGTACTCGCCGATGAACACCGGCTTGCCCACCTCGTCCGCGATCGCGACGTGGTCGAGGATCCACTGACGCGACCAGTCCGCGTCGGTGCCCCAGTGGTCGGGGTAGACGTGCAGACCCACGATGTCGATGTCGTCGACCATCGCGAAGGCGCGCGAGTCCTGACCCGTGGAGCAGCTGTAGGTCCAGTGCCCGTCGGGTTCGGTGCACATGAAGCCCTCGTCGCCGAGCCCCACGATGTGCTTGGAGTCGATCGACTTCACGTGGGCGGCCATCTCCTCGACCCACGCGACGATGGTCTCGCTCGAGCAGTCCTGGGACGGGAACTGCGGCACACCGTCACAGCGCGGCTCGTTCGCGAGCTCCCAGATCGCGATCGCGGGCTCGTCCTTGTACGCCACGCCCGTGATCGTGTTGGTGCGGTTGAGCAGATAGGAGACCCAGTCCTTGTACCACTGGCGGATCTGCGGGTCGGTGTAGAACGCCCCGTGGTCGTCGAGTCCCGCCCAGGACACGTACTGCCCCATGCCGCCGAACGGCCCCCAGTTGTTGACGAAGGGCAGCACGAGCTTGAGGCCGCGCTCCTTGGCCGAGGCGACCGCGTAGTCGAGCTTCACGAGCCCGTTCTCGCCCTCGTTCTGGGCGGGTGCCGAGCCGTCCCAGTACTGGAAGTAGGTGTTGGTGTTCTGCGGGTCGATGCTCGTGGTCGGGTCGGCCGGGTCACCGATGTCGTTGAAGGCCCACATGCGCATGACCTTGAAGTTGTTGTCCGCGGCCGCCTGGAAGATCGAGTCGACGACGGGTGGCTCCGCAAAAGCCGGCCAGTAGCTGTTCGAGCCCGCAGCGCGGAAGCGCTCCCCCTCGAGCCACAGCTCGGTGCCCTCGACCGTCACGAACTCCGGGCCGGGGCCCGCGTCGCGGTTGGCGAGCCAGACGGCGCCGCCGCCCCCCAGGAGCACGAGGACGAGCAGTGCGGCCAGGACGGTGACGAGCGGTGCGGGTCTGCGCGACATCTTTGTCTCCCCAGGGTCGAAGCGAGCTGCGCAGACTCTAGCGTGACCGCGCTCTCACCCCGCGACCAGTCCCGCCTTCCGGGCCCGGTCCACGGCGTCGGGCAGTGCGGCGGCGAGAGCCGCGACATCGGCCTCGGTGCTCGTCCGTCCGAGCGAGAACCGCAGCGCGCCGCGGGCCGCCGACTCCGGGACGCCGGTCGCGAGGAGCACGTGCGAGGGCTGCGGCACGCCCGCTTGGCACGCCGACCCCGTCGAGCACGCGATCCCCGCCGCGTCGAGCAGGTACAAGAGCGAGTCCCCCTCGCAGCCCTCGAACGTGAACAGGGCGTTGGCGGGCAGGCGGAAGGTCTCGCCGTCGGCGGCCGTCGCGGGCCACGGGCCGCGCAGCACGGCGTCCGGCACGGCGCCGACGACGGCGGCCACCAGCTCGTCGCGCAGCGCCCCGACCCGCTGGGCGAACCCCGGCTGCTCGACGACGGCGAGCTCGGCGGCGACGGCGAAGGACCGGGCCACCGGCACGTTGAGGGTGCCCGAGCGGATCCCCCGCTCCTGACCCCCGCCGTGCAGTACTGGCGTGAGCTCGAGCTCGCGGCGCACGAGCAGGGCGCCCGCCCCGTGCGGGCCGCCGACCTTGTGCCCCGAGACGGTCAGCGCGTCGACCCCGCTCGCGGCGAAGTCGACGGGCAGCTGCCCGAGGGCCTGGACGGCGTCGCTGTGCACGGGGATGCCGTGGCGCCGGGCCGCGGCGACGACCTCCGCGAGCGGCTGCACGGTTCCGATCTCGTTGTTGGCCCACATCACGGAGATGAGCGCGACCTGGTCGCCGTGCTCGGCGAGCTCGGCGTGCAGCGCGGCCACGTCGAGGCGGCCGTCGCCATCGACGTCGAGCAGGACGACCTGCGCCTCGGCGTGCTCGGCGAGCCAGAAGGCCGGGTCGAGGACGGCGTGGTGCTCGACGGCGGAGACGAGGATGCGGCGCCGCCCCAGGTCGTGCGCGCGGCGTGCCCAGAACAGGCCCTTGATCGCGAGGTTGTCCGCCTCCGTGCCGCCCGCGGTCCACACGACCTCGCTCGGGCGGGCACCCAAGGAGGCGGCGAGCTGTTCGCGCGCCTCCTCGAGGCCACGGCGCGCCTCGCGGCCCGCGGCGTGCAGCGAGGAGGCGTTCCCGGTGGCGGCGAGAGAGGCCGTCAGCTCCGCGACGGCCTGCGACCGCATCGGCGTGGTCGCCGCGTGGTCGAGGTACGTGGTCATCATCACGCAGTCTACGAGCCCACTTCGCCCGAATGAGACGGCGTTCGGGGCGTTCGTACTGGCACGATGTACCAGTGAATCCCGTCGACGGCGCCCCGAGGCTCGGCGGCGCGCCCGCAGCGTTCTCGGGGACGCGCCTCGGCTGGCGGGACCTGCCACGGCACGTGCGCGGGCGGATCGCGGAGCTCGCCGGTGCGCACGTCGAGGCGGAGGTCGTCGCGACGAGCGGGTTCTCCCCCGGATTCGCGGGAGTCCTCGAGCTCGCCGACGGTCACCAGGTGTTCGTCAAGGCCGTCTCCCCCGCGCAGAACCCGCACTCCCCCGCGCTGGCCCGGCAGGAGATCGCTGCGGCCTCGGCGATCCCGCCCCAGGTCCCGGCGCCCCACCTCCTCTGGTCGCACGACGACGGCGACTGGGTGGTCGCGGGCTTCGAGGCCGTCGCCGGACGCTCCCCCGAGCTGCCGTGGCGGAAGCACGACCTCGAGCGTGTGCTCGTCGGCCTCGAGGAGCTCGCTCGTGCTGTGCCGCTGCCGGGGCACGCGCTGCCGCCCCAGGAGGAGGAGTGGGCCGAGAGCTTCACGGGCTGGCAGTCCTTCGCGGCACTCTCCCCGCGGGAGCGCTCCGAGATCGCCGAGCAGGCCGGTGGGCTCGGCGAGTGGGCGGCCGCACACCTCGACCGGCTGGTCTCGTGGGAGCGCGCCGCCCCCGCGGCCGCCGCCGGCCCGAACCTCGTGCACGGCGATCTGCGTGCCGACAACATCATTCTTGACGCCGAGCACCTGTGGTTCGTGGACTGGCCGCACGCGGGTGTCGGTGCGCCGTGGCTCGACCTCGCCGGCATGCTGCCGTCCGTCGCGATGCAGGGCGGTGGCGAGGCTCACGAGCTGTTCGCCGCGAGCCCCCTGTCCGAGGGCGTGCCCCTCGACGACGTGCGCGCCGTGGCCGCCGCCCTGACCGGGTACTTCACGTGGCACTCGCTCCAGCCGGACCCACCGGGGCTGCCCAACCTGCGCGCCTTCCAGCGCGCCCAGGCCTACACCGCGATCGCGTGGCTGCAGGAGCTCGCGGGCTGACGCCTCAGGATCCGTCGCCGGTCAGCTCGTCGGCGCCGCGTGGCTCAGCCGTCCCGCGCAGCTCTCGCAGCCGCGCCGTGAGCCGGGGCAGGACGTCGAACAGGTCGCCGACCACTGCGTAGTCCGCGATCTCCATGAGGGGCGCGTCCGGATCGGTGTTGATCGCGACGACCGTCTGCGCGGCGCGCATGCCCCCGACGTGGTGGACCGCGCCCGAGACGCCGGCCCCGAGGTAGAGCGTGGGGTTGATCGTCACACCCGTCTGACCGACCTGGATCTCGTGCCCCACCCACCCCTCGTCCGTCGCGACGCGCGTGGCGCCCACCGCACCGCCGAGGACGTCCGCGAGCTCGGTGAGGAGCGTGAAGTCGCCCTCCGTGCCACGACCCCCTGCCACGACGACGGCGGCCGTGGCGAGGTCCGGCCGGCCCGTCGCGACGCGTGGCGTGCGCTCGACCACCCGTACCCGCGGGTCGGGGGCACCGGGGGCGAGGGGGACGACGGCGGGAGCGGGGCCGACGGCGGAGGGTCCGCGACCGTCCCCCTCGGCGCCGCCGGGCGCCGCGCTGCGCGAG
>CAZECM010000054.1:0-8659 GCA_964510785.1 uncultured Cellulomonadaceae bacterium | reverse complement strand
CGGGGACGACGAGCCGGGATCCTCCGCCGTCGGCCCCGGCGAGGGTCGGTGCCGCGCTCCGCGAGGCCGCAGCGTGCGGCTTGACGGTGATCACGGCGGGCGCGGCGAGCACCTCGCAGCGCGAGCCCCACGAGGCCGCGAACGCTGTCCGCCCGGCGACGAGCCGGCCCCCTGCGACCTCGAGGCTGTTCGCGTCGACGAGCACACCGGCACCGAGGCGCACACCGAGGCGTGCCGCGAGCTCGCGGGTCGTGAACGACGTGGTCGCCAGGAGCGCGACGGGGCGGTCTGCGACGGGACGGTCCGCGTGGTCGTGATACGCCGCGAAGAGCGGTTCGAGCGCCGAGGCGATCTCGCTCGTCCCCCCGGGCTCGTCCGCAAGGTGGTGGACGCGGCTCGCACCGTGGGCACCGAGCACCACCACGACGCCGTCGTCGAGCGGGCCCGTCCACACCACCTCGAGCGGGACCTCGAGGCCCTCGGCCACGCCGCGGGCCACGGTGAGCAGCTCCGTCGCGGTGAGCGCGAGGTGCGCTCCCTCGGCGGCCGCGTGGTCCAGGAGGGCGAGCACGGCGCCCGTCGTGCGAGTCGTGGCCGTCCCGGTACCCGTCATGCGAGCCCCCGCGCCACGAGGAACTCGGCGAGTCGCGCGCCCGCCTCGCCGTCGTCGTCCGTGTCGAGCACCTCCTGGGTGCGTGGGGCGAGCTCGCCGACCTCGAGCACGCGCGTGCGGGCCGCGGCCGGCCCGACGTCGGCCGCACCGAGACCCAGGTCCGCGAGCGACCACGTCTCGACGGGCTTGGTGCGCGCCGCCACGATCGCCCGGAAGTTCGGGAAGCGCGGGTCGTTGATGCCGTCCGTCACGCTCACGAGCGCGGGCAGCGGGGCCTCGAGCACCTCGACGACGTGGTCGAGGTCGCGGTGCACCCGCACGACGCCGTCCTCGACGCCGAGCGCGGACGCGATCGTGAGCGCGGGCAGGTCGAGCTCCTCGGCGAGCACGGCCGGCAAGAGCGACGTGAGCGAGTCGAGGGCCGCCATGCCGACGAGGACGAGGTCGACGTCCCCGAGGCGTCGGATCGCCGCGGCGAGCACCTTGGCCGTCGCGAACACGTCGGAGCCCGCGAGCGCGTCGTCGCACACGTGCACCCCGGAGTCGGCGCCGAGCTGGAGACCACGGCGGACGGCGTCGACGGCCGGGGGCGGTCCCATCGTGAGGACGACCACCTCGATGCCGCCGTCGTCCCCGGCTCCCTCCGCGAGGCGCCGCGCGGCCTCGAGCGCGTTCTCGTCGACCTCGTTGACGGTGCCGTCGCCGCGGCCCCGGTCGACGCGCCCCTCGGGCGTGAACCGTCGCTCGGCCTGGATGTCCGGGACGTGCTTGGCGCAGACCACGATTCTCACGCTGGCAGGCTACCCGCGGCACATGCGTGACAATGGTCTGCGTGCGCGCCGACCGACCAGCCCTGGGAGTCCACGTCGTCGGTGACGGCGTGGCCGTTGCCGTGCACGCCGCGCACGCCACTGCGGTCGAGCTGTGCCTCGTCGACCCGGACGGCGCGGGCGGGTGGCACGAACGGCGCGTAGGCCTCGACGGCCCCGAGCTCGGGGTGTGGACCGGGCACGTGCCCGACGTCGGTCCCGGTCAGCGCTACGGCTTCCGGGTGCACGGGCCGTGGGAGCCCGCGCACGGGCTGCGCCACAACCCCCACAAGCTCCTCGTCGACCCGTACGCGCGCGGCATCGTGGGCGAGGTCGACCTGGCCGGGCCCGTCTCGGGTCACGAGACCGACGAGGACGGGCACGGCGACCCGCTCGGCGCCCTCGACACGCGGGACTCGCTCGGCTCGGTGCCGCTGTCCGTCGTCGTCGGCCCCGCCCCTGCCACCGCGCGCCCCGCCCGACCGCTCGTCCCGTGGGGCCGGACCCTCGTCTACGAGGCGCACGTGCGCGGCCTCACGAAGCGGCTCGCCGGGGTGCCCGAGCACCTGCGGGGCACGTACGCCGGGCTCGCCCACCCCGTGACGATCGCGCACCTGCAGCGCCTGGGAGTCACGACGGTCGAGCTGCTGCCCATCCATGCCGTCGTCTCCGAGCCCGCCCTCACGCGGCGCGGCCTCGTCAACTACTGGGGCTACAACACGCTCGGCTTCTTCGCGCCGCACGCCGGGTACGCGACGGCGGCCGCCCAGGAGGAGGGGCCCGACGCCGTGCTCCGGGAGCTGCGCGGGGCCGTCGACCTGCTCCACGAGGCGGGGCTCGAGGTGGTGCTCGACGTCGTGTACAACCACACGTGCGAGGGCGGCCACGACGGGCTGCACCTGTCGTGGCGCGGCCTCGACAACACCGGTTACTACCTGCACGACGGCTCGTGGCCGGCGCGGCTCGCCGACGTGACGGGCACGGGGAACTCGCTCGACTTCCGGCGCCCGAACGTCATCCAGCTCACGCTCGACTCCTTGCGGTACTGGGTGCAGGAGATCGGGGTCGACGGCTTCCGGTTCGACCTCGCCGTGACCCTCGGGCGCGGGCGCGACGGCTTCGACCCCTTCCACCCGTTCCTGGTCGCCCTGCAGACGGACCCGGTGCTGCGCGGCGTCAAGCTCATCGCGGAGCCGTGGGACGTGGGGCCCGGCGGGTGGCAGACGGGCAACTTCCCGGCATCGGTCGCGGAGTGGAACGACCGGTTCCGCGACGCCGTGCGCACCTTCTGGCTCGGCGACCCGGCCCGCGCCTCGCACGGGCACCCTGGCCACGGGCTCGCCGAGCTCGCGACGCGACTGTCCGGGTCCGTGGACCTCTTCGGGCACGGCGAGCACCCGCTCGCGCGCGGACCGCTCGCCTCCATCAACTTCGTCACGGCGCACGACGGCTTCACGCTGCACGACCTCGTGAGCTACGAGCACAAGCGCAACTCCGCGAACGGCGAGGACAACCGCGACGGCTCGAACGACAACCGCTCGTGGAACCACGGCGTGGAGGGACCGCTCCCGCCCGGTGCCATGGCCGACGAGGTCGCCGGGCTGCGGCGGCGCTCGATGCGCAACCTGCTCGGGACGCTCCTGCTCGCCGCGGGCGTGCCGATGATCACGGCCGGGGACGAGTTCGGGCGCACGCAGGGCGGCAACAACAACGGCTACGCCCAGGACAACGACATCTCGTGGCTCGACTGGGACCTCGAGGAGTGGCGCCGCGACCTGCTCGCCACGACGCGGCACCTCGTCGCGCTGCGCGCCCGGCACCCCGTGCTGCGCCCCGTGACGTTCTTCCACGGCATGCCGCAGGGCGGCGACCCGCAGCAGGAGCCCGACCTCGCGTGGTTCGGGGCCGACGGCGAGGTGCTCGACCACGCGCACTGGCACGACTCGGCGGTGCGCACCCTGCAGATGCTGCGCACGGCGGCTGGTCGCGGCGACGACCCGGGACCCGCCGACCGCGACGCGCTCGTGGTGGCCAACGGTTCACTCGAGGTGGTCGACGTCGTCGTGGCCCCCGGGGCGACCGGCACCTGGGAGCTCGTGTGGGACTCCACGTGGGAGCATCCCGGCGAGCTCTCGATCGCCGCCATCAATGGCGCCCTCCACCCCGCCACGGGCGACCAGATCCCCCTGGACCCCCTGTCCCTACGCCTCTACCTCTCCCGCGAGGTAGGTCTGAACGCGCCGAGGTAGGTCCGCAACGGCACTACTTCGCGCACCGGGCACTACCTCGCGGGACCGCCGCGCAGGCGCGCCGCGCGAGCAATCGCTTCGGTGACGCGGCGTCGGAACACCTCGGGTGCGCGGTGGCCCTCTGCCATGACGTGGATCATCGTCCAGCCCGCCTCGGTGAGCGCGTCGTGACGGCGCTTCTCCGCGATCAGCCGGGAACGCGGGTCACCGTACTCACCGCCGCCGTACTTGACCTCGCCGTCGAACTCGATCCCCACCTTGAGCTCTTCGCACCCGACGTCGATCCAGTACTCGCCCAGCGGTGTCATCACCCAGATCGCAAGATCTGGCGCTGGGAGCCCGAGCTCGTGGATGAGCCAGCGCGTGACGCTCTCTCCCGGTGACTCGCTCCGGGCGTCGGCGAGCTCGAGCACCCGTCGCGCACGCTTCACCCCGCGGCGCCCAGCAGCGTCAGCGAGGATGGCGGCGAGGAGGCGCTTGGTCCAGTGCTGCCGCAGGTGAGGGTCACGCGCTCGGACGATCTTGGGCTGGTAGAGCTGCGTCGTGTGGACCTCCTCGCGCAGCGGATACACCCAGCACCCCCAGAGGAAAGCCGCGCTCGTGTGGCTGAACCACCACTGCGTCATGAACCTCTCGGCGATCCCGCGCATGGCGGCGAGCATGTCCGCCTCGCGACGCTGCCACTTCTCCGGTCCCACGTCACGTGCGGGGACGTGGACGCCGCGACGTACCCGATCAAGCTCGCCCTGGCGCAGCCCCCGCTCGACACGGTCACGTTCGTCGATGCTGAACCTCGTGGCCGGAGGGAGGACTCGGGGTTGCAGGACGGGGCCTCGTCGAAGCGGGCGCAGATCGTTTGGCATGCGCCCACGATGGCCGCCGCGCGCCCCTCCGCGCGACACCCGGGCGCTACCTGTGGATAGCTCCCTTCGCGAGGTAGGTCCGAGTGCGCCAGGTAGTGCCGCGGCGGACCTACCTGGGGGCGCTCAGACCTACCTCGCGGGGAGGGGGTTAGGCGTTGGTTACCAGGCCCGTTTCGGCCGGGGACGTCAGGGCCGGGTGGGCCGGGACCACGCGGGCCGTGTAGCCGAACGAGCCGGAACGCTCGAGGCGCACCTCGCCGGCGAACTCGTGCCGCCCGCCCTCGAACGCCTGGACGTGCGCCAGCTCCGCGACGGCGAACTCGTCGATCTCGTCCGCCTCGGACACGTGGCCGTAGACGACCTGGACCGCGACGTCGGCGGGCGTCAGCTCACCGAGCGAGACGTAGGCCTGGACGCGCAGGGTGCTGCCGACCTCGACGACCTCGCCGAGACCGACGGAGTCGACGTGGTCCACCCGTACACCGGACCACGCGGCACCCACGTGCTTCTTCCACGCCGCGAGCTCGCGCGCGCCGGAGAACTCGGGGCCGTCGAGCGAGCGGCCCGCCGTCGTCGCCGGGACGTAGAGCTCCTCGACGTAGTCCGTGACCATGCGGTCCGACTGCACCTTGGGGCCGAGGGTCGCGAGCGTGTGGCGCACCATCTCGAGCCACGTCACGGGCAGCCCGCGCTCGTCACGGTCGTAGAACCGGGGAGCAACCTGGTCCTCGACGAGGTCGTAGAGAGCGGCCGCCTCGAGGTCGTCGCGGCGGTCGGGGTCGGACACGCCGTCCGCCGTCGGGATCGCCCAGCCGTTCTCACCGTCGAACCACTCGTCCCACCACCCGTCGAGGATCGACAGGTTGAGGCCACCGTTGAGGGCGGACTTCATGCCGGACGTGCCGCACGCCTCGAGCGGGCGCAACGGGTTGTTGAGCCAGACGTCGCAGCCCGGGTAGAGCAGCTGGGCCATCTCGATGTCGTAGTTCGGCAGGAACGCGATGCGGTGGCGCACGCGCTCGTCGTCGGTGAAGCGGACGAGCTGCTGGATGAGCCGCTTGCCCTGGTCGTCGGCCGGGTGCGACTTGCCGGCGATGATCAGCTGGACGGGCCGCTCGGGGTCGAGCAGGAGCGAGCGCAGCCGGTCCTCGTCGCTCAGCATGAGCGTGAGCCGCTTGTACGTCGGCACACGCCGGGCGAACCCGATGGTCAGGACGTCGGGCGAGAGCGCGTCGTCGATCCAGCCGAGCTCCGCGGGGCTCGCGCCCCGGCGGCGCCACGAGACACGCAGCCGCTCACGGGCGTAGTGCACGAGCTGGGCGCGCATCTCGCGGCGCGCGGACCACAGCTCGGCGTCCGTGATCGCGTCGGGGCGCAGCCAGCCGTCCTCCGCCCCGACCGGGGCACCGAGGCGCTCGGCCGTGAGGCCGGAGAAGAGCGGGTCCACCCACGTCGGGGAGTGCACGCCGTTGGTGATCGAGGAGATCGGCACCTCGCGCGAGTCGAAGCCCTCCCACAGCCCGGAGAACATGTCGCGCGACACGTGCCCGTGGAGCTGCGAGACGCCGTTGGCGCGCCCGCCGAGGCGCAGCCCCATGACGGCCATGTTGAACACCGTGGGGTCGCCCTCGTCGTAGTCCTCCGCACCGAGCGCGAGCACGGCGTCGCCCGGCACGCCGGCCGAGCCGTCGGCAGGGAAGTACGTCGCGACGAGGTCGCGGGCGAAGCGGTCGATCCCGGCGGGCACGGGGGTGTGCGTCGTGAAGACGGTCGCGGCGCGCACCGCCTCGCGGGCCTCGTCGAAGCTCAGGCCGCTCTCGGCCATGAGCTCGCGGATGCGCTCGATGCCGAGGAACCCCGCGTGGCCCTCGTTCATGTGATAGACCTCGGGCTCCGGCGCGCCGGTCAGACGCGACCACAGCCGCACGGCGCGCACGCCGCCGACGCCGAGCAGGAGCTCCTGCTGCAGCCGGTGCTCGCCGCCGCCGCCGTACAACCGGTCCGTGACCTTGCGGGCGAGCTCGTCGTTGGCGGGCACGTCCGAGTCGAGCAGCAGCAGCGGCACGCGTCCCACCGACGCGACCCACACGTGCGCGGCGAGCGAGCGCCCGCCCGGCAGGTCGAGCGTCACGAGGGCGGGGGTGCCGTCCTGCTCGCGCAAGAGCGTCAGGGGCAGCCCGTCCGGGTCGAGCACGGGGTAGGTCTCGACCTGCCAGCCGTCACGGGTGAGGGCCTGCTTGAAGTAGCCCGAGTGGTAGAGCAGCCCGACGCCGACGATCGGCACACCGAGATCCGAGGCGCTCTTGAGGTGATCGCCCGCGAGGATGCCGAGGCCGCCGGAGTATTGCGGCAGCACGGCGGTGATGCCGAACTCCGGGGAGAAGTACGCGATCGACGCCGGCAGCTCGGGCCGTGTCGCCTGCTGCTGCTGGTACCAGCGCGGCTCCGTGACGTAGCCCCGCAGATCGGCGGCGGCCGCGTGCACGCGTGCCACGAACACCTCGTCGGCAGCGAGCTCGGAGAGCCGCTCGACGCTCAGCGCACCGATGAGGTTGACGGGGTCCATGCGGACCTCGCGCCACAGCTCGGGGTCGATCTGGGCGAACAGCTCGCGCGTCGGGGAGTGCCACGACCAGCGCAGGTTGTGCGCGAGCTCGTCGAGGGCCGCGAGCGGGGCGGGCAGCAGGGTGCGGACGGTGAATCTACGGATGGCTCTCACACGCTTCAGCCTAAGCCAGCCTCGGGCCGCACGGTCCGCCAGAGGGCCCGGGGAGCACGACCGCCACGAAGATTTAACCCGCGCGACCCAGAGCGGCCGACGGCGAGCACCCCGACCCGGCACATTTCCGGCACGAGCTCGACACCCCCGGCGCGGTACAGGTGCCGACGACGCCGCTGCGTAGGTAGGTTCGGGGTGTGACCACGCCGACCACCCCCGCACCCACCGGTTCCGCACCGTCCGGTCCCGTACCGACCCGCATCGGGCGCATCCCCGTCCTCGACGTGTCTCCCGTGGCCGAGGAGGGCCGTTGGCCCGCCAAGGCCGCCGTCGGCGAGGCCGTCCCCGTGCGCGCGACCGTCTTCCGCGAGGGGCACGACGCCGTCGCGGCGACCGCCGTGCTGGTCCGTCCCGACGGTGCGGACCACTCGAGCGCACGCATGGTCGACATCGCGCCCGGCCTCGACCGCTTCGAGGCCCGGCTCGTGCCGGACGCCGAGGGCGACTGGGGCTTCCGCGTCGAGGGCTGGTCCGACCCGTACGGCACCTGGTCGCACGACGCCGCGATCAAGGTCGGTGCCGGCGTCGACACCGAGCTCATGCTCGTCGAGGGGGCGCGGCTGCTCGCCGCCGCGGCCGCCCGCAAGGGTGTCCCACCGAAGGCCCGCACGATCCTGCGCGACGCCGTGACCGCGCTCGATGACGCCGCTCGGCCGCCCGAGGCACGGCTCGCCGCCGGCCTGTCCGGCCCGGTACGCGGCGTGCTGGACTCCCACCCCGTGCGCGAGCACGTCACGTCCTCGCCCGTCTACCCGCTGCGCGTGGACCGCGAGCTCGCCCTGACCGGCGCGTGGTACGAGCTCTTCCCGCGCTCCGAAGGTGCCAAGCGCGACAAGCGCACGGGGCAGTGGCGCTCCGGCACGCTGCGCACGGCCGCCAAGCGCCTCCCGGGGATCGCCGGGATGGGCTTCGACGTCGTCTACCTCACCCCCGTCCACCCGATCGGCACGACGTTCCGCAAGGGCCGCAACAACTCCCTCACGCCCGGCCCCCAGGACCCTGGCTCGCCCTACGCGATCGGTTCGCCCGACGGCGGCCACGACGCGATCGAGCCGAGCCTCGGCACGTTCAAGGACTTCGACTTCTTCGTGCGCAAGGCCCGCGAGGCCGGCCTCGAGGTCGCCCTCGACGTCGCCCTGCAGTGCTCCCCGGACCACCCGTGGGTCACGGAGCACCCCGAGTGGTTCACGACCCGCGCGGACGGCACGATCGCCTACGCGGAGAACCCGCCCAAGAAGTACCAGGACATCTACCCGCTCAACTTCGACAACGACCCCGAGGGGATCTACCACGAGATCCGCCGCGTGCTCCAGGTGTGGCTCGACCACGGCGTCACGGCGTCCCGC
>CAZECM010000053.1:0-22743 GCA_964510785.1 uncultured Cellulomonadaceae bacterium | reverse complement strand
AGCATGCCGCGGCCCGTGTAGCGCTTGGCGATCGAGACGACGAGGCGCAGGTTCGCCTCGAGCAGGTGGTTCTTGGCGCGACGGCCGTCCCCGGCGATCCACTCGAGCTCGCGGCGCAGCTTCGGCTCGAGCTTGCCCTCGGTGCTCGCGAGCTTCTCCTCGGCGAACAGGCCGGCCTCGATGCGCTTGGCGAGCTCGACCTCCTGCTCGGCGTTGAGGAGTGCGACCTTGCCGATCTGCTTGAGGTAGTCCTTGACAGGGTCGGCGGTCGCGCCCGCGGTGATGACCTGCTGGGCCGGGGCGTCGTCGTCGTCGGCGTCGGAGTAGACGAAACCGCTGTCCTCCGACTCGCTGTCGCCGTCCTTGGCGTCCTTGGCACCCTCGACGTCCTCGGGCTCGGCGTCAGGAGTCACGACGACCTCGGCGGCAGACTCCCCCGCGGCCTCCTTGGAGGCGGCGGCCTTCGCGGCGGGCGAAGCCTTCTTCGCCGCAGCCGACTTGGCGGCCGGTGCGGCCTCCTTCGCTGCGGGAGCTGACTTCTTGGCGGTGGACTTGCTGGCCGCAGCCTTGGGAGCGGCGGACTTCGTGGTCGCGGAGGTCGACGCGGCGGACTTGCCGGCCTTCTGCCCGACGGTGGCGCTCACGCCGGCCGAACCACCACGCGAGGCCGGAACGGCCCGGCCCGGCTGGGCGACGGCGGTCTCCTGGGCGGGCTCGTGCGGGGACGGGGAGTTCAGAGCAGGGAAAGACACAGACGACCTTTCGGCAGCGTGATGACCCGGATCAAGGTTCGGGTGCCGGGACATTGTACCGACCAGAACCACTGATCCGCCGCCGGAGCGCGCGGCGACGGAGGATTCGGCCGACTGCCATGCTCAACGCCCGACCGGGCTCAGGTGTTCCCCAGCCCTAGGCCGGTGCAGCCTTGACCGCGAGCACGGGACACGGGGAGTCCAGCAGGATCCGCTGGGCCTTCGACCCGAGGAAGAGCTTGCCCACGGCGCTGCGCCGACGCAGGCCGATCACGATCAACGAGGCCTCCTCGCGCCGGGCGATCTGCACGATGTCCTCGGCCGCGTCACCGCTGCGTGCCGTGTGCCGGATCTCGTGGCGCACGCCGCTCTCGTCGAGCTCGGACCGCACGCGCTCGGCCGCCGCGTCCAGCGCGGGGTCCTGCCCCCCACCCGTGTCGCTGAGCACGACCACGACCCTGCTCGCACGGATCGTGGCCTCGCGCACC
Organism: uncultured Cellulomonadaceae bacterium; assembly: GCA_964510785.1. GTDB lineage: Bacteria > Actinomycetota > Actinomycetes > Actinomycetales > Cellulomonadaceae > JAAYZM01. The sequence continues at coordinate 21,503 of CAZECM010000053.1, read as the reverse complement.
GCTGCGGTCAGCGCAGCCCTGCCCTCGGGGGAGTCCACAAAGCCGACGACGACCGGCACGGCCACCTCCGAGTGCATCGATGCACGGCCACGACGTGGCCTTTGCGCGAACCTACCGCAGCCCCGCGTCCTCCGCTGCCGACCTTTGGGCCCAACCGGGCGCTAGTCCCGACTCGAGCGTCACCATGAACAGATCCGCGAGCCGGTAGCCGGGCCGCGCCGCGAGCGCCTTGTCGAGCCAGCAGTTCGCCGCAGCGCCGTTGCCGGACCACCAGGCCAGGACCCCGAGCAACGTCAGTGCCGGCGCGTGCTCGCCGTCGGGGGTGTGCGCCACCACCTCACGCAGCACGTGGACCCGGTGGCGCAGCTGTTCACCGTCAGGTGCGGCGCCGTCGTCGAAGAGCGCGCCGATGGCCGCACCGACGTGCTCCGACGTACGCGACGTGGGCCGCGCGACCGCGTCGATCGCTTCCTCGGTCGAGGTGGCGAAGGACATGATCACCGCGTCGCGCACCACGTGGTCCTCGAGGGCCGCGCCGATCCTGCCGAGGTCCCTCGACGTCGGCACGCTCCCGCCGCCGACGGCGACCACCGCGGACTGCCACGACCTGAGGGAGGCCACGTGCCATGCGGCGAGCTCGCCCGTGCCTCCGGGAGACAGGTCCTTCGCTTCCGCCCCCTCGCGGCGCCGCGCCCACCGGTCGGCGACCCGTCCCACGTTGTAGCGGGCCCCCTTGGGTGCCGGGGTCACCGCGGTGATCTCGCCGCGGTGACCAGCGACGCTCGCGCCCGCGAAGACCATCTGCGCCGAGACCTGTGTCGAGTCGAGGTCGTCGAGGGGCCATCCTTGCGGCGGGCAGCACTCGTCGTCGGAGCAACCGAAGGCGTAGTAGCGCTCGGCGTCGACGACCCAGACCTGGGCGGGACCTACGTTGGTCTCGATCGCTTCGAGCGCGTGGCCGGCTGCCTCGACGACGTCGGTCCGCCAGGTTCCTCCCTCACGGGCCGCGTCCGCGTAGACGACGACCACCGCCTGCTCGGCACCGTCGCGCCACAGGTGTGCCGCGAGTCCTCCGGCTACGCGGGCTCCGTCGTCGGAGTTCGCCATGTCGGCGAGATCGACCCGAGCGACGAGCCCGAGTCGCGACCGTGCGCCTCGCAGGCTCATGACGACGACGCTCTCCCGTGGCCGGAACCCGAGCCGATAGGGCAGATAGGCGAGCAGCTCCCGGGGCTCGCTGACCCGGATCGTGGTGGTTGTCATGCCCCGAATCGCACCGCACCTCGGCGCTCGGTGGGCCGGAGGCACCTCGCGCCTGTGGAACGCCTCGCGCCAGGTGCCCGACGGCACGGCCTAGGCTGGCCAGGTGGTCCACTCAGCTCCGCCCGATCCCGAGGGCGTCCGCGCCGGCGTCGAACGGGTGCTTGCCGAGCACCTCGCGACCCAGCGTTCGCTCTACACCTCGATCGGCGCGGACGGCGCACCGCTCGCCGACGCCGTGACGGCGATGCTCGCACGGGGCAAGCGGCTACGGCCCTCGTTCTGCTACTGGTCGTTCCGGGCGCACGGCGGCGAGGCGGGGTCGCCCGAAGCGTCCGCCGTGCTCCACGTCGGAGCGGCTCTCGAGCTGTTCCAGGCCGCGGCCCTCTTCCATGACGACGTGATGGACGCCTCTGACACGCGACGCGGTCAGCCCACGGCGCACCGAGCGTTCGCCGCCCTGCACGTGCGCGAGGGATGGACGGGTAGCCCGGACAGGTTCGGCGAGTCCGTGGCGATCCTGCTCGGTGACCTCGCCCTCGCCGCGAGCGAGTCCGAGTTCGCCCTGGCGACGGGCGGGTTCGCGCCCGGGGCGGCCCGTGCCGCGCGAGAGGTCTTCGATCTCATGCGCACCGAGGTCACGGTGGGCCAGTACCTCGACGTGCTCGCCCAGGCGTTGCCGTGGGGTACCGACCCCGTGGCGGACGAGGCGCGGGCCCGCGAGGTGATCCGCGCCAAGTCGGCGCGCTACTCCGTCGAGCACCCGATCGTGCTGGGTGCCGCGCTTGCCGGGGCCGACGGCGACACCCTCGAGGCGATGCGCACCGTCGGCCTGCCGCTCGGTGAGGCGTTCCAGCTTCGGGACGACCTGCTCGGCGTCTTCGGTGACCCCGGGGTGACGGGAAAGCCGGCCGGTGACGACATGCGCGAAGGGAAGCGGACGGTGCTCGTGGCCCGGGCGATGTCGCTGGCCTCCCGCCAAGAGCGCGAGCTGCTCGCGCGACAGCTCGGCGACCGCACCCTCGACGCGCAACAGGTCGCGCGCCTCGCGGAGATCCTGCTGGGGTCCGGAGCGGCCGCGCAGGTCGAGGAGCTCATCGAGGGGCTCGTCGCGCAGTCCCTCGAGCGGCTCGACGCCTCGAACCTCGCGGAGCCCGGCGCCTCGATGCTGCGGCGCCTCGCCCACGCGGCGGCCGTGCGGACTGCCTGAGCGGCGCACCGGCCCGCAGCGCAGGAGTCAGAAGAGCGTCTGCGCCGCCCGGCGCACGGGCGCCTTGTGACCGGCCCGGAGCGCGGCGATCGGCGTGGCCTCCAGCAGGTCCGACGGCGAGAACAGCCATTCGATCGCAGCCGCTTCGTCGAGGCCGGCGTCCATCAGCAACGTCACCGTGCCCCGCAGTGACGCGAGGACGGCCCAGCGGGCCGCGTCGGCACCCTCCGCGTCCGCTTCCGGCGCCCTGGGGACGAGGAAGTCGGCGGGTACGGCGAAGATGTTGCGCTCCCCCTGCCTGGCGCCGATGAGCCAGTGCTCCGCGAGGAGCCGACGCACCTTGCCGGCGTCGAGCGCGAGGTGCTCGCACAGGTCCGGGACGGTGAGCCAGCGAGGGACGAGTTCTTCGAGCGAGGTCTCCACGGAGCACAGCGTACGGCCCATCACGCCACGCCTCCTCTTCCCTCAGGCGCCGACGTCGGGTACTTTCATGTTCTGTCACTTGAGTCCCACCAGAAACATCTGTCACATCAGTCACACGAGGATGGCGCCATGACGCAGCACGACACGGGCCGGATCAAGGTCGCCACGGGCACCGGGGTGACTCTCGCGCTCGCCGCAGCCTCGGTCGCGACCGCGAGCTCCGCGCAGGCCCAGGAGCAGCACACCGTGCGCAAGGGCGAGACCGTGTCGCACATCGCGACCCGCTCGGGGGTCTCCGTGGCCGCGATCGCACGCGCCAACGACCTCGCCGACCCGGGTCGCATCTACGCGGGCCAGCGCCTCGTGATCCCCACCGGCTCGTCGAGCACCAAGTCCGACTCCCCCAAGAAGTCGACCACGAAGGAAGCCGCTGCGAAGCACACGGTGGCATCCGGGGACACCGTCTCCCACCTCGCCGCGCGCTACGGCACCACGGTCCAGGCGATCGTCAAGGCCAACGGCCTCGACTCGCGCGCCTTCATCGTCGTGGGCCAGAAGCTCGCCATCCCCGGTGCCTCCTCACCCGAGACGCCCGCGAAGAAGGCCAAGAAGGCAACGACGAAGACGACGACCTACACGGTGGCCTCGGGCGACACGGTCTCGCGCATCGCCACCCGCTTCGGCGTCACCGTCACCGCCGTCGTCAAGGCCAACGGCCTCGACTCGCGCGCCTTCATCGTCGCCGGGCAGCGCCTCACCATCCCCGGCGTGGCGGGCGACGGCGACTCGTACGAGCTGCCGGACAGCGAGAAGGTCCCCGACACGTTCGCGGGACGCAAGTACCCGCAGCACGTCGTCGCGTCGGCCAACAAGAACAAGGCGCTCCTGCTCGAGGCCGGCGTGCCGTCGAAGGCGACCATGCAGTCGAAGGTGGTCGCGACGGCCAAGCGGCTCGGCGTGAACGCGTCCCTCGCCCAGGCCGTGGCCTTCCAGGAGTCCGGCTTCAACCACGCCTCCGTCTCCCCCGCCAACGCCATCGGGACGATGCAGGTCATCCCCACGTCGGGCGACTGGGCCGCTGACCTCGTGGGTCACTCCATCAACCTGCTCGACCCGGACGACAACGTCACGGCCGGGGTCGCGATCCTGCGCCAGCTCGTCAAGAGCGCCCCGGACCTCGACACGGCGATCGCCGGGTACTACCAGGGCGCCACCTCGGTGCGGAAGTACGGCATGTTCTCCGACACCCGCCGCTACGTCGCGAATGTCCGGACACTCATGCAGCGGTTCGCCTGACCGATTCCCGACGATTCCCACCGTAGGATCGCCCCGTGGGTAGGACGATCACTGATCCGCTCGTCGGCACGGTCGTCGACGGGCGATACGAGGTCCTCTCCCGGATTGCCCGGGGGGGAATGGCCACCGTGTATCTCGCCGTCGACCGACGGCTGGACCGCGAGGTGGCCCTCAAGGTCATGCACGCCCACCTGGCCGACGGCGCGGACGGGTCCGACTTCATCGCACGCTTCCGCCGCGAGGCGCGGTCCGCAGCCCGGCTCACCCACGCGGGGCTCGTCGGCGTGTACGACCAGGGCCTCGACGGCGACGTCTCCTACCTCACGATGGAGTACGTCGACGGCATCACGCTGCGGCGGCGGCTCGCGGAGGCCGGCGCGCTGAGCCTCGACGAGTCGCTCTCCGTCATCGAGAGCGTCCTCGACGCACTCTCTGCCGCGCACCGCCACGGGCTCGTCCACCGCGACATCAAGCCGGAGAACGTGCTGCTCGCGTCGGACGGCCGCATCAAGGTGGCCGACTTCGGCCTTGCCCGCGCGGTCACGGAAGTCACGGCGACGACGACGGGCACCGTGCTCGGCACCGTCGCCTACCTCGGCCCCGAGCTCGTCTCCCGGGGCATCAGCGACCCTCGCACGGACGTGTACGCGTGCGGCATCCTGCTCTACGAGATGCTCACGGGCCGTCAGCCCTTCACGGGCGAGACCCCCGTGCAGGTCGCCCTCCAGCACGTCTCCAACGACATCCCCGCGCCGTCGAGCTCGGTGAGCTGGCTCCCGCAGGAGATCGACGACCTCGTCCACGCACTGGCCGCCCGCGTCCCGGACGACCGCCCGCACGACGCCGCCGCGGCGCTCGAGCTCGTCCGGCGCACTCGCGCGCTCCTCGACGACGAGACCCTCGCCCGCGCCGCGGACGTCCCGCCCACGATCACGCTCCACCCCGCGACGGCCGTCCCCTCGGGCGACGACCCCGCGACCCCCGGCTCGCCGGACGAGATCGACACGACGATGCTCGACATGAACGAGTCCGGCTCCACGATCGCGCTGCCGATCGGCGTCGGCGTGCTCAGCCCGGAGCACGAGGCGGAGATCGAACGGCTCGAGGCGCAGCGGGCCCGCCGTCGGCGTCGGTGGTGGGCGTTCGCCGTCGTCCTGAGCGTGCTCACGGCCCTCGCCGCGGGCTCGTGGTGGTTCGTCAACTACGGTCCCGGCGCGTTCACCGCGGTCCCCAACGTGGTCGGCATGGAGAGCGAGGCCGCCGCAGACGTGCTCACGAGGGCCGACCTCGAGTTCCGGTTCGGCGAGGAGTTCTCGCACGAGCCCGTGGACGAGGTCATCAGCACCGCACCCGTGGCCGGCGGCCAGATCGCGCGCGGCGCCGAGGTGCTCGTCACGCTCTCCAAGGGCCCCGACATGCGCGACGTGCCCGGGGATCTCGTCGGCGCGACGGCCGAGGACGCCGTGATCGAGCTGCGACGCGCCGGGTTCACGGTGGCACCGCACGTCATGAGGTACGACGACGAGGTGCCCGCGGGCGAGGTCATGTCCGTCTCCCCGACCGGCGAGGAGCGGTTCGAGGTCGGCACCGAGTTCACGCTCACGGTCTCGGACGGACCCGCGCCGCTCAAGATCATGTCGGTGGTCGGGGCGACCCGCGCCCAGGCCAAGGCGGAGCTCGAGCGCTTCGGGCTCGTGTACAAGAAGGCCAAGAACCAGTTCTCGGACACGGTCGCGAAGGGCCACGTCATCTCGCAGTCGCCCGAGGCGGGCACCCCCGGGTTCCGCACGGACGTGGTCACCGTCACCGTCAGCAAGGGCCCGGAGACGTTCGAGATCCCGAACCTCTTCGGCAAGTCGTACGACGAGGCCGCACAGATCCTCGTCGACCTCGACATGGAACCGCGGCGCGAGAACTTCCTCGGCGGGATGCTCGGGCTCGTCCGCGACCAGAGCGTCGAGGCCGGCACCAAGGTCGTCAAGGGGACCATCGTCGTCCTCACCGTCGTCTGACGGCGCCGCCCCCTGCGCGTCCCCGCCCAGCCACGGGGCTCAGGCGCCTCGGAGCATGTCCGCGACCTGGAACGAGAGCTCGAGCGACTGCTGGTGGTTGAGCCGCGGGTCCACGAGAGTCTCGTAGCGGCGGGCCAGCGCGGCGTCGTCGATGTGCTCCGAACCGCCGAGCACCTCCGTGACGTCCCCGCCCGTGAGCTCGACGTGCACGCCGCCCGGGATGGTCCCCGCCGTGCGGTGCGCCTCGAAGAAGCCGGCCACCTCGTCGAGCACGTCGCTCAACCGACGCGTCTTGTACCCGTTGGAGGACGTGATCGTGTTGCCGTGCATCGGGTCGCACACCCACGTGACCGGGCTGCCGTGCGCCGCAACCTTCTCGAGCAGGTCGGGCAGCAGGTCACGGATCTGGCCCGCACCCATCCGGGTGATGAAGGTCAGACGCCCGGCGGTGCCCGCCGGGTTGAGCTTGTCCATGAGCGCCCGCGCGTCGTCGGCCGTCGTCGTCGGCCCGAGCTTGACGCCGATCGGGTTGCGCACGCGGGACAGGAAGTCCACGTGGGCGCCGTCGATCTGACGCGTGCGCTCCCCGATCCACACGAAGTGGGCCGAGCAGTCGTACGGCAGGCCCGTGCGCGAGTCGATGCGGGTCAGGGGTCGCTCGTAGTCGAGCAGGAGCGCCTCGTGGCTCGAGAAGAACTCGACCGTGCGCAGGGCGTCGAAGTCCGCACCGCACGCGGCCATGAAGCGGATCGCCCGGTCGATCTCCGCCGCCGTCTTCTCGTAGCGGGAGTAGGCGGGGTTGTTCGCGAGGAAGCCCCGGTTCCACTCGTGCACCCGGCGCAGGTCGGCGAAGCCACCCATCGTGAAGGCCCGGATGAGGTTCAGCGTCGACGCGGACGTGTGGTACGCCTCGAGCAGTCGCGCGGGGTCCGGGGTGCGGTCCTCCGCGGTGAACGGGTGTCCGTTGATGATGTCGCCGCGGAACGCCGGCAGGGTGACGCCGTCACGGGTCTCGTCGTTCGAGCTGCGGGGCTTGGCGTACTGACCGGCCATCCGTCCCAGCTTGATGATCGGCAGGCTCGCACCGTGCGTCAGGACGACCGCCATCTGCAGGATCGTCTTGATCTTGTTCCTGATGTTGTCGGCGGTCGCCTCGGCGAAGGTCTCGGCGCAGTCGCCGCCCTGGAGCACGAACGCCTCGCCACGTCCCGCTGCCGCAAGCTTGTCCGTCAGGACGTCGGCCTCGCCCGCGAACACGAGCGGAGGCAGCCCCGCCAGGCGCTGCGTCACGGCCGCGAGCTTCGCCTCGTCGGGCCACACCGGCTGCTGGGCGGGCTCGAGGGTCCGCCAGTGCTCGAGCCCCTCGAGCAGCTCCGCGCTGGGCTCGATGCTCACCGGGGCGCCGTCGCGCTCTGGCCGATACCGGCCAACAGCTCGCCGAACCACGGCACGGTCGTGTCGAAGGCCTTGCCGCCGGCGATGCGCGGGAACTCGATGGCGCGCAGCACGTCACCGGCCTCCTCGTCGTGCCCGATGACACCGGAGCCGCCCTCGAGGGCGACCTGCACGGCAAGATCGGTCATCGACTTGATGAGCCGCAGGTCCTCCGCGTTCGCCGCGGCGGCGCGCGAGTAGTACCCGGACTTCTGCACCATGACCTTCTCCGCGCCCAGACGCTCCGCGAACTGGCGCGCGAACCACGCACCCGGGTTGATCTCGTCCAGACGGACGTGACCGAAAGCGTCACGCGCCACCTCCCCCCCGGACTCCTCGATCTCATTGACGATCTCGGGAACACCGGCGCCCTCGGACAGGAAGATGTTGACGTTGCCGATCTCGTCCATGACACCGCGCAGGCGCGCTGCCTCGCCGTCGAGGTCGAGGGCGAGCTCCGGCACGAAGACGGCGTGCACGTCCCAGCGCTCGCGCGTCAGCCCGAGGCTCGGCACCCACTCCTGCTGGTCGAGCCACTTGCGGTACTCGACGGCAGAGGCCGCCGTGAGCCAGCCGCAGTGGCGACCCATGACCTCGTGCACGATGAGCATGCGCGGCCCGGAACGGTGCTCGCCGATGACGTTCGCGGCGAAGCCCGCGGCCTCCTCGGCCGCCGTCCATGCGCCGAGGGACTGGCGGATCGGGATGACGTCGTTGTCGATCGTCTTGGGCAGGCCGACGACGGACAGGTGGTAGCCGTTGCTCTCGAGGAACGCCGCGAGGTCGGCCGCCGTCGTGTTCGTGTCGTCACCGCCGATCGTGTGCAGCACGTCGACGCCGTCCGCCTTGAGCTGCTCGGCCGCGACCTCGAGCGGGTTCTGCCCCTCGGTGATGAGCCCCTTCGCAAGACAGTCGGCAGCGTTCGTGAGCTTGACGCGCGAGTTGCCGATGGGCGACCCGCCGAAGCGGTGCAGGATGCCGGCACGCCGGCGGGCCTCGTCGTCGACCACGATCTTGTCGCCGCGCAGCAGGCCGTGATAGCCGTGCTGGTAGGCGATGATCTCGACCTCGGGCGCGATCTCGGTGTAGCGCTCGATGAGGCCTCCGACGGCGGAGGAGAGGCACGGGGCAAAGCCACCGGCCGTCAGCAGGGCGACGCGACGCACAGGCATGGAACAACCTCTCGTGGGTGGGGAATCCGCCCACAGTCTACTGACGTGGCGACTCGTCCTCGGGCGGGACCGGTACCTGGGACCCGGGGCTCTCGCGCCCCCCGGGCGCCACGGGCGGCTGACCCGTGCCGGCGACCGGCGCATCGCCCTGACCTGCGGCAAGACGCGCCTTCTGGGTCGCGGCGTAGACGTCCACGTACTCCTGGCCGGACAGGCTCATGAGCGCGTACATGATCTCGTCCGTCACCGAGCGGAGGATGAAGCGGTCCGTCTCCATGCCCTGGTAGCGCGAGAAGTCCAAGGGCTCGCCGAACACGACGCCGATGCGCATGAACTTGGGGATGCGGCGGCCGATCGGCTGGGCGATGTCGGTGCCGACCATCGCGACCGGGATCACGGGGGCGCCGGACTCGATCGCGAGCCGCGCCACGCCGGTCTTGCCGCGGTACAGCCTCGCGTCGGGACTGCGGGTCCCCTCGGGATAGATGCCGAAGAGCTTGCCCTCCTCGAGCCGCGCGAGCCCCGTACGCAGCGCCGCCTCGCTCGCCTTGCCGCCCGCGCGGTCCACCGGGATCGTGCCGACCCCGCGGAAGAACCCCGCCTGGATGCGGCCCTTGAGCCCCTTGCCCGCGAAGTACTCGGCCTTGCCGATGAAGACCACCTCACGATCGAGCACGAGCGGGAGGAAGAACGAGTCGATCACCGCGAGGTGGTTGCTCGCGAGGATCGCGCCGCCCTCGGCGGGAACGTTCTCCTTGCCCCGCGCCCACGGGCGGTAGACGAGGCGCAGGAGCGGGCCCACGAGGACCCACTTCATCAGCCAGTAGAACAACCTGCCTCCTCGACAGCGGACGTGCGCACGACGCCCGGGTTCGCCCGCCGTCTCCTCGACTCTAGAGTGAACCTCATGAGTTCAGGTGGCGCGGACCACGACCGGCACGACGACGCCGACGACGTCGACGCCCGGTTCGCCGAGCTCGTCGCGTCGCTCGACGAGGTCGAAGACCTCCCCGCGACCGACGAGTCCGAGGTGGGCGACGCCGACGACGTCGAGCCCCGAACCGGAACCGGACTCGGGCTAACCTACCCCGTCGCACCCTGGGTCGCGGCGGGTCCGCGGGACTGGGACGGCACCGCCCAGATCGGCGACGCCGAGCAGACGGTCGACGCGCTCGAGGACTTCGTCCCGCCGGACCCCGGACCGGTCATGGGCAACGACCCGCTCGTCACGATGGCGTGGCTCGCCGCCGTCGGTATCCCGGCGCTGTCGCTCGTACTGTTCCTGTTCTGGCGCACCGCACCCACCGTGATCTTCCAGGCGGGCGGGATCGTGTGCCTCGCGGGGATCGCGGTCCTGCTGTGGCGCATGCCGGCGCGCCGCGACCCCGAGGACCACGACTCGGGTGCCGTGGTCTAGCCCAGGTCGTCCTCGACGAGGCGGGTGCGGGCGGTGTGGACGGTGACCGGGCCGCCGGTGGTGGTGGTCTCTCCGGTGCCGTCGATCTCGTGCCAGGGGCCCGTTGCGCCGGTCCTGAACACGCCCTTCCAGCGTGTGGTGAGGACGGGGGTGACGACTCCGCCCGCGGTGTACTGGTGGGCCACGGTGTGGTCGGGCCAGGGCTTGCCGGGGTCCGTCGTGGTGATCGGGTCAGAGCCGTCACCGAAGTCCCACGAGTACTCGAACGGGATCGCGCCCACGAGGAAGGTGCCACCGCGAAGCTGGACCTCGAAGCCCTGCGAGGCGTCGTCGGTGTAGCCGATGGTGTCGAGCCCGGCGTACACCCATCCCGTGTTCGGTTGCAGCTCGAGGGGCGAGGGGGCGATGGGGAGCTGGGCGAAGTCGTCGTAGGCGATGGGGTAGTCCCTGTCGCCGGGGCACGAGTACCCCGCTTCGAGAACCCACGGGCCGGGGTTGCCGGTTCCGTCGTCGCGCAGCTGCGCCCAGCGCGGGGCCACCATCACGCCGGACTCGCACGCCTCGGGAGGTTCGGGGATCCCACCGTCGAGGCACAGGTCCGGGATGCGCGTCATGTAGTTCTCCGGGCAGTTTCCCGTGTACTGGTACTGCTTCGGGTCGGGGCGGCCGCGGACCAGGACGAAGTCGACGCCGCTCATCCGGGCGGTGATCTTGTCCTGGTCGGTGCACCAGTCCATGCACTCAGACGCGTTGGCCATTGCCGCCGCTGTCGACGCTGAGTGCACCAGGGCGACCGCGAGGACGACCAGAGCCAGCGTTGCCCTACTCATCGGTCTCCACCAGGATCCCGAGTGTGCTCCACGTGTCACCGGTGCGGACCATCCCCAGAGTGACGGTACCGATGCCTGAATCGTTCTCATCGACCACGTTGCCTTCGGCGTCAAGAGTCGTCGAAGCGCTCACCTCGGCTCGCAGAACTATGTCCCAGGTGTTGACCATCTCGATGTAGTTGGTCTTCGGCTTGCCGATCCACTCGGGAGGGCCCGAGACTCGATGTTGGCCGGCCTCATGCATCTCGGTGACACCTTCGGCAACAACCTCGCAGAACTCGCAGTCCGGCATCGCCATCGCTTCCCACATCTCGAGGTCGCCGGTCAGATACACGTACTCGTACAGCCCCATGTAGTACTTCGCCGCGGCGACGGCCCCGGCCTCGTCATCGCTCTCCATGGCTTCGGGCTGCACGAGCAGCTCGGAACGGTCCTCAGACGAGGTAGGTGTGGCCTCCGCCGTCGGGCTCGGCTCCTCGGTGGGGCTCGGCATCGGCGTCGGGCTCGGCGACGGGGATACGGTTTCGACCGGGGAGCTCTCGGGCGGTGAGGGGGGCGGCGTCGTCGTCGGCGTGCATGCCACGAGCGACGCGGCGGCAACCACTGCCGCGCACCCTGTCGCGAGGCACCTCACGGCACGTCGAGACCGTCCGAGGACCGGGCGCCGAGCCCCCTGCTGCGCAACAGACATGACCGGAAACCTACCCAGTCACTGTCCGAATCGCACCATGGTGTCCGAATCTGTGGACAAGTCCGTCAGCTCGCGACCCGGGCGAGGTCCGCCGCGCCCACGAGACCGGCGTCGTTGCCCATCGAGGCGAGCTCGATCGCGGCCACGGGCCGATGACCGCGCCCCGAGAGCTGGTTCAGGAATCCGGCCCGCGCCGGGTCGAGCAGCAGGTCCCCCGCCGCCGCGACGCCACCGCCGATCACGATGAGCGCCGGGTCGATGATGGTCCCGACGGCTGCCGAGCCCTCCCCGATCCACGTGCCGAGCTCGGTGAGGAGCTCGACGGCGAGCGGGTCGCCCGCCTTGGCGGCCTTGGTGACGTGGGGGCCCTTGAGCTGGGCCGGCTCGCCGTCGCACAGGTCGAGGAGCGCCGTCGCCTCCTCGGGACGGGTCTCGATCGCGGCTCGGGCGTTGCGCACGAGAGCGTTCCCGCTCGCGTACTGCTCCCAGCAGCCCCGCAGCCCGCAGCCGCACTGGTGCCCGTTGGGGACCACGCGCAGGTGCCCCGCCTCGGTCGCGACGCCCCAGGCGCCGCGCAGCAGGATCCCGCCGACGACGGCGCCGCACCCGAGGCCCGTGCCGATCGTGAGCAGCACCATGTCGTCGACGCCACGACCCGAACCGAACCGGAACTCCGCCCAGGCCGCGGCGTTCGCATCGTTCTCCACGACGATCGGGACCTCGAGCCCGAGCGCGGACGCGACGTTGTCGCGCAGCGGGTGGTCGCGCCACGGGAGGTTCGGCGTGAACATCACCGTGCGCTGGTCGGAGGACACGAAGCCGGGGGCGACGAGGCCGATCGCGCCGATCTCGAACTGGCCCGCGAGCTCGCGGCACGCGTCGATCACGCCCCGGTCCACGCTCGAGGAGTCCGTGGTCGCCGTCGCCCGTCGCGTCTTGGCCAGGATCGTGCCGTCCTCGTCCACCACACCCGCGGCGATCTTCGTTCCGCCGATGTCCACGCCGATCGCGTACATATCCGTCCTTAGTCCCCGGTGCCGGTCGCCTCGACCGCTCTGCCGAAGACTACCGACGTCCCGGGGACCAGAAGTCCCATGGTCGCTGTGTAGCCTGAGACCCCGCCCCCGTCTGCCAATGGAGTCAGCATGGACGAGTTCTCGGTACCCCTCGCAGTCGAGGTGGACCCCTCGCGCAACCTCAACGACCTGCTTGCCGAACGCGTCGCCAGCAAGGGCGACCTGCCGCTCATGGAGTACAAGGTCGTCGACGACGGTCCATGGGTCGCGCTGAGCGCCAAGGACTTCGACGCACGCGTCGTCGCCGTCGCGAAGGGTCTTGTCGCCAAGGGGGTCGAACCCGGCCAGAGCGTCGGCATCATGTCGCGCACCCGCTTCGAGTGGTCGTTGCTCGACTGGGCCGTGTGGGCCGCGGGCGCCGTGCCCGTGCCGTTGTACGAGACGTCGTCGGCCGAGCAGGTCGAGTGGATCTGCTCGGACGCCGCGATCGGCCTCGTCGTCGCCGAGACCGCGGAGCTCGCCGCGACGCTCGAGTCGGTGCGCGGGTCGCTGCCCGGCCTCGGCGAGGTGCTCGTGATCGACGACGGCGCGATCGACGCCCTCACGACCGCGGGTGCCGACGTCGCCGACGACGAGATCGCCCGGCGTCGCAGCCTCGACGACCTCGACTCGCTCGCGACGATCATCTACACGTCCGGCACGACGGGCCGGCCCAAGGGCGCGGAGCTCACCCACGGCAACTTCTACCGGCTCACCGTCAACGCGGTCGACGACCTCGCCGTCGTCGTCTCCGACCCCGGTTCGCGGACCTTGCTCTTCATGCCGCTCGCCCACGTCTTCGCCCGGTTCGTGCACGTGCTCGTCGTCCCCGCGGGCGCCGTCCTCGGCCACACGCCCGACACGAAGAACCTCATGGCGGACCTCGCGACCTTCAAGCCGACGTTCATCCTCTCGGTCCCCCGCGTGTTCGAGAAGGTCTACAACGCGTCCGAGCAGAAGGCCGCACTGGGCGGCAAGCGCGGGATCTTCCACCGCGCCGCGCGCACGGCGATCATGTACTCGCGCGCGCTCGACACCCCCAAGGGGCCGAGCCTCTGGCAGAAGGTGCAGTACAAGATCGCCGACAAGCTCGTGCTGCACAAGCTCCGCGCGGCGCTCGGCGGCGAGGCGAAGTGGGCGATCTCGGGCGGCGCCCCGCTCGGTGAGCGCCTGGGCCACTTCTTCCGAGGCGTCGGGCTGACGGTCCTCGAGGGCTACGGCCTGACGGAGACGACGGCGCCCACGAACGTCAGCCGCCCCGGGCGCGTCAAGATCGGCACGGTCGGCTTCCCGCTGCCCGGGACGTCGATCAAGATCGCCGAGGACGGCGAGATCCTCGCGAAGGGCATCCCCGTGTTCCGCGGGTACCACAACAACCCCGACGCCACGGCGGAGGCCTTCGTCGACGGCTGGTTCCGCACGGGGGACCTGGGGTCGATGGACGACGACGGCGCCCTGCGCATCACGGGCCGCAAGAAGGAGATCATCGTCACGGCGGCCGGCAAGAACGTGGCCCCCGCGGTGCTCGAGGACCGGTTGCGCGCCCACCCGCTCGTGAGCCAGGTCGTCGTCGTCGGCGACCAGAAGCCGTTCATCGGTGCCCTCGTGACGCTCGACGCCGAGGCGCTGCCGGGCTGGCTCAAGGTGCACGGCCTGCCCGAGATGGGCGTCGAGGAGGCGGCGGCGAGCGATGCCGTGCGCGAGGCGCTCGACGTGGCCGTGGAGCGTGCCAACAAGGCCGTCTCGCGTGCCGAGTCGATCCGCAAGTACGCCGTGCTGACGGCGGACTTCACGGTCGCGAACGACTACCTCACGCCGTCGCTCAAGGTGAAGCGCAACCTGGTCCACAAGGACTTCGCCACGCAGATCGAGGCACTCTACGAGGGCGTGCCCACGAGCGGCCCCACCGAGTAGCCCCACCCGTCCCCGCCCGTCCCCGCGTTCTCAGTGTGGGCCGGGGCGGGTGTCGGAGGGGGCGGTTAGCCTCGGTGCGTGACGGCAGGTTCAGAGGGTGGTGCAGCGACGGGGTGGCCGACGGCGGTCGCCGTGCAGCCGACCCTCGAGGATCTCGGGCTGCCGCTGCGCGAGGTGACGTTCGTCGTCGTCGACCTCGAGACCACGGGCGGCCGCGCGGGCGGTGGGGACGCCATCACGGAGATCGGCGCCGTCAAGGTGCGCGGCGGCGAGACGCTCGGCGAGTTCCAGACCCTCGTGAACCCCGGGGTGCCCGTCCCCGCCCAGATCACCGTGCTCACGGGCATCACGAACGCGATGGTCATCCCCGCACCACGGATCGACGAGGTGCTCCCGGCGTTCCTCGAGTTCATCCGGGGCGCCGTGCTCGTCGCGCACAACGCGGCGTTCGACATGGGGTTCCTGCGCGCCGCGGCCCGCGCCACGGGGCACCCCTGGCCCGGCAACCAGGTGGTCGACACGGTCCGGCTCGCGCGCGCCGTCGTCACCCGCGACGAGGTGCCCAACCACAAGCTCTCGACCCTCGCGGGGCTGTTCCGGGCCCAGGTCACGCCGGACCATCGGGCCCTGAGCGACGCGCGGGCCACCGTCGACGTCCTGCACGCCCTGCTCGGGCGCCTCGCGGGAGCGGGCGTGACGCACCTCGAGGACCTCGCGACGGCGGGCGACAACGTCCCCATGGACGTGCGGCGCAAGCGGTCGCTCGCTGACGCCCTGCCCGAGGCGCCCGGGGTCTACCTCTTCCTCGGGCCGGGGGACGAGGTGCTCTACGTCGGCACCTCGAAGTCGCTGCGCTCCCGGGTACGCACGTACTTCACCGCGGCCGAGACCCGCAAGGCGATCAAGGAGATGGTGCGTATCGCGCACGACGTGCGGCCCGTCGTGTGCGCGACGGAGCTCGAGGCACAGGTCCGCGAGCTGCGGCTCATCGCCCAGCACACCCCGCGCTACAACCGACGCTCGAAGTTCCCGCAGCGCACGTCCTGGGTCCGGCTCGTCGAGACCGGCGTCCCGCGACTCTCCGTCGTGCGCGAGGTGATCGACGGCGCGACGCATCTCGGCCCCTTCGGATCGCGGACCCAGGCCCAGCACGCGGCCCTCGCGCTCCTGAGCGCGTTCCGGCCCGCGGTGCCCGGCACCCGGGCCGCGATGCACCTCGAGCCGGAGGATGCCCCCGGGGTGCGCGCGGCGATGCTCGGGGACCCGCAGCCGGTGGTCGCGGCCCACGCCCGCGCGATCGCCGCGATGACGGCAGCGCAGAACTTCGAGGCCGCCGCGGCCCTGCGTGACCGCCTCGCGGTGTTCTTGCGCGGCGCGAGCCGGGTGCAACGGCTCGGGCCGCTCGCGGCGAACCCCGAGCTCGTCGCGGCCCGCCCGCACGAGGACGGCGGCTGGGAGCTCGTCGTCGTGCGCCACGCCCGGCTCGCCGCGACCGGGGTCGCACGGCGCGGTGTCGACCCGGTGCCCGTCATCGAGTCCCTGCGGGCCGCCGCTGAGCACGTTCCTGCTCCCGTGCCGCCCGCACCGGCGGGGCTCGCCGAAGAGGCCGACCTGCTGCTCGGCTGGCTCGAGTCGCCAGGGGTACGCCTCGTCGAGCTCACGGGCGACGTGCCGTGGGCGTGCCCCGTCGCCGGCGCACCCGCCCACACCGACCTCGTCCGCACCGCGGAGCTCGTACGGCACCACACGGTCCCGGGTCCGGACGCGGCATGATGGGGCACGTCACTGCACCGAGGCGAGGAGAAGCACCATGCTCACGGCGATCGTCCTGATCGACACCGTTGCCGACCGGATCCCCGAGGTCGCCGCCACCGTCGCCGAGATCCCGGGCGTGAGCGAGGTCTACTCGGTCACCGGCGACATCGACCTCGTCGCGCTCGTGCGGGTGCGGGAGCACGACCGGCTCGCCGACGTCATCGCGGACAAGGTGAGCAAGGTCGAGGGCGTCGTGCGCACCCAGACGTACATCGCGTTCCGCGCCTACTCCACGACGGACCTCGAGCAGGCCTTCGACCTCGGCCTCGACGACTGAAGAGACCGCGCTATGCGGACGCCGCGGCCCAGGCCTCGAGCACACCCGCTGCGGCGCCCGAGTCCACGGCGCGCGCCGCGTGCCCCATCCCGGCCGCGAGCCGGTCCACGAGCGATCCCGACGCCGTGCCGTCGAGCGTGCCGTGCGCGACGATCGCGGCTGCGGCGTTGAGCAGCACGACGTCCCGCACCGCGCCGGGCTCACCGGCCAGGAGACGTCTCGCCACGCCTGCGTTGTACGTGGCGTCCTGCCCACGGAGCTCGTCGAGCGTCCGCGGGGGCAGGTCGAGGTCGGTCACGGCGTCGAGCACCGACTCGGTCACCTGACCGTCGCGCACCTCCCACACCCGCGAGGGTGCCGTCGTCGCGAGCTCGTCGAGGCCGTCCTCGCCACGGAACACGAGCGCGTCGGTGCCGCGCTGGGCGAAGACACCCGCCACGAGCGGCGCCATGCGCACGTCCGCGACCCCGACGGCAGTCGCCGCGGGCCGGGCCGGGTTGGTGAGCGGGCCGAGGAAGTTGAAGGCCGTCGCGACCCCGAGCTCCTTGCGGGCCACCCCCGCGTGCCGGAAGGACGGGTGGAAGACCTGCGCGAAGCAGAACGTGATGCCGACCTCGTGCGCGAGCGCAGCGACGCGGGAGACCTCTTGGTCGAGCCGGATGCCGAGGGCCTCGAGGACGTCAGCAGACCCCGACGAGGACGAGGCGGCGCGGTTGCCGTGCTTGACCACGCGGATCCCGGCCCCGGCGATGACGAGCGATGCCATGGTCGAGATGTTCACCGTGTGCGCGCGGTCACCCCCGGAACCCACGATGTCGACGTTGCGGCCCGGCACCTCGATGGGCACCGCGTGCTGGAGCATCGTGTCCGCGAGGGCGGTCATCTCCCCCACGGTCTCGCCCTTCGCACGCAAGGCCACGAGGAAGCCCGCGAGGCGTGCCGGAGACGCCTGGCCCTGCATGATCTCGTCCATCGCCCAGGCGGCCTGGCCGTGGTCGAGGTCCCGGCCCGCGAGGAGCTGGGCCAGCAGGTCCGGCCAGGTCGCCAAGGTCACGCGGGGACCGTGCCGGTGAGGAGACCGGCGACCGCGCGCTGCACCTCGACGGGGTCGAGCGGGTGCGGCACGACCGCATCGGCGAGCGACCACGAGGCGAGCCAGGCGTCTTGCGGCCGCCCCGTGAGGACGAGGACGGGCGGGCAGCTGTAGATCTCGTTCTTGAGCTGGCGGCACAGGCCCATCCCGCCGGACGGCGCGGCCTCGCCGTCGAGCACGAGGAGGTCGAAGCTCCCGGCGTCGGCGTTCGCGATGACGGCATCGTGCGTCGCCGTCTCGACCCAGTCGATCTTCGGCTCGCCCTTGGCGAGCCTCGCGCCCACGGCGAGGCGCACGCGCTCGCGCGTGTCCGTGTCGTCGCTGTAGAGCAGAACCCGCGGCGCGCCTGTGCGGTGCGTCACGTCAGAACCCCGGTGGTCCACCATCGAAGAACCCGTCCTCTTGCTTGTGCTGGCGTCGTGCGTCCAAGGGAATCTTGGCACGTCCGCACGGTGGTCCGCCCCTCCGTCGTGCGGCGCGCCCGGCGATGCGTCCCCACCCGGGTCCAAAGTCCGCCATAATGACGAGCGTGTCTGCATCGATGACTGCTCCAGCGCCTCGGGCCCACGTTTCCGTGAACCGACCGAACCCCGTATCCGTCGGCACCATCGTGTGGCTGGCCAGCGAACTCATGTTCTTCGCCGGCCTGTTCGCGATGTATTTCACACTCCGGGCGTCCGTGCCCGGAGAGTGGGCCGCACAGACCGAGAAGCTCAACGTGACGTTCGCGGCCGCGAACACGACGATCCTCGTGCTCTCCTCGTTCGCGTGCCAGTTCGGGGTCTGGGCCGCCGAGCGGTTCCAGCCCTCCCGCACCGGCTCGATCCTCCAGGTCTCACGCTGGGGCTCGATCGAGTGGATGACGCTCACCTACATCATGGGCGCCGTCTTCGTCGCGGGGCAGATCTTCGAGTACGCCGAGCTCGTGAGCCAGGGGTTGACGATCTCCTCGAGCCCGTACGGTTCGGTCTTCTTCCTGACCACCGGGTTCCACGGCCTGCACGTCGTCGGCGGCCTCATCGCCTTCCTCCTCCTGCTCGGCCGGACGTTCTCGGCCAAGCGCTACGGCCACCACGAGGCGACGACGGCGATCGTCACGTCGTACTACTGGCACTTCGTCGACGTCGTGTGGATCGCCCTCTTCGTCGTCATCTACCTGCTCAAATGACACCTGTCACCACCCCTGACTTCGAGACGAGGTTCGATCTGTGAAGGCCATCGCAGCCCGCAGGCACCACCGGCAGGCGCCGGTGGTACTGCTCGTGCTCGCGCTGCTCGTGACCGGGGGCCTCTACGCGGCCTTCGCGTCGACCAGCGCTGACGCGACGGTCGTCGCGCAGTCCGAGACCGACGTCGAGATCGGCAAGAAGCTGTTCGCGGCCAACTGCGCGTCGTGCCACGGGCTCAACGCGGAGGGACGCCAGGCGGCGCCCTCCCTGGTCGGTGTCGGCGCCGCGTCGGTGTACTTCCAGGTCAGCACGGGACGCATGCCCATGCAGGCCGATGCCCCGCAGGCCGAGGCGAAGCCCCCGCAGTTCGGTGAGGAGGCCACCCTGCAGCTCGCGGCGTACGTCGCCTCGCTCGGGGCCGGACCGGCGATCCCCACGGCGGAAGAGGTCGACCCTGCGCTCGGCAACTCCGCCTCCGGCATGGCCCTGTTCCGCACGAACTGCGCGATGTGCCACGCCGCGAGCGGTGCCGGCGGCGCGCTGTCGCAGGGCAAGTTCGCCCCGAGCGTCCTCGCGACCGAACCCCTCGCCATCTACACGGCGATGATCACCGGCCCGCAGTCGATGCCGGTCTTCAACGACATGACCCTGACCCCGGAGGAGAAGCGCGACATCATCGCGTTCATCGACGCGCAGAAGGAGGGGGCGCCCGGCGGCCTCGACCTGGGCTCTCTCGGCCCGGTGAGCGAGGGCCTGTGGGTCTTCGTCGTCGGCATGGGTCTGCTGATCGCCTGCGCAGTCTGGATCGGAGCGAAGTCCTCGTGAGCACGAACGAACACGGCACCCACAACGAGCTCGTGGTGACCCACGCGCCCGAGGGGCTCACGGACCCCGGGCACCCGCCGCACCAGCCGCGGTTGGGCGACGGCGACCCCAAGGCCTCGAAGCGGTCCGAGCGCATCGTCGCCGGCCTCTTCGGGCTCTCCGTCGTCGGCTCGATCGTCGTCGTCGTCGCCTTCTTCGCCTTCCCCCCCGGCGAGTCCGTCGCGAGCATCCAACAGTCCAACATGTTCCTCGGGCTCGGTCTCGCCTTCGCGTTCGCCGGGATCGGCTTCGCCGCGGTGCACTGGGCGAAGTCGATCATGAGCGACCGCGAGCAGAGCGAGGAGCGCCACCCCCAGCGCAGCTCCGAGGAGAACCGTGCCGGAGCGGTCGCTGAGCTCAAGGCGGGTGCCGAGGACTCGGGCATCGCGCGACGCAGCGCACTCAAGGGCGGGCTGATCACCGCGCTCGCCCTCATACCGCTCCCCATCGCCCTCCCCCTCATCGGCAACGTCGGCGCCGACTGGAAGGTCAGCAAGTTCCGGCACACGATGTGGCAGCGCGGCACGCGACTCATGACCGATCCGACGGGGCGCCCGATCCGCGCGGCCGACGTCACGATCGGTTCCGTCGTCCACGTCATCCCCGACGGGCTCACGCACGACGAGCTCGGCGAGGACCAGAACTTCATGGACGAGAAGGCCAAGGCCGTCGTCCTCATCGTGCGCCTCGACGAGCGCGACCTGAAGCACACCGAAGGCACGTTCCACGGGATCGTCGCCTTCTCGAAGATCTGCACCCACGTCGGCTGTCCCGTGGCGCTCTACGAGCAGCAGACGCACCACCTGCTGTGCCCGTGCCACCAGTCGACGTTCGATGTCTCGGACGGCGCCAAGGTGGTCTTCGGTCCCGCCAAGCGCCCTCTGCCGCAGCTGCCCATCTCGGTGGACGACGACGGCTACCTCATTGCCACCGACGACTTCTCCGAGCCCATCGGACCGAGCTTCTGGGAGCGCGTGAAGTGACGACCACCCCGCTCGAACGAGCCGCCGCCGGGACGGCCGACTACCTCGACCAGCGCACGAGCATCGGCGTCTTCGTCAAGAACTTCGCGCGCAAGATCTTCCCCGACCACTGGTCGTTCCTGCTCGGCGAGATCGCCCTGTTCTCCTTCGTCGTGCTGCTCGGCTCGGGCATCTTCCTCACGATGTTCTTCGTGCCGTCCATGACGGAGGTGCACTACCACGGCCCCTGGGCGCCGATGCAGGGCGTCGAGATGTCGGAGGCCTTCGCCTCGACGCTGCGACTCTCCTTCGAGGTGCGCGGGGGTCTGCTCATGCGGCAGATCCACCACTGGGCGGCGCTGCTGTTCATGGCAGCGATCGTGACGCACATGATGCGCATCTTCTTCACGGGCGCGTTCCGCAAGCCGCGCGAGATCAACTGGCTCGTGGGCTTCATCCTCATGATCCTCGGCCTCGCGGCCGGCTTCACGGGCTACTCGCTCCCCGACGACGTGCTCTCCGGCAACGGGCTGCGCATCACGGACGGCGTGGTCAAGGCGATCCCGATCATCGGCTCGTACATGTCGTACTTCGTGTTCGGCGGCGAGT
>CAZECM010000052.1:16655-23087 GCA_964510785.1 uncultured Cellulomonadaceae bacterium | reverse complement strand
CTTCCCCGAACCCGCGACCCTCGACGAGATCCCCAAACCCGACGAGACACCGAAGCCAGAGCAGGCACCGAAGCCCAAGGAGATCCCGAAGAACGACACCTTCTAGGAGCCGAGCGCACTCAAGTGCGCGTCACGCTTCCGGCGACCCCAGCCCCAGCCGCCCCGCGAGGAACTCGTACACGAGCGCCGCCATGTGCGAGGCCTGCGCGTTGTCCGCTGCGCCGCCGTGTCCGCCCTCGACGTTCTCGTAGTACGTGACGTCCTGGCCCGTACTGAGCAGCTTCGCCGTGAACTTGCGGGCGTGCCCCGGGTGCACCCGATCGTCGCGCGTCGAGGTCGTGAGCAGCACCGGCGGGTACTCGGCTGCCTCGTCGAACAGGTGGTACGGCGAGAAGGTGCGGATGAACTCCCACTGCGCGGGGTCCTCGGGGTCACCGTACTCGGCCATCCATGACGCCCCCGCGAGCAGGCGCGAGTACCGCGCCATGTCGAGCAGCGGGACCTGGATCACGACGGCGCCGAACAGCTCGGGCGACCGCACGAGCATGTTCCCGGTGAGCAGGCCGCCGTTCGAACCGCCCTGGATCCCCAGGTGCGCAGCATCGGTCACGCCACGCGCCACGAGGTCGCGCGCCACGGCCTCGAAGTCCTCGTACGCCCGGTGCCGCTTCCCCTTGAGCGCCGCCTGGTGCCACCCCGGTCCGTACTCGCCACCGCCGCGGATGTTCGCGAGTACGTAGGTGCCGCCCTGCGCGAGCCACGAGCGGCCGAGCGAGCCGGAGTAGGACGGCGTGAGCGAGATCTCGAACCCGCCGTAGCCGTACAACAGCGTCGGTGCCGGACCAGACGGCGGCACTGCCGGCCCCACCTGGAAGTACGGCACGCGCGTGCCGTCGGCAGAGGTCGCGAAGTGCTGGGCGATCTCGAGCCCGTCGGCGTCGAAGAACGTCGGGCTCGACTTGAGCGGTTCGGGGGCATCGCCCCCACCGGCGCTGGTGAGCGAGAGGGTCGAGGGCGTGAGGAAGTCGGTCGTCACGAGCCAGAGGTCGTCGCTGTCCACGCCGTCCACGGCGCCGACGGCGACAGTCCCCATCGGTGACACCCCCGGCAGCCCGCTCCTCGCCCACGCGACGCCGCCGACGGCGGGCACCGGGGGAGTGAGCACCTCGGGCCGGTGCTTGACGTCGTCGAGCACGGTGACCACGAGGTGGTGACGAGTCCACGCACCGCCCGCGAGCGAGGTCGTGGCGGTCGGCGTGAACAGGGTCGTGATGCTGCGGTCCCCGGCGAGGAAGTCGTCGAGCACGGCGGCGAGCAGCGAGCCGGCCGGATAGGTCGGGTCCCCGGGCGTCGGCGTCCAGTCCTCGCGCAGCTCGATCGTGAGCCACTCGCGGTGCACGCCGATCTCCGCCGACGTCGGCACGTCGATCCGGTCCAGTGACCCGTCGGGCCGCAGCACGTACTCCTCGGCCGCGTAGAACTCGATCGCGCGGGCGACGAAGTCACGCTCGAAGCCCGGGGTGTGGTCGCGGCTCGCCGAGATGTACAGATCGGTGAGTACGCCTTCGTACACGAGCTCGGCGTCCTCGATCGGTTGGCCTCGCCGCCAGCGGCGTACCGTGCGTGGGTAGCCCGAGTCCGTGAGCGAACCAGGCCCGAAGTCGGTGTACGCGAACACCGTGTCCGTGTCGATCCAGCTCAGTGCCCCCTTCGCTTCCGCCCGGTAGAAGCCGCCGTCCTCAGGCGCGACGAACTCGAGCGTCTCGAGGTCGAACTCCCGGGTGACGTCGGCGTCGGACCCGCCGTGCGACAGCGAGACGAGCGCTAGCCGGTACTCGGGCCGCAGGACGCTCGCGCCGTGCCACACCCAGTCCTCACCCTCGGCCTCGTTGAGGGCGTCGACGTCGATGATCACCTGCCAGTCGGGCGAGTCGGTGCGGTAGCTCTCGGGCGTGGTGCGGCGCCACAGCCCGCGGGGGTGCTCGGCGTCGACCCAGAAGTTGTACAACCACGTACCGCGCCGGGTGACCTGCGGGATCTTGTCGGGCGAGTCGAGCACCTCGCGGATCGACTCCCGGGTCGCGGCGAAGTCAGGTTGCGCCTCGAGTGTCGACGCCGCGTGGGCGTTGCGTTCGCCGACCCACGCGAGAGCCTCGGTGCCCTCGACGTCTTCGAGCCAGGCGTGCGGGTCGTTCTCGGTGGGTGACGTGGCGTCGTGCGATGCGTCCATGTCGAGCAGCGTAGGCGGCGAGAGCCGCACCGTGCGCGGTGTCCCTCCCAAACGCCCTGGAGCCTAGGACCCCGCTCAGTGTGAGCCCGCTCCGAAGTGCGCGGCGTAGCGCGCCTCGAGCGCCGTGGGGTCGACCTCAGCGGTCGAGTGCTCCGCGCCGTGATCGAGCAGCTCCGCGAGCAGGTCGAGGCACGAGTGGTACCCGGCGGCGACATCGACGAGCGCTGTCGGGGAGCCGTCCGTGAGCCAGGTGGTGAAGGTGAGAAGCGTCCGGCCGGGTGCCTCCTCGAGGTCGGGCACGTCCTCGAGCTCGAAGAGCAGCTCGTCGGTGTCCCACGTCCACGCGAAGGCTTCGGTGGGCTCCCACCGCACCACCTCGCCGTGGAGCACGGCCTGGTCCTGGAGCCCGTACCTCTCGACGGTGTCGGGCCAGAACGGCAGTGTGAGCAGTGCTCCCACCCGGCGCTCACCGACGATGTCGGTGGGCATCCAGTGCCGCAGGGACTCGGACTCGGTCAGCGCCCGCCACACCTCGCTCGCGGGGTGGCTGAACGTGCGGGAGTAGCGCAGCCCGGCGCGATCGCCGTCGCGCAGCAGGGCCGCCAGCGGTGCGTCGTCGCGGTCCACCCGTCGATCCTACGACCGTGGCCGTCGGGCGCAGCGTCGGTGGGAGGCGCCATGATGGGACCGTGAGCGAGAACGTCGAGGACCACCGAGCCAGCACCCGAGCCAGCACCCGAGCCAGTACGACGGCCAGCACCCTGGGCAGCACGCGGGCCAGCACACCGGCCGAACCCGCGGACGTCGCTGCGCGCGCACGGTGGACCGACCTCGTCGAGCAGATCCGCGAGCACCAGTTCGCGTACTACGTGCGTGACGCACCTACGGTGTCCGACGGCGAGTACGACGAGCTGCTGCGCGAGCTCGAGACGCTCGAGGAGTCCCACCCGGACCTGCGCACCCCCGACTCACCCACCCAGCAGGTCGGCGGCACGTTCGCGACCGGCTTTGCGCCCGCGCCCCACGTCGAGCCGATGTACTCCCTCGACAACGCCTTCTCGATCGACGGCGTCCTCACGTGGAGCGAACGCGTCGCCAAGGGTCTCGAGCTCGACGACGCCACGGAGCTCGACCTGTTGTGCGAGCTGAAGATCGACGGCCTCGCGATCGCCCTGCTCTACGAGGGCGGCAGGCTCGTGCGCGCGGCGACCCGAGGCGACGGGCGCACGGGGGAGGACGTGACGCTCAACGTCCGCACCATCGAGGGTGTGCCGCACGTCCTCGCCGGGGACCCCGCGACGCACCCCGAGCGGATCGAGATCCGCGGCGAGGTCTTCCTCCCCGTCGTCGCCTTCGCCGAGCTCAACGAGCAGCAGGTCGCCGCGGGCAAGGCGCCCTTCGCCAACCCCCGCAACTCCGCCGCCGGCTCGCTGCGCCAGAAGGACCCGCGCGTCACCGCGTCCCGGCCGCTGCGCGCCTACGCCCACGGGTTCGGCGCCCTGCGCTGGGGTGCGGTCGTCGAGGAGCAGCGCCCTCAGATCGGCCGCCAGTCCGACGTGTACGGGCTGCTCGCGGCCTGGGGCGTCCCCGTCTCGCCCCACAACCGCGTGGTGCGCGGCATCGAGGAGGTCCGGGGCGTCATCGACCACTTCGCCGAGCACCGGCACGACGTCGAGCACGAGATCGACGGCGTCGTCGTCAAGGTCGACGACATCGCGCTGCAGCGCCGCCTCGGCTTCACGAGCCGCGCCCCGCGCTGGGCGATCGCGTACAAGTACCCGCCCGAAGAGGTCAACACGAAGCTCCTCGACATCCGCGTGGGCGTCGGGCGTACCGGCCGGGTCACGCCGTACGGGGTCATGCAGCCCGTCGTCGTGGCGGGCTCGACCGTGGAGATGGCCACGCTCCACAACGCGAGCGAGGTGGTCCGCAAGGGCGTGCTCATCGGTGACACCGTCGTGCTGCGCAAGGCCGGCGACGTCATCCCGGAGATCCTCGGCCCCGTCGTCGCGCTGCGTGACGGCACCGAGCGCGAGTTCGTCATGCCCAGCACGTGTCCCTCGTGCGGCACGCCGCTCGCCCCCGCGAAGGAGGGCGACGTCGACATCCGTTGCCCCAACGCACAGCGCTGCCCCGCCCAGATCCGCGAGCGGGTCTTCGCGCTCGCCTCGCGTGGAGCCTTCGACGTCGAGGCGCTCGGCTGGGAGGCGGCCGGCGCACTCACCGATCCGGAGGCGGAGCGCCCGGGCTCGCCCGAGGTGTACCGCCCCGGGGGCGACGTCGACGCCGACCCCCCCGCGGAGCTGCCCGCACGCCAGGACCCCGTGCTGCGCACCGAGGCGGGCATCTTCGACCTGGAGGCGGACGACCTTGCCGGCATCCGGGTGTGGCGCGAGATCCGCAAGAAGGGCGAGGCCACGGGGTTGTGGGAGGACCGCCTCTACTTCTGGACCAAGCCGACGCCCAAGAAGGAGTCGGTCCCGGCGAGCAACACGGTGCGGCTCCTCGAGCAGCTCGAGAAGGCCAAGACCCAGCCGCTGTGGCGCGTGCTCGTGGCCCTGTCCATCCGGCACGTGGGCCCGACGGCGGCCCGCGCGCTCGCCGCCGCGTTCGGTTCGCTCGACGCGATCCGCTCGGCGGGTCTCGAGGAGCTCTCGGCCGTCGACGGTGTCGGCCCCACGATCGCCGCGGCCGTCAAGGAGTGGTTCGGCGACGAGTCGGACGACGAGAGCGCGTGGCACCGCGAGATCGTCGACTCGTGGACGGCCGCCGGGGTGCGTACGGCGGACGAGGTCGACGAGTCGATCGAGCGCACCCTCGAGGGGCTCACTGTCGTCGTGACGGGTTCCCTCGAGAGCTTCTCGCGCGACGGGGCGAAGGAGGCCATCCTCGCCCGCGGTGGGAAGGCGGCCGGCAGCGTGTCGAAGAAGACGGACTTCGTCGTCGTCGGCCCCGGCGCCGGCTCGAAGGAGACCAAGGCGCGCGAGCTCGGGCTCACGATCCTCGACGAGGCGCAGTTCGAGGTGCTGCTCGCCCAGGGACCCGCGGGGTTGGAGGCCACGTGAACCTCGTGATCCGGCGCGCGGCGACCCCCGAGGAGATCGAGGCCGCCGGTGCGCTCACGGCCGAGGCGTACCGCGCCGACCGGCTCGTGGACCCCGACGACGACTATCTCGACGAGCTCGTCGACGCCCAGCGGCGCGCGCGGGAAGCGATCCTGCTCGTCGCCGTCGTCCCCCGCGAGACCGCTACCGTGCCGGACGTCGTCGTCGGCTCTATCACGCTCGCCCCGTACGGCACGTCCTACGCGGAGATCGCGGAGCCCGGCGAGCTCGAGCTGCGGATGCTCGCCGTGGCGCCGGAGGCCCGGGGGCAGGGGGTCGCCGAGGCGCTCGTGCGGGCGACGATGCGCGAGTCCGTCCTGCTCGGCTACCGCCGCGTCGTGCTGTCCACGATGGACGCGATGGCGGCGGCGCAGCGGCTGTACGACCGGCTCGGCTGGACGCGCGTGCCCGAACGGGACTGGGGACACGTCGAGATCCACCTGCGCGTCTACACGTGGCAGGCCGACGCGGCACCGAGCCCGGTCGTCGAGCGCGCTACGTGGACGCCCGCCCGGGTCGAGGACGTCGAGGGCTTCGAGCTCGGGCTGTCGAGCGGGCTGACGCGCCGCGCGAACTGCGCCGTGCTGGTCGCCGGGTCGTGGGACACCGTCGGTGCACGCGAGCTCGCGAGGCGGCTCATCGCCGTGGAGGCGGCCTTCGGCCTCGCGGGTCTCACGCCGTGCGTACGCGTGGACGGGCCCGTGCCCGACGCCGGAGCGCCGGGCCCGACGACGACGGCGGATCGCGTGCTGGCGGCGCGCGGCTACCGCGACGTGAGCGCGACCTATGTCCTGGTGCGCTCGCTCGACGGCGACCTGCCCGCGGAGGAGCCGCCCGACGGCGTAGAGCTCGAGGTGACCGACGCCCCGGACGACGCGTGGCTCGACATCTGGCTCGGGAGCAGGCGGGCCGAGAACGAGGCGGAGCGGGAGACCGGGCGGGCGATCCTCACGGGCGTGCCGGCCAGGTACCTCACGGCCACGCGGCAGGGACGGCGGGTCGGCGTCTCGCGCGTGTGCGTCGCGGCGCCAGAGATCGCCGCCGACGGTGCTGACCCTGCTGACGGTGCTGACCCTGCTGACGGTGCTGACCCTGCTG
>CAZECM010000052.1:9920-16555 GCA_964510785.1 uncultured Cellulomonadaceae bacterium | reverse complement strand
GACGGTGCTGACCCTGCTGACGGTGCTGACCCTGCTGACGGTGCTGACCCTGCTGGCCCCGGCGCCGCGGCCTGGGCGGGGCTGTCGTGCCTCACCGTGATCCCCGAGTACCGGGGCCTGGGCGTCGCGCGCCTCCTCGCGGCGCGAGCGCTAGCGGAGGCTCGTGCGGCCGGGGCGGACCGGGCCTTCTCCCAGGTGCTCGTCCGCAACGAGGCCGCCATCGAGCTCCACGAGCGGCTCGGTTTTGTCGTGGCGGGTGCCTACCGCTATGCCGAGCTCGACGGCGCGACCTCGGACCCGGGCACGCGGAGAGCACCCGCAGGCCGGGCCACGGGGAACCTCTGACGTGATCTCCCTCGACCTCGCCGCCGAGCTGCGCCACGCTGGCCTGCGGTGGAGCCCCGCACCGGGGGACCGGTTCACGATCCTGCAGCCCGAGCTCGCTGGCGAGGTGTTCACGGTCAGCGAGATGACGATCCAGGTGCACGAGTACCCCACGGGCACGGTGCTCGGCTTCAACGGGACCACCGAGTGGGCGCTCGACTCGGTCATGAAGGACGACGCCCTCTGGCTGCCCGCCGAGCACCAGCTGCGCGGCCTGCTCGGCGTGGCCTTCGTCGCGATGCGGGCGAGCGACGATGGCTACGTGGTGTCGATGCGTCTCGGCGCGGGGGAGGAGCACACCGTCGAGGCGACGACGGCGGAGGACGCGTACGCCCGAGCCCTGCTCCGCCTGCTGGCGCGCGCCCTCGACTGAGCCGGCGCGCGCTCTCGACCGAGCTGTCATGCGTCCTCGACCGACGGGCGAAGCTGCTTCTGTCGCATTTGTTCGATCTCTGACATAATTGTCTCGGCGTACCGCGAGACTCGCCGGTCCTGGCAACGGAGCAGACCATGCGAAGCAGATCTGGAGCGACCGCAGACGCGGCGCGACCCACGAGCACCACCTGGCCCGTCGCTGCCGCCATGCTGCCCTTTCCAGACTCCCAGGACGCGCCGGCGGAGACGTGGCTCGACCAGCTCGCCCAGGTCGCCTTCGAGGGTTTCGAGCACGTCGACCTCACGGACGGCTGGCTCCGGGCGGGCGACCTCGAGCCCGCCCGTCGGGCCGAGCTGGCGGACGTGCTGCGCCAGGTGCGCCTCGACCCCGTCGCGCTGTCGGCCATCCGACGCTCCGTGATCGACCCGGAGCGCGGCGAGGACAACCTCGCGTACTCCCACCGCACGCTCGACGCCGCCGCGGAGCTCGGTTGCCGCATCGTCTCCGTGGGGCTGCACCGCCCCCTCGTGCCGGTCCAGCGCGAGGCCCTGTGGTTCTGGACGGTGCCCGGCCCGCGTGATGCCAACGACGCCGCCACGTGGCAGCTCGCCGTCGACCGGCTGCGCGAGCTGGGCCGGCACGCCGCCGAGCTCGGGCTGGAGCTGAGCCTCGAGATGTACGAGGACACGCTGCTCGGTTCCGCGGCGTCGGCCGTCCGGCTCGTGGCGGACATCGACCTCGACAACGTGGGCCTCAACCCCGACCTGGGCAACCTCTACCGCCTGCACCAGCCCATCGAGGACTTCCAGGCCGCTGTCGTCGCGTGCGTCCCGGTCTCCAACTACTGGCACATCAAGAGCTACCTGCGGGACGAGGAGCCGGCCACGGGCGCCGTCGTCTCGCTTCCCGCCCCCATGGAGTCCGGCTCGATCAACTACCGCCAGGCGATCACCACGGCCCTCGGGCTGGGGTTCACCGCACCGTTCTGCGTCGAGCACTACGGCGGCGACGGGCTCGCGATCAGCGCCGCCAACGCGCGCTACCTCCGGCGGCTGCTCGCCGTCGCGACGGGCGAGGCGCGGGCACGGGTCCTCGCGCGTGCCGACTCCCGTACCCACCCGGTCGACGAAGGAGCGCCGTCATGACCAAGGTCGCCGTGCTCGGGCTCGGGGCCATGGGCCTGCCGATGGCCACCCACCTCGCCGGTCACGAGGGGTCGTCGTTCGAGGTGCACGGCTTCGACGTCGCTCCCGCCCGGCGGGTGCTCGCCGAGGAGGGCGGAGCGACGGGCGCGGGGTCGGCGGCCGCAGCGTGCCGGGGCGCCGACGTCGTCGTCATCTCCGTCCGCGACGGCGCCCAGCTCGAAGCGGTCCTCTTCGCCGGGACGGCAGTACCCGACGGCGAGACCCCGCCAGACAACGAGACCCTGCCCGACGGCGAGGCGCTGCCCGACGGCGAGACCCTGCCCGACGACGACGGCGGCGCAGCGACCGTTCTCGCCCCGGGGGCCGTCGTCGTCGTCACGTCGACCGTGGGCGAGGACGCCGTCGTCCGCGTCGCGCGGCGCCTCGCCGCTCGCGGCGTCCACACGGTCGACGCGCCCGTCTCGGGTGGTCCTGTGCGGGCCGGCGTCGGCGACCTGCTCATCATGGTCGGGGCGCCCGAGGCCGCCGTCTCCGCGGCCCGCGCCGTGCTCGACGCGCTCGCGTCCACCCTCCACGTCGTCGGGGAGCATGTCGGTCAGGGCCAGCAGCTGAAGACCGTCAACCAGCTCCTGTGCGGCATCCACACCGCCGCGGCAGCCGAGGCGCTTGCGCTCGCGCATCGCTTGGGGCTCGACCTCGACCAGGTGATCGACGTGCTCGGCCAGGGTGCCGCCGCCTCGTTCATGCTCGCCGACCGCGGCCCTCGCATCGCCCAGCAGCTGCGCGGCGAACAACCCGAGCTGCGCTCGCGGCTCGACGTCATCGGCAAGGACATGCGCATCGTCGCGGACCTGACGCGCGAGCTGCGTATCGCGACCCCGACGGCGACCGGTGCCGACCAGCTCTACCGGCTCGGCGAGGCCGCAGGGCTCGGCCCGCTCGACGACTCGATCATCTCGACGATCCTCGCACCGGAGAGCTGACGTGACGCGCCTCGGCACCGGCCACGCGACGAGCACCCGGGAGGTATGACATGGTCCGACCCCTCGCGGACGACCCGGCCCGCTTCGCCGAGGACATGCTCACGGGCTTCGTCGCGGCCTACCCGCAGTACGTGCGGGCCGTGCCCGGCGGCGTGGTTCGGGCGGCGCCGACGCGCCCCGGCAAGGTCGCCGTCGTCGTCGGCGGGGGCAGCGGGCACTACCCGGCGTTCTGCGGCGTCGTCGGACCCGGGTTCGCCGACGGCGCGGTGGTCGGCAACGTCTTCACCTCGCCGTCGACGGCGGACGTGCTCGGCGTCGTGCGCGGCTGTGCCACCGCGGCCGGTGCCCTCGTCCTGACCGGCAACTACGCCGGGGACGTCATGAACTTCACGCTCGCCGAGGCCGAGCTGAACGCGAGCGGCATCCCGACGCGCTACCTCGTGGTCACCGACGACGTCGCGAGCGCCCCGCCCGAGGAGGCCACCAGGCGGCGCGGTATCGCGGGCGGCTTCACCGTCTTCAAGGTCGCCGCCGCGCTCGCGGCGGAGGGCGTCGGGCTCGCCGCCGTCGTCGAGGTCGCGGAGCGTGCGAACGCGGCGACCCGCACCCTCGGCGTCGCGTTCGACGGCTGCACGATGCCCGGGGCGGGCGAGCCGCTCTTCGCGGTGGCGGACGGCACGATGGGCCTCGGCGTCGGCATCCACGGCGAGCCGGGCATCGGGGACGCACCCCTGCCCACCGCGACGGAGCTCGCGACGCTGCTGGTCGAGCGCATCCTCGCCGAGACCCCGCCCGGCGCGGGCACGCGCGTCGCACCCGTCCTCAACGGCCTGGGACGTACGAAGCACGAGGAGCTGTTCGTGCTGTGGGGCCGGGTGCTCCCGCTGCTCGGAGCCGCCGGGCTCACCGTCGTGGGACCGCAGGTAGGCGAGCTCGTCACGAGCCTCGACATGGCGGGCTGCTCCCTCACGCTCACGTGGCTCGACGAGGACCTCGAGCGGCTCTGGCTCGCCCCGTGCGACACACCCGCGTTCCGGCTCGCCCCCGGCGAGGTGGCGACGGGGGGCGGAGCAGGGGATGGTGCAGGGGCCGGTGCACGTGGTGCGGCGTCCGTGGCCGACGACGGCGTCCCGGCGGCCGACGTGTCCGATCGTGCTCGGGTAGCCGGCGATCCTGGCGCTCCCGTCGTCGCTCCCGTCGTCGCTCCCGCAGCGTCCCCGGTCGACCTCGCCGCAGCCTTCCGCGTCGTCGACGCCCTGGACGCCCTCGACGAGGCCCTGCGCCTCGCGGAGACCGAGCTCGGCAACCTCGACGCCGTCGCCGGGGACGGCGACCACGGCCGCGGCATGGTGCGCGGCGTGGGCGCCGCGCTCGAGGCGGCGCGCACCGCGGTCGACGGCGGTGCCGGTGGGGCCGGCGGCGGCGCCGGGGCGCGCGGGGCCCTCGACGCCGCGGGTGCCGCCTGGGCCGATCGTGCCGGCGGTACCTCGGGCGTGCTCTGGGGGGCGATGCTCCGAGAGATCGCGAGCCACCTCGACCTGCCGCTGACGCTCGAGGGGTTCGCCGTGGCCTTCCGTGCGGGCATCGACACCGTCGCGGCGCTCGGCGGGGCGAAGGCCGGGGACAAGACCCTGCTCGACGTGGCCCTGCCCGTGGCCGCCGAGCTCGAGCTCGCCGCGTCCCAGGGCGTCTCGGCCGGCGAAGCGAGCGACCGTGCCACGCTCGTCGCCCAGGCCGCCGCGATCTCGACGGCCGACCTCGAGCCGCGCATCGGTCGGGCCAGGCCGCTCGCCGCCCGGAGCGTCGGGACGGCCGACCCCGGCGCGGTGTCGTTCGCGCTCGCCGTGGCCGTCGTCGGCGGGGTGCTCGCGCGGAGCGGGGACCACTCATGACCCGGACGGGAGTGCGGTCCCCGCTGACCGTCGTCGTCGGCAGCGACGAGGCGGGATTCGACCTCAAGGAGCTCCTCGCCGCGCAGCTGCGAGCCGACGAGCGCGTCGCGGCCGTCGTCGACGTGGGCGTCCACGCGGACCAGTCGCGCGACTACCCCCACGTCGCCGTCGAGGCGGCCCGCATCGTCGCGGCGGGTGACGCGGACCGGGCGCTCCTCGTGTGCGGCACGGGCCTCGGTGTCGCGATCGCGGCCAACAAGGTGCCGGGCATCCGGGCCGTGACGGCTCACGACTCCTACTCCGTCGAGCGCGCCGTGCTGTCGAACGACGCCCAGGTGCTGTGCCTCGGTCAGCGCGTCATCGGCCCGGCGCTCGCGGCCCGGCTCGTGCGTGAGTGGCTCGGCTACCGGTTCGACCCCACGTCGCCGTCCGGCCCCAAGGTCGAGGCGATCTGCTCCTACGAGCACCACTAGACTCGGGCGCATGCCCACCCTGGATCGAGACGAGGTCGCCCGCGTGGCGGCCCTCGCCCGGATCGACCTTTCCGACGCCGAGCTCGACCGCCTCGCGGGTGAGCTCCAGGTGATCGTCGGGAGCGTCGAGAAGGTCAGCGAGGTCGCCACCCCCGACGTGCCCGCCACCTCCCACCCGCTGCCCCTGACGAACGTCATGCGCGAGGACGTGCCCGAGGCGCCGCTCGCCGTCGCCGACGTGCTCGCCGGTGCCCCGGCGGCGCAGGACGGCAAGTTCGCCGTCCCGCAGATCCTGGGGGAGGACGCATGAGCGCCGAGCTGACCCGCACGAGCGCCGCAGACCTCGCCACGCAGATCGCCGCGGGCGAGGTCTCGAGCGTCGAGGTGACGCGCGCCCACCTCGACCGCATCGCGGCCGTCGACGGCGTCGTCAACGCCTTCCTGCACGTCGACGCCGAGGGTGCCCTGGCCACGGCGGCCGAGGTGGACCGTCGCCGGGCCGCCGGCGAGCAGCTTGCCGAGCTCGCCGGGGTGCCGATCGCCGTCAAGGACGTCGTCGTCACGAAGGGCCTGCCGACCACCGCGGGCTCGAAGATCCTCGAGGGCTGGATCCCGCCCTACGACGCGACGCTCGTCGAGCGCATCAAGGCCGCTGGACTGCCGATCCTCGGCAAGACGAACATGGACGAGTTCGCGATGGGCTCGAGCACCGAGCACTCGGCGTACGGCAACACCTCGAACCCGTGGGACCTCACCCGCATCCCCGGCGGCTCGGGCGGCGGCAGCGCCGCGGCGGTCGCCGCGTTCGAGGCGCCCCTCGCGATCGGCACCGACACGGGCGGCTCGATCCGTCAGCCCGGCGCCGTCACGGGCACCGTGGGCGTCAAGCCGACCTACGGCGGCGTCTCGCGCTACGGGCTCATCGCCATGGCGTCCTCCCTCGACCAGGCGGGTCCCGTGACGCGCACCGTGCTCGACTCCGCGCTCCTGCACGAGCTCGTC
Organism: uncultured Cellulomonadaceae bacterium; assembly: GCA_964510785.1. Taxonomy (GTDB): domain Bacteria; phylum Actinomycetota; class Actinomycetes; order Actinomycetales; family Cellulomonadaceae; genus JAAYZM01. The sequence goes on along the minus strand of CAZECM010000052.1, from coordinate 10,300 downwards.
GGGGGCCACGACCCCCGGGACGCGACGTCGCTCGCCGAGCCCGTCGGGTCGCTCGCCGCGGCCGCCCGCTCGGGCGCGACCGGAGACCTGACCGGCGTCCGTGTCGGTGTCATCACCGAGCTCGGCGGCGAGGGCTACCAGGACGGTGTCCGTGCCCGGTTCGCCGAGTCGATCGAGCTGCTGCGTGGCGCGGGCGCCGAGATCGTCGAGGTCTCGTGCCCGAGCTTCTCGTACGCGCTCGCGGCGTACTACCTGATCATGCCCGCCGAGGCGTCGAGCAACCTCGCGAAGTTCGACGGCATGCGCTTCGGCCTGCGCGTCGAGCCCACCGACGGCCCCGTCACGGCCGAGCGCGTCATGGCGGCGACCCGCGGCGCGGG
>CAZECM010000052.1:0-9910 GCA_964510785.1 uncultured Cellulomonadaceae bacterium | reverse complement strand
CGCGGGTTACTACGACGCCTACTACGGCTCGGCCCAGAAGGTCCGCACCCTCATCCAGCGCGACTTCGACGCGGCCTTCGCGAAGGCCGACGTCCTCGTCTCGCCCACGGCGCCGACGACGGCGTTCCCGCTCGGCGCGAAGCTCGACGACCCCCTCGCGATGTACCTCAACGACGTCGCGACCATCCCCGCCAACCTCGCGGGCGTCCCCGGGCTCTCGGTGCCCAACGGGCTCGCGGAGGACGGTCTGCCGACGGGCTTCCAGGTGCTCGCCCCCGCGCGCGCCGACGATCGCGTCTACCGGGTCGGCGCCGCGCTCGAGGCGCTTCTCGAGGCGTCGTGGGGCGGCCGCCTGCTGGACCGTGCACCCGAGCTGGAGGTGGCCAAGTGACCACGACGACGACGGACCTCGTGCCCTACGAGGACGCGACCGCCCGCTACGACACCGTGCTCGGCATCGAGGTGCACGTCGAGCTCGGTACCAGGACGAAGATGTTCTGCCCGGCCCCCGCCGTCTTCGGCGAGGAGGCGAACACCTCGGTCTCCCCGGTCTCGCTCGGCCTGCCCGGCTCGCTCCCGGTGACGAACAAGGCCGCCGTCGAGTTCGCGATCCGCATCGGTCTCGCGCTCAACTGCGAGATCGCCGAGACCTGCCGGTTCGCGCGCAAGAACTACTTCTACCCGGACGTGCCGAAGAACTACCAGATCTCGCAGTTCGACGAGCCGATCGCCTTCGACGGCTGGCTCGACGTCGAGCTCGAGGACGGCACCGTGTTCCGCGTCGAGATCGAGCGCGCGCACATGGAGGAGGACGCGGGCAAGAACACCCACGTCGGTGGCTCGACGGGCCGCATCCACGGCGCCGAGTACTCGCTCGTCGACTACAACCGCGCCGGTATCCCCCTCGTGGAGATCGTGACCCGGCCCATCGAGGGCGTGGGGGACCGGGGACCCGAGATCGCACGCACCTACGTGCAGACCCTGCGCGACCTGTTTCGCGCGCTCGAGGTCTCCGAGGCACGCATGGAGCGGGGCAACGTGCGGGCGGACATCAACGTCTCGCTGCGCCCGACGGCGGACGCCCCGCTCGGCACGCGCACCGAGACGAAGAACGTCAACTCCTTCCGCTCGATCGAGCGCGCCGTGCGGTTCGAGGTGTCCCGCCAGGCCGCCGTGCTCGACGCGGGAGGCGCGATCCTCCAGGAGACGCGTCACTTCCACGAGGACACGGGGGCGACGACGTCGGGCCGTGTGAAGTCCGACTCCGACGACTACCGGTACTTCCCCGAGCCGGACCTCGTGCCGCTCGCGCCGAGCCGTGCGTGGGTCGAGGAGATCCGCGCGTCGCTGCCCGAGCTGCCCGCGGCGCGCCGTCGTCGGCTCCAGGGCGAGTGGGGCTTCGCCGACGCCGAGATGCGCGACGTGGTCAACGCGAGCGCCGTCGAGATCATCGAGGCGACCATCGCCGCCGGTGCGGCGCCCGCCGCGGCGCGCAAGTGGTGGATGGGCGAGCTCGCGCGCACCGCGAACCAGCAGGGTGTCTCGCTCGAAGAGCTCGCGGTGACCCCGACCCAGGTCGGCGAGCTCCAGTCGCTCGTCGACGCCGGTCGGATCAACGACAAGCTCGCGCGCCAGGTGCTCGAGGGCGTGCTCGCGGGGGAGGGCTCTCCCGAGGAGGTCGTCGTCGCCCGAGGGCTCGAGATCGTCTCCGACGACGGCCCGCTGCTCGCCGCGATCGACGAGGCGCTCGCGGCCCAGCCCGATGTGGTCGAGAAGGTCCGTGGCGGCAACCAGGGCCCCGTCGGCGCGATCATCGGGGCCGTCATGAAGGCCACGCGGGGGCAGGCGGACGCGGCGCGCGTGCGCGAGCTGATCCTCGAACGGGTCGACCAAGGCTGAGGAGCCACGCATGCTCGTCGAGGCACTCCAGGGTGAGCTCGTCAGACTCCGACCCATCAGGGCCGAGGACGCCGACGCCATGTGGGAGTCGGTGAGCGATCCCGAGGGGCGCCGCCTCACGGGCACGACCCGGGAGTTCACGCGCACCGAGATCGGTGAGTGGTGCGCCACTGTCGCCGGGACCGTCGGACGGGTCGACATGGCGGTCACGGCGGGTGGCTCGGACGAGTACCTCGGCGAGATCGTGCTGAACGACCTCGACCGCGTGGCCCGCTCGGCCAACCTGCGTCTCGCGATGCGCCCCGCCTACCGCGGCCGCGGGTACGGCACGGAGGCGATCCAGCTCATGCTCGGGCTCGCCTTCGACACGCTGGGCCTGCACCGGGTGGGGCTCGACGTGCTCTCGACGAACGCGCGCGCGCAGTCGCTCTACGAGAACCTCGGCTTCGTCCCCGAAGGGCGCCAGCGCGACGCGGGCCGCGACGGGGCGCGCTACTGCGACGTCATCGTCATGGGCATCCTCGAGGACGAGTACCGCGCGTCCTAGCGCACCCCGAGGATCAGGCCGGCGGGAACCGGCGGGTCGAGCCGCGCTGGACGAACGACGTCGGCAGGCGCACGTGGGTGTCGATCTCGGCCTGCCCGCGCAACAGCGCGAGCAGCAGCCGGAACGCCTCGGCGCCCATCTCTTGCAGGGGCTGCTCGATCGTCGTGAGCGGGGGGGTGGCGAGCGCCGACTCGGGCACGTTGTCGAAGCCGACCACGGACAGGTCGTCCGGCACGCGCAGGCCGAGGTCGACGGCGACCTTCATCGTGCGGATCGCCGTGATGTCGTTCGCGGCGAACACGGCGGTGGGCGGCTCGGGAAGCGTCAGGAGCTCGCGTGAGGCGCCGTCGGCGGTCTCCTCGCGGTAGCCGCCGACCCGGACGAGCTCGGGGTCGAACGCGATGCCCGCGTTCTCGAGGGCCACGCGGTAGCCGCGCTCGCGCTCCTCGGCGGACTGGAGCCCGGGGCGACCGGCGAGGAAGGCGATGCGGCGGTGGCCGAGCTCGAGCAGGTGCTCGGTCGCGACGAGCGCGCCGTGGAAGTTGTCCGAGTCGATCATCGGCAGGCCGGAGGGGCCCGTGTGGGGGTCGACGGCGACCACGGGGATCCCGGCGTCGGCGTCCACGACCGTGGGGGTGACGACGACGGCCCCGTCGATCAGCGTGCCCGCGAGCTGGTTGAGCGAGCGGCGCTCCCAGCCCTCGCGCAGCTCGGGGCCCGAGGAGCCCGACCAGGCGAGGAGCTCGTAGCCGGAGCCCGCCGCGGCGGCACTGAGGCCTTTGAGGACCTCGGTCGAGAACGGCTCGAAGTCGGCGACGAGGATGCCGATCACTCCCGTCTGCGTCGAACGAAGGGATCGCGCGACGAGGCTCGAGGAGTAGCCGAGCTGGTCGATGACCTCGCGTACCCGCTCTGCGGTCGCGGCTGCCACCCCGTACCGGGCGTTGACGACCTTGGAGACCGTGGCCACGGAGACACCCGCCGTACGGGCGACGTCCGTGATGGTGACTCTTCTCCGCGAGTTCATGCCGAGAGCCTATCGTGAGGAAAACGTTATCGAAATCGTTTGACACGCAGATTGGGGCGCTGCCATAGTCCACTTGTCCGCAAGGTCAACCTGTCCGTATGTCAACGACGACGAAGGGATCTCATCCCATGGCACGGAACCGCAAGGTTGCTGTCGCCGCCTCCATGGCGGCGGTGGCTCTTCTGATCGGCGCCTGCACCGGCACCGGCACCCCAGACACCACTCCCGACCCCAGCACCCCGGAGCCGGGCGAGTCTGCCTCCGAGACCAACGAGCCGGTCGAGCCCGTCACCATCCGCTGGTGGCACAACGGCACCGGTGAGCCCCTCAACGGGCTTTGGGCCGCCGTCGCCGCGGAGTTCGAGGCGGCCAACCCCGGTGTCACGGTTGAGGTGCAGGGCTTCCAGAACGAGGATCTCCAGCGCACCCTGATCCCCAACGCACTGCTCTCGGGCGACGCGCCCGACGTCTTCCAGGCCTGGGGCGGCGGCGAGATCCGCGACCAGGTGGCGGCGGGGTACCTCAAGGACCTCACCGGTCTCGTGGACGACGAGCTCGCGGCCATCGGCCCGAAGGTCGGCGGCTGGCAGCTCGACGGCAAGACGTACGCCCTGCCGTTCACGTTCGGCATCTCCGGCTTCTGGTACAACAAGGACCTCTTCGCCGACGCCGGCATCACGGCGACCCCGACGACGCTCGACGAGCTCTACGACGCGATCGAGAAGCTCAAGGGCTTCGGTGTCGCACCGATCGCGGTGGGCGCCGGTGACGGCTGGCCCGCGGCGCACTACTGGTACCACTTCGCGCTCAAGTCCTGCTCGCCCGAGGTCCTCTCGGCAGCCCAGGCCGAGCTCGTGTTCGACGACCCGTGCTTCGTGAAGGCCGGCGAGCTGCTCGAGGACTTCATCGCCTCCGAGCCGTTCAACGCGGGATTCCTCGCTACCTCCGCCCAGCAGGGTGCCGGTAGCTCGGCCGGTCTCGTGGCCACGGGCAACGCTGCGATGGAGCTCATGGGTCACTGGAACGCCGGCGTCATGGGTGGCATCCTCCGCGACGAGACGGGCGACGAGAACGCGACGCCGCCCGAGTTCCTCGGCTGGTTCAACTTCCCGGCGATCGGCGGCGCCGCTGGCGACCCGTCGGCCGCCCTCGGTGGTGGTGACGGCTTCGCGGTGGCGAAGGACGCTCCCGACGCAGCGGTCGACCTGCTCAAGTACATCCTGAGCCCCGAGGTGCAGAAGCGCTTCGGTGAGAGCGGTGCGGGCATTCCGACCGTCGACGCGGCCCAGGACTCCATCACGGACGTCAACCTGAACCTCGTCCAAGAGGGTCTGGCCAACGCCTCCTTCGTTCAGCTGTGGCTCGACACCGCCTACGGCGGCGTCGTCGGCGGCGCGATGAACGAGAACATCGTGAACCTCTTCGGTGGCCAGGGTTCGCCCCAGGGCATCGTCGATGCGATGAAGGCCGCGGCGGGCACGCTCTAGTCCCATGACATCTCTCACTCAGGCCGGGCCCACGGTTCCCGTGGGCCCGGCCCGTACCTCACACGCCAAGAAGTCCGGTAGGTCGGGCCGCAAGTGGCTGGAGATCGGCCTGTTCACGGGCCCGGCGCTCATCTTCTACGTCGGCCTCGTGTTCGTGCCGGTCGCACTCGCCGCCTACTACAGCTTCTTCAACTGGAACGGGATGGGCCCGCTCGACCGGTTCATCGGGCTCGACAACTACACGCGTGCCCTGACCGACCCCGTCTTCCACACCGCGATCAAGAACAACTTCTTCGTCCTCTTCGCCTCGCTCATCGTCCAAGGTCCGCTCGCGCTCGGTATCGCGCTGCTGCTCAACCGCAAGCTGCGTGGGCGCGGGCTGATCCGGCTGCTGATCTTCGTTCCCTACATCATCAGCGAGGTCATCGCCGGTCTCGCCTTCAGGCTCATCCTGCGGGCGCCCCCGAACCCGACGACGTTCGGTCCCTTCGACAGCCTGCTCAACGCGATCGGGCTGGGGGACCTGCGCCAGCTCTGGCTCGCCGACCCGAACGTCGTCATGTGGACGGTGTTCGCGGTGCTGACGTGGAAGTACCTCGGCTTTGCGATCCTCATCATGCTCGCCGGCCTGCAAGGCGTGCCCGAGGAGCTCGGCGAGGCGGCCGCGATCGACGGTGCGAGCTGGTGGCAGACGCAGCGGCACATCACGATCCCGCTGCTCGGTCCCACGATCCGCGTCTGGGCGTTCTTGTCGATCATCGGTTCGCTCCAGCTCTTCGACATGGTCTCGCTGCTGACGCCGGGTGGTGGCCCGCTCGGCTCGGCGCACACGATGGCGACCTACATGGTGCTCTACGGCCAGAACCGCACACAGATCGGGTTCGGCAGCGCCGTGGCGGTCATCCTCTTCGTCATCTCGCTCACGGTCGCGCTGCTCTACCAGCGGTTCGCGCTACGTCGTGATCTTGAGGGCTCGCTCACGGGAAGGGAGGGATAGTCATGGCTTCAGCTTTCGCTCCCAGCATCGTGGAGTCCTCGAGCCAGCGTCTTCGCAGGCGACTGAGCCAGCCGTTCATCTACCTCGTCGCGCTCGTCGTGGTCGGCGTCATGGTCGCCCCCGTCGCGTACGTCATGATCGGTGGCTTCCGCTCGAACCTGCAGATCACCGCCAACCCGGCGGGCTGGCCCGACCCGTGGGACCTCAGCAACTACATCAGCGTGCTGACGTCCGGCCGGTTCTGGGGCCAGGCGTGGACGAGCACCCTCGCCGCGGTGGGGACCACGCTCGGCGTGGTCATCCTCGGTGTCATGGCGGCATTCGTCATCGCGCGCTACGAGTTCCGCGGCCGTCAAGCGGTCTACTCGTTGTTCACCGCCGGGCTGATGTTCCCGCTCACGATCGCGATCCTGCCGCTGTCGATCATGCTGCGCGACCTGGGTCTCTACGGCCACGTGCTCGGCCTGATCATCCCCCAGGTGGCGTTCGCGCTCCCGATCACGGTCATCATCCTCGTGCCCTTCCTGCGGGCGGTGCCGGCCGAGCTCGAGGACGCGGCGGCGATCGACGGCGCGACCAAGGTCGGCTTCTTCTGGCGGATCCTGCTGCCGCTGTCCGTGCCGGGTCTCGTCACCGTCGGCGTGCTCGCCTTCGTGGGCAGCTGGAACGCCTACCTGCTGCCGCTGTTCGTGCTCTCTGCGGGCGGCGCGTCGGTGGAGGAGTACACGCTCCCGCTCGGTGTCGCGCAGTTCTCGTCGCAGTACTCGTCCGACACGGCCGGCGTCCTCGCGTTCACGTCGCTCGCGATGATCCCCGCGCTCGCGTTCTTCCTCGCCATGCAGAACCGGATCGTCAGCGGTCTGCAGGGCGCGGTCAAGGGCTGAGTACTTGTTTCCCCGTCCCGTCGGGGGGTGTGCCCGTCACATCCTCCGACCGGGTCCCAGTGAGTAAGGAACGCTAGTGAGTGATGACCAGGTGCGCCCGGGCCCGGCTCTGCCCGGCCGCGAGCCCTCCCCCCGAGTCCTCGAGATCGTCGCGGCACTGAGCCTCGAGGAGAAGCTCGCCCAGATCTCGGGGCACTGGGTCGACCACGGCGGCAACGTCGTGGCGCCGATGGCCGACGTCATGGGTGGCAACAGCGCCTACGACGAGGCCACGGAGCACGGCATCGGGCACCTGACGCGCGTCTTCGGCACGCACCCGGTCGATCCCGGCGAGCGTCGGACATGGCTCCACCGGGCCCAGCGCAAGCTCGTCGAGAGCACCGCCGCTGGCATCCCGGCGATCGTCCACGAGGAGTGCCTCAACGGGCTCGCCGCGTGGCAGGCGACCGCCTATCCCGTGCCGCCCGCCTGGGGCGCCACCTTCGACACGGACCTGGTCGAGGAGATGGCCGCCCAGATCGGTACGTCCATGCGCGAGCTGGGCGTCCACCAAGGGCTCGCACCCGTCCTCGACGTCGTCCGCGACGCTCGCTGGGGTCGGGTCGAGGAGTGCATCTCGGAGGACCCGTACGTGGTCGGCGAGATCGGCACGGCCTACGTGCGCGGCCTGCAGTCCACCGGCGTCGTCGCGACGCTCAAGCACTTCGTGGGCTACTCCGGCTCGCGCGCGGGCCGCAACCACGCCCCCGTGCACGCCGGGCCGCGAGAGGTCGCCGACGTGCTGCTCCCGCCCTTCGAGATGGCGTGGCGCGACGGCGGCGTCGGCTCGATCATGCACTCCTACGCCGAGGTCGACGGCCTGCCTGCCGCGGCGGACCGCCGACTCCTGACGGACCTGCTGCGCGACGCCTGGGGCTTCGACGGCACCGTCGTGGCCGACTACTTCGGCATCGCGTTCCTGCACAACCTGCACGCCGTCGCGGGGGACCTCGGCGACGCGGCGCGGCAAGCCCTCGAGGCCGGCGTCGACATCGAGCTGCCGAGCCAGGACGCCTTCGGGGCGCCGCTGCTCGAGGCGATCCGCGCGGGCCAGGTCCCTTCCGAGCTCGTCGATCGCGCCCTCGTGCGCGCGCTGACCCAGAAGGAAGCCCTCGGCCTGCTCGACGAGCGCTTCGACGGCCCGGAGCCGACGGGTCCCGTCGACCTCGACCCGCCGGCGGCCCGAGACATCGCCCGGCGGCTCGCCGAGGAGTCCCTCGTGCTGCTCAGCAACGACGGGACCCTGCCGCTCGCGACCGACGAGACGGGTGCGGCACGGCCGGGACCGGCCAAGGTGGCCGTCGTCGGCCCGAACGCGGACCGTTTCGAGGCGCTCTTCGGCTGCTACTCGTTCATCAACCACGTGCTCGACCACCACCCGCACGCCGAGAAGGGCATCGTCGCGCCGACCGTGCTCGAGGCGCTGCGGGCCGAGCTCCCGGGCAGCGAGATCACCTACGCGCGCGGTTGCGACGTCCAGGGCGAGGACCGCTCGGGCTTCGACGAGGCCGTCGCGGCGGCCTCCGGGGCCGACGTCGTCGTCCTCGTCGGCGGTGACCATGCGGGACTGTTCGGACGGGGCACCACGGGGGAGGGTTGCGACGTCGACGACCTCGAGCTGCCCGGGGTGCAGCGCGAGCTCGTCGAGGCGGTGCTCGCCACCGGGACCCCGGTCGTGCTCGTGCTCGTGACGGGCCGGCCCTACGCCGTCGGGTGGGCGCTCGAGCGCTGCGCCGCCGTCGTCCAGTCGTTCTTCCCGGGCGAGGAGGGCGCGACGGCGCTCGTCTCGGTGCTCTCCGGTGCGGTCGCGCCGTCGGGCCGGATGCCGATGAGCATGCCCCGCAGCGCGGGTGCGTCGCCGTACTCCTACCTGCACCCGAGGCTCGGCGGCCCGACGTCGGTCACGAACCTCGACCCCACGCCCGCCGTGGCGTTCGGGCACGGTCTGAGCTACACGAGCTTCGAGCGCTCCGCTCTCACCGTCGCCGACGAGGTCGCCACCGACGGCACGATCACGGCCACCGTCGAGGTGACGAACACGGGTCCGCGCACGGGCACCGACGTGGTCCAGCTCTACGTCCACGACCCCGTCGCGAGCGTGACCCGTCCGGTGGCGCAGCTCGTGGCCTTCGGGCGTGTCGAGCTGGCGCCCGGGGCCAGTGCCCAGGTGACGTTCGAGGTGCCGACGACGCGCGTCTCGTTCTCCGACCGCGACCTCGTGCGTGTCGTCGAGCCTGGCGTGCTCGAGCTGTGGGTCGGCCCGGACTGCGAGACGCGCGAGACGCAGGCGGCCACGACGCTCGTCGGCGAGGTTCATCGTGTGACCCCCGAGAACGCGCGGCTCTCCCGTGTCGAGGTCGCTCTGGCCGCGGTGGTCGCGGGACCGGCGCTCGGCTAGGACGCCTCGGTAGGACACCTCCTCGGGCACCGCCTCGTGCCACGATGGGCGGGGGCGGGGCACGAGCGCCCCGCCAGGCCCGAGGAGGAGCCCATGACGAGCGTGCCCGACATCAAGCCCCGCAGCAGGACGGTCACGGACGGGCTCGAGGCCACGGCCGCACGCGGCATGCTGCGCGCCGTCGGCCTCGGCGACGAGGACTTCGCGAAGCCCCAGATCGGCGTCGCGAGCTCGTGGAACGAGATCACGCCGTGCAACCTCTCGCTCGACCGGCTCGCGAAGGCCGTCAAGTCCGGGGTGCATGCCGCGGGCGGCTATCCGCTCGAGTTCGGCACGATCTCCGTGTCCGACGGCATCTCGATGGGCCACGAGGGCATGCACTTCTCGCTCGTGAGCCGCGACATCATCGCGGACTCGGTCGAGACGGTCATGCAGGCCGAGCGCCTCGACGGTTCCGTGCTGCTCGCGGGCTGCGACAAGTCGCTGCCGGGCATGCTCATGGCCTCCGCCCGCCTCGACCTCGCGAGCGTGTTCCTCTACGCAGGCTCGATCATGCCGGGCTTCGTCAAGCTCTCCGACGGCACCGAGAAGGACGTGACGATCATCGACGCCTTCGAGGCCGTCGGCGCGTG
>CAZECM010000051.1:0-23203 GCA_964510785.1 uncultured Cellulomonadaceae bacterium | reverse complement strand
GGGGCCATCGCGACCACGGCGCTCCTGCCCGGCGCGAGCGCCGAGGAGCGGTGGCGCGTGGTCCAGGAGGGCCTCTCGCGTTTCGCGGGACGCGAGCTCGAGGTCGACGACGACGTCTACCGCTCCGAGTCGGCGACCAACCACCGCAACCGTGCGATCGCCCAGCTCCTCGAGAGCTACGGCCGCCTCGAGGGCGACCCCGGTGCCGCCGTGGACGTCTACACCCGCCAGTGCGCGCTGCGCGTCGATGCGCGCGACCTCGCCGTCATGGGTGCCACGCTCGCCGACGGCGGCGTCAACCCGCTCACGGGGGTGCGCGTGGTCTCGGCCGAGGTCGCGCGGGACACGCTCGCCGTGCTCGCCGCCTCGGGGCTCTACGAGCAGTCGGGGGAGTGGCTCTTCGAGATCGGGCTGCCCGGCAAGTCCGGGGTCGCCGGCGGCATCGTCACCGTGGCGCCCGGCAAGGTGGGCATCGGGAGCTTTGCGCCCCTCCTCGACGCCGCGGGCAACAGCGTGCGAGGGCAGGTCGCGACCGCCTACCTCTCGCGGGCCCTCGGGCTGAACATCTTCGCGTCCGCACCGCACCCTGGCGGGTAGGTGCGCGCGCAGTCAGACCATTCCTGACGATGCGGCGCGTTCGCGTGGTCCGTGGAGCCAGGGTGCGACACTGCGGGGATGGGTACTGTCACCGAGCAGCTGGCCGCAACTCCCGAACCTGATCGCAGCGCGATGCAGCGGGTCTACGACGTGGCGCGTTCGCTCGCGCCGGATGCTGAGGAGGGGCTCGGCTACGGGATGCCGGCGCTCTTGCTTCGGGGAAAGCCGCTCGTCGCCGTTGCCGTCACGAGCACGCACCTGGGCCTCTACCCGTTCTCGGCCGGGGCGATGGACACGGTGCGCGAACGGCTCGTGGGCTTCTCGACCGCCAAGGGCACGGTGCGCTTCTCGGCGGCACAGCCAGTGCCGGAGGACGTCCTCCGCGACCTGTTGGCTGCGCGGGTCACGGAGATCGAGGGCGCCGGGCCTGCTCGCCTACGGTAAGTGGCATGTAGAGCGCAGGGACAGTCATCGAGCCAGTTCCTGTGCCCGACATGGACGGTGCCACGATCTGCTACCTGCACGACGTGCTGGTGCACCCTGAAGCCCAGCGGGCAGGCGTGGGTCGCGCACTCGTCCGAGCCGCGCTCGAGCCATACGCCGCCGTCCGCCAGAAGGTGCTGCTGACCGATGACGAGCCCGGTCAGTGGCGCCGGGCGCTCGGTGCGAGCTCGCTCGCCCCGTAGCTGTTGTCGTCCGGGTTGATCGTCACCGTGGCGCCCGGCAAGGTGGGCATCGGGAGCTTCGCGTCGCCCCTCGACGCCGCGGGCAACAGCGTGCGAGGGCAGGTCGCGACCGCCTACCTCTCGCGGGCCCTCGGGCTGAACATCTTCGCGTCCGCACCGCACCCTGGTTCCCAGGTGTTCGCGCAGCCAGACCATTCTTGACGTTGCGTCGCGCTCACGCGGCCCGTGGAACCGGGGGCGATACTGCGGGGATCGAGGGTACCCGTGCATGAGTAGGTGACGCGAGCGTTCCCGCTTGCCCCGCTTCGCTATGTCGTTGCGCGGACGTGTGCGCGTTCGCCCTGTCTGCCGATGAGGCTGAGGAACTCCACGGGGCCGGCGCTCGTGGCGCCGAACCAGTGCGGGGTACGGGTGTCGAACTCTGCCGCCTCTCCGGCGTGGAGGAGGAGGTCGTGGTCGCCGAGGACCAAGCGGAGGGTGCCGTTGAGGACGTACGCCCAGTCAAAGCCCTCGTGCGAGTGGAGCTCAGGCTCGGCGCTGTCATGGCCAGCCGGTAGGACGAACTTGTAGGCCTGGACGCCACCTGGCCGGCGGGTGAGGGGGATGATGACCGACCCGTCGCTGCAGGCGACGGGTCGCAGGTCGACGCGGGGGTCTGCCGTGCGTGGGGCGCCGACGAGGGAGTCGAGGGTGACGCCGTAGTAGCGGGCTAGCGGCAGGAGCTGTTCGAGGGTGGGACGACGGTGTCCTGCTTCGAGGCGGGAAAGGGTGCTGGCAGAAATCCCGGTCTCGCCGGCCAGCTCGGTGAGTGTCGTGTCGCGGCGTAGGCGCAGGTTCTTCAGGCGTTGCCCGACGGTGTCGAGAGTGCGGGCGATCGTGTCATCCATCCCTTCAGTTTGCCATTTGGCAAGAATATTTGCTCATCGGGTTTCCTCGGTCGAGGCTGATGCCACTGACGAGGCGAGAGCGACGACCACGACGAGGAGAGGCATGAACCAGCACACCTTCGACCGTGAGTACTGGGAGCAGCACTGGACCCCAGAGCACGGCCCGACGCCGGGGGGCGGGCTTCCGGCAAACCCCTATCTCGTCGAGGAGACACGCGATCTGACGCCGGTGACCGCGCTGGACGCAGGGTGCGGCACCGGGGTGGAAGCGATCTGGCTGGCCCAGCACGGCTGGCTGGTGACCGGAGTCGATATCTCCAGCGCCGCGCTCGCCGCGGCGGCCTCCCGTGGGGCGCGGGAACAGGTCGCAGAGCGCGTCACCTGGGTCCGCAGAGACCTGACCACGTGGAAGCCCGAGCAACGATGGGACCTGGTGACGACCAGCTACGCACACCCGTCGATTCCGCAGCTCGAGTTCTACTCGCGGCTCGGCGGCTGGGTCGTCCCCGGTGGGAGGTTGCTGGTGGTCGGACATCTTCACGAACCGGATGCGCCTGCACGCCCGAGGCACGACCACCCCCGTGAGGCGACCGCGACGCTGGCCGACATCGTGGCCCTCTTCGACACGCCGGCGTGGGATATCGAGACCGCCCGGCAGAGAACACGCACAGTCACTGGGCCGGGCGGAGCCGACATGGCACTGCATGACGTCGTCGTGCGCGCCCGTCGCAACGGCTGACCCCCACCGACCGAGAGGAACTCTGTGACGATCCCCGCCCTCACCGTAGCGACCGACGGCGCTCCGGTCATCGAAGATCCACGCCGACGCCGTGCGATCCTCCTCGCCGTCTGCATCGCGCTCATGGCCGTGGTCGCCTCCGTCACCGGCCTCAACGTCGCCCAGCCGCAGCTCGCGGTCACCTTCGCCGTCTCTCAGGGCCAGGTGCTGTGGATCATCAACACCTACACGCTCACCCTCGCCGCCCTGCTGCTGCCCTTGGGGGCTGCCGGTGACCGGCGGGGTCGCAAGCCCGTCCTCCTGCTCGGGCTGGGCGTGTTCGTCATCGCGAACATCGCCGGGGCGCTCGCGCTGACCGTCGAGGTCATGCTCGCTGCCCGGCTTCTGAGCGGTGTGGGTGCGGCGATGATCATGCCGGTCACCCTGTCGGTGATCACAGCGTCCTTCCCCGGCGAGGAGCGTTCCAAGGCGATCGGCATGTGGACAGCTGTGGCGGGCGGCGGGGGTGTGCTCGGCATGTTCCTGTCCGCGCTGCTCGTGGATGTCGCGACGTGGCGGTGGCTGTTCGCCCTCCCGATCGTTCTGAGCCTCGTCGCAGGCGTGATCGCCGTCGGTGCGGTCCCGAACTCTCGTGAACGCGCGGCCGGGCATTTCGACGGCGTCGGGGCGATCACCTCGATCATCGCTGCGGTTGGCTTCACCTACGCCCTCCATGAGGCACCCGCCACCGGTTGGAGTGCCCCGGAGATCCTGGGAACTCTCGGCGCAGCCGTCATCGCGACGGTCATGTTCGTCGTATGGGAGCTGCGCGTCGCGGCGCCGTTGCTGGACGTGCGGTACTTTCGGACCCGTGGGCTGTCCAGCGGATCGACCCTGTTGCTCGTACTCTTCGGAGTCCAGGCCGGGGTGTCCCTCGTGCTGTACCCGTTCTTTCAGGTCGTCCTCGGCTGGAGCGGCCTGGTCTCGACGCTCGCGATGATGCCGATGGCCTTGCTGATGATGGTCGCCTCCGGACTCGCGCCCAGAGTCGCCGCTCGCCTCGGCGCCCGCGTCACGATGTCCGCCGGCCTGCTCGTCGCCGGCCTCGGACTCGCGCTCCTCGCTGGACTCGTCTCCGCCGACGGCGGCTACCTGCCTGTCCTGCCCGGACTGATGGCTATGGGGCTCGGCACGGGGCTGGCCATGACACCTTCCACCGAGGCGATCACCTCGTCCCTGCCACGTGAGCAGCAGGGCGTCGCTTCCGCGGTCAACGACCTCACCCGCGAGCTGGGGGCGGCCCTGGGCGTCGCTCTCCTCGGAGGGCTGCTGACCGCCGGTTACCAGAGCGCGATCGCCCCGCACCTGGTGGGTGTGCCCGATGCGATCGCCGGACCCGCACGGGAAGGCATCGCCAACGCCGCTGCCGTCAGCGAGCACGCCGGTCCTCAGACCGAGCAGCTCATGACGGCCGCTCGGGAGGCGTTCGTCACCGGATGGCAGCAAGCCATGTGGGTTGGCGTCGCCGTCATGGCGGTCCTGGTCGTCCTCACCCTCGTTCGCGGCCCTGAGACCGGGGTGCGTGTCGTCGCGCAGCACCCGCGGGCATCATCGTCGCCCTAGCCGAAGAGATCGGCTGACGCGGGTGCAGGACGAGCTCTGGCGAAATCTGATTATCTGACTTACAATGGTGGCATGCGGACTGTCACAGCGACCCACGCCTCACGCGGGTTCTCCGACCTGCTTGACTCTGTCGAGCGCGGCGAGACCCTGCGCATCACCCGCGCCGGCCACGTCATCGCAGAGCTGCGGCCTGTCGCGGAAACGACGGGCCGCAGCCTGCGAGAGGCACTCGCAGCCTTGCCCGGCCTGGATGACGACTTCGAGCGGGACGTCGCTGCGGCGACGTCCTTGCTGACCGCTGACGAGGGTGATCCGTGGCGCGTCGACTGATCCTCGACACGGCCACGCTCGTCGCGTACGAACGGAGAGCCTTCGACGTCGCGACTCTCGACGAAGACGACCTGGCGATTGCGGCCGTGACCGTCGCGGAGTTCCGCACCGGGATCGAGCTGGCCGATACCCCGCAACGTGCGGCCGATCGTGCGCGCGTGCTGGCGGCCATCACCGACACTGTGACGGTTCTGGACTACACCGAGCGGACTGCCGCTGAGCATGCGCGCCTGATCGCGCACGTTCGCCGAACCGGGGTTCCGCGAGGTGCGCACGACTTGATCATTGCCGCGCACGCAGCAGAGGACGCGCGCACCGTCCTGTCTGCAGACGCCCGCGCCAGGTTTGGTGACCTGCCCGGCGTGCAATCCTCCACACCGTGACGGCCGTGGCAGAAGTCGTTCCGTAGCGGTCGGGCTCGACGGCGTGCACTTGGAGCATTTCGGCTGACCTGCGCCCACGGCCCGGCGACGAGCTCCAGGTCGTGGGCGCGGGACGTCCTACCGCGGCTCGACGCGCAGCGTCGTCGTCGTCGCGCGAGGGGCAGTGATCGCCTGCGTCGCTGAGCCGGTGCCGTACTTCCTCGCGTAGGCGGCGTCGATCGCGGCGCCCTGGGTGGCGTCGGGGACATAGGCGACGTCGCGGACGCCGTGGTCCCAGCTGATCGCGCCCTTCTGGTGGCGGATGGCTCCCCGGTACCCGTCGTCGCGCTGCCCTGCGACGTGGATCTCGGCGGCTCGGTCCAGAACGTGCAGCTCTTCAGCGGTCCACTTGGTCATGTCGTTCTCTTCGGGGTGTTCTCTGGGCCCAGCGTCTCAGTGTGCTCAGCGGCGCCGTGCACCCGGAGCGAGCTCGTTCGCCCCGTAGCTGTTGTCGTCCGGGTTGATCGTCACCCCCGGGGCAACCAGCTCGTCGATCCGGTCGAGCACGTCTGCCGAGAGGTTGACGTCCACGGCCGGCAGGTAGGACTGCAGCTGGGCCATCGTGCGGGGACCGACGATCGCGGAGGTGACCCCGGGATGGTTGATGACGAAGGCGATCGCCATTTCGATGAGGGTGATCCCCGCCTGCTCCGCGAGCTGCGCGAGCCCTTCGACGATGTCGAGCTTCCGCTGGTTCGCGGGGGTCGACATGTCGAACCGTGCGCCGGGGCGCGCCGCCGACGTCGGAGTCGGGGCGGCGTCCTTGCGCCAGCGACCGGACAGCCAGCCACCCGCGAGGGGGCTGTAGGTGAGGGCGCCCATGCCGTGCCGTTGCGTGGCCGGAAGGACGTCCTCCTCGATGCCACGAACCAGGATCGAGTACGGCGGCTGCTCGGTGACGAATCGGGCCAGGTGGTTCTCCTTGGCGGCCCACTGGGCCTCGACGATCTGCGATCCGGAGTACGACGAGGAACCGAGGTAGCGCACCTTTCCCTGCCGCACGAGGTCCGTGAGCGCACCCAGTGTCTCCTCCACGTCGGTGTCGGCGCTGGGGCGGTGCACCTGGTACAGGTCGATGTGATCCGTCCGGAGCCGCCGCAGCGAGTGCTCCACCGCCTCCATGATCCAGCGCCGCGAGCCACCGCGGTGGTGCGGGGAGGTGTCCATCGGCATGAAGAACTTCGTCGCCAGGACGACGTCGTCGCGGCGGCCCCGTAGGGCTTCACCGACGATCTCCTCGGAGACGCCGCCGGAGTAGACGTCGGCGGTGTCGACGAAGTTGATGCCTGCGTCCAGGGCGGCGTGGATGGTGCGGATCGAGTCGGCCTTGTCCTCGTTGCCCCACGGGCCGAACATCATCGCCCCGAGACACAGCGGGCTGACCTGGACACCGGTACGGCCGAGCGGACGGTACTGCATGGGTGACCTGCTTTCCTTGACGCCTTCGAGTGCTGATGCCCGGTTCACGGGCGGACGATGACCTTGAGGGCCTCGCGACTGTCCATGAGCCGGTAGGCCTCGGCGATGTCGTCGAGCGGCAGCTCCGCGTCGAAGACCTGGCCCGGAGTGATCTCGCCGTCGAGCACCTGCGTGATCGCGTCCTCCAGGTAGGCGCGCACTGGAGCGGGACCGCCGGCGAGCAGGGCGTTCTTGCCGAACAACGATCCGAACCCGATCGGGGCCTCCTCGTACTGGGGCACCCCGACGCGGGAGATGATCCCGCCGGGACGCACGACGCCGTACGCCTGCTCGTAGGCGGGCATGAGGCCCACCGCCTCGACCTGCGCGCCACCGACCTCGTGGTTGCCGTACCAGCCGCCGTGCTTGCAGGCGGTGCGGAACCCGTCGCGGCAGAAGCTGCACGTGTTGTCGGAGAAGGCGAACGGCGAGATCACGAGGTCCCCGACGGACAGGCCGGTGACCTCGGAGCCGAGCTCCTCGATGATCCCGATGAACTCGTGGCCTATCGGGACGCCGCCCTCGCTCGCGGGCATCGAGTGGTACGGGTGCAGGTCGGACCCGCAGACGCAGGCGAGCGTGACACGCACGATCGCGTCGGTCGGGGCTTGCAGGGTGGGTGCAGGGACGTCGATCAGGCGGACGTCGCCGGCGCCGAACATGTAGGTGGCGCGCATGGCGAAGCGATCCCTTCGTGGGGTCGTTCGTACGAAGTGGGTGCTGGTGCTGGTGCTGGTGTGCTGGGTGTTTGAATCGCCCCGGGTTTCGTGGAGGGTCTGATTCCCCGAGAGGATGATGATCATGGCAGCACCGAGGAAGTATCCGCAGGAGTTGCGGGAGCGGGCGATGCGGCTCGTGCAGGAGGCAAGGCGGGAGGATCCTGGGCTGTCGTTGACTGCGGCGGTGGTCCGGATCGGGCAGCGTGTGGGGGTGAAGCCCGACACGCTGCGGGGCTGGTGTCGTCAGGCGGCCATCGACGCTGGCCAGCGGCCTGGGATCACGACGAGCGAAGCGGCGCGCATCAAGGCGCTGGAGGCTGAGGTGCGTGAGCTCAAGCGGGCGAACGAGATCTTGTTGGCGGCGTCCTCGTTCTTCGCGCGGGAGCTCGACCCGCGACTGCCGTGGTAGTTCAGTTCATCGACGAGTTTCGTGACCGGTTCGGGGTCGAGCCGATCTGCCGGGTGCTCACTGAGCACGGCGTGCCGATCGCCCCGTCGGGCTACTACGCGTTCAAGAAGCGACCCGCTTCGGCGCGAGCGTTGCGGGACGCGGAGCTGGTCGTCGAGATCGAGCGGGTGTTCTGGGACCGCAAGCTCGGGCGTGGGATCAGTGGCGCCCGCAAGGTCTGGCGTCTGTTGGCGTGCTGGGTGTCGGCGCCGAGACTCAGGCCTCGGGGATCGGCATGCCGAAGTTCTCGAGCGTGATGTCTGCGGGCTCGGGACCGCCTCGCGAGCCGGTGTCCAGGGCGTCGATCCGTGCGATCTCGGCAGCGGTCAGCTCGAAACCGGCGACGTCGAAGTTCTCGGCGATCCGCGCCGGCGTGACGGACTTGGGGATCGCCGAGCGGCCCGCCTGCAGGTGCCAGCGCAGCATGACCTGGGCGGGTGACTTGCCGTAGGCCCCGCCGATCTCGTTGATCACCGGGTCCTGCAGCGTGCTGCGCTGTTCGCCGTCGTCCCCGCGGTAGAACGTGATCCCGCCGATGGGCGACCACGCCTGCGTCAGGATGCCGTGGCTCGCGTGCAGGGCCTGCAGCTCCTTCTGCTGGAAGTAGGGGTGCAGCTCGATCTGGTTGACCGCAGGGACCACGTCGGTCTGCGCCAGGAGCGGCTCGAGGTGCTCGGGCATGAAGTTGCTCACCCCGATCGCGCGGACCTTGCCGTCCGCCAGGAGCTTCTCGAGCGCCCGGTACGCCTCGATCGTCAGGTCGAAGCGGGAGGGCAGCGGCTGGTGGAGGATCAGCAGGTCGAGCTGCTCGACGCCGAGCTTGGCGGCGCCCTTGTCGAACGCGTGCAGCGTCGCGTCGTACCCGTAGTCGCTGATCCACACCTTCGTCTCGACGAACACCTCCGCGCGGTCCACACCGGAGCGTGTGATCGCTTCGCCCACCTGACGCTCGTTGCCGTACGCGGCGGCGGTGTCGATGTGGCGGTACCCGGACTGCAGCGCGGACGTGACCGAGGTGACCGTCTCCTCGGCGGGCGTCTGGAACACACCGAAGCCGAGGGCGGGCAGCTGCACGCCGTTGTTGAGGGTCAGCGTCGGGATGGAGTCTGTCGTCATGGCATCAACGCTAGGAACGTTCGCCGCGATGTGGCAGGCACTGCTGGTACCCCGTTGGCCAGTGCCCCGTTCGCCCGCCGGAGGGGTTGTGGCAGTGCCTCCCTCCGTCGGCGCGCTGGTCGTAGCGTGGGGTCATGAACATGAGAGCTGAGGCTCGTGAGTTCCTCGCCACACGGCGTGCTCGACTCACCCCGGACAAGGCCGGGCTGCCGGCCTACGGCGGGAACCGGCGCGTGCCGGGACTGCGCCGCGAGGAGGTGGCGATGCTCGCCGGGGTGAGCGTCGACTACTACGTCCGGCTCGAGCGGGGCAACCTGCGCGGAGTGTCCGAGGAAGTGCTGCACGCGCTCGCGGAGGCGCTGCAGCTCGACGAGGCGGAGCGTGGTCACCTCTTCGACCTCGCGCGCGCCGCGAACGCGGGCGGTGCCGCCAGGTCGCGTGCGCGCCGTGGCTCCAACCCGGTACTGCGCCCGGTGGTGCAACGAGTGCTCGATTCGATGGAGTCGGCGCCCGCGTTCGTGCGCAACGGGCGGCTCGACGTGCTCGGTGCGAACACGCTGGGGCGCGCGCTCTACGCGCCGCTGTACGACTTCGCGGCCCGGTCGGGCTATCCCGTGGTCAACACCGCGCGGTTCCAGTTCCTCGACCCCGAAGCCGCGGAGAAGTTCTGGGGTGACCAGTTCGCACGGATCGGCCGTGATGGTGTCGCGCTCCTGCGCGCCGAGGCGGGCCGCAACCCGTACGACACAGCACTGGTGAACCTGATCGGGGAGCTGTCCACGCGCAGCGAGGAGTTCCGGCGCCTGTGGGCCAACCACGACGTGCGCTACCACCGGTCGGGGACCAAGACGTTCCATCATCCGGCCGTGGGTGCACTCGAGCTCGACTTCGAGGCTCTCGTGCTGCCCGGTGATCCCGGTCTGCAGCTCAACGTCTACACCGCGGCGCCAGGCTCGCCCTCCCACGACGGCCTCACCCTGCTCGCCGCGTGGGCTGCCGAAGCGATCCCGGCCACCGCGGACGCCGTCGGGCACCTCGACCTCGCCGGCCCGCCCGGCGCGGGCGCCCCTGACGTGGCCTGACCTGGCGCACCTTCAGCGCCGCGGTGCGGCCCGCGCCGCCGTCAGCTCCGCACCTGGCGCTCGAGGTCCAGGATCGCTCGGGCCACGTCGTCGGGCGCTTCCCACGCGGCGAAGTGGCCCCCGCGCTCGAGACGGTCGAAGGTGCGGATGTCGAGGTAGGTCTTCTCGGCCAGCGAGCGCGGGTAGGTGCGCTCGTGCGTCTGGATCAGGACGGACGCCGGGACCGTGATGAGCGGGTGCTGGTCGTCGTCGTCCGCCAGCTCGTTGTAGGGGCGAAAGCTCGTCCCGATCGAACGTGTCACCCAGTAGAGCATCACGTTCGTCAGGACGTCGTCGGCGTCGAAGCTCTCGAGCCGTTCGCCGTCGCTCCAGGCAGCGATCTTCTCCGCGATCCACGCGAGCAGCCCGCTTGGTGAGTCGGCCAGTGCAGCGGCGAGGGTGTCCGGTCGGCTCGCCTGCTGATGCGCATAGCCGGACTCCTGCCACACGTTCACGGAGTCGAGGAAGTTCCGCTCCTCCTCTGTCAGCTCGACGCCCGGGCGCCCGCGGGCGGAGAAGGACGCGTGGGTCGCGACGACCCCGGCCACCGCGTGCGGGTAGGCGCCGGCGAGCCAGTCGCTGACCGGTGCGCCGACGTCCTCCCCGTAGACGAGGTATCGCCCGTACCCGAGCACGTCCGTCATGAGTGAGTGCCAGTGCTGCGCGACGGCGCGCGAGGAGAACGGTTCGGGGAGCGGCGCGGAGTACCCGTAGCCCGGCAGGGAGGGGACGACGACGTCGAGCTCCCCGGCGAGCGCGTCCACGAGCGGCAGCATCGAGGCGAACGAGTACGGCCAGCCGTGCGTGAGGATCACCGGTGGGCGTTCCGGATGCTCGCCCCGCACGTGCACGAAGTGGATGTCCGTGCCCTGGATCTCGGCCGTGAACTGCGGGTAGCCGTTGAGGCGCGCCTCGACCGCGCGCCAGTCGTAGCCGCCGCGCCAGCGGTCGAGGAGGCTACGGAGCGCGTTCGTGGGGATGCCGCGCGACCAGTCCGTTCCCGGCGACTGCTCGGGGAGGATCGCTGCGTCGAGGCGCCGGCGCAGGTCGTCGAGGACGTCGTCGGGCACCTGGATCTCGAAGGGCTGCATGTCGCCAACGCTACGGACAGGGTGTGACATCAAGGCGGGCAGGACCGCCTGCGCACGTCACGCAGCGAACGGCACCTTCGTCAGTTCTTCGGACACCTGCCAGAGGCGTCGGGCATCCTCGGCGCTGCGGAGGCGGGAGTAGAGCTTCTGCTCCCCGGGAGCACCGCCCATGTGCCCCGGGCCGCGTGGCCCGTAGAACCCGCCACGCCTGGCGTCGGGAGAGGTCGCGGCATACAGGGCGGGAAGTCCCGCGCTCTCGACGGTGCCGACGAGGATTCCTTGCCTCGACAGGGCGCCGATGAGCCTTCGTCCACCGGTGTCACCGTCGCGGCCGAGCTCGGGGCGGGCGGCGAGCAGGCTCGTCGGAGCGATCCCGGGGTGGGAGAGGTTGCTCGTGATGCCCCAGCCACCTGCCTCGCTGCGGCGGTCGAGCTCGAGGCCGAAGAGCCCGAGCGCGATCTTCGACTGGCGGTAGGCGCCCATGCCGTCGTACGAGCGTTCCCAGTTCAGGTCGTCCCAGTTGATGGCGCCGCTGTTCGCCGCGACGCTGACCTGCGAGGTCACGTGCGCATGGCCGGCGCGTAGCAGCGGCAGCAGGCTAGCCACGAGGGCGACGTGGCCGAGGTGGTTGGTGCCGAGCTGGAGCTCGATCCCGTCGGCGGTGGTCTGCCGGTCGGGGGGCGTCATGACACCCGCGTTGTTGATGAGGAGGTGGATCGGGCGGCCGTCCTCCCGCAGCCTCTCGCCGAGGGCGACGACCGAGTCGAGCGAGGACAGGTCGAGCTCGTGGAGCGACACGTCCGCGTGCGGTGCCGCGTGCCTGATCTTGGCGACGGCTGCCTCGCCCTTGCGGGAGTTCCGGACGGGCAGCAGCACCTCGGCCCCGGCGGCGGCGAGCCTCGTGGCGATCCCGAGCCCGATGCCGTCGCTCGCTCCGGTGACGACGGCGCGTTGGCCGGAGAGGTCGGGGACGATGATGTCGATGGTCTTGCGAGGCATGTGCTCACTCCTGGAGGTCGTGTGGTTGCCCCCACGGTCGTGCAGTACAGCGGACTGATGAAGGGCCGGTCTATCCACGGATCGGGAGTCCCTGGGTCTGGCCGGCGTCGCGAGAGGGGGACCGGCAGGCCGTGGATGCCCGGACATGCGTCCGGTAGAACTGGGACGACGTCGAAGGAGGTATGCATGGTGATCGACCGGACCGGGCTCGCGGAGTTCCTCCGCCGTCGCCGGGAGTCGCTCCAGCCCGAGGACGTCGGCCTGCCACGCGGACAACGCCGCAGGACGAGCGGGCTCCGGCGGGAGGAGGTGGCCTCGCTCTGCCACATGTCGACCGACTACTACTCGCGGCTCGAGCGGGAGCGTGGCCCACAGCCGTCCGAGCAGATGATCGCCTCGATCGCGCAAGGACTCCACCTGTCCCTCGACGAGCGCGACCACCTGTTCCGGCTCGCGGGGCACAACCCGCCTCCGCGAGGCGCGGTCAGCGAGCACATCGGACCCGGGTTGCTGCGCATCTTCGACCGACTGCACGACACCCCGGCGGAGATCGTCACCGAGCTCGGCGAGACGCTGCGACAGACCGCGCTCGGCGTCGCGCTCACCGGCGACCTGACGACCTACAGCGGGCCGGCCCGCAGCATCGGCTACCGATGGTTCACCGACCCCGCCACACGACGGCTCTATGCGCCCGACGACCACCCGTTCCTGACCCGCATGTTCGCCTCCGGTCTGCGCCATGTGGCCACGCTGCGGGGTCCCGGCTCACGGGCCGCGCACCTCGCCGAGCTGCTCGTCGCTCAGAGCGAGGAGTTCCGGGAGGTGTGGAACGACCACGAGGTCGGCGTCCGCCCGCACGAGGTGAAGCACTTCGTCCATCCTGAGCTCGGCGCGCTGGAGCTGACCTGCCAGACGCTGCTCGACCCCAACCAGTCGCACTCGCTTCTCGTCTACACGGCGATTCCCGGCAGCGAGAGCCACGGCAAGTTGCAGCTGCTGTCCGCCACCGGAGCGCAGGGACTGCGCGAAGGCCACGCGAGCGTTGCCGCGGGTCAGGCGTGAAGAGCGGTGGGCGCGGCAGCCGTTGACCAACGTGACCGGGCTCGACGGGGTACGCAGCGACATCGCGATGGTGCGGACGCCGGACGGCCACTCAAGGCGGGAGCTGACCAAGTACCGCCATCCCGCGCCCGCTCGCACCGAGCCCGAGAACACTCCGCCCAACACCCTGGGCTTGCACCGCGTCATGTTCGCCGTCGACGACATCGACGACACGATCGCGCGGCTGGGTCCTCATGGCGCCGAGCTCCTCGGCGAAGTGACGCAGTACGAGGCCACGTACCGGCTCTGCTACCTCCGCGGCCCCGCGGGCATCATCGTCGCCCTCGCCGAACAGATCGGCTGACGCGGGTGAGGCGGCCCGGCGCGGGCCCATACGTGCCATGACCGATCGACCTGACACGACGCTGAAGGTGCCAGGCAGGCACGCCGCAGCGCCCAGGATCGACGGACCTCACCCAGCTCTGGGGTCTGGGAGACTCGACGAATGGCTACGCAGCGGAGCGTGATCGCGGTCAGCGGAGGCTCTCGCGGTATCGGGGCCGCGGTGGTGCGCCGCCTGGCACACGACGGCTATGACGTCGCACTCGGCTACCGGTCGGACCAGGCCGCCGCCGACCGGGTGTGCCGGGAGGTCCACGACGCCGGGGGCAACGCCCGCCCTTTTCGCGTCGATGTCACAGACGCGCAGTTGCTCGACGACTTCATGGCCGCTGCGTCCGAGATGGGGCCGCTCGGGGGAGTCGTTGCCAATGCCGGGGCAGCCAGCGCCGTCGGGCCCCTGGCGTCCCTTCAGCCCTCAGATCTGCGCCGTGACATCGAGGTCAACCTGCTCGGTCCCGTCCTCACGTGTCGAGCCGCGGTTCCTTGGCTCGAGTCGACGCGGGGGGCGCTGGTCCTCATCGGCTCGGCAGCTTCCACCTTGGGTAGTCCGGGAACCTACGTTCACTACGCAGCGGCGAAGGCCGGGGTCGCAGCGCTCGCCGTCGGCCTGGCCAAGGAGCTCGCCTCTTCGGGTATTCGGGTGAACTGCGTGGAGCCGGGGACCATCTGGACCGAGTTCCACCGCGACCCGGACCGTCCCGCCCAGGTCGCTGCAGGTGTTCCTCTTGGCAGGGCCGGCCAGCCCGAAGATGTCGCTGGAGCGGTCGCATGGCTGCTCTCGAACGACGCCGCCTACACGACGGGTGCTGTCCTGCGCGTGGCCGGGGGCCTCTAGCGCGATCGTGAGGCGCGGGCGTCTTCGCGCCGACACATGACCTGTGACGCGGCGGGCGGTGCTCTTGCTGTGCCTTCCTGCTAATGTAAGCATCGCTTACTCCATGGGAGGGAATGTCGTTGACTACGACCTTGACCAAAGCGGGCTATCACCACGGTGACCTGCGCGCGGCACTGGTCGCAGCCGCGCTGGAGATGCTCGAGGCCGGCGAGGAGTTCTCCCTGCGAGCGCTTGCGCGTCGGGCGGGTGTGACCACGGCCGCCCCGTACCGGCACTTCGCGGACCGCGACGCGCTGGAGTCGGCGCTGGCTGTCCAGGGGCTGCGCGCTCTGATGATGGAACTGACCGATGGGCGGCCACCCCCGTCGTCCGCTGGCGAGGTCGGTGAGCTCGTGGTCGACTACGTGAACTTTGCCCTGCGGCGGCCGGCGCTCTTCAGGCTGATGTTCGGTCGTCCCTGCGACGACCAGGACGATGAGCGCGTGCGCGCGGCCGGCGCGCTGCACGAGGATCTCGCCGCCGTCATGGCCGAGGTCTTCCCGCAGTCCGATCCTGTCGCCTTGGCGACGGCGGGCTGGTCGCTCGCCCACGGGCTGGCCTTCCTGCACCTCGACGGCAAGCTCGCCAACACCGACCAGGCGGCCATCGACGAGCGAGTGCGCTCGACTGTCGCCGCCGTCTTCCCTCCTGCCGCGTGAACGAGAGTCGATGGAACCCATGAGCAAACGCATCTTGATCGTCGTCACCAATGTCAGCCACTACGAAGTGGACTCATCGCATCCGACCGGGCTGTGGCTCTCGGAGCTGACCCATGCCTACGACATCTTCGAGGGGCGCGGCTTCGAGCAGACGATCGTGAGCCCCACGGGCGGGACGTCGCCCCTGGAGCCCCGGTCGTTGAAGTTCCCCAACTTGGACAAGTCCGCCCGGTCGTGGCATGAGGACCCCGCGAGGATGGCGCTGCTGGAGAACACCCTCAACGCTGAGGAGGTCGACTCCGCCGGCTATGACGCGATCTACTTCACCGGCGGACACGCCGTCATGTTCGACTTCCCCGGCAGCACCGGTCTGCAGCGAGTCACCCGCGAGATCTTCGAACGCGGGGGCGTCGTCGGCGCGGTCTGCCACGGCTACTGCGGCCTGCTCGACACCACCCTCTCCGACGGCTCCTACCTCGTCTCCGGCCGCAATCTCACCGGGTTCTCCTGGCGCGAGGAGATCCTCGCCCGCGTCAGCAAGCTCGTCCCCTACAACGTCGAGCAACGCATCCAGGAGCGCGGCGCGCACTACTCGAAGGCGCTGCTGCCCTTCGTCTCCAACGCCGTCGTCGACGGCAACCTCGTCACCGGACAGAACCCCGGCTCGGCCAAGGAGACCGCGACCAAGGTCGCTGCCCTCCTCTGACCACCGACGCGTCACGCGAAGGACAGGACCATGCAGACAGTGCTCGGAGCAGGCGGCCAGATCGCCGAGGAGCTCACCCGCGAATTGCACCAGAGCTTCACCCACGACATCCGTCTGGTGAGCCGGAACCCCCGCAAGGTCCACGAGACCGACCGGCTCTTCTCGGCCGACCTCACGAACGCCGAGGCCACGGCCGCCGCTGTGGAGGGCAGCGACATCGTCTACTTCACCGCGGGGCTCCCCATGGACTCCGGGCTCTGGGAGCGTCAGTTCCCGAGGATGATGGCGAACACGATCGCCGCATGCCAGAGCCACGGAGCACGGCTGGTCTTCTTCGACAACACCTACATGTATCCGCGGACCTCGGCACCTCAGACCGAGGACACCGCCTTCGAGCCGGTGGGACGCAAGGCCACGGTCCGCGCGCAGATCGCGACGATGCTGCTGGCCGAGATGGATGCGGGCTCGATCGACGCGGTGATCTGCCGGGCGCCGGAGTTCTACGGACCCGGCAAGACCCAGAGCCTGACCAACTCCGCGATCTTCGACCGCATCAAGCGCGGGAAGCGACCGATCGTGCCGCTCAATGCCCGCACGAAGCGCACCCTCATCTGGACCCCGGACGCCAGCCGAGCCTTGGCACTCATCGGGAACACGCCCGACGCCTACAGCCAGACCTGGCACCTGCCCTGCGACCCGGACCGCCTCACCTACGACGAGATGATCGACATCGCCTCCCACGTCGTCGGCGAGAAGATCCGGTACAGCACCGTTCCGCGACTGGCGTTCCGCATCGGTGGCATGTTCAACCCGTCGGTCAGAGAGGCCGAGGAGCTCCTGCCCCGCTACCGTCAGGACAACATCTTCGACTCGACCAAGTTCGCGACGCGGTTCCCCGACTTCCCGATCACCAGCTACCGGAGCGGGATCACTCATCTCCTCAAGAGCTAGATGAGGCTCCCGCTACGTGGGACCGACGAGTGGTGCCCCCGGCAGGACTCGAACCTGCAACCTACGGATTAGAAGGCCGTTGCTCTATCCATTGAGCTACGGGGGCCATGGCACCGACGTGCGAGCCAGCGCCACCACCCGGCAGCACCAGCAAGCGGCAACCAGGGTACGCGTCACGCCACCGCCTGCGCGTTGTTTGGCTGCAGGCGTCGCGACCAGGGAAGATGGCACTGTGACCGCCGCGACCTCAGTGCCCGCAGCCGGGCCGAGCCCAGACACGGGCGCCGCCGGGGCCACCGGTCACGACCAGCACGCCCCACCCGAGGTCTCCCGCACGCTCCTCGACGCGATCCGCGACCTGCGCCGGGACGTCGCGGCGACGCAGTTCCCGCTCGACGTGGACGGTGCGACGGAGGCGAGGGCCTCGCGCACCAGGCTGCTCGACCAGCTCGACGACCACCTCCTGCCCCGGCTCTCGGACCTGTCCGCCCCGGCGATCGTCGTCGTCGCCGGTTCCACGGGAGCGGGCAAGTCGACGCTCGTGAACTCCGTGCTCGGCACCGAGGTCACCCAGGCCGGGGTGCTGCGCCCGACGACGCGCCGCCCCGTGCTCGCCCACCACCCGGACGACGCCGACCTCATGGCGGCCCACCCCGTGCTCGACGCCGTCGAGGTGGTGGCCAACGAGGCGGTGCCACGGGGACTCGCACTCCTCGACGCGCCGGACATCGACTCCGTCCTCGAGACCAACCGCGACACGGCCCACCGCCTGCTCGAGGCGGCCGACCTGTGGCTCTTCGTCACGACGGCGGCCCGCTACGGTGACGCGCTCCCGTGGCGCATCCTCGACGACGCCATGGCGCGCGGCGCCTCGATCGCCATGGTCCTCAACCGCGTCCCACCCGAGGCGCTCACGACCGTGCGCGGGGACCTGCTCGGCAGGTTGCGTTCGCGGGGGATGGCGTCGGTCCCGTTGTTCGTGGTGGCCGACGTCGGCCCGCACGAGGGCATGTTGGACCCGAAGGCCGTCGCGCCGATCGGCCGGTGGCTCACGATGCTCGCGGGCCCGGACCGTGCGCGCTCGGTGATCTCCCGGACATTGCGCGGCTCGCTCGCGGCCCTGCGACCGTGGGTCGACGAGCTCGCCGAGGCCGTGCAGGCACAGGCCGACGCCGCCCACGCGGTCCGCTCGGAGCTCGCTCCCGTGCTCGAGGCGCCGGCCGCCTCGGCGCGCGGGCGGGTGATCGCCGGAGAGGTCGCGGCAGGAACGGCGCACTCGCGCTGGGCGCAGCTCACGGCCACCGGTGCGCCGCTGTGGGGTGTGGTGTCGCGCCGCGGGCGCATCTCGGGCGGGCGGCGGGTGGCCCGTGCGCGCGCGGAGGCGCTCAGTTCCCTCACCGCGGACCTGCGCGCCTCGACCCGTGTCTCCCTGTACTCCGCGGGCGAGCTCGCCGCGGAGGCGATCGAGACGCACCTCGAGGCGCGCGGCGGCCTTGGACGCGGCGTCGTCGCGATGTGGCAGTCAGAAGCCGACGGTGGTGCGAACCCCGCGGAGCTGCGTCGAGCCGAACGTGCGACACAGGCCGACGAGTCCGCGGCCGACTGGGTCTCGAGTGCCAAGCACGCCGTCGCCGCCGCAACGGCCGCACTCGGCGCGGGCGGTGGCACCGATCGCAAGGCACAGCGGCGCTGGCGCAAGGCCGTCTCGGCACTCGGCGACGGCGGGCTCGAGGGGCTCGTGCTCGCCGCGGGCGCGGGGCTCGAACCGGCCACCGGTCTGCTGCGCTCCCTCGTGGGCCCGGGAGCCGGGTCCGCGGTCGAGGCCACACGCGCCCAGCTGCTGACGCGCACCGACGACGTGGTGGCGGGTGAGCTGGCCGCCGTCGTCGGCGTCCTCGACACGCCCCACCTTGCTGAAGACGCCGCCGCGACCCTGCGCCTGCGCCTCGCCGTCCTCAAGGCGGCCTCGTGAACGCGCCCCAGAGCCACCGCGCCGGGGGCAGCTCGGGCGGCTCTGCGACGTCGGGCCTGACGCACCGGGCGAGCGAGATCACCCGTGCGCTCGAGGTGGGCGGTACGCGGCTCGACGGGCGCGTGGTCGAGCGGGTCACCGAGGCGCTCGAGGGCGTGCGCGAGCGGCTCGAGCTCGGGGTGGACCACACGGTCGTGGCGCTCGTGGGCGGCACAGGCTCCGGCAAGTCGAGCCTCTTCAACGCCCTGACGGACTTCGAGTTCGCCGACGTCGGCGTCACCCGGCCCACCACGTCCAAGGTCACGGCATGCACGTGGGGCGGCCAGGCCGACCCGCTGCTCGAGTGGCTCGGCGTGGACCTCGATCGGCGCATCGAGCGCGAGAGTGACCTGCTCGGTGACGCCGAGGCGGAGCTGCGCGGGCTCGTGCTCCTCGACCTGCCCGACCACGACTCGATCGACCCCGCCCACCGCGAGGTCGTGGACCGGCTGCTGCCCATGGTCGACCTGCTCGTGTGGGTCGTGGACCCGCAGAAGTACGCCGACGACGCCCTCCACTCCGGCTACCTGCGTCGCCTGCGCGCGCACGAGGCGGCGATGCTCGTGGTCCTCAACCAGGTCGACACGGTGCCGCCCGACCAGCGGGCCGGGCTCGCGGCCGACGTCGGGCGCCTGCTCGCGGAGGACGGCCTGCACGGAGTGCCGGTGCTGAGCGTCTCGGCGCGCACGGACGAGGGGGTCGACACGCTGCGCGCGCGGCTGGGGGCCGCCGTCGGCCGCCGTTCCGTCGCTGCCGAGCGTGCGGGTGCGGAGCTGCACGACGCGGCCGCGCTCGTGCTCACGCAGGTGGCCGACGGCGAGCCGGAGACTTTCCCGCGCGAGCAGTTCGTCGACGCCGTGGCCGAGGCGGCGGGTGTGCCCCAGATCGCCGAGGCCGTGGAGGCCGTGGTGCGGGGCAACGACGTGCGGGTGCCGTCCTTCGGTGCCGTCGGGCACGACACGGTGCAGCTCGCGCGCTCGCGGTGGCTCGATCAGCTCGAGGCGGGGTTGACACCGCGCTGGGCGGAGTCGCTCGCTGCTGCCCTGCCGGGCGTCGCTCACCTCGCGCGGGCGCTCGACGGCGCGCTCGACGGTGTGGGCACGCAGGCGAGGCCGTCGCGAGCGGCGGTGGCCGTCAAGGTCGCTGCCGTGGTGGCGCTGCTCGTGGCGCTCATCGGGGTGGGTGTCGCGACGGGCGAGGCGCTCATGGGGCTGCTCGCCGGGCGCGGGCTCGTGTGGCCCGGTGCCGATGCCGCGGTGGTGGGTGGTGGGGCCGCGCTGCTGCTCGGCGTCGTGCTCGCGCCCACCGCGATGTTCGTGCGGCGCTGGTCTGCCCGGCGGCGTGGCGAGGCCGTGCTCCGGGAAGGGCACAGCGCGCTGGGCGCCGTCGTCGACGAGCTGCTCGTCGCCCCGACGCGCACCGTGCTCGAGGAGCACCGGCGGGTGCGCGAGCTCGCCCGTGAACCCGGTACGGGAGCGGGGACGACGGCGGACGGCGCCCCCCGTTCCACAGGCCGTGACCCCGCCGCGCACGCCGGCTGACGATCTGCTCCAACCTCGGGGAACACCGACCGGCGGGTGCCGGTCTTCGAACCTGGAGGCATCATGAGCAACGACGTGTACGTCACCGTGACGGGCTGGGTGGCCAAGAAGCCGGAGCTGCGGGTGACCGCGGACAAGACGGAGTGGACCACCCTCCGCGTCGCCTCGACCCCTCGCCGCCGGAACGCGGCCGGCGAGTGGACGGACGGCAAGACCGAGTGGTTCGAGGTGAAGGCCTGGGGCGAGCTCGCCGAGAACATCTGGAAGTCGGTCGAGACGGGGCACCCCGTGGTCGTCACGGGACGGCTCTCGACCGACGAGTGGCAGACGAGCGAGGGCGCGGACCGCAAGAACCTCGTCATCCACGCCCAGGCGATCGGCCACGACCTGGCCCGCGGGCGCACCACGTTCGTGCGTGTGCGCCGCGAGGCGGCCGGGAGCGGCGAGCCCGTGGACGTCACGGACGCCGAGGAGCTGCCGGGCGACGAGGGAGCCGGTGCGCCCTCGAAGGCCGACCGCGAGCTGGAACCGGCCTTCTAACCTCACCCTCCACTCCCACCTCTCCCCGCGAGGCACTCCCCGCGAGGTAGGTCTGGCGGCGGTGAGGTAGGTCCGCAGGAGACCTACCTGGCGCGCTGGGGCCTACCTCGCGAACGGGAGTGGGGGTGGTGGCGGGTACGGTCGGGGTCATGACCGACCTCCCGCTGTTCGACGGCGTGCTGGCACCGGACGACGTGGTCGACGGATACCGGCTCGAACGGCTCGACCTGAGTGGCGTGGATGCCCGCGGTGTGCGGTTCGTGGACAGCGAGCTGGTCCGCTGCACGCTCGAGGGCACGCGGCTCGGCAACGCGCAGCTCGTCGACACGACGTTGACCGACTGCCTCGCCGGGTCGCTCTCGCTGGTCGGGGCGCTGCTGCAGGACGTCGTCGTCGACGCGTGTCGTTTCGGGGCGCTCGAGGTGTACGACGCGGACCTCGCGGACGTCACGTTCCGCGGGGGCAAGCTCGACTTCGTCAACCTGCGCGGCTCGCGGCTGCGGGACGTGCGTTTCGAGGGCGTCGTCATCGGTGACCTCGACCTCGCCGACGCGACGGCCCGGCGCATGACGTTCACCGACTGCCGCATCGCCAGGCTCGACGTCACGCGTACGCAGCTCACGGAGTGCGACCTGCGTGGCGCGGACCTCGACGGGCTCGACGGCCTCGCGGGCCTGGCCGGTGCGACCATCTCCGGCGAGCAGCTCTACCGGCTCGCTCCCGCGCTCGCGGCGCACCTGCGCATCACGGTCGACTGACGAACGGCCCGTCGAGCGGGCTGGTCATCACGACGCTCCGGTACGTCTTCCCGGGCCACTGGATCACTTCGCGCTGGACGAACCCCCACCGGCGGTAGGTGTCGACGAGACTCGTGGCGGGCTCGGCCGTGTCGACGCCCACGACGCTCGCGCCCGCCGCTCGCGCCCAGGTGAGCCCCTCGTCGCGCAGCCGCCGCGCGAGCCCGGTTCCCCGCTCGGTCGGGTCGACGGCCAGCTGGTTGAGCCACGCCCGCCCCGGCGCGGCAGCCTCGGTGCTCAGCGTGCGCAGCTGGGTCGAAGGCGGAAGGGACATCGTCATCGTCGCGACGATCCGGCCCTCCGCGACGAGCACCCACGACACTCCTCCAGCGGCGCGATGCCTCGTGGTCGCCTCGTCCTGCGTCGCGGCCGTGAAGTTCAGGCCCCGGGCCGCGAGCTCGCCGTACGCCCGGTGCAGCAGTGCCGTGACCTCGGGGGCGTCGGAGTCCGTGAAGGTGCGGATCTCGGGGGAGTGCGGCATGGGCTCACGATACAAAGCGGCGATCGGGGGAGGGGGCAGGGCCGGATAGGGTGGGGGGTGTGGCTGAATACATCTACTCCATGTACAAGGCGCGCAAAGCGCACGGTGAGAAGGTCATCCTCGATGACGTCTCGCTGAACTTCCTGCCGGGGGCCAAGATCGGCGTCGTCGGCCCCAACGGTGCCGGCAAGTCGACGATCCTGAAGATCATGGCGGGGCTCGACACGCCGTCGAACGGTGAGGCCAACCTTGCGCCGGGCTACTCCGTGGGGATCCTGCAGCAGGAGCCGCCCCTCGACGAGACGAGGACGGTGCTCGGCAACGTCGAGCTCGGTGTCGCCGAGATCAAGGGCAAGCTCGACCGCTACAACGAGATCTCCGCCCTCATGGCCGAGCCGGACGCGGACGTCGACGCGCTGCTCGCCGAGATGGGTCACCTCCAGGAGGCGATCGACGCCGCCGACGCGTGGGACCTCGACGCCCAGCTCGAGCAGGCCATGGACGCGCTGCGCTGCCCGCCCCCGGACTCCCCGGTCACGACGCTCTCCGGTGGTGAGCGCCGACGCGTCGCGCTGTGCCGCCTGCTGCTCGAGAAGCCCGACCTGCTGCTCCTCGACGAGCCCACCAACCACCTCGACGCCGAGTCCGTGCTGTGGCTCGAGCAGCACCTGTCCAAGTACCCCGGCGCGATCCTCGCCGTGACCCACGACCGGTACTTCCTCGACCACGTCGCGGAGTGGATCTGCGAGGTCGACCGCGGTCGCCTCTATCCGTACGAGGGCAACTACTCGACGTACCTCGAGAAGAAGCAGGAGCGGCTCAAGGTCCAGGGCAAGAAGGACGCCAAGCTCGCCAAGCGTCTCAAGGACGAGCTCGACTGGGTGCGCCAGAACGCCAAGGGCCGCCAGACCAAGTCCAAGGCGCGCCTCGCCCGCTACGAGGAGATGGCCGCGGAGGCGGACCGCACGCGCAAGCTGGACTTCGA